>NZ_JARAMM010000001.1:0-570316 GCF_028807335.1 Sulfitobacter sp. PR48 | reverse complement strand
CTGCGCTCACATCAGGGCGCCAGCGGCAAAATCCGTCTCGCGCGGGTGGGCGACAATGAATGTCAACACGACCTAGGCTCTGGACCCGAAATCGTGGTCCTGGATATCCTTGAGGTCCGGGATCACATCGGCGGTGCCCTGCCGGGCCACCATCAACGCGCCGGCCTTTTGCGCAAGTTCAATCGCGTCGGGCATGTCCTTGCCCCGGTCCAGCGCCGCAACAAGATAGCCGGTAAAGGTGTCCCCCGCGCCGGTGGTATCCACGACGTCGGTCTTGAAAGCCGGAAAATCGCGTTGTGTCCCGTCAGTGCCGGAAATCCAGCGGCAACCATCCGCACCCAGGGTGACGATGATGTCTGCGATCGGCAAATCGCCCAGCGCGGTGCCGGTTGCCTGCTCCAGCTGCGCCGCCTCGACCGCGTTCAGGACCAGCAGATCGACATGCTCGATGATCCGGGTCACGCTGTCGGCCTTGAACGGCGCAGCGGCATAGGCGACCCGCATCCCCAGCAGCCTTGCGGTTTCTGCGGCAAAGATCTGGCCCAGGGTCTCGTTCTGCATCAGCAGGAAATCACCGGGCGATGCCTCGGCAAGCGCCGCGCCGATCATCTGGTCGGTGACCATGTGATTGGCACCGGGGAACAGCACGATATTGTTTTCGCCCGCCGCATCGACGTTGATGTTTGCATGGCCCGTCGCCGTGTCGATCACGGTGATATGCGCCGTTTCGACCCCGTATTCCAGCAGCCTTGCCAGCGCCCAGGTGCCATCCTGACCCACGGCGCCGATGTGCATGACCCGCGCCGCAGCACGCGCGGCGGCAACGGACATGTTCGCGCCCTTGCCACCCAGCCCCTGGTGAAAGCCGGTTGCAGCTATCGTTTCTCCCGGCCCGGGCAGATGCGGCAGGTTGTAGAAATTATCCGCATTGATCGAGCCGAGATTCCAGATCATTCGCCGACCTTGCAGGCCGCAAGAATGGCCATGTTCAGAATGTCGTTGGCGGTGGAGGTGGTGGAGCAGATCTGAATGCTCTTGTCCAAACCTGTCAGGATGGGGCCGATCACCGTGGCACCCGCCATTTCCTGCATCAGCTTTACCGAAATGCTGGCGGAATGGCGCGCTGGCACGATCAGGATGTTCGCGGGGCCGGTCAGGCGCGAGAACGGATATTGCTTTTGCGCATTCGTGTTCAGCGCCACATCGACGGTCATTTCGCCTTCGTATTCGAAATCGACACCCCGAGCGTCCAGGATCTCGGGCGCAAGATGCATCTTTTCCGCCCGTTCAGAGACCGGATAGCCGAAGGTCGAGAAGCTGACAAAGGCCACCCTTGGTTCCAGCCCCATGTGCCGCGCCACGGCGGCGCCGCTTTCGGCTATGTTGGCCAGGTCATTCTCGTCCGGCCATTCGTGAACCAGCGTATCGGCAATGAACACGATCCGCCCCTTGTGCAGCAAGGCGGTGAAACCGGCGGCCCCGTGTTCCGCATTGGCCTCGAACACGTGGTTCAGCCGCTCCAGCACATGCGCGGACTTCCGGGTGACACCGGTGACCAGACCGTCGCCATGCCCATGCGCCAGCATCAATGCGCCGAACACATGCCGGTCACGGGCCGCGAGACGATGAATGTCCTTGCTGTCGAAGCCACGCCGCTGAAGGCGCCGGTACAGAAAGTCCTTGTAGGTGCCCAGATGCTGCGTGTTCGCCGCATTGATGACCTCAAGCTCGCGCACCGCGTCTTCCATGCCGGCCGCTTCCAGTTTCTCCTTCACGTCCTGATCGCGCCCGACGACCAGGGCCTTGCCCAGACCGGCGCGCTGGTACATCACCGCCGCCCGCAGCACCCGCGGATCGTCCCCTTCGGCAAAGATCATCCGGGCCTGGTTGTTCCGCGCCCGCGCGTTGATGCCCCGCAGGATGTTTGCCGTCGGATCCATCCGGGATTTCAGGTTCAGCTCATAGGCATCCATGTCGATGATCGGACGGCGGGCCGCCCCGGTGTTCATGCCGGCCCGCGCGACGGCGGGTGGAATGCGATGGATCAATCGGGGGTCGAACGGGGTCGGGATGATATAGTCGCGTCCGAAGGTCAGCGTCTTGCCATAGGCCACCGCCACCTCGTCCGGCACATCCTCGCGGGCGAGGTTAGCCAGCGCATGGGCACAGGCGATCTTCATCTCGTCGTTGATCGCGCGGGCATGAATGTCGAGCGCCCCGCGAAAGAGATAGGGAAATCCAAGGACGTTGTTCACCTGGTTCGGATAATCGCTGCGCCCCGTGGCCACGATGGCATCCATGCGCACGGCGTGGGCCTCTTCCGGTGTGATTTCGGGGTCGGGGTTCGCCATTGCGAAAATCACCGGGTTGTCGGCCATGCTTTCGACCATCGCGGGCGTCACCGCGCCCTTGACGCTGACGCCCAGGAACACATCGGCCCCCTTCATCGCCTCGTCGAGCGTGCGCAGCTTGGTATTCGCGGCATGGGCCGACTTCCACTGGTTCATGCCCTCGGTACGGCCCTGATAGATGACGCCTTTGGTGTCGCACATGATGCAATTGTCATGTTTGGCACCCATCGACTTGAGCAGTTCAAGACAGGCGATACCGGCCGCCCCGGCACCGTTCAGCACGATGCGCACATCCTCGATCTTTTTCCCCGACAGATGCAGCGCGTTGATCAGACCTGCAGCACAGATCACGGCGGTGCCATGCTGGTCATCGTGGAACACGGGGATGTCCATCTCTTCCTTGAGACGCTGTTCGATGATGAAACATTCAGGCGCCTTGATGTCCTCAAGGTTGATCCCGCCAAAAGTCGGCCCCATCAGGCGCACTGCGTTGATGAATGCTTCGGTGTCTTCCGTATCCAGCTCGATGTCGATGGAGTTCACATCCGCGAACCGTTTGAACAGGACGGACTTGCCCTCCATCACCGGTTTGGACGCCAGCGCGCCCAGATTGCCCAGCCCCAGCACGGCGGTGCCGTTTGAAATCACCGCCACAAGGTTGCCCTTGTTGGTGTAATCATAGGCCGTTTCCGGGTTCTGCGCGATCGCCTCGCAGGGCACTGCAACACCGGGCGAATAGGCAAGGCTCAGATCGCGCTGTGTCGTCATCGGGACGGTCGCGGTGATCTCGAACTTGCCCGGACTCGGCTCAAGGTGGAACGCAAGTGCTTCTTCGGAGGTGATACGATTGTTTGACACAGACAGGGCCCTTTGGATTTTCTGGGACTAATAACCGTGAATTGACCCATGCACAATCTCAGCCCGAACGCTCGCTCAGGCGATGTAACGCACCCATTCATGGTTTTTGACAAAGGCGCTGTGCCGTTCCGGGAAATCGGACTTCAGCCGGGACAGCGCCCAACGGATCACCTGCGGGCGTTCGCAGCGGTTTGCGCACCAGATGATCCTGATCAGGGTTTGCCACCGGGTCGGGTCGGCCTTGAAGGATTTGTCCAGCGCGACAAGCTCTGATTTCGGCTCGTCCAGCTCCTTGTGGCAATCCGCCTTCAAGATGCAAAGCTCGACATCTTCGGTGACCATGTTTGCATGTTGCTCCAGCACCGCGACAGCGCGGGCGGCAGACCCGGCCTGAAACAGCCGCCGCGCCAGACGCCCCACGGCATCGACGGACTTCAGGTCAGGTACATGGCCAAGGATGCTCACGACAAACGCCATGATCTGCGCAACCGCCACCTCGGAAACGGCAACAGGGACAATGGAATCCTTGCTGAAATGTGGCTCTACCAAGGGGTCTTCGGCGTTGAAATCCGCAAAGAAGCTGATGTACCTGCATTGCGATGCATTGGCGAGCGGCCAGAAATCGCCCCATCTGAATTGCGCCGTCTGCAGGGTTCCGATCTCGATGACATGGGCATCGGGACTGGCAAAAAGCATGTTCGCAAACCCCGCACCATGATAGGAAATCATCACCTCGGCCCGCGCCATCAGCGCAACCTGTTCGAGGGGGTGCAGGTTTTCGAAAACGACGTACTCAAAGTCGAAAAGCCCAAGATGCTCCAACAGCAGGTCCTCGCCTGCCATATGCCTGTCACGGCTTTGCCGCGAGTCCCGTCCGACGAAGAACCGCCTGGGCAGATGCGGAAACTCCTCACCCTCAATCGCCGCCAAAGCCCGGTCGCGCAGGGCAAGCAACATGCTGCTGACCGAATTCATCGCCAGGTTCGCATTGGACCTGGTGTTCAGCAGATCTTCGTCCTGATCAACGGCGGCAGGCGCAATGGCCGCGATCCCCGCCAGCATCTCCTTTGGCATCTGCGCATGGCCACCAAGGAAATCATATGCGGTCAGGACCCTGTCATACTCCTTTGGCGCACGTTCGAAAAAGACCCGCCCGGTATATTCGGGGAACAACGCCTCGACGAAGGCTTCGGTAAAGGGGCGGTGTTTTTCCTCGGCGTTGGGGAAGTGGAAGTAGATGTTTCCCTGAAAGTCCAGACCATCCAGCAGGGTCAGTTGAGGCAGTGCTTCCGTCAGGAAATGATAGAAATTGAACGTGTTCCGGCATTCGACCGCAAAGGGAACATCAGGCTCTAACACGTCGGAATACAGCGGTATCTCCCGCGACGCATTGGCGCGGCGGCATTCTGCCAGATAGGCGTCCAGCATCATGTCCACGTCAGATTCTGCGTCTTCGTTTTCCCAACGATAGCGGTTGATCAGCCGCGTCCCGGAGGCCCCGCTCAGCAACAGGCGATCATGCGCCATGATATAGGATTTGCGAAAACTGGCCTGTTCCAGCACGACCGGCACCGCGTTGAACTCAATCGCCTTGCGAAAGACCTTCTGCTTTTTCGTCACGGCAAGGAATGAAAAAATCTTTTTGTTGATCTCTTCATGCGCGCTGGCTGCGAAACCCTCGATGACCGCACGGGGCATCGGCCGCCAGATAAATTCCGGCGCACGCAGCAGGCTGATCCCCTCGTCCACCCATGGATTCAGGAACAGGGTCTCGGGCGGAAATTTCAATTCGATCTTGTTGCGCAAGGATCGGTGTCTTTCTGCGGCGTGGATGTTGCCAATGTTTCTAGCACGCCTGTTCAACCCGTCCACCGCGAAGGATCACGCCGCCCCTTTCGTTGTGCGACCTGTTTTTGTACAGACACACAATAAAGGGAGAAAACCTGGTGAGCAGCGAAAAAGTAACGCCGATGATGGCGCAGTACCTGGAGCTGAAGGCGGGCTACGCCGATGCGCTGCTGTTCTATCGCATGGGCGATTTCTACGAAATGTTCTTTGACGATGCCGTCGCGGCGGCGGAGGCGCTGGATATTGCCCTGACAAAACGCGGTAAACACGCGGGCGATGACATCCCGATGTGCGGTGTCCCCGTCCATGCGGCCGAAGGATATCTGCTGACCCTGATCCGCAAGGGGTTTCGCGTTGCCGTCTGCGAACAGATGGAAAGCCCGGCGGAGGCCAAGAAACGCGGCCACAAATCCGTCGTGAAACGCGATGTCGTGCGGCTGGTCACCCCCGGCACGCTGACCGAGGAAACGCTGCTCGAAGCGCGGCGCCACAATTATCTTGCCGCCTTTGCCGAAGTCAGGGACGAAGCGGCGCTGGCCTGGGTCGATATCTCCACCGGCTTCTTTCAGGTGATGGCCCTGCCCGCCGTCCGGCTTGGCCCGGAACTCGCCCGCCTTGCCCCCGCTGAACTGATTGTCTCCGAGTCGAGGGAAGCGGACTATCGCCATCTGGAAACGGAATTCGGCACCGCCCTGACCGGCATCGCGCGCTCCGCCTTTGACAGCACAAATGCCGAAAAGCGGATTTGTGCGCTCTATGAGGTGGGCACGCTGGACGCCTTCGGCAGCTTCACCCGTGCCGAGGTCTCGGCGATGGGCGCGCTGATCGACTATCTGGAGATCACGCAAAAGGGCAAGCTGCCGCTCCTGCGCCATCCGCAAAAGGAAAGCGAGGCCCGCAATGTCCAGATCGACGCGGCCACGCGGCGGAATCTCGAACTGACCCACGGGCTCGGCGGCGGGCGCGCGGGATCGCTGCTGGCGATCATGGACCGCAGCTGCACCGCCGGCGGCGCAAGATTGCTGGAACGTCGCATTTCCAGCCCTTCGCGCGTGTTAGAGACGATTTCGCAACGGCTGGAGGCGGTGTCATACGGATATGACAACACCCGTATAACCCGGCAAATCAGGGACAGCCTGCGCAAGGTGCCGGATCTGGACCGGGCACTGTCGCGCCTGTCGCTCGACCGCGGCGGGCCAAGGGACCTTGCAACCATCCGGAACGGGTTGGCCGAAGCCGCCCTGCTGGCCGAAACCCTGCGTGAACAGGATCTGCCCCCCTTGCTGGCATCGGCAGTTGACGGGCTGAACGGCCATGACAGCCTGACCGACCTGTTGGATCAGGCCCTGATTGCAGAGCCGCCCCTGCTGGCAAGGGACGGTGGATTCATCGCGCCGGGTTATCACGCCGAACTGGATGAGGCGCGGCAGCTGCGCGACGAAGGGCGCAGTGTCATCGCCTCCATGCAACAGAATTATGTCTCTGACACGGGGATTTCCTCGCTCAAGATCAAACATAACAACGTCCTGGGCTACTTTATCGAGACGACAGCAACCCATGCGGAAAAGATGTTGTCAGCACCACTGTCAGAAAGGTTCATCCACCGCCAGACCACGGCCAATCAGGTCCGGTTCACAACCGTCGAACTGTCCGAAATGGAGACCAGGATCCTCAACGCGGGCAACCACGCGCTGGAGATCGAAAAGCATCTGTTCGAAGACTTGAAACAGGCGGTTCTGAACCATGCCGCCGGAATCGGCGTGGCGGCCTCCGGCCTGGCGGAAATTGATCTGGCCTTCGGTCTGGCCGATCTGGCGCAGGCGGAAAACTGGGTCAGGCCCATTGTCGACGATTCACGCGCCTTTGACATTTCCGGGGGCAGGCACCCGGTGGTCGAACGCGCCCTGCGGCAACAATCCGGCGATCCCTTTGTCGCAAATGACTGCGATCTGGGGATCGACGGCGATGGCGCGCATATCTGGCTGCTGACCGGGCCGAACATGGCGGGTAAATCCACCTTCCTGCGCCAGAATGCGCTGATCGCACTGATGGCGCAAATGGGCAGCTTTGTACCCGCGGACAGCGCACATATCGGCCTGATCAGCCAGCTGTTCAGCCGCGTCGGCGCCTCCGACGATCTGGCGCGGGGGCGGTCCACCTTCATGGTCGAAATGGTCGAAACCGCGGCGATCCTGAATCAGGCAGATGATCGCGCCCTTGTCATCCTTGACGAGATCGGCCGCGGCACCGCCACCTATGACGGCCTGTCCATCGCCTGGGCCACGCTGGAATACCTTCATGACGCCAACAAGTGCCGCGCCCTCTTCGCCACCCATTATCACGAGATGACGGCGCTTTCGAACAAGCTGGACGGCGTCGACAATGCCACGGTTGCGGTCAAGGAATGGGAAGGCACGGTCGTCTTCCTGCACGAGGTCCGCAAAGGTGCCGCCGACCGGTCCTACGGGGTTCAGGTGGCGCAGCTTGCAGGACTGCCGGAAACCGTGATCGCCCGCGCCCGCGTTGTGCTGGAGGCCCTGGAAAAAGGCGAGCGCGAGGGCGGTGCGACCCAGAAAACCCTGATCGACGACCTGCCGCTGTTCTCGGTCAACCCCGCCCCGGCACCGGTGAAACGCCAGAAATCCGAAGTTGACGAACAACTCGCCGCGATCATCCCCGATGAGCTGACACCAAGGGAAGCGCTTGATCTGCTCTACAAACTGAAAGAGGCGGCCAAAACCTGACCGCCCCTTCATTGTTCTTTCAAATACACAAAATCGACGGTTGCCGCGTTAACCAGCAGGGGTTGAAGACACGCCTACCTGTGCCGGGCGCAGCAGACGGTCATGCAGCATGAAGCCTTCTGCGGCGACCTGGATGATATCGCCCGCCTTGGTATCGGGAACCGGGGCCTCGAACATCGCCTGATGGTGCTTGGGATCGAAACGATCACCAACTTCGGGCGCGATGACTTCGATACCGTGTTTCTTGAACACGTTCAAAAGCTCGCGCATTGTCAGCTCGACACCCTCAAGCACCGGGCCCGATACGGCGCGCTGTTCTTCGGTTGCCGCTTCCAGGGCACGCTTCATGTTGTCATAGACCGGCAGCATGTCACGGGCGAGTTTCGACCCGCCATAGTTCTCGGCCTCGCGCCGGTCCTTGTCCGACCGCTTGCGCGCGTTTTCGGCATCTGCCAGAGCCCGCATGAAACGGTCCTTCAGCTGATCGCGCTCTGCCCGCAGCTGGTCCAGTTCCAGTGCTTCATCGTCGATTTCCGCCATGCTGTCAGCAAATTCTTCGTCTTCCGCCGCATCAATATCGTCGAGAAAATCATCGTTCTTCGGCTCAGCCATTTTTCCCCTCTAGCTCCGGTCGGAAACCAGTTTTCCGACCAGTTGCGCAGTATAATTTACAATCGGCACAATGCGACCGTAGTTCAGCCGCGTGGGACCAATCACACCGACGGCCCCGATCACCTTTCGATCAGCGTTCATATAAGGGGAAACCACCAGAGAGGAACCCGAAAGTGAGAAAAGTTTGTTCTCTGAGCCGATAAAAATGCGAACACCGTCGCCACCTTCGGCAAGTTCGAGAAATTCGGCGATATCACGCTTCCTCTCAAGGTCGTCGAACAGGGATCTGATGCGCGCCAGGTCTTCCTCTGCCGCGTCGATTCCCAGCAGATGCGACCGCCCTCTGACGATCAGCCGCTCGGAATTTTCGTCGTCCCCGGTCCAAAGCGCCAGACCACTTTCAACCAGTTGCTGCGCCAGAAGGTCGATCTCCTGGCGGCGTTCCGCGATTGTCTGCGCGATGCTGCGCTGCAGCTCGCTCAGGGTCTTGCCCTCAACCAGGGAGTTCAGGAAATTCGCCGCCTCGCGCATCGAACTGGGGGTCTGTCCCGGCGGCGGCGTGAACAGGCGGTTTTCCACATGACCATCCGAAAACACCAAAACAACCAGTGCGCGGTCATGAGACAGTGAAACAAACTCGATGTGTTTGATCGGCGCCTCGTGTTTCGGCGTCAGCACCAGCGACGCGCCCTGCGTGACGCCCGACAATGCCGACCCGACCCGGTCTAGCAGGCCACTGACATCGGAGACGTTATCGCCAAGGGTTGCGTCGATCTTTTCGCGATCCGTGTCTGTGGGTTCGCCCAGCTCGATCATGCCATCCACGAACATCCGCAACCCCAGTTGCGTCGGAATGCGGCCAGCGCTGACATGGGGAGAGCCCAGAACCCCCATGTATTCGAGGTCCTGCATGACATTGCGAATCGTCGCCGCGCTGACCTTTTCGCTGAAATCCCGCGTCAATGTGCGCGAGCCGACGGGATCACCGCTGGAAAGATAGCTTTCGACAACCCGGCGAAACACTTCGCGGGACCTTTCGTTCATTTCTTTCAAAAGATCCGAGGTATCACTCATGCCCCCAATAAAGGTGCCATTGGTGGAAACGTCAATCGGGGTTGCATCATTGCAGTGCTGGGCGCTATGCCAAAGGCAGTTCAAAAAGGATCATACATGCGACCTTCAGGCCGGAAACTCGATGAAATGCGCGCTGTCTCTGTTGAGGTCGGCTTTACCAAACATGCGGAAGGATCCGCGTTGATCAAGGTGGGCGATACCCATGTTCTGTGCACCGCCACGATCGAGGATCGGGTGCCACCTTTCATCAAGGGCTCCGGGCTGGGCTGGGTGACAGCGGAATACGGCATGCTGCCCCGCGCGACCAACACGCGTATGCGCCGCGAATCCGCCATGGGCAAGCAAGGTGGCCGGACCGTCGAGATCCAGCGCCTGATTGGCCGTGCCCTACGCGCAGGCGTCGACCGCGTGGCCCTGGGCGAACGCCAGATCACAATCGACTGCGACGTGCTGCAAGCTGATGGCGGCACCCGTTGCGCCTCCATCACCGGCGGCTGGATCGCGCTGCGCCTTGCGGTGAACAAGCTGATGAAGGCCGGGGATGTTATTTCCGACCCGCTGGTCGATCCTGTTGCTGCGGTCAGCTGCGGCATCTATGCGGGCCAGCCGGTTCTTGATCTGGACTACCCGGAAGATTCCGAAGCGGGTGTGGACGGCAACTTCATCATGACCGGCAGCGGCAAGCTGATCGAAATTCAGATGAGCGCGGAGGGATCGACCTATTCCCGCGATCAAATGAACCAGTTGATGGATCTGGCCGAAAAAGGCGTTTCCGAACTGGTCGCCATCCAGAAATCCGTCACCGCATGACCCGCAAGTTCACCGAGACCCGGATCCTCTTTGCCACCCACAATGCTGGCAAGCTGGAAGAGGTGCAGCAGCTGTTCGCGCCTTACGGCGTCTCGGTTGTCGGTGCTGCCGAAATGAACCTGCCGGAGCCGGAAGAAACCGAAAATACCTTTGTCGGCAATGCGCGGATCAAGGCCCACGCAGCCACGAAGGCCACCGGCATCCCTGCCCTGTCGGACGATTCCGGGATCGAGGTCGAGGCGCTGGACAACGCGCCCGGCGTCTATACCGCCGACTGGGCCGAAACGCCGAACGGCCGTGATTTTCTGATGGCGATGACCAAGACCCATGACCTGCTGGAGAAGGCAAACGCCCCGCACCCGCGCCGGGCAAGGTTTTGCGCCACGATGGTCCTGGCCTGGCCGGATGGCCACGACGAGGTTTTTGAGGGAACCGTGAACGGCACTCTGGTGTGGCCGATCCGGGGCGAACTGGGGCACGGCTACGACCCGATGTTTCAGCCCGACGGGCATGAACAGACCTTTGCGGAAATGACCGCCGATCAGAAGAACGCCATCAGCCACCGCGCGGATGTCTTCGCCAAGCTGATCACGGGCTGCTTTGACTGAAGACTGGCAAAACGGGGGCTTCGGCCTTTATATCCATTGGCCCTTTTGCGAGGCGAAATGCCCTTATTGTGACTTCAACAGTCACGTCAGCCGCCGGATTGACCATGCCGCTTGGCGCGATGCCTATCTTGTCGAACTGAAGCGCGCGGCCGCCGAAACCAGAGGCCGGGTGCTGAATGCCGTTTTCTTTGGCGGCGGCACGCCCAGCCTGATGGAACCGGAAACGGTCGCAGAGATCATCACGGCGATCCGGGCGCATTGGCCCACCGCAAATGATCTGGAAATCACGCTTGAGGCCAACCCGGGCTCCGTCGAGGCGGGCAGGTTTGCGGCCTTCAAACAGGCGGGCATCAACCGGGTTTCAATGGGCATACAGGCCCTGAACGATCCGGACCTGCGACGTCTGGGGCGGTTGCACAACGTGGCAGAGGCGCTGACCGCTTTTGACATTGCCCGAAATGAATTTGACCGCGTCAGCTTTGACCTGATCTATGCCCGGCAGGATCAGTCGCTGGCGGATTGGGAAGCCGAGCTGAAACAGGCACTGTCCCTCGCGATAGATCATCTGTCTCTCTATCAACTGACGATCGAAAACGGCACGGCCTTTGGCGACAGATACAGCAGGGGCAAGCTGCGCGGCTTGCCCGACGAAGACCTCGGCGCTGATCTGTATAATCTGACGCAGGAGATCTGCGGCACCATGGGCATGCCCGCCTATGAGGTGTCAAACCACGCCCGCGATGGCGCGCAATCCCGGCACAACCTTATCTATTGGCGCTATGGCGATTACATCGGCATCGGCCCCGGCGCGCATGGGCGCCTGACCATCGGCGGGCAAAAATGGGCGACGGAATGCTATGGCCAGCCCGACCGCTGGCTGACTGGTGTGCAAGACATCACTACCGAAAAGCCCCGCAGCCTGTTGTCCGGAAAGGATCAGGCGGCGGAATATCTTCTGATGGGTCTGAGGCTGAAAGAAGGGATCGACCCAAAACGTTACGCCGCCCTAGCCGGAGAGGTTCTGAGCCCCTCCGCCCTGGACCACTTAACAGAGATCGGCATGCTCGATCAGGCGCGTGAAAGAATAACCGTTACAGATCAAGGGTTTATGGTCCTGAACTCGGTCATTGAGACCCTTTTGCCCGGTTAGGACCCGCCCAGAATACGGCAAAGCTCATCCAGTTGCTCAAGTGACTCGTATTTGATCGTCAATTGGCCGGATTCCTGCCCCGGCTTGTGATCCAGCGTCACCTTCATGCCAAGTGAAGCGGACAAATCCCCTTCGAGCGCCCTGGTATCCGCATCCTTTTCTTCCCGCGACGCGGCATTTGACGACGTCTTTGTGGGGGCGGCATCTCCCTTCAGCTCATTCCTGACCAATGCCTCGGCAGCGCGTACAGACAGACCACCTTTGACAATGGCCTGTGCCAACTTCAAAGGGTCCGATGCCGGAATAAGCGCCCTTGCGTGACCAGCGCTGAGGTCGCCGCTGCGCACCATGTCGATCACCGGTTCAGGCAGCGTCAACAGCCGCAAAAGGTTCGCGATATGGCTGCGGCTCTTGCCCAGGGCCTCTGCCATCTTTTCCTGCGTATGGCCAAACTTGTCCATCAATTGCCGGTAACCTGCCGCCTCTTCAATCGCATTCAGGTCAGCCCGCTGAATGTTCTCGATGATGGCGACTTCAAGCACTTCAGCATCTGAAAAATCGCGGACGATAACCGGAAGTTCATGCAGCTGCGCCAGCTGCGCCGCCCGCCAGCGGCGTTCGCCGGCGACAATTTCGAAACTGTTGTCAGACCGGACGCGCACAATAAGCGGCTGAATCACGCCTTTTTCGCGGATTGAGGATGCAAGATCGTTCAAATCCGACTGTTCGAAGCGCTTCCTTGGCTGGTCCGGGTTCGGTGAAATCCGCTCAATCGGGACGAATTGATCTGCCGCTGCAATGCCCTGGGCCGCGACCCGTTCCGATTCCGTGACATCCGACATCAGGGCAGACAGGCCTCGACCCAAGCCGCGTTTCCGTTCCTGTTTATCTGCCATGTCGTTTCCTCAGATTGAATTGTTATGGATCAGTTCTTTTGCAAGCGCACGATATGCCGAAGCGCCTTTTGACGCGCTGTCATAGGTAAGGACCGGCATCGCAAAGCTGGGCGCCTCGCTGACCCGCACGTTCCTTGGGATGACAGTCTTGAAAACAAGATCGCCCAGATTGCTCCGCGCGTCGCTTTCCACCTGTTGCGACAGGTTGTTCCGCCTGTCGTACATCGTCAGAACCACACCTTCGATGCGCAAATCCTTGTTTCCGCTTTGCCGGACCTCGCGGATTGTCAGCATCAGCTGCGAAAGCCCTTCCAGGGCGAAAAATTCGCTTTGCAGGGGAACAAGGATGGAATGCGCCGCGATCATCGCGTTGACTGTCAGCAGGTTAAGTGATGGCGGGCAGTCGATCAGGATATAGTCCAGAGCAAAGGCGTCCATTGCCGTCTGCCTGAGCGCATCATGCAAAAGAAAGCTGCGTTTTTCATTTGATATCAGTTCGATATCAGCCGAGCTCAGATCAATTGTCGCCGGGACGATGTACAGGCCTTCGAAATCCGTCTCCTGAATGACCTCGTCCAGCGAAATGTCTTCAAGCAGCAGTTCATAGGTCGTAAAATCACGCGCATCGCTCTCCACCCCCAGGCCGGTGGAAGCATTCCCCTGCGGATCCAGATCAACCACAAGAACGCGTTTGCCGGCTTCGACCAATGCAGCCGCCAGATTGATGGAGGTCGTTGTCTTTCCGACCCCGCCTTTCTGGTTTGCAACCGCAATGATTTTCGGCCCTTGGGGACGGGACAGGTCAGACACGCGATACATCCTTGATCAGCAAAATAGCGGCTTCAGCGCTGGTCTTACTCTTAACGGGGTCCAGGGAATATGACCACAATTGTCGTGCGGCTTCATCCTCTTTCCGCCAGTTCTGACCTTTTGGAAAGATAGCTGTTCCGCTCTTTGCCAGGTGCAATTCCGTGAACTCCAGAAGGGCCGGCAAATCGGCCAATGCCCGCGCTGACAGAACATCTGCTCCCAAAGGCGGAAGCTCTTCGATTCTCTCCGCAATCACCTTTGCATTCAATCCAAGTTCCCGGATCGCAGTTCTCAGAAAAGTTGCCTTGCGCAAATCGCTCTCGACCAAGGTGATCCTGGCCTCCGGCCGCGCCTCTTTCGCGATGATGGCAATGACAATCCCGGGAAATCCGCCGCCGCTGCCCAAATCCACCCAATGTTCAAATTCAGGCGCCAATTCAAACAATTGAGCCGAGTCAGCAACATGCCGTTCCAAGATGCCATCGACGCTGGCCTTTGAAATCAGGTTGATCCTGACCGTCCAGCGTTCGACCAGTTCGGAAAACTGCGTCAGAAGATCCGTTGTTTCACGTGAAACATTCAAGCCGTCCAAAGATGTCATGCCCGCAACCGGTTATCCAGACGCCGCAAGCGCGACAGCAACAGGGTCAAGGCGGCAGGTGTCATCCCCTCGATCCGCGCGGCCTGGGCAAGATTGGTCGGTTTCGCCTGAATCAGCTTGCCTTTCAACTCGTTCGACAGCCCTTCAAGGGCATTGTAATCGAAATCAACGGGAATCTTGAACCCTTCATCCTTGCGAAGAACATCAATATCCTTCTGCTGTCTGGCGAGGTAATTGGCATAAAGCGCGTCATATTCGACTTGTTGCTTGATCGACCCGTCGAGCGATTCAAGTTCCGGGAACAGGGGTTCAAGATCGGAGAACGCAACATCTGGAAAGGACAGCAATTGCATGCCGGTCCTACGGCCCCCATCCCGGCTGATCACGACGTCAATATCCGTGAGCTCCTTGGGAGTGAAGCTTCGGCCTTCAAGGATGGATTTAGTCCTGGTCAGGTCGCCGAGTTTTTGTTCAAAAGCCTCTTTTCTCCGATCAGATACGCAACCGATCTCGATGGCCAGGGGTGTCAGCCGCTGATCCGCGTTGTCAGCGCGCAACGAAAGCCGGAACTCGGCCCGGGAGGTAAACATTCTGTAGGGTTCAGTCACACCGCGGGTGGTCAGATCGTCGATCATCACACCAATGTAGCTTTCCGCCCGGCTGAACAGGATTTCAGGCTGCTGCCGTACAGATCGCGCCGCATTCAGACCCGCTACCAGCCCCTGCGCCGCCGCCTCTTCGTAACCGGTGGTTCCGTTAATCTGGCCTGCAAGGAAGAGTCCCTGCACATCTTTCAGCTCAAGACTTGGCTTGAGCGATCGCGGATCGACGAAATCATATTCGATCGCATAGCCCGGCTGAAGGATAACCGCCTCCTCCAACCCTTTGATCGAGCGGACATAAGCCTCCTGCACATCCTGGGGCAGCGATGTGGAGATCCCGTTGGGATAGATCGTATGATCATCGACGCCTTCCGGCTCAAGAAAGATCTGATGCGAGGTCTTTTCCGCAAAGCGCACAACCTTGTCCTCGATGGAGGGGCAATACCGTGGACCTGTTCCTTCGATCATCCCACCGTACATCGCTGAACGATCAAGGTTTTTGCGGATGATGTCGTGGGTGCCTTCGTTTGTATGGGTGATCCCACAGGAGATTTGCCGCGCAGTTACCTGATTGGACAGAAAGGAGAACAGCACAGGGTCATCGTCACCCGGCTGCATCTGCAAATCCGTCCAGTCAATCGTGCGCCCATCCAGACGCGGGGGTGTCCCTGTTTTCAAGCGACCCATGCGCAGATCAAACTGGTCAAGCCGCTCCGCCAGCCGAACCGAGGGGCGATCGCCCATTCTGCCGCCGGAATGCGATACGTCGCCGATATGAATAAGCCCGCGCAGGAAGGTCCCGGAGGTGAGGATAACAGCACCAGATTGCAGCCTGGCGCCCGTCGCCAGTTCAACTCCGGTAGCTCTTTTCCCTTCCATGATCAGATCGACAACTTCACCTTCCACAATGGTCAGATGCGGTTGATTTTCAGTCTCCCGCAGCATCGCTTGCCGATACAGCTTGCGATCCGCCTGGGTTCTTGGGCCCTGAACCGCCGGGCCTTTCCGCCGATTCAGCAGCCGGAACTGAATGCCTGCTTCATCCGCGACACGGCCCATCACGCCGTCCATCGCGTCGATTTCGCGAACAAGATGCCCTTTTCCAAGACCGCCAATGGCCGGGTTGCAGGACATGACGCCGATATCCTCACGCCGCATGGTGACAAGTGCCGTCTCCGCACCCATACGCGCAGCAGCATGTGCCGCCTCCGCGCCAGCGTGGCCACCGCCAATGACAATCACATCAAAATGTTTCACGTGAAACACTCCATCATTTCCCAATGCAGAAATTCGCAAAAATCTCGTCGAGGAAGTTTTCAACATCTACCCGGCCAATCAGGCTTTCCAACGCCTGAATCGCCAATCGCAATTCCTCTGCTGCGAAATCATACTGGTCTGCGCCGCCTGAAGCCATCACAATTGCAGATTGGAGGGATTCCCGCGCATGTAGCAAGGCGACGCGATGCCGTTCCTGGGTGGCAAGGCCCGCATTCTGCACGCGGCCTTCCAGGATGGACTGAATCTTCTGGATCAAGGCGGACAGGCCCTCGCCGGTTCGGCCTGAAATCGCGCCAGTCTTGTCCTGCCTCATGTCCGCTTTTGGCAGCACCTGAATGTCATCCGGCAAAGGTTGCACCATCAGCTTTTCATCTTCCTCACAGAGGAACACCCGCAGATCTGCCGCCTCGCTCCGCGCCACGGCCCTTTGAACACCGATCTTTTCAACGCTGTCCTCCGTCTCCCTCAGACCGGCGGTGTCGAGGAAAGTCACCGGCAGACCGCCAATATCCATCCGCACCTCGATCACATCCCGGGTCGTGCCGGCGACCTCTGAGGTGATCGCGGCATCCCGGCCGGCGAGGGCATTCAGCAAGGTCGACTTCCCGGCGTTGGCAGGACCGATGATTGCCACCTCAAACCCCATACGGATCCGCTCTGCCGCGCCAACCCCGGCGATTTCGGCGTCAATGCCTTGCATGACACCTTGCAGCAATGCTGTAACTTCCGGCGTGACATCAATCGGCACGTCTTCATCGGCAAAATCAATGGTGACGGTCAAAAGCGAGGCGGACCTGATCAGATCCAGGCGCCATTGCTCTACCCGTTCACCAAGTTTTCCCGAAAATCCGAGCATGGCCTGCTTGCGCTGCGCTTCGGTCTCCGCGTCGATCAAATCGCCCAGACCCTCGATCTGCACCAGATCCAGACGGCCGTTCTCAAGCGCGCGTCGTGAGAATTCGCCAGGTTCGGCAAGACGGGTATTGGGGAAGGCGCCCAAACACCGCAGCACCGCGCGGATGACCGCAATGCTGCCGTGCAGGTGAAATTCAACAACATCCTCGCCGGTGAAACTCTGCGGTCCGGCAAAGCACAGGACAAGCGCCTGATCGAGAAGAGAGCCGTCCGGCCCATGCAGGTTCCGAACAGCAGACCGCCGCGGCTCCGGCAGGGAACCGGCCAGGGATTCACCTATGGCGAAGGCGTCCGGGCCAGAAACCCGGACAACCGCAACCCCTGCCCGGCCCATGACAGTTGCCTGGGCGAAAATCGTGTCCATTTCACTTAACCTATTGTTATTAAATAATAACTCAGGTGTTCATTGAATCAAAGAAATCCGAGTTCGACTTGGTTTGCTTCAGTTTGCCGATCAGGAACTCGATGGCATCTGTGGTGCCCATCGGGTTCAGAATCCGGCGCAGGACAAAGGTTTTCTGCAGATCGATCTTCTCGACCAGCAGGTCTTCCTTACGGGTGCCCGATTTGAGAATGTCGATGGCCGGGAACACGCGTTTGTCCGCAATCTTGCGATCCAGAACGATTTCAGAGTTACCCGTGCCTTTGAATTCTTCAAAGATCACCTCGTCCATCCGGCTGCCGGTGTCGATCAGCGCGGTTGCGATGATGGTCAGCGATCCGCCCTCTTCGATGTTCCGGGCCGCCCCGAAGAAACGCTTGGGGCGCTGCAGCGCATTGGCGTCCACACCACCGGTCAGAACCTTGCCGGAGGACGGCACCACGGTGTTGAACGCACGGCCAAGGCGGGTGATGGAATCGAGCAGGATCACAACGTCGCGCTTGTGCTCGACCAGCCGCTTTGCCTTTTCGATCACCATCTCGGACACGGCCACGTGGCGTGTTGCCGGCTCGTCAAAGGTGGAGGAGACAACCTCACCCTTGACCGACCGCTGCATGTCGGTGACTTCCTCGGGCCGTTCGTCGATCAGCAGAACGATCAGGTAGCATTCCGGATGGTTCTTCTCGATCGAGTTGGCGATATTCTGCAGCAGAACCGTCTTACCCGTCCGCGGCGGCGCAACGATCAGGCAGCGCTGGCCTTTGCCGATGGGCGATACCAGGTCGATGATCCGGGCCGACCGGTCCTTGACCGTGGGGTCGTCCACTTCCATCGTCAGGCGCTCATCCGGATAAAGCGGTGTCAGGTTTTCGAAAGCGACCTTGTGGCGCGCCTTCTCCGGTTCTTCAAAGTTGATCTTGGTCACTTCGGTCAGGGCAAAATAACGCTCGTTGTCGTCAGGTGCCTTGATCAGCCCTTCGATGGTGTCACCGGTCCGCAGCGACCATTGGCGGATCATGTCGGGCGACACGTAGATGTCATCGGGGCCCGGCAGATAGTTCGCCTCTGGCGACCGCAGGAATCCGAAACCGTCCTGAAGCACCTCAAGCACACCATCACCCGAGATTTCCCAGCCTTCATCCGCGCGTTCGCGCAGGATCTGGAACATCATCTCGCCCTTGCGCATGGTGGAGGCGTTTTCGATCTCAAGCTCTTCGGCCATGGCGAGAAGGTTCTTGGGCGTCTGCGCCTTCAGATCGGCAAGGTTCAGTGTATCTGTTGTCATGGAAAATCCCGTTCAGCGGCAACACGCAGGGCGTTGGCTGGTCATCATTGCAATGTTGAAGCTAGGCAATCACCCCGGACGGGGCGTTGCGATGGGATATAGGGCCCGGCAGGCACGGAGTCAATCAGCTCAGAACTTCACGACCACCGAAAGGACAATCACGATCATCAGAACGGTCGGAACTTCGTTCATCAGGCGGTATTGCCGTCCCGTGAACTGGTTCCGCCCCTCGCCAAACTCCCGCATCCGCGCCATCAGCCATTCATGGAAACCGGTCATCGCGATGACGCAGGCCGCTTTCGTATAGGGCCAGATCGCCGACCAATCCACGATCCCCGGTGTGAAGACAAGGGCAAGGCCGAAAACCCAGGTTGCGATCATCGCCGGTCTCATGATCACCGTTGCCAGCTTGAATTCCATCTGGGTGAAAATGTCGTGGGTGCTGCCGCTCAATCCCGCTTTCTCGGTATGATGGACAAACAGACGCGGCAGATAGAACAGCGCAGCCATCCATGAAATCACGGAGATGATGTGCAGCGATTTGGTCCAAGGGTAGGCGAGGGCTAGAAGGTCAGACATATCCCACTCCGGTTTCTGTGCCCTTCTAATAATAATAAAGAAAAGAAGAAAGATGATGTAGTATGTAGGGAGCCAGGAAACTGTGGATTACTCTCTTTCACCCGCAGATGTCCCCAGTCGGATAACGGTTCAGGCGCTGTGTGCATAACATCTCGTCAAGAGCCAAAAATCGCCCCTGAATCTGCTATGTGACCTGTCTCATCGAGTTTGGCCCTGTGGATATCCATAAGGACAATTTTAACGAAAACCGATTCCTCCCGGATCCGGACTTGTCCTTTTCCACGCGGGAACTTTTACGGCATAAGGCGGCGAGATCGTCGGAGAACCCGCTGTTTGCGGGTGGGCTGTCGCTCTCGGTAAAAAGTCCTTAATTACTCCTTAACGTCTTACACAGGGTTATCCCCATGTCTCAGCCGATCATACTGGCATCCGGATCGTCCATCCGCGCGAAACTGTTGCAACAGGCCGCCGTCCCTCATTCGGTCGAAACTGCCCGGATCGACGAAGAGATGATCAAGTCCGCGCTTATCGCCGAAGAGGCGCCGCCGCGCGACATCGCTGATACGCTGGCTGAAATGAAGGCGCGCAAGATCAGCGACAAACATCCTGATGCGCTTGTCATCGGATGTGATCAGGTCCTGGATCACCGGGGAAAGCTACTGTCCAAGCCCGACAGTCAGGAGGATGCGATCCGCCAGCTTGCCCAGCTGCGCGGGGACCGGCACATGTTGTTGTCTGCCGCTGTCATCTGCGAGGGCGGAAAACCGATATGGCGGCATGTCGGGCAGGTCAGACTGCGGATGCGGGACATTTCAGACAGCTATCTGAACGACTATGTCACCCGCAACTGGGAGAGCATCCGACATGCCGTCGGATGTTACAAACTGGAAGAGGAAGGATCGCGATTGTTCACCTCCATCGAAGGGGATTACTTTCACGTTCTGGGTATGCCATTTTTGGAACTCCTGAACTATCTGGCCTTGCGCGGAGACCTTGCGACATGACTTTGCCGAAAATACCGCTTGCAGGCGTGATTGGATCACCGATTGCACATTCCAAATCGCCGCAATTGCAGGGGCATTGGCTGAAAACATATGGAATTCCAGGGTATTACATCCCCATGGATGTCTCTGTTCAGGATCTTGAGACCGTCGTCCGGTCGCTGCCAAAGATGGGTTTTGTCGGTGTGAACGTCACCATTCCCCATAAGGAAGCGGTGATGGAGATAGCTGATCTTGTGACAGATCGCGCAATCCTGATTGGCGCGGCGAATACGCTGATCTTTCGCAAGGATGGCAAGATTCATGCAGATAACACAGATGGTTACGGGTTTATCGAGAACCTGAAAGCAGGTGCGCCCAACTGGAACCCCAAGTCCGGCCCGGCGGCGATCCTGGGTGCCGGGGGCGCGGCACGGGCGGTGATAGCATCGCTGCTGAATGCCGGCGTGCCCGAGATACTCCTTTCAAACCGTACCCGCGTCAGGGCGGAGAAGCTGAAATCCGATTTCGGCAGCAGAATCCGTGTCTATGACTGGGTTCAGGCAGGCAACATGCTGGATCATGCGCATCTTGTCGTGAACACGACGTCGCTCGGCATGATCGGCAAGGGCGAGATGCGGGTGCCGCTGGACGGGCTGCAGCCCGGTGCGGTGGTGACCGATCTTGTCTATGCCCCGCTGAAGACCCGGCTGCTTGAAACCGCCGAACAGATGGGATGTGTCACCGTTGACGGTCTGGGGATGTTGCTGCATCAGGCCGTGCCGGGGTTTGAACGCTGGTTTGGCAAACGTCCGGAGGTGGACCGCGCAACCCGTGCGGCCGTGCTGCGCTGATGTTCGTACTTGGTCTGACCGGGTCCATTGGCATGGGCAAATCCACGACCGCCCGCATGTTCGCTGATGAGGGCTGTGCCCTCTGGGATGCGGATGCAGCCGTACACAGGCTTTATGATGTGAATGGCGCGGCGGTGGCCCCGATACAGAAGGTCTTTCCGGATTCTGTTCAGGATGGCGCGGTTTCGCGGCTGATCCTGAAAGAGATCATCAGCCAGACGCCGGACGCCCTGAAACAGATCGAAAGCATCGTGCATCCGCTTGTCGCGCAGGATCGTGCCGTGTTCCTGGAGCAGGCAACGGCGGATATTGTGGTTCTGGACATCCCCCTGCTATTCGAAACCGGAGGACAGGCGCGGGTCGATGCCACGGTCTGCGTTTTCGTCGATGATGAGACACAGCGGCAACGGGTGCTGGAACGCGGTACGATGACCCCTGCCCAGTTCGAAGCCATCAAGGCGAAACAGATGCCGGCGGCAGAAAAACGCGCCCTAGCAGATTACGTGATCGAAACGGATACGATCGAACATGCAAGAGCGCAGGTGCAGGATGTTGTGATGGACATTCGGGAGAGGTTGAAAAATGCGTGAAGTTGTCCTTGATACGGAAACCACGGGGTTCGATCCCGAGACAGGCGACAGGATCGTCGAAATCGGCGCGGTTGAACTGATGGGCCATATGGCCACGGGCCGGACCTATCACCAATACATCAATCCCGAGCGCGCGATGCCGGACGAAGCCTTTCAGGTACATGGGCTGGGCGATGATTTCCTGCGGGACAAACCCAAATTTGCGGAGATCGGTCAGGCGTTCCTGGATTTCATCGGTGATGCCAAGCTGGTGATCCATAACGCCGCATTTGACATCAAGTTTCTGAATGCAGAGTTGAAATGGATGAACCTGCCGCAGATCCCCTGGGAGCAGGCCATAGACACGCTTGCCATCGCCCGGAAAAGGTTCCCCGGTTCGCCCGCGTCCCTTGATGCGCTGTGCCGGCGTTTCAACATAGACAATTCATCGCGGACCCTTCACGGGGCGCTTCTGGACAGTGAAATTCTGGCGGAGGTCTATCTTGAACTGATCGGCGGGCGGCAGCCGGATTTTGCGCTATCGGCAAAGCCGGAAGCGGCGTCAGGGGAAACGCAGGCCGAATGGACCCCGAAGCCAAGGGCAAATCCCCTGCCCTCCCGATTGTCGGAAAAAGAGGCCGCCGCCCATGCCGAGTTCATCGGCAAGCTGGGCGGCGACGCCATGTGGGGTAAGGGTTAGGCGTCTGCCTTGGGCGGCGTTTCGGCCTGACGGCGCGCAACCTCGTTGCGGTACATCGACATGAAGTCGATGTTTTCCAGGTTCAGCGGCGGGAAGCCGCCATCGCGCGTGATGTCGCTGACGACGCGGCGCAGGAACGGAAAGATCATCCGCGGGCATTCGATCAGCAGGAACGGGTGAATCTGGTCGTCCGGCACGTTCTCGATGTGAAAGATGCCGACATAATCCAGCTCAAGCACGAAAAGCGTCTGATCGCCGCCCTTGTTCTTGGAGGTGATATTCAGCTTGATCGCGGATTCGAACTGATGATCTGCCGGGCGCTTTTTCGCATCCAGATTGACTTGTACCTGCACATCGGGCTGCACATCTGTGGGCGCCCCTTTCTGTGCCATGATGTTCTCGAATGACATGTCACGGATAAATTGGCCCAACACGCGCATTGTTGGTGCGGTTGGTTGTGCAGCTGCTTCTTCGGCCATGGAAATTCCCTCGGTAATATTGGTTGGACCCGCACTTATCAGGTTGCGCGAGTGCCCTCAATGCCTTCGCTATGGCTTGGTCCATCCCGATGGCTTTTGTGACCCCTGATCAGACTGCGGGATCTCGTGGTAGTCGCCGTCGATCACATCGCCGCCCCTTGTCCGGTGTGGATCCGGGCGCGGGGCTCCATGGGTGGAAAAGCTCTGGACGTGGACGCGGGCGCGCAGAAACTCGAACGCGGCCTTGCGCACGCCGGGGATCAACAGGGAAAATCCGACCGCATCGGTGAAAAACCCCGGTGTCAGCAACAAAGCGCCGGCGAAAAGGATCATTGCACCATGCGCCAGAGGTTCGGTCGGATCGCGCATGTCAGAGAAGGAACTGCGCAGCTGGCTCATTGCGATGGCACCCTGTGACCGGGCCAGTGACGCACCCAGAATGGCCGTGATCACAACGATGGCCAGGGTCCAGCCCAGGCCGATGGCACCACCGATCTGGATGAACAAGGTGATCTCGATCAAGGGGACGGCGAGGAATGCGATCAATAGCCACATGTGAAAGGTTCCTTATATGGGGGGCAGAGTGGACTCGCCCCGGTCAAGCACCTACATAAGTCTTCAGCCATCGTGTTTCCATGTTTTCACCCCAAGAGGTTCCAATGAATTCACCCATGATACAGCTACTGGTCTTGGCCGGCATCGCGGTATTTCTCATCCTGCGCCTCAAGAATGTGCTGGGCACCCGTGAAGGGTTTGAAAAGCCGCCTGTTGCTGACCAGACCTCGCAGCGGCGCGGCGGCCCGGCGCTGGAGGTGATCGAAGGCGGTCCGGATCTGGATATTGCGGACCATGTTCCCGAAGACAGCGATGCGGGCAAGGCACTGGCACGGATGAAGCGGATTGAACCCTCCTTTGGTGTCAGCGATTTTCTGGGCGGCGCGCGCGGTGCCTATGAAATGATCGTCATGGGGTACGAAAAGGGCGAACTGGCGCAGATCCAACCCTTCCTGAGTGAAGAAATCTATGAAAGCTTTGTCGACGGTGTGGCCGCGCGCGAGGATCAGGGCCTGACCATCGAGGCGAATTTCATCGGTGTCCGTGAGACAGAATTGGTAGACGCAAGGCTTGACGACGCTACAAATGAAGCGGAACTTAAAATTCGCTTTGTTGCCGAACTTACCTCGGCTGTCCGCGATGCGGGCGGTGATATTGTCGAAGGCAGCACGAAAGAAATTAAGCGCCAGAAAGACACTTGGGTTTTTGCGCGCATCATGGGCTCGGATGATCCGAATTGGATGCTGGTTTCTACAGACGGCTGATCCATGCGGTTCTTGCATTGGTATGGACGGGGGTTGCAACAGTGACCCCCGCTTCTGCGAGTGATGTCTCCTATAAGGTGATGGAGTTCGATCAGCTGGTTGGCTGGGCCGATGATGACCATGCCGCAGCGCTCAAGACCTTTCTGAACACCTGCCGGGATCTGGAGGATCTGGATTGGACCGCCGTTTGCAGATTTGCGCAGACCAACCCTGAACCGCGCCAGTTCTTCGAGCTGTTCTTCAGACCCGTGCTGATCGACGACGGGCAGGATGCCCTGTTCACCGGGTATTTCGAGCCCGAGCTTGACGGTGATCTCTACCGGTCCGAGCGCTTTCGCTATCCGATCTACAAGATGCCGAACGAGGCCCTGGCCCAGAGCCCCTGGCTGACCCGCCGCGAGATTTTGGACGGCGATGTGATGGCGGGCCGGGGTCTGGAAATCGCCTGGGTCGATGACCCTGTTGAATTGTTTTTTCTGCAGATCCAGGGTTCGGGCCGCATCAGGCTGCCGAATGGCAAGTATATCCGGGTCGGGTATCGCGGGGCGAATGGCCATCCTTACAAATCCATCGGGGTGGAACTGGTCCGCCGTGGCGTCTACCAACCACATCAGGTCAGCGCGCAGGTGATCAAGAACTGGGTACGGCGAAATCCGGAGGACGGACGCGAACTGCTGTATCACAACCCGTCCTATGTCTTTTTCCGCGAGGTCAGCAAGGTCCCGGCGGACCAGGGGCCGCTGGGCGCCATGAACCGAAGCGTGACCACCCTGCGCTCCATCGCTGTTGATCCGGCCTACGTCAGGCTTGGTGCGCCGGTCTGGATCGAGAAAGAGGGCGAGAAACCTCTGCATCGCTTGATGATCGCGCAGGATACCGGATCGGCGATCAAGGGCGCGCAGCGCGCGGATATCTTTTTTGGCACCGGGGATCAGGCCGGTCTGGCGGCTGGCAAGCTGCGTGATCCCGGCCGGATGATGGTGCTGATGCCGATCCAGCGCGCCTATGCCCTGCTGCCCGAAAGCGCGATATGAAGCGCAGCTCCCGGAAACCGCGTTTGAACGACGATGACCTGGAATTGTGGCGTCGGGTGACAGAACGCACCGAGAAGCTGGACCTGAAATCGCTTTTCACGCCGGAAATCGACGCCCCGCCGCCGTCACCCGCTGCACTGAAAAGGGGCCGGTCCGCGCTTTTGGGAAAACCCATGCCAAAGCCGCGCCCCAGAACGTATGATCTGATGCCTTCCCTGCCCGATCAGGTCCGGTCGGCCCCGGTGCAGATGGACAACAAATCCTTTGGCAAGCTGAAACGCGGCAAGCTGCGGCCGGAAGGGCGGATCGACCTGCACGGCATGACACTGGACCGGGCGCATCCGGCGCTCATGCATTTCATCCAGACGTCACATCGCAATGGCAAGCGTCTGGTCCTTGTGATCACAGGCAAGGGCAAGCAGCGGGACGATGGCGGGCCAATCCCGGTCCGCTACGGCGTGCTGCGCCACCAGGTCCCGCAATGGCTGTCGTCCCCGCCGCTGTCATCCGTCGTCCTGCAGGTCGCCCAGGCGCACATCAGCCACGGGGGCAGCGGTGCCTATTATGTCTATCTTCGGCGGCAGCGCTAGGCTCTGGACCCATTAATCTTATGTGCTCAGTTTGACAGATTTTTTCGCAGACTAGGAACATCTGCGCAGGAATAGTGGTTCTATTCCAAGCAGATTTGACGCTGGCTGCGGGAAAATCCGTCAAACCCGAAGGGCGGCGATTTCACTTCATTTCAACGTCTTGGGTCGCTTGCCAATAGAACCACTATTGGCTGCACGCCCCAAACCATTGAAATTGTGCGAAATCGCCGCTGAGCATATAAGATTAGTGGGTCCAGAGCCTAACGCCCAAGCGTCGGATAATATCTGATGATCCCATAGGTCGCGAGCCCGGCGGCAATCACGTAATAAACGGAAATCGGCAGCATCTGTTCGGGAAAGGTGATCCCCAGATCAATCAGCAGGCCCGTGACACCAGGCCCGATTGCCGACCCGAAGACCATCAGCGCGGCGGCCACCGATTTGATCGACCCGATGTAGCGGGTGCCGTAATATTCGGCCCAGAAAGTCGAGGTGGCGGTGCTCTGCATCCCCTGCCCCAACCCGAATATGACCAAGCCGACTCCGGCCATGAAAATCGTATCGGCATAGGCCAGCACCGCGAAAGACGCCGCGAAGGGCAACATCTGGAACGGAACGATGCGGCTGACCCCGAAGCGGTCGATGGCCCAGCCAGAGACAAAGGTGGTTGCAACCGAGGACAGCGTATAGATCGGCATCAGGGCGACGAAGGCGACCAGTTCCCACCCCTTGACCTCGACCAGATGGACCTGCTGAAAAAACAATGCCGTGCCCCAGGCCGATGGTCCGACGATCATCGGGATCATCAGAAAGAACAGGCCCGAGCGCAGCATCTGCGCCCGTGTCCAGTGGGTTCCGTTCATGCCGGCAATCTGTGCTTCATCCGCCATCGACTGTGGCGTGCGTTCCTGGCGCAGCAACAGCATGATGACAGGAATTGTCAGGATAATCAGCGCCGCCGCCAAGATCCACAGGCTGCGCCACTGCGCCACGGCGAAGAGCCCGACAAAGACAACCGGCAAGACGGCCTGCCCCGCGGCAAAGCCCATGGACGCAAGCGAAAGCGCCTTGCCGCGCGTCGCCTCGAACCAGCGGACCATCGCCACAGCACCCAGTTGCGACATCATCCCCTGCCCGGTCAAACGCAGGGCGAATATGAGAAAGACCAGCAGAATCCAGGATGTATTCACGGCCATCAGGACACAGGCCAGAGCCAATCCCAGCATCACGCACAATGCAAGCACTCGCACCCGAAACCGGTCTGTCAGGACTCCGGCCCAGACCATGGTAATCGCGGACAGCGTCGTGCCGATGGTATATATCCCGCCCCACTGTCCATCGCTGAGGCCGAAGTCGGCCTTTATCTCGCCGGCGAAGAGCGAGATGAAATAGGTCTGGCCGTAGGATGACGTGAAGGTCAGCAGGAAACCTGCCAGCAGGAAGAGCCAGTTGAGACGCAGGAATTGAAGATAGTTCATGCCCCTTCATCCACGGGGCATGAGAAAATGAAAAGCCCTAAAACGCCTCAGAGCACGTAGCGGCTGAGGTCGGCCGATCGGGTCAATGCGCCCAGGTTCTTCTCGACGAAATCGGCGTTCACCTCGATCTCTTCGCCGCCCCGGTCCGGCGCGGTAAAGGACAGTTCCTCGAACACCCGCTCCATCACCGTATAGAGCCGCCGCGCGCCGATGTTCTCCACCGACTGGTTCACATCCGCGGCGATCTTGGCCAGCGCGGCGATCCCTTCGGCGGTGAAGCTGACCTTGACCTCTTCGGTGCCCATCAGCGCGGTGTATTGCAGCGTCAGCGCGTTATCGGTTTCGGTCAGGATGCGCACGAAATCCTCTTCGGTCAGGGCGCGCAGTTCGACGCGGATCGGCAGGCGGCCCTGCAGTTCCGGCAGCAGGTCCGATGGTTTTGCGATGTGAAATGCGCCCGAGGCAATGAACAGGATATGGTCGGTTTTCACCGGCCCGTATTTCGTGCTGACCGTGGTCCCCTCGATCAATGGCAACAGATCGCGCTGGACACCTTCGCGGCTGACATCGCCGCCGCGCGCGTCCGAACGGGCGCAGACCTTGTCGATCTCGTCCAGAAAGACGATGCCGTTCTGCTCAACCGCTTCAATCGCGTTGCGGGTGACGGCCTCATCGTCCAGCAACTTGTCGGCCTCTTCGCCGATCAGGATGTCATAGCTTTGGGAAACGGTCAGACGTTTCTTGGTCCTGCGCCCGCCCATTGCCTTGCCGAACAGGTCGCCGATGTTCATCATCCCGGCACCCCCGCCCGGCTGGCCGGGGATATCCATCATCTGGAACGGGTTGGTGGTATCTGTGACTTCAAGGTCGATGATCGTATCGTCCAGCTCTCCGGCTTTCAGTTTCTTGCGAAACATCTCACGGGTGCCGTCACGGGCATCTGTCCCTGCGATGGCGTCGATCACGCGATCCTCTGCCGCCTGATGCGCAGCGGTCTTGACGTCTTCGCGCATATGTTCGCGGGTCATCGCGATGGAGGAATCCAGCAGGTCGCGGATGATCTGTTCCACGTCCCGTCCGACATAGCCAACTTCGGTAAACTTTGTTGCTTCGACCTTGAGGAAGGGGGCGCGCGCCAGTTTTGCCAGACGGCGGCTGATTTCCGTCTTGCCGACGCCGGTGGGGCCGATCATCAGGATGTTCTTCGGATAGACCTCGTCGCGCAGATCATCGGCCAACTGCTTGCGCCGCCAGCGGTTGCGCAGCGCCACGGCGACGGCACGTTTGGCGTCGTTCTGCCCGATGATGAAGCGGTCGAGCTCGGAAACGATCTCGCGGGGAGTAAGGTCGGTCATTTTGGCTCCGTGACTGTGTTACGTTGACATAAGTGTTCGGCCCGGTATTGAAAACCTCGGAGAGTGGATGATTTTTCAGCAGTGACGGCAAAGGCGATGGGTATTCCGACAGAACCGGCCCGTCCGGCCACGATTGACCGACGCCACCTGCTTGTCACCGGTGCGGCGGCGGCGCTGTCCGGCTGCGCCACCAGCCCCCGCATCCCTTATACGGCGGAAAATGCGGCATCGGCGCAGGTGCCTGGGTTTCAGCGCATCCGCATCACCGCCGATGCCCGCCCCGAGGAGATTGCCGCGTTCTTTCAGCCCCTGCCCCGGTCCACCGGCCGGCCCCAGTGGCTGGCCCTGTCGGGTGGCGGTTCGGGCGGTGCCTTTGGCGCGGCCTATCTGTTGGGATGGGAAACCAACGGAACCCGGCCCCGCTTCGATCTTGTCACCGGCGTCTCCGCGGGGTCGCTGATTGCGCCTTATGCGTTTCTCGGCACGCAGGGCGACGCAGGGTTGAAGCGGATATTCACCGTCGAGAGCCTGGAAAGCCTGGCCGGTCCGCGCAACCCGCTGCGCGCTGTCATGGGCCAAAGCATCTATCCGCAGGGCGCGCTGGCGCAGATCGTCGCCACCTATGTGGACATGCCGCTGCTGGACCGGATCGCGGCCCGGCACCAGACTGGCGCACGTCTGCTTATCCAGACGACATCGCTGGACAGCGAAAGGGGCTATATCTGGGATCTTGGCCGCATCGCCGCTTCGGACAACCCGGACCGGCTGGCGCTTTTCCGGCAGGTTCTGACCGCCTCGGCAAGCATTCCTGCGGTCTTTTCGGCGCAGCGGATCGTCGTTGAATCCGGCGGCCACCGGTTCGAGGAACTGCACGCCGACGGCGCGGTGACCAGCGAGATCCTGACCGTACCGACCACCGTGCTGCAATCGGGTC
This sequence comes from Sulfitobacter sp. PR48, assembly GCF_028807335.1. Lineage (NCBI taxonomy): Bacteria > Pseudomonadati > Pseudomonadota > Alphaproteobacteria > Rhodobacterales > Roseobacteraceae > Sulfitobacter > Sulfitobacter sp. PR48. The sequence goes on along the minus strand of NZ_JARAMM010000001.1, from coordinate 540,621 downwards.
TGGATCTGTTGTCGCACTGGAAACCGGCGATCTACATCATCTTCAACGAAACACTCGACCCCCGGTTCAAGGTGGCACGGGACCGGGGCGTGGACCTGGGCGCGCGGGCCCTGTCGATCCTCAGCCGCAACGCGGCAGTGGGGGATCTGACGGAAACCCTGCAATTCGCGCGGCGGCGGGGCCTGCCGCTGAAGGTCACGAGCATCGACCGCGATCTGGGGTACAACCCGCGCCGTCCGTTTGGCCCGGGATATATCTCAAGGGCGCGGGCGCTGGGCACCGCGCGGGGCGAAGCGGCGTCATGGGACAGGACGCTGCACGGCTGAGGTGTCAGCCGCCGATCGCCTCGACGGTAAGGTTGCCGTTGGTATAAACGCAGATGTCAGAAGCGATGGCCATGGCATCGCGGGCGATCTGCTCCGCATCGCGGTCGCTATCGTAAAGGCCGCGCGCCGCGGCGAGCGCATAGTTGCCGCCGGACCCGATGGCGGCAATGCTGTGCTCCGGCTCCAGCACATCACCGGCGCCGGTGATGACCAGCAGATCATTGCCATCGGTGACGATCAGCATCGCCTCCAGCTTTTGCAGATATTTGTCGGTGCGCCAGTCCTTGGCCAGTTCGACACTGGCGCGCTGGAGCTGACCCGGCGTCGCCTCAAGCTTGGCCTCAAGCCGTTCCAGCAGCGTAAAGGCATCGGCGGTGGAGCCTGCAAAGCCCGCAACAACGTCAAATCCGCCGGGGGACAACCTGCGCACCTTGCGCGCGGTGCCTTTGATCACGGTCTGGCCCAGGCTGACCTGCCCGTCACCGGCCACGACGACCTTGCCGTCCTTCTTGACGCCAATGATCGTGGTTCCATGCCATCCGGGGAATGAATCTTCTGCCATTTTCCATGTCCTGCTCATTGCTTGTGATCTATATGGCCCCCATGAAACGGGCAGACAAGGGGCGTCATCCCTTGTGACCTGACCACCCCCCGACTAGAAATCCGGGATGGCCGAAGAGAAAATCCTGCGCATCTGTCTTGAGGAACCCCTGCGCCGCAGCGCAGAGGCGGGGGAGCATAATTTCATCAACCTCGTCGCTCAGGTGGCGGGAAAAGCCCGGTTCAGGGTCGAATTTTGTGATATTCCCGATCAGGCGCAGCCCCCGCATGTCTATTCACTGACCCATATGGCAGCACCCCCGAATGATCTGGGTCTGGTTTTCAGGCGGGTCTATCAATATCCCTTCTGGCAGATAGAGGCGACGGCGGAACGCTGGGACTGGGATGTGGCCCGTGCATCGTTTGACCCCGATATCGTGGCGCCGGATGCCGCCCGGTTCTATCGCTTTTGGCAGAAGCGGTTGTTCGGACAGGCCGCGCAGGACAGCAACCGTTCGGGATATGTCTATGTGCCACTTCAGGGGCGGCTGGACAGCAAGCGATCCTTCCAAACCTGTTCCCCGCTGGAGATGGTCGAACATTGCCTGCATCATGACAGCCAGCGACCTGTCGTGGCGACCCTGCATCCGAAGGAGGATTATTCGGCGGCGGAGCTCAAGAAACTGGACGCCCTGGCGCGGAAACATGCGCGTTTGACAGTTGAAACCGGGCAGATGGAAAACCATCTGCGGGATTGCGACTATGTCGTCACCCAGAATTCAAGTGCCGCCTATTTCGGATATTTTTTCCGCAAGCCCGCGCTTCTGTTTGCTAAAATAGATTTCCACCACATCGCTATTCAGGCGCAGATGGATCGGCTGGATGCCTGTTTCCAGCGCGTTGTCACCCATGAGCCGGCCTATGACAAATACGTCTGGTGGTTCTGGCAGGATCAATCCATCAACGCGGGTCTGCCGGATGCGGCGGACAGGATCGAAGCGCGGTTCAGGCGGTTCGGCTGGCCGATGCAATAAGGGCGCCCCGCAGGACGCCCTTTTCAAAGGTCATTGTCGGCAGCGGATCAGATCGATTCCTCAATCCAGCTTTGCAGCGCTGCTTTCGGTTTGGCGCCGGCCATGTTCGATACCACTTCACCGTCCTTGAAGATGAACAGGGCGGGGATACCGCGCACGCCCATCTGAGCGGGTGAATTGGGGTTTGAATCAACATCAACCTTCACGATCTTGACCTTGCCATCCATCTCTGCCGACAGCTCTTCAAGGGCGGGACCGATCTGTTTACATGGGCCGCACCATTCGGCCCAGAAATCCACCACGACGGGGATGGGGGAATTTTTCACTTCGGCGTCGAACGTATCGTCTGTGACTGCGACGGTTGCCATGCTGCTCTCCTGACAGGAATTCGTTTGAGACATGAACCTATGAACGCGGACCCAGCCCGTCAAGATATGGCGAGCGGTCAATCGCGGATGTCACGATATTGTTGGGCAGCCGCATCAGCTTTCGCGTGGCGGTCCACAAGACGGCGGTTTCGATCTCATGCCCGGGATAGACCGCAGCCAGCATCCCGACATAGGCCCCCATCTGTCGGAGGATGCCTTCGGGACAATCCTCCGCCGTCTTCGGCACGATACGATTGGTCTTGTAATCAACGATCAGCGCCTTGCCCGGCGTCAGGATCAGCCGGTCGATGATGCCATTGAACCGCGCGTCACCGATGGGTGCTGTCAGCTGAACCTCGGCCAGGGTGCCCGGCGCGAATATCGGCGCCAGCGCATCGTCATTCAAAACGGCAAGCGCCTCGGTCAGGGCGGCGTCGCGGATCAATGGGTCGTGGCCGTCACCCAGTTGCGCCGCGACGGCTGCCCGGCTGTCCGCCGGCAGATCCGCAAGTCTTTCCAACATGCTGTGCACCAGCACGCCATATGCTTTGGCCGCGTCACTCTCTGCGCCGCCTTCACCCGGCAGCGCCTTTGCGCCGCCCATATCGGAAGGGGACCAGACCATCGCGGGGTGTTCAAAGATGTCGATGCCCCGCAGCAGGGCGGGATGGGCCACCGGCGTGCTTTTCCCGGCCTCCGGCAATGACACGGCTTCCGACCCGTCCCAGTCACCCTCTTCAAAGCGCAGGGTGCCATCGTCACCAGCGGGAACGGCATTGATGTGCGACAGGGCCGAGGCGACAATCTGATACCAGCTTGACCCGTCCTTGGGCAGATCACCCGCCGCGGCAACCATCAGCCACTTTTCCGCACGGGTCATCGCCACATAAAGCAATCGCAGCCGTTCATCGAACTGGGCGCCTTTCATCGCGTCGATGGCGGTGCTGACGGTCTGGGGCATATCGCCTGCCGTCGGTTTCCAGACCGGCACACCGTCAAGCAGGATGATCTCGTCCCGGATCGTGATGTTGCGCTGGCCGGTATCCGGCAGGATCACGATGGGCGCTTCCAGCCCCTTGGAGCCATGGACGGTCATCACCCTGATCTGATTTGATGCGGAATCGATCTGCCGCTTGATTTCCAGATCATCGGTTTGCATCCATTCGATGAAACCGGTCAGGCTGGGGATCTCGTTCCGCTCATAGGCAAGCGCCTGGGTCAGCATGGCGTTGATGCCATCCTCGGCCTCCGGCCCCAATCTTGACAGCAGCAGTTTGCGGCCCCCGTGACGGGTCAGTATCCGCTCGATCAGGTCATAAGGCCTCAGGAAATCGACCTGTGCCCGCAAGTCCTGCAACACCATGATCGTGTCAGCATGGTCTTGCGTCCTTTTGCGCAGCGCCTGCCATAGACTCGGGTCACCTCGCCGATGGGCCAGATCAAACAGGGCCTGTTCGGACCAGCCAAAGATCGGCGACTTCAGCGCAGTGGCCAGTGACAGGTCGTCGTCCGGGGTTGCAAGAAAGGACAGCAACGCACCAAGGTCCTTGACCGCCAGTTCGGCCCCCACTTTCAGCCGATCCGCCCCTGCAATCGCCAGCCCGGCCGCCTTGCAGGCCCGGATGATCTCGGAAAACAGGGCTGAGCGGCGCTGCACAAGGATCAGGAAGTCGCCCGGCTGGATGCGCCGCCGGAAATATCGGCCATCCCTGTCGTCCGGGATGAAATGTTCGTCCCGCGTCAACTCCAGAATGCGCGCCGCGATCTTCTCGGCCAGTACGACGGTATGATGCCGCGCGCTGCGCCGGTCGATGGGGTCGGTCCATTGCCGCTCTTCATCCGCCTCTGCCTTTTCCACCACGGGCCACAGATCGACACGGCCGGGCAGGGCGTGTTTGAACGCCAGATGCTCCGTCGGATTGTCGAAGCCGAAGGCCTGCCGTGGATCAAAAGCAGTGTCTACAAGGCGCAAAATGGCACTGGACGACCGGAACGAGTAATCCAGGCTACGATGCTGGAACACCTTTCCCGCCGCTGTGAAAGCTCCCTCGAAACTTGATCCCTTTCGGTCAAACTCCCGAGGGTCGGCCCCTTGGAACGAATAGATCGACTGTTTCTTGTCCCCGACCACAAACAGCGTGCGTTCAACACCAGGCCGCGCGCCGTCACCGCTGTTGAATTCATCGGCCAGCTTTTCGATCACATCCCACTGCCGGGGCGATGTGTCCTGCGCTTCGTCCACCAGGATATGATCAATGCCGCCGTCAATCCGGTACAGCACCCAGGCGGCGACCGCCGGGTCATTCAGCAGGGCGCGGGCCTTGTCGATCAGATCGTCAAAATCCAGCCAGCCGCGCAATTGCTTGGCGTTTTCATAGCGCGCAAGAAAGACCTCGGCAAAGCGGTGCAGAACAGAGGAACGTTCGGCAAGCTCCAGTGCCAGACGGGCGGGCCGCGCCGCCTCAACCCGCAGCATCAAGGCCTCTAACGCAGGAATTTGTGCCGCTATCTGCCCCTGGGTTGCCTTTGTGGGGAAGCTGCCGATCTTTGCCGAGAAAGGCGATTGCGCGCCGCCTTTGGTCAACAGCACATTTTCCAGAGCGGGCAGCGCTGCCAGATCGAAAGTCTCGATCTGCTGCAATGCTTCGCCGGCTTTTGTGTCATTCCCGCCTTTGGCCAACAGATGCGGCAGGATATCGGCGATCAGCATCTCTTCTCCGCCCAGAAAGACCGAAGCCTCAATCCGCGCCCAGGTCAAATCCGGCGGCTGATCCAGCAAGGACAGCAGATCCTCCTGGCTGACGTCACCCTGAAATTGCTCTCTCATGCCCACGATCCGCCGGGTGAGCCCCGCGAAATCCTCGCCGGTATAGAACCGGGCGACCTGGGCGATATGCTCTGCCGCCGCGTCGGATGCCATCTGGTCGACAATCTCTGCCCGCAGCAGGTCGGCGGCGCGGTCCTCGACCTCCTTGAATTGCGGGCTTACCCCCGCTTCCAGCGGAAAACGTCGCAACAGAGACGCGCAGAAGGAATGGATGGTCTGGATCTTCAGCCCGCCCGGGGTTTCGATGGCCAGTGCGAAAAGGGTCCGGGCCTTGCGCAGGTCTTCCGGTGACAATTGCACCTCGATACCGAGCTTTGCCATCGCGCCGCGCAGATCATCGTCCTTGAGCATTGCCCATTCGCCCAGCCGCCGGAATAGCCGGTTCTGCATCTCGGATGCGGCCGCCTTGGTGTAGGTCAGGCAGAGGATCTGATCGGGCTGCACCCCGTCCAGCAGCAGCCGGGCCACCCTGTCGGTCAGAACACGGGTCTTGCCGGAGCCGGCATTGGCCGCCAGCCAGGTAGAGGCATCCGGGCGTGCGGCGTCAATCTGCGCGCGGGTGGCGTCATCGAAAATCATGTCAGATCCTCGGGTGTCGGGTCACATGTGCCATCCCATTCACCAAAACGGGCAAGCTGGTCGTAATCCCCCGCAGCATCTTCGGTCTTGACCAGCCGTCTTGCGGTAAAGCCCTGATCAGGGTCGAAATAATGCCCTATAAGCTCTCTCAACCCGGCCATTACCGTTTCCGGCGGCTCCTCTGCAAGGGGGGCGGGCACCTCCACCGGTTTACCGCCAAGGCCGATAAAGGCCGCGTGGGCGACATGGGCGACGCCAACCTCGGCAAATCCGCCCTCCTCGACCATCGCCGCTTCGATCAGCAATTGCTTGTCGAACAGCGCCTGCTCTTTCTTGCTGGGGGGCGTGCCGGTCTTGTAATCGTAGATCAGCGCGTCGCCTTCATCTGTCTTGTCGATCCGGTCCGCATAGCCCGTGAGGGTAAAGCCCAGATCCTCGAAAACATGCGTGCCTTTCGCGGCCTTTTCGAAACTGACCGGGCTGGAATAGCTTTGGCGGATCTTTTCCTGCGCGATGAACCAGTCGGCGACCCGTTCGATCCGGGCCAGCCACATCGCCCGGGCAGCGGGCCAGGGTGCTGCCTCTTGCAGCACCGCGCGGGCCGTTTCCATCAACACCTGTTTCGTGAGGCATGTTTCGTCTTCGCAAACGCGTTTGACGAATTTCTCCATGATCTCGTGCAGAACAATGCCGCGCACCGGTGCATCCGGCGATTGAACCAGCGGGTTGATCGGGCGCAGGCGCAACGTGTGTTTGGCATAGATCGCATAGGGGTCGCGGATCAGCCGTTTGATTTCAGTAACCGAAAGCGCCCGTGGCCGTGCGGCAATCGGTGGCCGGGGCGAGGGGCGTATGGCGGGAGCAACCCGCTCGATCGCCTCAAGCGCGCTGACCTGGTCCAGCCATGCATTCCCGCGCGCCTGCATCTCTGCCCAGGCTTGCGGGCCATTCTGATCCGGCAAGCCACACAGCAGGTTTTCCAGCCTGTTCAGCCAGCGCGACGGAACGGTTTCCGCCTCGTCCGACCGAATGGAGCGGCTCAGCCAGACCTCCGGCGCGGCGATGGCCTGTTGATAGTCATGGGCCGACAGCCCGATGCGCCGTTCCGGCAAAAGCAATCCCGCCCTGAGCCGCATCTGACGGTTCAGCCAGGGATCGGGGGGCGGTGATTCAGGCCAGCTGCCGTCGTTCAGACCACCAAGGATCACCAGATCGGCACCTTGCACCCGCGCTTCCAAAGTACCCCAGATCATCACATTCGGATGCGGGCCGTCCTGATCCCGCACCTCCTGCTCTGACAGCAGGGCAGCGATCAGATCGGCATAATCCCGGGCAGAAAGCGCACCGCCATGGCTGGCTTCGGTTGAAAGCGCCTCCATCATCTCGCGCGCGGCGCGGCCTGCGGTCTTCTTCCACAGTTGCGAGGTGTCGTCTGTCGATCTGCCAGCGGCGATCCGTTCGGACAGCGCCAGATGCGCCCTTGTCCAGGTGTCGAGTTGTTGATCATCCGCCGTTTCGTGATGGCAAAAAGTCTCACTGACCCAATTTGCCCAATCCAGAAAATCATCCGGCGCGTTCAGATGATCCGCAATCTTGCGGGCAATCCGCGTCAGTCCTGCGGGATCGGGATAGGGCAGGCCGTCGCGCCTGACCCGCATCTCGAAGCGCTGCGTGTGCAGCTGATGGGTATTCCTGTCCGCCGCGCTGTGGGTCAACGGGTGTTTCAGCAGGGTCAGCAAAGCTTCGGCATCGAGGGGCCGCACGAAAAGGTCTGCGACATGCCGCAGGAAACGGCCTGGCGGCGACAGTTGCAAGGGCGTGCCCGCACTGTCATCGGGCAGGATGTTCCACCGGTCCAGCGCCGATGTCACCTGACGGGTGAGCATCCGGTCGGGTGTGATCAGGGCCGCTGTCTTGCCCTCTTCCACGGCGGTGCGCAGGCGGGCTGCGATGGCCTGGGCCTCGATCCTTGGGGTTGGTGCCTCGACCAGCGTGAGGTTTCCGGTTGGCGCAAGGAGATCTCCCAGCGCCGGACCCTCGCTCAGCCAGGCATGGGTTACCGGGGCAGGGCGCAGGGACAGCGAGACCAGCGCGTTGCGCGCAGAACCGGGTGCGGATGTGCCGCACCAGTTGCGGATCGCGCTGCTGGGCATGTCCAGCGCCCGCATCAGCGCCCGGAAGCGGTATTGCGGGTGATCTTCGGCAATCACTTCCTGATCGAGATCCTGCCAGACCGACGTCGGCATTTCAAAATCGAACCCCGGCAGGACAACGGCGCCCAGCGGCAATTGTGCGACAGCCTGCATCAGCAGCGATGTGGTGCCGCGCGACCCGGTTGAACCGGCAAGGATCACCGGATGCTGCGGCGGTGCATCCTGCCAGTTTTTGACAAGAGCGGTGACAACCATGCGTTGCCTTGCTTCAGCATCGGGGGTGCTGTCCGTCTGGTCAAGGTAGCCCTGTGCGAGGGAGAAAAACTGCTGCGCCCGTGCCCAGTGACCGGATTGGTCGCTGACGTCGAGTTTGGCGATGCTGGAGGCCGAAACGCCTTCGCCCTGCATCTCATCCATCAGGCTCGCGAGGCTGTCGGCCAAATCGTAAAGGGCGCTGCGCGGTGCCAGTTCGGGGTCGGATTCGAGCAATTTCGACACCAGCCTGGTCAGTTCCAGCCGCTTGCGCAGCGGAGAGATTGCCCGGGCAATGGTCTGGTTCTGCAACAGGTGATCCAGATTGGTCACCAGAGACACCCGTGGCATGAACCCCGGCGGTCCGGCGTCAAACAACTGCCGCAGACGGTGGCGCATGCGCTGGCTGTTGACGATCAGCTCGACCCTGGCGATGGACTCGGGTGGCTGGCCTTTCAGTCTTTCCCGGATGCCCTGGATCAACCCGGCCGGGAAATCGACGCCGGGTGCCAGCCCGAAGACCCGCGGTTTATCTGTCGGCTCAAACATTGGAGCCGGCCAGCATCTCTTCGGCCTGGGCGATGCCAGCGGGGTGGCCCACGTCGCACCAGAACCCTGGATAGGACAGGCCGAACAACCGCTTGCGGTCCAACATCATGTTCCACAAGAGGTTGAGGGAAAACACATTTTCCGGAATGTCGTGCAGCAGCTCGGTCTTGATGATCTGAACGCCACCGTAAAGCACGCCCGGCCCCCGGATCAGCCTGCCGTCTGGCCCAAGCGTGAAATCCCCGGTGCCGTCATAGCCCGTGGCGCGGGCCAGTTGGATGCAGATCAGCAAGGCATCCATCCTGTCCGGCTCCCATGCCCTTTGCAGCAGGTCGATGGGGTTGGGCCCCGACCAGATCGCATCGGTGTTCATCGTCACCACGGTATCACCGCCCAAAACACCCAGCGCATTGCGCAAGCCGCCCCCGGTATCCAGGATATCGGGCCGCTCGATCAAAGTGACCACGCCGGTGCCCGCAAGGTGATGTTCAAGCTGCTCTGCCCTGTAATGCAGGTTCGCCACGATGGGAGTGCAATCCGCCTCCTGCGCAAGGTCCAGGGCGTGATCCACCAGCGGCTTGCCCGCGACCTCGATCAATGGCTTTGGCCGGTCATCGGTCAGTGGCTTCATCCGGGTGCCGAACCCGGCGGCAAACAACATCAGGGGCAGGGGGCTCATGTGGTTTTCAACTGCTCCAGGAAGGCTGGCGTCGGTTCCGGAATTACGTCAAGCGCACGGGCCAAAGGCACAAGGTCAGGATGGGCGAGGTTGCGTTTTACATAGTTCCAGACCCGTGGAACAAGATCAACATAAGATGGTTTGCCGTCCCGCTTCGCGAGGCGGGCAAAGATGCCCAGAATGCGCAGATTGCGCTGCACGCCCAGCACGGCGTAGCTCCGCCTGAAATCAATCGGGTCGACGGGGGATTTCGACAGGTAATACTCCTGCATTTCCGCCTCGATCTCGGCCGTCACATCGCGGCGGGCGTCCTGCAGGATGGAAACCAGATCATAGGCCCGGTGTCCGGCAAGGGCATCCTGAAAGTCGAGGATACCAACCCGCGCCACATCTGCCCTGCCAGGCAGCCAAAGCAGGTTCTGCGCGTGATAGTCGCGCAGGATCGTGACCCTGGGCGCGGCTGCGATCTGATCTGCAAAGGGATGGAATGCGGTTAGGAATGTCGTCCGGATCTCTGCCCCGGCCTCCGGCAGGTACCAGTCGAACAGCGGCGCCGTCATTTCGGTCAGCCAGGCGGCATCGCAATCCGGCAGCGGCAGGGGATCGGCCCGGTGCAGGGCAATCAGCACGTCCACGGAAGCCTTGTAGAGCGGCTGCTGCAGCGACGGATCATCCTGCATCAGCGTTGCAAAAAGCGCGTCACCCAGGTCTTCCAGCAGCAGAAAGCCGGCTGTTTCATCAGCAGCCATGACCGCAGGCGCGCTCAGCCCGCATTGGCGCAGATAGGCGGCGAGGCGGATGAAAGGGCGGACGTCTTCCCCGGTGTCGGGCGGGGCATCCATCAGGATCGCCGTGGTCCCGTCGGGCCGCGTCAGGCGGTCGTATGCACGGTTGGAAGCGTCCCCTGCGATGCGGATGCGGCGCGCCGGGTTCCAGCCGTTTTCCGACAGGAAACGCGCGGCCTGGTCCCTGCGCGCTACCATGCTGTCACGGTTTCGGTCCAGCGGGGATCCTGCCAGGTGGCGAGCACCGACCGCGCATCTGGTGATTGTCCCGGTTTGAAGCCAAGTGACAGCGCCGATGGGGGCGTCAGCGCGCCCAGCCGGTCGGGCCATTCGACCAGGCAGATTGCCGTTGCAAAGGCGTCGATCAGGCCCAGTTCCTCGACCTCCTGTACAGAGGTCAGCCGATACAAATCCGCGTGCCAGATCTCGGCCTCCGCCGTCTCATAGGTCTGGACCAGGGTGAAGGTTGGTGACGGGATATCTTCGGGCTCAGCCAGAAGCGATTGAATAAGCGACCTTGCAAAGTGAGTCTTGCCAGCCCCCACGTCGCCGGACAGCAGGATCACGTCACCAGAGCGCAGATGCCGGGCAAGCCGCGCGGCATAGATGCCTGTCTGTTCTGCATCTGAAAAGCAAAGGCTACGGGTCAGCTTGGTCATGGCCCATGCATACCCGTGGCGCAGAAGGCTGCAAGGCAAAATACGCCTTTAATGGGCGGCGGCGGTGACCTCCTCAAGGGTCTTGAAGCAGATCAGGGTGGCGCCCGATGCGATGGTCTCGGCAACGCAGGTCATCCGCTGCCCGTTGTTCAGGGTGATCCTTGTCGTCAGCGACTGCCGGTTGGTGTAGCCGCAGGAAATTTTCATGAAATCCTGCCACGGCACCTCGGCCTTTGCCTTGCTGCGCCAGATATCGAGACAATCAGACACCGTGATGTCGGCAAATGCAGCGTCAGGATCTTGTTGCCACAGTTCCCTGTAGGCCGAATTGCAGAATGTCAGCACGCCGGACGGTGAAAATACGACGAGACAGTCCTCGACCTTGTCGAGCAGGTATTGGCTCAGCTCAAGCTCGGCGCGAAAGTTGCGGGTCAGGCTGACTTCCGCGCTGATGTCCTCGAACAGGAAAACAGTTGCACCTTCGGGGTGCGGGCGGCCCTGGACGGAATAGGTGCGGCCATCTTCCAGCGACCATGTCTCCCGGTAGCGTCCGTCTGCTGCGGCGCTGGCCAGGCTGGCTATCTGCTGACGCCAGCTTCCGTAGTTCTTCGGCTCCGGCATGCGCCTGTTCTCGCGAAGCTGGTCGAAGAAGGACAGCATGTTGGGCTTCCCACTCAGAAACTCGGCCGGAACCCCCGAGAGTTCCAGCAAGGCCGGGTTGAAAAGGACAAGCTGGTCATCGCGGTTGAAGACCGCCAGCCCGATCCGCAGATGCGCAAATGTCTTGGTAAGGGTCTGGACGAATGTGCGCAGGGATTCTTCCGCTTTTACCAGCCCGCTGATGCAGGTTGCGTGATGGATCGTCACCCCGTCCACCTCGCGGCGGGTGATTTCGAACCACTCGGAATCGCCGCTGCTTCTGGATGTCAGCAAGGTCCTTCCGTTCAGGGAGGTTGTTGCCTTTTCAAACAGGCATTCATCGGGTTGCGGCCGGCGTCCGTGGATTTGTTCGAACAGGATCAGGTACCGGTTGTTGCACCAGATGACCGCGCCGTCGCGGTCGGTTTGCCAGATGGGGTGCGGTGAGGCGTCACAGGCGCGTTGGGTTGCGCCGACGCTGCCGCGACGCTGGTGATTCAGGCATGTTACCCAGCAAAGCGATCCCCACCAGGAAATCTCGATCTTTTGCGGGTCATTGGCGGTTCTGGCCTGAAGTGTGAGCGAGCCGTGTTCACCGGGGCCGGGGAAGGTCGGAAAATCGGGAAAACTGTCTTTCAACTCTTCCCTGAGATCATCCCACAAATGCGCACCGGGCAAGAGCGAGAACCGCCGCATTGCGGGTGTCGTGGCATGATGCAGGACACCATCGTCGAAAAGCAGCGCCAGAGGTTCGGCATCTGTTGTTTCGCCCTGAACCGAGGGTTCCGGCCGCCGCAGCAGATATGTCACAGCTGACGATGCGGCAGCGATGGCGATAAGCAGCACAAGAAGGATTTCAGCTGGGGTCAACAACGCGGGATCCTGGCGGTTCAAAGATACGAAAAACGACCCTTGACCGAAATGTTTAACACCGCGTTAATAACTGCCATTTCCCTTCATTTGAGGGGCAAACTGTGCGTTCTACGCAGTAATGCGTTGATTTGCGCCAAGCGGGCCGGTTGAGGCCTTTGTCTGCGGCTCCAGCATTTCGCGCGGCCAGATGACTTCCACGACGGCACCGCTTTGCGGATGTTCCGGTCCATTTGCAAAACGCAGATGCGCGCCTGACCTTTCCAGCAGCGTCTTTGCGATGAAAAGCCCAAGCCCCATGCCTTCGTATTCGGGTCTCGCGCCCATGATCTGACTGACCTTGCGCTGCCGGACAAAGGGGTCGCCGATCCGACCAATCACGTCAGCGGGGAATCCCGGCCCGTCGTCGATGATCCGGACCGAGATGGTCTGATCGCTCCAATCCGTTTCGATCCAGACCGTGTTGCGGGCAAAATCCACCCCGTTCTGGATCAGGTTGCGCAGGCCGTGAATGATCTCGGGTTTGCGCAGGATCGCGGGCTGGTCCTTTGCCCCTGAATGACGGGGTGCGTGTTGGCGTTCGACGCTGATGCCCCTGCCAATATGCGGCTCTGCGGCTTCGGCCACGACAGCCTCGAAGGGGGCCTGTCGCAGATGCAGATCGTCCTTTCCGGCGCGACCCATGTCGCGCAGGATGTCCCGACAGCGATCCGCCTGATCACGGATCAGCGCCGCATCTTCTGCAAGTTCCGGCTGATCCCTCAGGTCGTTCAGCAATTCCGCACTGGCCAGCTTTATCGTCGCCAGCGGTGTCCCCAGCTCATGCGCCGCAGCAGCGACCACGCCGCCAAGGTCGGTCAGTTTCTGTTCGCGGGCCAGGGCCATCTGGGTGGCGGCCAGCGCATCGCCCATCGAATGCACCTCTGTCGTGACGCGGCGCGAATAGGCGCTGGTGAATATGATCGCGATGACCAGCGCGGTCCATTGGCCAAAGTTGAACAAGGCAGGGATCCGCAGGATTTCACCCTCGCTGTTCACAAGCGGCACATGGCTGAGCGCAAGGACAGAGACAAGGACGATGGCCGTGGTGCAGAGCAAAACGGTGGAGCGCAGGCTGAGCGTGGTGGCAGAGATGGTCACAGGGCCCAGCAGCAGCAGCGCAAAGGGGTTGTTCAGCCCGCCCGTCAGGTACAGCAGGAAGGCGATCTGCAGCAGATCGAACATGATCATGCCCAGATTTTCCCGTTCGCTGAGGCGCTTGTTTTCGGGAAATATGAAGGTCGCGATCAGGTTGCCGATGATTGATACGCCAACCGCGAAATAGCACAGGCTCAGCGCCAGTTGCAGGCCGAACATGGCCTGCGCCACCGTGATCGCCACCAGCTGGCCGATAATGGCGACCCACCGCAGGAGGATCATGGTGCGCAGACGTATCCAGTTTGCACGCGTGCGCCCGGACAATGGGAGGATGTTGGCCTGCGTCATCAGCGCACCTTTTGTTCATTCGGTGTTGCATGTCAGAAGCTGTAGCGTAGGTCTGCACCCGATACTGATCAAGGTGCCCAATTGGCGCAGGAGAACAAGATGAACCGGATAATCGCCCTTTCCGCATTGGCCGTTGCAGCGGTGTTTCTTGGCGCGACTCTATGGCTCGCGACGCGGGTGTCCGATGACGATCAGTTCTCCCAATGCCGCTCAGGAACCGTCGCGGGTGATCTGGGCGGACCGTTTGAACTGGTCAATGCACAGGGTGAAACGGTGACCGACGCGGATGTGATAACGCAGCCCACGCTGATCTATTTCGGCTATACTTTCTGCCCGGACGTTTGCCCGCTGGATGTCGACAGGAATGCCCAGGCGGTGGAAATCCTGGAAGAACGCGGCAAGATGGTGACGCCGGTGTTCATCACGATCGACCCGGCACGCGACACGCCGGACGTCGTGGGTGAATTCGCGGAAGCGATGCATCCCCGGATGATCGGCCTGACCGGGTCGGATGCGCAGGTCAAGCAGGCAAGCCAGGCCTACCGCACCTATTACAAGGCCCATCCCCCCGAAGATGGCGAATACCTGGTGGATCATTCGACCTTCAGCTATTTTGTCATGCCCGGGATCGGTTTTGTCGATTACTTCCGCCGAGAATTGACCCCTGACGAACTGGCTGACAAGATGCAGTGTTTCGTGGACAATAGCTGAGAGTTTGACCCGGTTCGTACTTGGGTCATATTGAGCGGCATGGCAGAGGCAGGGCGGACTTCATGACTGAACCCCAACACGATATCGGCCCGGACAAGACATTGCTTCTTGTGGACGACGATGAACCGTTTCTGCGGCGGCTGGCCAAGGCGATGGAAAAACGCGGGTTCGAGGTTGAGACCGCGGACAGCGTGGCTGGCGGCTGTGCAATTGCCACGGCCAGACCGCCAGCCTATGCGGTGATCGACCTGCGGCTGGAGGACGGCAACGGGCTGGACGTGGTCGAAGTACTGCGCGAGCGCCGCCAGGATGCGCGGGTTGTGGTGCTGACCGGATATGGCGCGATTGCCACAGCTGTCGCAGCGGTCAAGATCGGCGCAACCGACTATCTGTCAAAGCCGGCTGACGCCAATGACATCACCAACGCCTTGCTGGCCACGGGGGACGACATGCCCCCGCCGCCGGAAAATCCGATGAGCGCGGATCGCGTGCGCTGGGAGCATATCCAGCGGGTTTACGAGCTTTGCGATCGCAATGTCTCCGAGACGGCGCGGCGGTTGAACATGCACCGCCGGACGTTGCAGAGAATCCTGGCCAAGCGGTCACCGCGCTGAATAGCGGGCTGTGACACGGCACTGCCAACTTATCTGAACGCGGGATTTCGCGCCTTAGGTCGCTGTTCGGGACCTTCTGCGCCCGATGATCAACCGGGTGCGGGATGATCGATGGGCCCGGTGTCGCGGCGCAGCTTGTCGGCAGCGATGACCCGTGGAACGCTGCACCAAAAGATCAGCCTCAGCGAAACCGTTTCACCCCCTTCGCCAGGGGCCTGGGGCATACAATTTGGCAATTCCTCCTGTCCTGCCGCTATGAAAAGTTAGTCCAGCCATAACTTAAGAGTCCTGTCAGCTCCGCAATGTTACATATATGTATGTACCCAAAGTGCATACAATATTACTGAATGTTTTGCGGTTGAATGCGGAAGTGGGCGTATTGAGGGGGATATGCCGCAGGCTGCGCGCAGTTGGAGACTTGGGCGTTCGCGGGGAAGCGCTTTGACCAATCAAAAAGCGCCGACAATCCGTGATCGCGTGACGTCTGCCGGGAGGTCAGGTTTTGCGCCGCGCGGTCCGGGCGCCGAGCCGGCGAAATACACTGAGAGCGGGAGGAGCTGTCCATGAAATCTGCATTGTTGATCCTCGACATGCAAAATGAACTCATCGACCCGAAAGGAAAGGTGGGGAAGAACGGGTTTGCCAAGATGGTGGCGGACCTCAAACTGGTGGAAAAAACCGCGGCGGTTGCGGATGCATTCCGTGCGCGGAACCTGCCGGTTGTGTTTGTGAACGTGGGCTTCGAAAAAGGATACCTCGACGCGATCAGCAAGCAATCGAGACTTGCCCATCTGAAAGACATGGGGGCCATGATCATTGGTGAGTTCGGCACCGGTTTTCCCGATGCGCTTGCTCCGAATGAGGGCGATCTGGTGGTGACCAAAAGGGCCGTGAACCCGTTTCACAACACCAATCTGCTCAACTGGCTGCAGGCCAACAAGGTGGAACGGATCGTTCTTGCCGGTGTCTACACGCATATGGTTGTCGACAGCACCGCGCGGCATGGCGACGATTCAGGATTGTTCGTCACGGTTCTGGAAGATTGTTGTGCGTCGCCCGACATGGATCTGCATCGTATCGAATGCGAAAAAATTCTGCCGCTGTTCAGCACAGTGAGCCGGTCTGAAGAGTTCCTGAAGCTTTTATAACGGGCTGCCGGGAAGCGTAAAAAATCAAAAATATCACCACTTATGGGAGGAGAAACCATGACCACCAAGATATTTGCTGGTGCTGCAACCTTTGCCGCGCTGAGCCTTGCCGCGACCCTGAGCCAGGCGGCCGAATACAACATCCGTGTCGGCAACTGGAACCCCAATTCAAACCATGCTGTTGTGAATGCTCTCAATGCCTGGGCGGAAAAGATCGAGACAGAGTCCGACGGCCGCATCGAAGTGTCCGTCGACAAGGCCATCATCGGCAAGCCCGCAGGCCAGTACGACCTGATCCGTCAGGGCGTGGTGCAGGCCGGCTGGGGTGCGCTGGCATGGACACCGGGACGTTTCGACCTGAGCCAGGTGATCGAATTGCCGTTCCTGTCAGCCAGTGGTGAGGAAGGCAGCCGCAAGATCACCGAAATCTGGCAGGAGAATTTCGCCGACAAGGAATTCACAGATACCAAGCTGCTTGCCCTGCATGTGCATGCGCCCGGTGCACTGCACACCAAGGTCAAGGTGGCGTCGCTGGACGATCTGAAAGGCCAGAAGATCCGCACGCTGGGTTCTGGCGTCGAATGGGCCGAAGCGCTGGGGGCCACGGCTGTTGTGATGCCCGCAAGCAAGGCGCATGAGGCACTGGCGCGCGGCGTAGCCGACGGCATCCTGTTTCCGTTCGATGCCATTCAGTCCTACCGGCTTGAGGAAATCCTTCCCTATCATCTGGAAGTGCCAAACGGGTTGTACACGATCACCTTCTTCTTTGCGCTGAACAAAGAGTTCTACAATTCTCTGCCCGACGATCTGAAGGCAGTCATTGATGCCAACTCGGGCCCTGATCTGGCTGCGGAAATCGGACGCCACTGGGATCAGGCGGCAGAGGTGACCTATACCGCGCTGTCCGAAGATCCGGGTCACGAGGTGTCACTGGCCAGCCCCGAGATGATGGCGGAACTGGAATCGCGGGCCTCCACGGTGTTCGATGCCTGGAAGGAGATTGCCACGGAAAAAGGCGTTGATGCCGATGGCATCCTTGCCAAACTTGCCGCGACAGGATCCGGTCAATGACCATCCTGAACGAGCTGGGCAACTGGGCCCGTCGGATCACCGTTGCATTTGCGGCGGTGGTTCTGGCGGGGCTGGCGGTGCTGATCTTTCTTGATGTGGTGGGCAGATATGTCTTTTCCGCGCCTCTGCCCGGAACAGTGGAACTGATCGAGGGTTTCATGGCTGTCGTCATGTTTGGTGCACTTGCCCAAGCGACGCATTCCCGGGACCATATCCGGCTGGATTTCCTCTTGAACAAGTCGCGCGGACATCTGCGCTGGGCCGTGGCAAAGGCAGGCGACCTGGCTGTTCTTCTGGTTGTCCTGGGCGCGACCTGGGGCATGTACGAGCGGATGCTGTCCCTGCATGAGACGGGTGACCTGACCCCGATCCTTGATCTGCCCCTGTACATTCTGGCGGGCATCGCGCTGGGCACTGTTCTGGTTGCCTGCATCGTAGCGGTGCAAGTGCTGACAAGGGCCGTCCAGACCGACGCCAGCTGGGAGAAGTCGCATTATGACTGAGATCGAGGCAACCTTCCTGGTCGTCACCCTGCTGTTGGCCATGATGGCGCTAAGCGTGCCCATCGGGGCGGCGATGGCTCTGTCTGCCTTTACGGGCATCGCGATGTTGTACGGCACCGGCACTGCCTTCTTCATGGTTGGCGAGGTGTCGATGGAAGTGGGGTTCAACTATGAACTTTGCATCATTCCCTTGTTCATCCTGATGGGGAACCTGGCCACAAAGGCGGGCATGTCGGCTGACCTCTATCAGGGATGCGCCCGTCTGTTTGGCGGCCTGAAAGGGGCGTTGGCGATGGCCACCATCCTGGCATGTGGCTGCTTTGCAGCCGTGTCCGGATCGTCACTGGCGACGGCCACTGCGCTGGGGCAGGTGTCGCTGCCGGAAATGAAAAAGCACAACTACAGCGACTCCCTTGCAACCGGCTGTGTTGCTGCGGGCGGCACCATCGGTGTTCTGATCCCGCCGTCGATCATTCTGGTGATTTATGGCGTCCTGACCGAAACCTCGATTACAGATCTGTTTGTTGCCGCGGTCATTCCGGGTTTCATGCAAATCGTCATCTACGCGTTGACGATTGCAATCATCGTGCGGGTCTGGCCGAAATCTGCCGGCGTGGGCACGCCCACAAGCTTTCGCGAGAAACTGGCCGCCTTGCCGCAGATTTCCAGCATGTTCGTTCTGTTCGCGCTGATTATCGGAGGGCTTTACCTTGGTATTTTCACACCAACAGAAGCGGCAGGTTTCGGCGTGATCTTTGCGCTATGCATCGGCGTGCTGCGCCGTTCGCTCAGCCTGCGGCAGGTTGTTGACGCTCTGTATTCGTCGATCAAGACCACGGGAATGATCGCATTGATCATTTTCGGCGCCTTCCTGTTGATCAACTTCTTCGTGTTGACGCGGGCCAATATCACGATTGCCGATTACATTCTGTCGTTCAACGCATCCCCCTTCCTGATCCTGCTGGTGATCTTGCTGATCTATCTGATCCTTGGTTGCTTTCTTGACAGTATCGGGATGGTGCTTTTGACCGTTCCGGTCATCTTCCCGATCATCGTCGGGCTGGGCTATGATCCGATCTGGTTCGGAGTCATCCTGGTGATTGTGGTTGAGACAGGCATGATCACGCCCCCGCTGGGGATCAATGTCTTCGCCATCAAATCAATCGCACCGGATATCCCGTTGTCCACGATCTTCAAGGGGGTTGTCCCGTTCTGGGGTGCCGACCTCGTGCGGTTGGCCCTGCTCGTGCTCTTCCCGGCACTGACATTGTATTTTGTCTAGGGCTGGAGGGCATTGCGCCGTCCCCGGCTGAAAATGCCGACCTTGGGGGCCGCCGGACAGGCAGCCCTTTCCTTTTGCTGCGCAACCGGTCTCATGGCGCCGATCAGACAGCATGTCATTGCGCGCCCAGGACGCACGCCTGACCGCCGGACGTGACGGGAATGCTTCACGGTGAGCCATTTCGCTCGTTTATAAATATCACTTATATAACAGTGGCTTGTTTGCGCGTAGCATAGAGGCGTAATGCAATTTCGTCATCATTGGTGAGTTTTTTATTGCATTATGAGCGTTTGAAGTCGTAGCAAACCCAGGGGAGGCCGATGCATGAGCGAATCTCAGCGTCACGAAACGATTACACAACTTTTGACCGAACGCGCCTTTGCCTCGGCCAAGGAATTGCAGCTGATGTTCAATGTCTCGGCCGCCACCATCCGGCGTGACATCGACAAGCTGCACGAGGCCGGCGTGGCGCAAAAGGTGCATGGCGGTATCGCCGCACTGGACGGGACGCCGCGCCCCCGCGCGGTGTCTTTGCCCTTTATCGAAAACCGCGACATTGCCGTCGAAGCCAAGACCGCCATCGCCCATGAGGCCGGCAAGCTGGTGCGCGACGGCAGCCTGATCATCGTGCATGGCGGGTCGACCTGCTTTCGCTTTGGCCAGCATATCGCCAACCGGAATGTGCGCGTCTTTACCAATTCCATGCCGCTGGCGGGCTATCTCTCTGAACACGGCACCTGCCAGCTGACGGTGGGCGGCGGCGATCTGCACCGCGAACCGGGCATTCTTTATGATCCCGCGCGCGGCAGCTACGAATTCTACGCCTCGCAGTTCTTTGTCGGCAGCCTGGGTGTCAGCCCGGACGGGTTGCTGGAAAGCCACCCGCTGCTGGTGCGCTTCATCAATGACATGTGCGACCTGTCCAACGAGATCGTGGTGCTGGTCGACAGCCGCAAGTTTCGCGAACGCCCTCCCAAGCTGGCCCTGCCCTTCGCCCGCGTCACCCGGCTGATCACCGACGACGGGCTCAGCGACCGGGACGCGGCGATGCTGGAGGACCAGGGCGTGACCTTTACCGTGGCCGAAACCCGCACGGGGGCCGCATGACACCGCTTCTGGAAATGCGCGACATCTCCAAGACCTTCGGGCCGGTCAAGGCGCTGTCCGGCGTGTCGCTGACCGCCTATCCGGGCGAGGTTCACGCCCTGATGGGCGAGAACGGTGCCGGGAAATCCACGCTGATGAAGGTGTTGTCGGGCGCCTATGTCGCCGATCCGGGCGGCGAGATCCTGGTCGATGGCCAGCCGATCCCCACCGGCGATCCGAAACTGGCCCGCGCCCTGGGCATCGCGGTGATCTACCAGGAACTGGCGCTGTCGCCCAACCTCAGCGTGGCCGAAAACGTCTTTCTGGGGCGCGAGCCGTCCCGGGCAGGCTTTGTCAGCCGGTCCAGCATGGCCGCCCGCACCCAGCCGGTGCTGGACCGGCTGGGGATCGACTTTACCCCCGCCACCCGGGTCGGCAGCCTGTCTCTGGGCGAAAGACAACTGGTCGAGATCGCCCGCGCCGTCGCCTCGGATGCGCGCATCATCGTGATGGACGAACCCACCACCTCGCTGTCCAGCCGCGAGACGGATCGGCTGTTTTCTGTCATCGAGGGGCTGACGGCACAGGGCATTGCCATCATCTATATCAGCCACCGCATGGATGAGATCTATCGCCTGGCCGACCGCTGTTCGGTGCTGCGCGACGGTGCCTATGTCGGCACGCTCGACAAGGCAGAGCTGAGCGCGCAAAAGCTGGTGTCGATGATGGTCGGGCGCGACCTGTCGACCTTTTACACCAAGGATCACGTCGCCCATGACGACGCGCGTCACGTTGTACTGCGGGTCGAGGGCATGTCGGATGGCCGACTGGTCAGGGATTGTTCGTTCGACGTGCACGAGGGCGAGGTACTGGGGCTTTCCGGTCTCGTCGGGTCAGGCCGGACCGAACTGGCGCGGCTGATCTATGGTGCCGATCCGGCCACTGCGGGCACCGTCACGCTGAACGGACGCGAGGTCACGCCGCGCAGCCCGCGCGAGGCTTTGCGCCACGGCATCGTCTATCTGACCGAGGACCGAAAGGCGCTGGGCCTGTTCCTGGATATGACCATCGCGCAGAACATCTCGACCTGCGTGCATGAGCGCGACGCCCATCGCGGCGGTTTCCTGAATTTCCGCGCCCAGGCCGAACGGGCCGCCAGGGCAATCCGCGAGCTGGGGATCAAGACGCCATCGGCCCGGTTGAACACCGGCGCGCTGTCTGGGGGCAACCAGCAAAAGGTGCTGCTGGCCCGTCTGCTTGAGGCGCAGCCAGCCGTGGTCATTCTGGATGAGCCGACACGCGGCGTGGACGTGGGCGCGAAATCCGAAATCTACCGCCTGATCGACCGCCTCGCGCGGGAGGGCATGGCGGTGGTGATGATCTCGTCCGAACTGCCCGAAATCATCGGGGTCGCCGACCGGGTGCTGGTCATGCGCGACGGCGAAATTGCCGGAGAGGTGCGCGCCGCGCCCGGAAAACCGGTGAAACAGGAAGAAATCATGACCCTGTCGACAGGGGCCGCGGCCTGATGGCCCGCGTTGGAGGACAACAGATGAGCGATACGGCACAGACAGGCAGCGCCGCTGCCAATGCGGAACGGCTGAAAACCACGATCCGGGCGCTGGGCATGCTGCCGGTGCTGATCCTGCTGGCGATCGGCTTCGAGCTGATGACCGGCAAGTTCCTGTCGGTGAACAACATTTCCATCGTCACCCAGCAGGCGTCGATCAACATCGTGCTGGCGGCGGGCATGACCTTTGTGATCCTGACCGGCGGGATCGACCTGTCGGTGGGCTCGATCCTCGCGGCCTCGGCGATGGCGGCGGTGTCGCTGTCGCTGGTGCCGGGATGGGGCATGATCGGCATTCCCGCAGGGCTGGCGGTTGGGCTGGCCTTCGGCCTTGCCAATGGCGCATTGATCGCATTCCTCGGCCTGCCGCCCTTTATCGTCACGCTCGGGGCGTTGACGGCGGTGCGCGGCGTGGCCCGGCTGATGGGCGACGACACCACCGTGTTCAACGCCGATCTGCCCTTCGATTTCATCGGCAACGGCACCCTGCTGGGCGTGCCCTGGCTGGCCATCGTGGCGCTGCTGACGGTGTTCATCTCCTGGCTGATCCTGCGCCGCACGGTGCTGGGCACCTGGATCTACGCCACCGGCGGCAACCACGAGGCGGCGCGGCTGGCAGGCATCAAGGTCGGGCTGGTGCTGCTCTTTGCCTATGGCATGTCGGGCCTTCTGGCGGGGCTTGGCGGCGTGATGTCCGCCGCGCGGCTCTATGCGGCCAACGGGCTGCAACTGGGTCAGGCCTATGAGCTTGATGCCATCGCCGCGGTGATCCTGGGCGGAACCTCCTTTGTGGGCGGGGTCGGCAGCATCTGGGGCACGCTGATCGGCGCGCTGATCATTGCGGTGCTGTCCAACGGGCTGATCCTGACCGGGGTTTCAGACATCTGGCAGTTCATCATCAAGGGCCTGGTCATCATCGCCGCCGTGACGCTGGACCGCTACAGGCTCAAGGGCGGGGCGCGCACATGATCGCGAAAGGCCGACCATTCATCACTACGGACCAAAGACCAACGACAACGCATAAAACCATGGGAGGATAACATGCGTATTCTGAAGACCTTCGTTACATCCGCTGCCGCTGCCGCGCTGCTGGCCACCGGGGCTGCGGCCCAGGACAAGAAACTGGAAAGCATCGGCATCTCGGTCGGCCTGCTGGGCAACCCGTTCTTTGTTGCCACCATCAAGGGGATCGAGGACCGCGCCAGGGAGATCAACCCCGATGTCGCCGTCACCTCGGTCTCGGCCGATTACGACCTGAACAAACAGGTCAGCCAGATCGACAACTTCATCGCTTCGGGCGTCGACATCATCATGCTGAACGCGGTGGATGCCGCCGCCATCGCTCCCGCCGTCAAGCGGGCGCAGAACGCAGGCATCGTGGTTGCCGCCTTTGACGTTTCGGCCCCCGGATCTGATGTGACGGTGATGACCGACAACGTGGATGCCGGGCGCAAGGCCTGCCAGTACATCGTCGATGCCCTCGGCGGCTCGGGTGACGTGATCATCATCAACGGCCCGCAAAGCTCTTCGATCATCGACCGGGTGGCGGGCTGCCAGGAGGTTTTCGAAGCCAATGAAGGCATCAACGTGCTGTCGGATGACCAGAACGGCCAGGCCTCGCGCGATGGCGGGCTGGACGTGATGCAGGGGCTGCTGACCCGCTTTGACAAGATCGACGGCGTCTTTGCCATCAACGACCCGACCGCCGTGGGCGCGGCACTTGCCGCCAAGCAGCTGGGCCGGTCCGAGTTCATCATCACCGGCGTCGACGGCGCCCCGGTGGTCGAGGACGAACTGGCCAAGGAGGGCTCGCTGATCAAGGCTTCGGCCTCGCAGGATCCCTATGTCATGGCCGGTCAGGCGCTGCAGATGGGCTATGACGTCTTCATGGGCAACACCCCGGACAAGGACACCGTCCTGCTTGAGCCACAGCTGATCACCGCCGACAACCTGGCCGATTACAAGGGCTGGACCGACCCGCGCTGATCCGTTTCCGGGCGCTCCGCTGCGGCGGGGCGCCCCCCACCGAACTGACTGCCAAAGGACTGCTCATGCCGCTCGACACCCTCAAATCCGCTGTGCTGGAGGCCAACCTCGACACCGTCCGCCACGGGTTGGTCAAGGTGACCTTCGGCAATGCCAGTGGCATCGACCGCACGACCGGGCAGATTGTCATCAAGCCCTCGGGCGTGCCCTATACTGACATGACCGCCGATCACATGGTGCTGACTGACCTCGACGGTGCGCCGCTGGACAACCGGTTCCGGCCCTCGTCCGACCTTGACACCCATGTCGCGCTCTACCGCGCCTTTCCGCAGATCGGCGGCATCGTGCATACCCATTCGACCTTTGCCACCATCATGGCACAGGCCCGCCGCCCGATCCCGCCGCTGGGCACGACCCATGCGGATTACTTCCGTGGCACCATCCCGGTGACACGCGACCTGACCGCGGAAGAGATCAGAACCCGCTATGTCGCCGCCACCGGCGAGGTCATCGCCGAAACCGTGGGCGAGGGCGACCCGCTGGCGATTCCGGCGGCGCTGGTGGCCGGGCATGGCCCCTTTGTCTGGGGCCGCGACCCGGCCGAGGCGGTGCTGAACGCCATCATCCTGGAAGAGGTTGCCAAGATGGCCTGGCATGGCGCGGTGCTGAATGCCCGTCCGCCCGCCATCTCGGACGCCCTGCTTGACCGCCATTTCCTGCGCAAGCATGGTGCCAACGCCACCTACGGCCAGTGAGGACCGCATGAGCATCGTCGCCGGTGCCGATTTCGGCACGCTTTCCACCCGCGTCACCCTGATGGACACCGACAGCGGCGCCGTGCTCGGCTCGGCGGTGGCGCCTTATCCGCTGCACCGTTCGGAGGCGGACCCGCATGTGGCACGGCAAAGCCATGACGACCAGATGCAGGCGCTTTGCACCGCGATCCGCGACGCGGTGGCCGAGGCGGGGATCGACGGCCATGACATCGCCGCCTTTGCTGCCGATACCACCGGCTCCTCTGTCATTCCGCTGGATGAAAGGTTGCAGCCGCTGGCCGACTATTACCTCTGGTGCGACCACACCGCCCATGGCGAGGCGGCCGAGATCACCCAGCGCGCCCGCGACGAGGGGATCGAGGCGCTGGAGTGGTGCGGCGGGGTCTATTCGACCGAATGGGGCTATGCCAAGCTGCTGCATTTCCTGCGCCACAACCCCGGTGCGCCGCTGGCGACGGCGGCCGAGAATTGCGACATGATCGCCGCCACCCTCTGCGGCATCACCGATCCGGCGGAGATGCCCCGTTCTGTCTGCGCCATGGGGCACAAGTGGATGTGGGGCGAGGCCTGGGGCGGGTTGCCGCCGCAGGAATTTCTGACCCGCATCGACCCGGCGCTGGCGGGCATCAACGACAAGATCACCGGGCGCTGGGGCCATTCGCTGCAACAGGCCGGGGTGCTGTCGCCGGACTGGGCTGAACGCACCGGCATGCGGGCGGGCATTCCGCTGCCCTTCGGTGCCTTCGACGCCCATTGGGACGCCATTGGTACACGTTGTGCGCCGGGCGATGTGGTCAATGTCGTGGGCACGTCGACCTGTATCATTGCAATTGCCGACGCCGATGCGCGCCCCGTGCCCGGCATCTGCGGCATGGTGCCGGGCAGCGTTGTGCCCGGCTTCATGGGGATCGAGGCGGGGCAATCCGCGACCGGTGACGTCTTTGACGCCATCGCCCGGCGCGCGGGCAGCGACGTGGCCACATTATGCGAAGGGCTGATGGGTTACGGGCCCTGCGCAACGGGCCTGCTGCGCGTGCCGTGGGACAATGGCGACCGCACCGTGCTGGTGCGGCCGGACCTTGGCGGCGTCACGCTGGGCTGGGACCTGCACCATAGGGCAGCGGATGAAATGCATGCCGCGATCGAAGGCATGGCGATGCATGTCGGCCTGATCATCGAGCGGATGCAGGCGGGCGGGGCACGCTTTGACCGGATCATCAACGCAGGCGGCATCCCGCAGAAGAACGACGTGCTGAACCAGGTCTATGCCGATGTGCTGGGCCGCCCGGTGCATGTGCCCGAACGCTCTCCGGTCGGGGTCGGTGCCTGCATCTTTGCCGCCATGATCGCAGGGGATTTCGAGACGATTGCCGAGGCGCAGGAGCGCATGGCCCCGCCGCTGCGCGTTTTCACCCCCCGCGCCAGCCATGTCGCGGCCTACGAGCGCCTGACGGCTCTGTTCCGCGATACATACTTTGCCTTCGGCGAGGGCCGATCCTGCGATATGGGTGCGATCCTGCCCGCCCTGCGCCGGTTCCGTATGGGTCGGGGCTGACGGGCTGCACTGTCACCACGTTGAAAACCGGGCTGTGACATCCCTACACAACCTGTTCACAGCCCATACACCGACGGGTGCACCTTTCCAGGTCAGAGGTCGTAGCGCTTGAGCCTTTTGTCGACGATCTGACCGTCCGCCATCCGGTAGCCTTCGATGACGCCGTAATCCTGAAACCCCCGGCTTTGATAGTAGATCAAGCCGCCTTCGTTGTCGGCGCGGATGTTCGCGTTGATCCAGAGGTAGCCCATTGCCCTGGCTGCTGTCCGGGTCGCCTCGAACAGGGCCGAACCGATGCCCAGACCGGTCTGGCCGATCTGGACAAAGGTCGCGATATTGGCGGCTTCCGGTGGCAATGAGGCCTCGGGCTCGATCCATTAAAAGCCGACGATCCGCTCCTCCGCGTCGACAGCGACATGCCATGCGCTGCGCGGCGGGTCGAAGGCGATCCATGCCGCGATGTCCTGTGCCGTCACGGGCCGCGCAATTGCCGTTGTCCCGCCGGCGGCAATGATCTGGTTCAGCAGCCGCGCCATATCGGCGGTATCGAGTGTGAGCGGCGGACGTACCCTGATCATGACATCTGCTCCAGCAATGCGGCATGGCGCGCCTTGAAGGCAAGCCGGGTTTCGACGGCGGTGCGCAGGACGATATCCAGCCCTTCGGTGACCGAGGGGTCGGGCTGTCCAAAGAACTTTTTCGCCTCGGTGGCCGAGAAACCGGCAATTTGCGTGGCTTCCATATAGGCGCTGATCTTGTCCGCTTTCTTGATCTGTTTCTTGACCGCAACCGGCAGGGTCGCGGGCAGCCCGAAACGAATGTGGATCGCGCCGGTCAGGCGGTCGTCCAGCGCGCCATAGCCGGGTCCGACAGCCGCCTTCACCGGGGAAATCATATCCCCGATCACATATTCCGGCGCATCATGCAGCAGCGCCGCCAGCCGCCATTTGGCGGGGGCCTTTGGGTTCAGCCTGCAAAAAAGGGTTTCCACCAGAAGCGAATGTTCGGCAACGGAATAGGCGTGATCACCCTGGGTCTGGCCGTTCCAGCGGGCCACGAATGCAAGCCCATGGGCGATGTCCTCGATCTCCACGTCCATCGGGGTCGGGTCCAGCAGATCAAGCCTGCGTCCGGAAAGCATCCGCTGCCATGCGCGGGGCTGTTGTGCCATCGGGTTGTCTCCATCCAGTTGACCATGTTGGAACTTTCTGTCCGCCACGCCGTTCTAACCGCGAAGGAGACGATCATGAAACCCGTTATTTCGACACTTTCAATGGCTCTGGTTCTGGGGCTTTCGGTGACAGCTGCCACTGCGCAGGAGGTCAGCGGGCAGGAGGTTTGCATGCCCGCCGATGAAATGAAAGCGTCGCTTGTGGACTGGTACGGCGAAACCCCTGTCGCCGAGCCCTCGCCGGAGGGTGAGCAGATGTGGGCATCGGATCGCTCCGGCACCTGGACCATGGTCAGGCTTCTGGCGGATGGAAACGCCTGTGTCCTCGCGCAGGGCGAAAACTGGATGGCCGGTGGCGATACGCCTGAAAAACTGGCGCAGCTTGCCGACTGAGCCGCGGGATCGAAGCCTGTTGAGAACCGCATGAAATGATGCTACTCGCCCCTCTAAACAAGGTTTTAGAGGTGTTTCATGGCCAACGACTATATCGTTAAAGACATTAATCTTGCGGCCTACGGGCGCAAGGAATTGGATATCGCCGAGACAGAGATGCCCGGCCTGATGGCATCCCGCGAAGAGTTTGGCGAAAGCAAGCCGCTGAAGGGCGCGCGTATCGTCGGTTCGTTGCACATGACGATCCAGACCGCTGTTCTGATCGAAACGCTGGTTGCCCTTGGCGCCGATGTGCGCTGGGCATCGTGCAACATCTTCTCCACCCAGGATCACGCCGCTGCGGCCATCGCCGCAGGTGGCACACCGGTCTTTGCGATCAAGGGGCAAAGCCTTGAGGAGCATTGGGATTACCTCGACAAATCCTTCCTGTTCGAAGACGGCCCGAACATGATCCTGGACGATGGTGGCGATGCGACGCTTTACGTACTGCTGGGCGCGCGCGCCGAAGCGGGCGAAGAGATCATTCCGGTGCCGCAGTCCGAGGAAGAGGAAGTCATCAAGAAGCAGATCGCCAAGCGGATGAAGGAAAGCCCGGGCTGGTTCACCAAGGTGCGTGACCAGATCAAAGGTGTATCCGAGGAGACCACAACAGGTGTTCACCGCCTCTATGATCTGCACAAGAAAGGTCAGCTGCCGTTCCCCGCGATCAACGTGAACGACTCTGTGACCAAATCGAAGTTCGACAACAAATACGGCTGCAAGGAATCGCTGGTTGACGGTATCCGTCGCGCCACGGACACCATGATGGCGGGCAAGGTTGCCGTGGTCATGGGGTACGGCGATGTTGGCAAGGGTTCGGCGGCGTCGCTGGCAGGTGCCGGCGCAAGGGTGAAAGTGACCGAAGTCGATCCGATCTGCGCCCTTCAGGCGGCGATGGACGGTTTTGAGGTCACCACGCTGGAAGATGTCGTGGCCACGGCTGACATCTTTATCACCACAACCGGCAACAAGGACGTGATCCGCATCGAGCACATGCGCGAGATGAAGGACATGGCCATCGTCGGTAACATCGGCCACTTCGACAACGAGATCCAGGTCGCTGCCCTGAAGAACCACAAGTGGACCAACATCAAGGAACAGGTGGACATGATCGAGATGCCGAATGGCAATCGTCTGATCCTGCTGTCCGAAGGCCGTCTGCTGAACCTTGGCAACGCCACGGGTCACCCTTCGTTCGTGATGTCCGCTTCCTTTACCAACCAGGTTCTGGCGCAGATCGAGCTTTGGACAAAGGGCGACGAATACCAGCCCGGCGTCTACATCCTGCCCAAGCATCTGGACGAGAAGGTCGCGCGCCTGCATCTGGACCGGATCGGCGTCAAGCTGAGCAAGCTGAACCCGGAGCAAGCCGCCTATATCGGTGTCTCTCCCGATGGGCCGTTCAAGCCGGAACATTACCGCTACTGATCACCCGATCTGAGCGACAGATTTTTCAGCGCCGCCCCGCAGATTGCCGGGCGGCGTTTTCTTGCCGGTTTTCCCTCATTCAGGCGCGCTTCCGCCGTCGGGTTTTTCCGGCCGGAACCAAGCAGTCCGCGCAGCGGTTGGCTGATTGAACGTGTTCCAAACTGCAGGAGAACCTTATGAAACGCCTCACATTGAAATCCACCGTTGCCGCCATTGCGATCACCTCTGCCGCCGCTGCCTGGGCGCAGACCGATCTGAATGCCGATGCCCAGGCAAATGTAACTGCCGATACAGAAGCGACGAGCACGATCGACAAGGCGCTGGAAGGTACCGGTGACGCCTTGAAAAACACCGCAAACGAAGTCGGTAACGCGGTTGAAGACACCAGCGCGGCGGTGGCGGAAACGGCCGAGGAAACCTATGACGCCGCGACGGATACGGCGCAGTCCGCTGCAGAGCAGACCGAAGCCGAGGTCAATGCCGAAGCGACGGCAGAGACACAGACCGGCACTGCGAATGCCGATGCCGGAGCGACAGCCGAAACCGAAATGGTTGACGGTTTCTCTGGCATGACGGTCGCCGATGTCGTGGGCCAGCGCGTGATCGAAGCGAATGGCGAAGACGTCGGGACGGTCAACCATGTCATCGAAAACGGTGGCGAGACCGAAGTTGTGATCGGCATGGGCGGTTTTCTGGGCATTGGTCGCCATGACGTTGCCGTTCCACTTGAGCAGCTGACGCAGGGTGCCGACGGTACATTGCAGCTGTCAGGCACCACGCAGGAGGAACTGAAGCTGATGCCGGAAGTGGATCTGAACGCGGTCACGACGCTTTCGGACGACCAGTCAATCTGAACGACGGCGAATACGATTTACAGGGAAACGGGGGGCGCCGGCTGGTGCCCCCTTCTTGCATGCGGGGAATGAACCTGGAATTTTCCCTTTGTCGACTTTCAATATATGGGTAGGGTCCGACCCAAGGTCAGGAATGGCTGGATTACTGAAGTCCAAGGTGGGAGATATCAAATGGGCAAACGTGACGAGTGGATTGCGAAATACGCAGAAGATCTGAAGACCAAATGTGGCATGACGCCCGACATGGATTTGTTGACCAAGGTGACAATTGGTTGTGGCCCGGCCATTTACAACGCCGATGCCCAGACCGTCGCAGCCGGCCAGGAAAGCGAGCTGGAGCTGGTCAAGACAAACTTCCTGATGAAAAAGCTGGGCCTGCCGGATGGTCCGAACCTGATGGAAGCCATTCATTCCGTCATCGAGACCTATGGAAAATCGGAGCGGAACAAGTACCGTGCAGTGGTCTATTACATGCTGACCAAGCACTTTGGGAAAGAAGCCGTTTACGGATGATTTTTTAGTATTACCAATAGTTTGACGCCCGCTTGGTTAAGCGGGCGTTTCGTTTTTGGAGGTGATTGACGGGATCATTTCGTTGATCGGATCCACAACTTCGTGTAGTGTCAACTCATCGGCCAGGATGGCCAGAACAGATTTCTATACGTGTGCCGGGGTAAAGGGAGCGCACGGGGTGAAAAGGGTTCTGGCATTGGTGTCAGAGCCCTTTTTGTTGTTTTTCAGAACAGGGTCAGCACCAGACCGATAATCGCACAGCCAAAGGTCGCATAGCCGCTGTCGATCAGGGTCAGCCGGAAGGGGCGCCCGGGATATGCATTGTTGATCATGATCCAGGGGCTGATGAAGAACAGCCCGATGCCCAGACCGGAGACCAGACCTTCCATCGCTGTGTCGATACCGGAGAGCGCGAAGACATGGCGCATCATGCCCGCCACCAGCAACATCGCGACACCGGAGAGAATGAAGGGCAGGGAAGATCCGTCGCCTTCCGGTTTGCCATTTGGCCCGACCTTGATGCCCACGGCGGCCATCCAGGGTTTCGCCAGCAACATGTACCAGACCGCGCCAAAGCCGAAGCCAGCCGCAGCCGCGATAATCACAGCCAGATATCCCATACCGATCTCCTTCTCACCTTGCTGTTGTGTCAGCGTCTGCAGGGTTCAGGGTTGCGTCTGGCCAAGCGTGCAGATGATGTGCCACTGATCTTCTGTCACGGGCTGAACCGACAGGCGCGAATTCTTTACCAATACCATATCGGCCAGCCGGTCGTCCGCCTTGATCTGATCCAGCGAGACTTTTTGTTCAAACGGGCGGACCGCCTTGATATCCACGCATTCCCAGCGCGCATCGTCGGTGGTGCTGTCGGGGTGTGCCTGCCGGATCACCTCGACAATGCCCACCACCGATTTTTCCTTCATCGAATGATAGAAAAATCCGAGGTCACCGACCTTCATCTCGCGCATGAAATTGCGGGCCTGGTAGTTGCGCACGCCGTCCCATTCTTCGCCCGCTGCGCCCTTGGCCACCTGATCGTCCCAGCCCCAGGTGTTGGGTTCGGACTTGAAAAGCCAGTAGCCCATCAGCCAATGACCCGGTTCCAGTGGGTCAGCGTGACCTCTGCGAAAAGCCCGGCCTTCGCATAGGGATCATTTGCGGCCCAGTCGCGGGCGGCGGCCATGTCCGGCACGTCCAGTACGATCAGTGATCCGATCATCCCGCCATCATCGTCAAGCAGGGGGCCTGCCTGGGCGACCAGGTCGGTGGATTTCAGATATTCCAGGTGAGCGGGACGGTTTTCGGTGCGAATATTCAACGCGCCTGGCTTGTCCTTTGCCATGAGAACAACAAACATTCTATTCTTCCTTCAAGGGCCGCGCCAACAGGATTGCCATGGCGCTGGAGACATTTTGCCTGTTCTCGATCAGCGCCGCAACCACGGCTGTGATCGGCAGGTCCAGCCCGGAGTCCTGCGCAAGAGCGTGGACCGCGCGCGCGGTTGCCGCCCCTTCCACCGTGATGGTCTGGTCAAACGGACGCCCCTCGCCGATGGATTGTCCCAGCCGGTAATTGCGGGACTGGGCGGAGGTGCAGGTCAGGACCAGATCGCCAAAGCCGGAGAGGCCGGCAAGCGTATCGGGCTGCGCATCGAGATGCCGCGCCAGGCGCTTCATCTCGGCAAAGCCACGGGTCAGCAGCGCGGCGCGGGCGCTTTCGCCCAGACCGGCCCCCATGGCGGCACCACAGGCGATGGCGATCACATTCTTCAGCGCGCCGCCCAGTTCCGCACCGATGGTGTCGGTTGTACGGTAAA
Organism: Sulfitobacter sp. PR48; assembly: GCF_028807335.1. Classification (NCBI taxonomy): domain Bacteria; kingdom Pseudomonadati; phylum Pseudomonadota; class Alphaproteobacteria; order Rhodobacterales; family Roseobacteraceae; genus Sulfitobacter; species Sulfitobacter sp. PR48. The sequence continues at coordinate 508,360 of NZ_JARAMM010000001.1, read as the reverse complement.
GCCGCAGATTATCGGTCGTCAGCGCCTTTTGCAGCGCCTTTGCCGTTGTGTCGTCGGCGCAACCAAGGGTCAGCGCCGTTGGCAGGCCACGGGCAATGTCGCTGGCAAAGCTGGGCCCGGTCAGGATTGCCGCTGTCGCCTGGGGAACTTCCTGAGCGATGATGGAAACCGGGCCAAGGCCGGTGCCGATCTCCATCCCCTTGCAGCAGGCCACCAGTTGTTTGCCCGTCAAAAGTGCTGCATGTTCACGCAGCATGTCGCGCAGTTTCTGCATCGGTACGGCAATCAGCAGGATCGGGGCCTGCGCCGCCTCCTGCAGGTCGCCGGTGACCTTCAGGGACGGGGGAAAGCGGCAATCCGGCAGGCGGGCCGCATTCTGCCGGGAGGTCTGCATATCGCCCGCTTCGCGCGCCCAGAGGGTCACGGGGCCCTTGTTGGCAAGTGAAATCGCCAGGGCGGTTCCAAATGCACCCGCGCCCAGAACCGAGATTCTCATGCCTTGGCTCCTTTTTTGCCGCTGCCCAACATGGGTGCCTGAACCCGGTCCAATGGCCAGCGGGGCCGTGCGGACAGGGTCATGTCGTCGGGCGGGCGTGTCCCCGCCTGTTCCGCTGCCGCAAATGCGATCATCGCCGCGTTGTCGGTGCACAGCGCAAGCGGCGGTGCCACGAAAGTGGCGTTGAAGCGGCTCGAAACAGTCTCTAACGCGGCGCGTATTGCCTGATTTGCCGCCACGCCCCCGGCAACGCAAAAGCTGCGTTCGCCATCGGCGGTGTAAGCTTCCAGCGCACGGCGGCTTTTTTCGGACAGGACATCAACCACGGCTGCCTGAAAGCCTGCCGCCAGATCGGCCTGATCCTGCCGGGTCAGGCCGGACTGCTGTGCCAGAAGGCTGTCACGCGTCCGAAGCACTGCCGTCTTGAGGCCCGAAAAAGACATGTCGCACCCGGGCCGGTCCAGCAGCGGGCGGGGAAAGGCAAAGCGGTTCCTGTCACCTGAGCGCGCGGTTTCCTCTATCGCGGGGCCGCCGGGTTGCGGCAGGCCGATCAGGCGGGCGATCTTGTCAAATGCTTCGCCGGGCGCGTCGTCGATTGTTCCGCCAAGGCGGTTGAAATGATCCGGGCCGGAGACCAGCAGGAACTGGCAATGCCCGCCCGAGACCAGCAGCATGAGATAGGGATAGGCGACGCCGTCTGTCAGCCGGGGGGTCAGCGCATGGCCCGCCAGATGGTTCACCCCGTAAAGCGGCTTGCCCGTCGCGGCGGCCAGCCCCTTTGCGCACATCACGCCGGAGACCACCCCCCCGATGAGCCCCGGACCTGCCGTGACGGCGATGCCGTCGATCTGCGAAAGCGTCATATTCGCCTGTGTCAGAGCCTGTTCCACGCAGATATCCAGCTTTTCGGCATGGGCACGCGCCGCGATTTCCGGGACAACACCGCCATAGGCGGCATGAAGCTCTGCCTGGCCCAGAACGACGGAAGACAGGACCTGCGCCCCGTCCTCGCCAATCCGCACGATTGCGGCGGCGGTGTCGTCGCAACTGCTTTCCAGTCCGAGGATCGTCTGTGATTGCTGCATGGGCTTTCCGTTGCAGGGCTGTTTCAGGGCAGGTAACACTGGTTCATTCCTCAAACAATGGCCGGACAAGATCATGACCAAGCCGATCCTGTTGCTGACCCGACCAAAGGAAAGCTCTTTTTGTTTTTTTGACAGCCTGAGGCCGGAGATCGCGGCAAAGGCGCGGCTGATCGTATCGCCCTTGCTAGAGATCCTGGGCACCGGGGTGCAGCCGGATCTGTCCGGGGTCCGGGGCGTGATTTTCACCTCTGCCAATGCTGTCGGATTTGCGCCTTTGGGGCAGGGCAGGGCGGCGTTCTGCGTTGGTGAGAGGACGCAGGCCGCCGCAGAGAAGCGGGGTTGGAAAGTCAAACAGGTCAGCGCAACTGCCGGGGAATTGCTGGCTGACCTGGATATGGCGCTGATCGAAGGGCCAGTGATGCATCTTGCCGGTCGGCATCTGCGAATGGATATCGTGTCGGCATTGCGCAGCCGTGGTGTTACGGCAACTTGCGCGACGGTCTATGACCAGAAGCTGCTGCCATTGAGCGATGAGGCGCAATCCGCGATGGCCGGAACCGCCCCTGTGATCGCTCCCTTGTTTTCTCCGCGCAGCGCATCACATTTTGTCGAACAGGCCGGTAATCTGGCGCAGGTCCATGCGGTTGTGATCAGTCCGGCCGTAGCTGCGGTGTTGCCTGAGGGCGCTTGTGCTTCAATCCAGGTCGCGCAGCAGCCAACTGGCCTGGAAATGCGGCGTAGTGTGGAAAAGCTGTTGGCTGATTGCCGCTTGGCTTGAAGCTGGTCGCGGTTGCCGGATAAGGTTGGCAGGTCTAGCTGGTCGGTATGATCAGAATCGGAAAGGTGGGGCAGAGTGGCGAGCGGTAAAAAGACAGGCACAACAAAAGGTCCGGCGGCGGAAACCTCCAAAGATGAGGCTGCCAAGCCCGCCACTGCCAGAAAGACCGCGCCGAAGACTTCTGCAAAGAAGCCCGTGATCGCCGAGACCGCTGGCACCACTGACAAGACAGCCGATACGCCGACATCCAGCGCCAGCGCGGCGGCAAAGAAGAGTGCCGCAGCGAAACCGGCCGCAAAGGACGAGACTCCGGCGGAAAAGAGCGCGGTAAAGGCTGCGGAAAGCAGCCCTGCGGTGACGGCGCAAGATACCGCTGAGGACAAACCATCGGCACCGGGTAACGATTCAAAGACCTCTGAGACCGGCAAGGCCGCAGCGGCCAAGGACAACAGGTCGGCGTTCCAGCCGACCCGCGATGTGATTTCGACAACAACCGGTGCCGGATCGACACCGCCGCCGCCGTCGCCTGTGACAGCGGAAAAGAAGTCCGGCAGCATTTTCCTGCCGCTTGTGCTGGGTGGTGTGGTTGCGGCGGCCCTGGGGTTTGCCGCGTCAGAGGCGAACCTTCTTGGATTGCGCAGCCAGGGTGGTGATCTGCGCAGCGAGCTTGAAAAGCAGTCAGCCGAGATTGCGGCCCTGAAAGATGCAGCGCCGCCCCAGGTGGACCTGAGTGGTCTGGAACAGGAAATCGCCGGGTTGTCGGAAAATGTGCAATCCTTCGAGAGCCGGATTGCGGCACTTGAGGCGCGCCCGGTTGCGTCATCCGGCGATGGCGGCGGTGGTGATACTTCTGCCTATTCCGCCGAGCTGGCGCAGATGCAGGCCGCCCTGGAAAAACAGCGGTCCGAGATCGAGGGATTGCTCAAGAATGCGCAGAGCATCGAAGAGGCGACAGCCGCATCCGCGCGCGCCGCTGCTGTTCAGGCAGGCGTGAGCAAACTGACAGCTGCGATCGGCACGGGATCAGCCTATGACGGGGCTCTGGACGCGCTCAAGGAGGCGGGCGTGAATGACTTGCCGCAAGCGCTGGTCGATGGTGCGGCTGACGGGGTCGTCACGCTGAACAACCTGCAAAGCCGGTTTCCCGATGCGGCCCGCAGCGCATTGGCTGCAGCACGGGCAGGCGGGTTTGATGCCCAGGACACCGGCGGTGTGACCGGCTTCCTGCGGCGGCAGCTTGGCGCGCGGTCGGTTGAACCGCGTGAAGGGACCGACCCCGATGCGGTTCTGTCCCGTGCAGAAGCTGCGGTGCGGGATGGCCGCCTGTCCGTCGCGCTGGAAGAAATCGGTACCCTGCCCGAGGAGGCACAGTCTGCCATGTCTGACTGGATTTCCGACGCGCGCCGCCGCGCCGCAGTCGAGGCTGCGGTCAATGACCTGTCACAAAGCCTGACGGCAAACTGAGGAGACCCCGATTATGCTGTGGTCATTGATTAAGATCGTCTTGTTCGTTGCCGTCGTGGGGGCCCTGGCCTGGGGCGCCGGGTTTCTGTTGGAAAGCCAGGGTGGCGTACAGCTGACCTTGCTGGGAACGGAATACAGTTTCGGACCGCTGCAATCCGTCATCGCGGTGATTGTCCTGCTGCTTGCGGTCTGGGTGCTGCTCAAGATCCTGGCCCTGCTGCTGGCTGTCTGGCATTTCCTCAACGGGGATGAGACTGCGCTGACCCGCTATTTCGACCGGAATCGCGAACGCAAGGGGTTCGAGGCGCTTTCCGAAGGGTTGATGGCGCTGGCCAGTGGTGAAGGCAAGGTGGCGATGTCGAAAGCCGCGAAGGCCGACAAATACCTGAACCGCCCGGCGCTGACCAATCTTCTGACCGCGCAGGCGGCGGAACTGGCAGGCGACCGCCACAAGGCCGAGGAAACCTATCGCAAGCTGGTGGCCGATGAGGCAACCCGGTTTGTCGGGGTGCGCGGGATCATGAAGCAGAAGCTGGCAGAGGGTGACACGGAAACGGCCCTTCAACTGGCTGAAAAGGCATTCGCACTGAAACCGAAACATGAGGAAACCGGTGATGTGCTCTTGCGGCTTCAGGCAGAGAAGGAAGACTGGGCCGGCGCCCGCAAGACGCTGAGCATGAAGCTGAAGAACGGCCAGCTGCCCCGTGACGTGCACAAGCGCCGCGATGCCGTGCTGGCGTTGTCAGAGGCACGGGAGGTCTTTGCAGAAGGCAACGACATCGAGGCGCGCGAAGAGGCGATCGAGGCCAACCGCCTGTCGCCCGACCTGATCCCGGCGGCTGTCATGGCGGCGCAGGGGTATATTGCGCAGAACAAGCCGCGCTATGCCGCGCGGGTTCTGGCAAAGGCCTGGAGCGTTCATCCGCACCCCGATCTTGCCGCGGCGTTTGCCGCCATTGAACCGGATGAAAAACCGGCGGCGCGCATCAAGAGGTTCGCCGCGCTGACCAAGTCTCAGCCGGGGCATCCGGAGACCAAGATGCTGCAATCGGAACTGCACATCGCGAACGAAGATTTTCCCGCCGCGCGCCGCGCGCTGGGCAAGCTTGCCGAAGAAGACCCGACTGCACGTTCGGTCACGCTGATGGCGGCGATAGAACGGGGTGAGGGGGCTTCGGACACCATTGTCAAAGGATGGCTGGCACGCGCGCTGACGGTGTCGCGGGGGCCGCAGTGGATCTGCGACAATTGCCAGCACATCCATGCCAGCTGGAAACCCATCTGCGAGAACTGCAAGAGCTTTGACACCCTGGCCTGGAAGACACCCCCCATGTCCGAGGTTGCGATGCCGGGCGGTGTCCAGATGTTGCCGCTGATTGTCGGCACTGCGGATGATCAGGCAGGCGCCGATGGCGCAGGCAAGATCGCGACACGCAGTGACATCGAGGATGTTGACCTGATTGTCGAAGGCGACGAACCGCGCGCGGAAGAGGACAAGCAGGCGTCGTCCTGAAACGGGCCTCGCCGGACGCTGTCACAAGTGACGCCGCGCCGATGCGCGGGGCGCTGGCGCTGCGTTGATATCAGCCTAGCCTGACCCTCGACAGTTTTTTGACATCGGACGTTCAATTACAAGTAGAACTTCTTTCCGATATTTCGTGAAATTGAGGGCAATTTTTCCTAGAAATCCTCGAAGCGAAACAATACCAATGAGTTATGCATAATGTGAGGATAAGAATTCATGCTGAATATACAGTTTTTCCAATCGATAGACGATCTCTTCGAACTGGCTTTTTACGATCCGATTGACGACGAATTTGATGTTGACCTGCAAAACTGGTCTTCAACAGAAATCAACGTGGTGAACCCGATTACCGGGTGGACAACCTCGATCACCGGCAGCGGTTTCTCCAATCCTGAAGTGACGCTGACCGGAGTCCTCAACACACTTGAAATCCGTGATCAGAACGGTGACCTGGTCGCGTCCTTCAGCAATGCCAACTGGACTCTTGCGGCGTTCATCAACGCCATGGAAGAACTGCTGATCAATGACAACGAGGGGCCGTTCAACAACCTGCTGAACCTTCAGCCGATCAATGTGGACGCCAGTGCATCCACCGGTGCAATCGAGGGTTACCTCGACGGCGTGACCGTGCCGGTGACGGCAACAGGATCCGATTTCAACGATACGCTTGTCGGCGGTGACGGAAACGACACCCTGCTGGGCGGCGACGGATCTGACGAGATCCGCGGCGGCAATGGCAATGATTCCATCAACCCCGGCGACAACACCGATTTCGATTATATCCTTACCGGAGCAGGCAACGACACTGTCAACCTGGGCGATATCCAGGTCGGGTTTGTTGAGATCGACCACCGTGATCTGAATGCGGGGATCACTGCAACCATCAATGGCAACACCAATACCGGGACGATCAACAAGGGCGCGAACGGCACGACAACCATTCTGGATGTTGCGGGTGCGATGTTCTCCGACGGTTTCCTGCTGACCGGGTCGAACCATAACGACACGTTCAACGTGACCGTGGCAAATGGCGGATGGATGTCTCTGCGCGGTCTCGACGGCGTGGACAACTATGTGATCAACCCGAGTTCCGGCAATGTGCGCATCGATTTCCGCTCCAACTCCGTGCAAAATGGCGTGAATGTGAACCTGGCCACCGGTGTCATTGCCAACGATGGCTTTGGCAACACGGAAACGATTTCCGGGAACGGTTCTGTGTGGGAAATCCGCGGCACCCACCTCAATGACACCATGACCGGCAGCAACGGCAACGAAAGCTTTATCGGGCTTGCCGGGAATGACAACATCAACGGGGGTGGCGGTTTCGACCGGCTGCGGTTCGACAGCGGTGCGAATGTCACCAGCCTGTTTGTCGACATGCAGAACGGGACGGCCAGCGGTTTCGCGAACGGGGTTGCCCTGAACACGACCTTCACCGGGATCGAACATATCCGCGGGACGCGCAATGGCGACAACATCATCGGTGCCGATGGCGGTGTCCGGATCGAGAGTTTTCAGGGCAATGACACGCTGGCCGGTGGCAATGGCAACGACACCCTCGAAGGCGGCACCGGCAACGATATGTTGAACGGGGTAGCCGGGAATGACGTCATTCGCGCCGGGATTGGCAACGATTTGGCAGATGGCGGTGACGGTAACGATGCGCTGTTCGGTGATGGCGGCTTTGACACCATGCACGGCGGTGCGGGCGATGACACGGTCGATGGCGGTAACGGTGCCGATTCACTCTATGGTGGCGCGGGCAACGACCTGATCATTGGCTCCGACGGCTTTGACCAGCTGTTCGGTGAAGCGGGCAATGATACGCTGCAGGGCGGCAATACCAATGATTACCTCTTTGGCGGTGACGGGAATGACCTGCTGCTTGGCGGTCTGAACATCGGCACATCCACCGAGCTGCTGGACGGCGGTGCGGGCAACGATACGCTGCGGGGCGAAGGCGGGTTTGACCTGCTGCGCGGTGGCGATGGCGATGACGTGCTGGACGGCGGCAACCAGGCGGACAACCTGTACGGCGATGCCGGGAACGACACGCTGTTTGGCGGTGCCGGGTTTGACCGTCTGTTTGGCGGCACCGGGGACGATGTGCTGAACGGCGGCGATGGGCCTGATGGCCACTTTGGCCAGCAGGGCAACGACACCATCTATGGCGGCGACGGCAACGACCGGTTCTTCGGCGGCACCGGCAACGACCTGATCCTGTCGGGCAACGGCAACGACACGATCTATGCCGACAGTGGTTTTGATACGCTGAACGGCGGCGCGGGCAATGACCTTTTGTTCGGGTTCTTCAACGCGGATACCTTTGTCTTCGAGGCGGGTCACGGCAATGACACCATCGGTGATTTCGACGAGTTCAACGCCGGCGAACGGATCGATTTCAGCGGTCTTGGCACGATGAACAACCTGACCCAGGTGATGAACGCCTCGGCCCAGATCGGCAACAACGTGGTCATCAACACCGGTGGCGGCAACTCCATCCAGTTGAATGGCGTGCAGCTTGCTGACCTCGACGCGAGCGACTTCATCTTCTGAGGAAGCAATCAGCCGCGAGCGCCCCAGGGGGTGCTTCCGGCGCTTTATCTACCTTTCCAGACCGGATCGCGCTTTTCCGCAAAGGCGCGGGCGCCTTCCATCTGATCTTCGGAGGCATAAAGCGCATCGACGGTCCTGAGCTGGCGCCGGGTGATCCGGTTCATCGCATCCTGAAACTTCGAATCCTCCGCGTCGCGAACGATTTCCTTGATCGCCGCATAGACCAGCGGCGGGCCGGACGCGAGCAGGCGGGCGAGCTCCCAGGCCCGGTCCATCAGTTGATCGGCGGGCAGGATTTCATTGACCAGCCCCCAGCCCTTCGCCTCCTGCGCATCGAACCAGCGGCCGGTCAGCAGCAGTTCCATGGCGATGTGATAAGGGATGCGTTTCGGCAGTTTCACCGATGCCGCATCTGCAACCGTACCTGACCGTATCTCGGGCAGGGCAAAGGTGGCATGATCGGCGGCAAGGATCATGTCCGCGCTCAGGGCGAGCTCCAACCCGCCGCCGCAGGCAATCCCGTTCACGGCCGCGATGACCGGTTTGTTCAGATCCCGCAGTTCCTGCAGCCCCCCGAAACCGCCGACCCCGTAATCGCCATCAACCGCGTCACCCTCGGAGGCTGCTTTCAAATCCCAGCCGGGGCAAAAGAACTTGTCTCCGCCCCCGGTGATGATGGCCACCCGCAGCGCCGGATCATCGCGGAATGCGGCAAAGACCTCACCCATCTGGCAGGAGGTTTTCAGGTCGATGGCATTGGCCTTTGGCCGGTCGAGCGTGACCTTGAGGATGGCACCGTCGCGGTGGGTCTTGATCGGGGTCTCGGTCATGTTCAGTCCTTTTCAACGTCGCGCCGCAACAGGGCGTCTGCGGCGATTGCATCGTCCCTCGTACAGAGCAGAGGGTTTATCTCGACTTCCTGCAAGCCCCGGGCATGTGCCAGGACAAAGTCCTGCACCGCCATGACGGCATCCAGAATGCGGTCCATCTGCGCGGGCGGCCTGCCCCTGTATCCCGCCAGTATGGGCGCCATGCGCAGCCTGCCGATTGCTGTCAGGATAGCGTCCCTGCGGGCCGGCACCAGCAGCGAAACAGTATCATCCAGCAGTTCCGCTGATGTGCCACCGGCTCCCACGGTCAGGATGAACCCATGGGCCGGGTCATGCACAACCCCGATCAGCAGCTCGGCGATGCTGTCGGTGATCATTTCCTCGACCAGGTAGCTGTCAACCGGCATAGCCGCGGCGGCAGCGGCAACATCATCACCGCAAGTCAGGTTCAGGCGCACTGCACCTGCCTCGGTCTTGTGGGCGATGCCCGCTCCTTTCAGCGCGACCGGAAATCCGATCTCCTCGGCTGCGCTTGCCGCTTGCGCGCTTCCCTCGCAACGCCGGGATACGGGACAGCGCAACCCGTGCTCGGCGAGCAGATCTTTGGCGTCTCCCTCGGCCAGCAGAACGGGGGCCGTGGCGGGGGCCGCGACATGAACCGGATCGACGTCGCTTTCGACCGGGAGAGCGGCATGGGCGCAGGCCATCAGCGCCTCGTTCAGGCCGCAGAAAGGGGTAATCCCCTGCGCCATCAGCATATCTGCGACGTGCTCGGGCATCAGTTCGGGCAGGGTGGCGACCATGCCGTATCTCGCACCTGTCTGTTGCGAAGCCGCAATGACGGCCTCGATCACGCAATCCCAATCGGAGGGGTCACATCGGTCGCTTCGGGGGAAATCGACGATCAGCAGCGTGATCGCAATACCGGGGTCGGCCATCCCGGCAAAGGCGGCTGTCATCGCGGGCACATCCCGCCAGATGTAGGTGTGATAATCCAGCGGATTGGCCAGCGCGACACGTGGGCCAAGCACATCCCGCAGGGTGGTCTTTTGCCTTGCCCCGAGCGGCGGGAAGTCGAGCCCCGCAGCGGTGCCGGTATCGGCCGCCAGGCTGGCCTCTCCGCCGGAGCAGCTGATCGTGGCGATCCTGTTGCTTTCCAGCGGACCCGCCACATGCAGCAGTTTCAGGGTTTCGAGAAAGGTTGGTAAATCGGTCACCCGCGCAATGCCGAGCCTGCGCAGCAGAGCCGCTGCACCTGCATCCCGCCCGGCCAGAGACGCAGTATGCGAGATTGTTGCCTGCTGCGCCTGTGCCGATTGCCCCACCTTGATCGCGACGATGCGTTTGCCAAGGCTTTGCGCATAGCGGGCCAGCGCTTCGAACTTGCGCAGATCCCCGATGCCTTCGATATGCAGGCCCAGGGCCGTCACCCTGGGGTCCTGCAGTACCGCCATGCCGATGTCGGAAAGTCCGCATTGCGCCTGATTTCCGGCGGTAATCACATAGGCAAGGGGCAGGGCGCGTGCCTGCATCGTCAGGTTGATCGCGATGTTGGAGCTTTGCGTGACAATCGCGACGCCCCGTTCCACCCGCTTGCCGCCATGCTGATCCGGCCAGAGCAGCGCGCCATCCAGAAAGTTGATGAACCCGTAGCAATTCGGCCCGAGAATTGGCATGTCGTCTGCCGCCTGCAAAAGAGCGGCCTGATGATCCACGCCTTGCGCGTCTTCTGCCTGAGCCTCAAGAAAGCCTGAGGCAAAGCAGACCGCGCCGCCCGCACCGCCCCTGGCCAGTTGTCCGGCAATGTCGATGGTCGCGGCCCGGTTGACACCGATGAAGGCGGCATCCGGCGGGGCGGGCAGCGCATCGACGTCGGGAAAAACCTTCAGGCCGGAAAAGGTGCCGGCGCTGGGGTGCACCGGCCATATCTTGCCTTCGAACCCCATCTTCTGGCATTGCGCGACAACCGCACGGCACCATGCGCCACCGCCGATGACTGCGATGGACCGGGGTTTCAGCAGCCTGGACAGTTCCCGTGTCATGCGCCCAATGGCCGCAACAGGTCGCGCGAAATGATGTGGCGCTGGATTTCCGATGTCCCGTCCCAGATCCGCTCCACCCGCGCGTCGCGCCAGAACCGCTCAATCGGGAAATCGTCCATCAGGCCCATGCCCCCGAAGATCTGGAGGGTGGTGTCGGTCACCCGCGCGAGCGCCTCTGATGCGTAGAGTTTGGCAGAGGCGATTTCGCGGTTTGCCGGCAGGCCCTGGTCCAGCCGCCATGCCGCAGCAAGGGTCAGCCAGTCGGCAGCGTCGATTTCAGTGATCATATCGGCGATCTGAAAGCTGACGCCCTGGAACTTGCCGATCTGCTGGCCGAATTGCCTGCGCTCGGCCGCATAGTGCAGGGCGTAGTCGAAACACCGGCGCGCGCGCCCGACGGAGAATGCCGCAACCGTCAGTCGCGTGGCATAAAGCCATTCATTCATCACCTCGAACCCGCCGTCGACCTTGCCCAGCACCTGGGCGTCGGACAATCGGCAGTTGTCGAAGTAGAGGATGCAGTTCTTGTAGCCCTTGTGGCTGACGGAGTTGTATCCGTCGCGCACTTCGAACCCCTTGGTGCCCCGGTCCACGAGGAAGGTCGTTATCCGCTTCTTGGGTCCTTTTGGCGTTTCGTCCACGCCGGTCGCGACGAAGACGATGAAGAAGTCGGCATGTTCCGCGCCGGAAATGAAGTGTTTGGAGCCATTCACGACCCAGTCGCCGCCATCCCGCACCGCACTGCATTTCATGCCCCGCACATCGGAACCGGCGTCGGGCTCTGTCATTGCCAGCGCGTCCATCCGCTCGCCACGCACGGCGGGAAGCAGGTAGCGTTCGCGCTGATCATCGTTGCAGGCCATCAGGATGTTCTGGGGGCGGCCAAAGAAATGGGTCAGCGCCATAGAGCCGCGTCCAAGTTCGCGCTCGACCAGGGTAAAGTCGGTATGGCTGAGCCCGGCACCGCCGACCTCTTCGGGGAAATTGCAGGCATAGAAACCAAGGTCGATCACCTTTTGCCTGATCTGTTCGCCAAGTTCGCGCGGGACCTGTCCGGTCCTTTCGACCTCTGCCTCGTGGGGGTAGATCTCTTTCTCCACGAAGCTCCGCACGGTGGAGACGATCATTTCCTGTTCTTCGGTCAGTCCAAAATTCATTCCCGTTCCCTCACGCGATCCATTCCGGGGTCAGGCTATCGCTCTTGCGTAGTCGGGATGTGCAGACTTATGGTCTGACTATGCAGAGTTTGAATAATTCAGGCAAAGCCGCCACCCGCATCGGAATCCTGCTGTTTGACGGGTTTTCGAACCATTGTCTGGCCAACACGGTGGAGCCGTTGCGGGCGGCAAATCATCTGGGCCGACGGGTGCATTACCGGTGGGAATATCTGACGCTGTCGGGCGCCCCGGCTATCAGCTCAAGCGGATTGCAGATCGTGCCTGACGGACCGCTGAAGGATGCTGCGGGTGATCTGCTGATGGTGATGCCGTCATATGGGGTCAGGTCGTATCTGACTGACCCGGTGTTGCGCGGGTTGCGGTCCGCATCGGCGCGTTTCGCGAACCTGGCGGGTCTCGACATGGGCAGTTGGCTGCTGGCGGCGGCGGGGTTGCTGAACGGGCGGATTGCGACGATCCATTGGGAGGAACTGACCGCCTTTGCCGAAGCCTTTCCCGATCTGACCGTGGCGCGGGAACGCTTCATCCTGGACGGCAACCGGATCACCTGTTCCGGGGCGATGGCGAGCTTTGACCTGGTGCTGCATCTGATCGTGCAGGCGCAGGGACCCGCGCTGGCACTGGAGGTCGAACAGCTTTTCATGGCGCCGGGCGCGGCGCCGTCTGTTCCTTCGGTGACAGCCAGAACGCGGCTGTCCCGCCGCGCGGTGGCGGTGATGCAGGACCACATCGAAACTCCCTTGCCCTTGCCGCAGGTGGCCGAAGCCAGCCGATGTTCGCAGCGTGCGCTGGAACTGGCGATCCGCAAGGATTTCGATATGACCCCGCAGCAGCTGTACAAGGTGCTGCGTCTGAACATGGCGCGGCGGCTGGCGGAAACGACGTCACTGCCGCTGGCCGAGGTCGCACTGAGATCGGGCTACCGAAACGCCAGCGCGATGACACGGGCCTTTCGCGAAAGGTTCGATATGACACCGGGTCAATGCCGCAACCATGTTGATGATCAATTGCCAGACAGAGACAAATCGGATAGGACTTAATGCGCCTGATTATATGAATTAATTTACTGTTTCGGGGGAAATTCAATGTCTATCACCGTCACCAGCTCCGGGATGAGCCCGGATCACGATCCGACTGCGTTCTTCTGCGGATGCGATTCCTGCATGGCTGAAAAAGAAGAAAGCGGGGCCCTGCCTGATGATGCAGCGCCAGAGATTGGTCCCGACATCGGTGAAACGCCAGGAACCGCCGGTACGATCAACGTTGGGCAGACCATCGTCAACACGATTGACGTAGCGAATGACAATGACTGGTTCCGCATCACGTTGACCGCCGGGCAAAGCATTCAGATCACGTTGAACGGGTCGTCCGTTGGCGGCGGCACCCTGTCCGATCCTTTGGTGCGGCTATACGATGCATCCGGCAGTATTATTGACAGCGATGACGATGGTGGTCCGGGTCTGAACTCCCTGTTGAACTTCTATTCCGAAAACGGCGGCGTTTTTTATATTTCTGCTGAAGCTTACGGGTCCAATACGGGCACATATACGCTTTCGGTTCAGGAAGTAACGTTCAACCCCAATGATTCCTGGGAGGACTCGCCAGACTTCGCCAGCCCGCTGCTCGACTCGATTTCCTGGGATACACGGTTCGATCACAACGTGATCACAGTCTATTTCGGCGAGGCTGGCTATACTGCAGATGGCGTTACCTCCGAGGGTTTCAATGCCTATGAGCGGCAGCAATTCATGCGCGCTTTCGACGCGATCGAAGCCGTCACGAACCTGACCTTCAACATCGTGAACTCCGGTGACGGGGCCGATTGGGAACTGATCCTGGATACCAATGAACTGGATGGCGTCTATGGCCGTTTCAACCCGCCGGGCTATGGCGGTGACGGGAACGATGGTGTCGGCCAGTTTGCCGGCAACCTCTGGGATCGCTTTGCCGGTGGCGACCTTACCGAAGGCGGGTTCGGGTATTTCACCATCATGCACGAGTTGCTGCACGGCCTCGGGCTGGCGCACCCCCATGATACGGGCGGCGATTCGTCCGTCATGCCGGGTGTGGGATCTTCGCGGGATGATTTCGGGGACTTCAACATCAACCAGGGTGTGTTCACCATGATGTCCTATAACCCGGGGTATCACACCGGCACGCCGGGGTCGGCCCCCGCCGATGGGACCGGTGACGGCACCGGTGTTCCCTACGGCTACGCCGCCGGACCGATGGCGCTTGATATTGCCGTTCTTCAGGGTCTCTATGGGGCCAATAATTCACATAATAACGGCAATACCACCTATGTCCTGCCGACCGGCACGGGCGCGGGTGTGTTCTGGTCGACGATCTGGGATTCCGGTGGCAACGACACCATTCGCCACAATGGTGCCGGGGCGGCCGTGATTGATCTGCGGGCCGCGACCCTGGCGGTCGAAATGGGAGGTGGTGGTTTTGTTTCCGCCGTCGACGGCACCCGTGGCGGGTTCACCATTGCGGCGGGTACGGTCATCGAGAACGCGGTTGGCGGAAATGCCGGCGATCTGATTTTCGGCAACCAGGCCAACAACCAGCTTTCCGGCTTCGGTGGCTTTGACACCATGCACGGCGGCGCGGGCAATGACACGATTGATGGCGGTAACGGCGCCGATTCACTCTATGGTGGCGCGGGCAACGACCTGATCATCGGCTCCGACGGCTTTGACCAGCTGTTCGGTGAAGCGGGCAACGATACGCTGCAGGGCGGCAATACCAATGATTACCTCTTTGGCGGTGACGGGAATGACCTGCTGCTTGGCGGTCTGAACATCGGCACATCCACCGAGCTGCTGGACGGCGGTGCGGGCAACGATACGCTGCGGGGCGAAGGCGGGTTTGACCTGCTGCGCGGTGGCGATGGCGATGACGTGCTGGACGGCGGCAACCAGGCGGACAACCTGTACGGCGATGCCGGGAACGACACGCTGTTTGGCGGTGCCGGGTTTGACCGTCTGTTTGGCGGCACCGGGGACGATGTGCTGAACGGCGGCGATGGGCCTGATGGCCACTTTGGCCAGCAGGGCAACGACACCATCTATGGCGGCGACGGCAACGACCGGTTCTTCGGCGGCACCGGCAACGACCTGATCCTGTCGGGCAACGGCAACGACACGATCTATGCCGACAGTGGTTTTGATACGCTGAACGGCGGCGCGGGCAATGACCTTTTGTTCGGGTTCTTCAACGCGGATACCTTTGTCTTCGAGGCGGGTCACGGCAATGACACCATCGGTGATTTCGACGAGTTCAACGCCGGCGAACGGATCGATTTCAGCGGTCTTGGCACGATGAACAACCTGACCCAGGTGATGAACGCCTCGGCCCAGATCGGCAACAACGTGGTCATCAACACCGGTGGCGGCAACTCCATCCAGTTGAATGGCGTGCAGCTTGCTGACCTCGACGCGAGCGACTTCATCTTCTGAGGAACGCGTAACTTTGCCGACAGGAATTTGTCTGCGGCTTCACCTTTTTGAAATTCCCCCCTATGACAGGGGGGAATTATTTTTTGCACTGAGCATTGAGGTTTATCGATGGTTCGTTCGTTCAAGACGCCCTATACCCGCCCGCAGCTGGGAGCTTATTTCAAAGGCGTGATGCAGTACCATTATCGCGATGTGATGTGTAACAAGTCACCCTTGGACATCGCATTGTTCCTGCACCTGATTCATGCGGCCAAACCGGCAACTTATATTGAGATTGGCACCAAATTCGGCGGATCGGCCCTGCTGATGCGCGACATTGCCAAGATGTACGACATGGACATGAAGATCGTCACCATTGACCGAAGCCCGCCCGAGGTGGACAGCCGGTTTGATGGCATCCAGTTCGTGCAGGGCAATGTTATGGACATGGAAGGGACGTGGGCACGGAACAACCTGTTCGATCTGCCGCGGCCCTGGCTGATCTGCGAGGACAGCGCGCATACCTATGATGCCTGCATGGGCGTGCTCAGGTTCTTTCAAGAGCATCTGTACAAAGGCGAATACCTGGTCATGGAAGATGGCATTCTGGCGGAGCTTGACCTGGGCGATAAATTTGACGGAGGCCCCAGTCGCGCGCTGGAGGAATTCCTGGACAACAATCCCGGCGTTTACGAGATCGACACCAGCTATTGTGACATGTTCGGGATCAACGCCACGACGAACCCGAACGGCTATCTGCGCAAGCTGTAAGCGAGACTTGGAAAAACTGCCATGACGACACCGGAATTCTCTGAAAACATCAGGTTGATCATCTGGGACCTGGACGAAACCTTTTGGGACGGGACGTTGACCGAGGGCGGCATCTCTTATCGCGACGATCACCATCAGCTGGTTATTGACCTGGCCAAGCGTGGCATCATGAGTGCGATCTGTTCGAAGAACGAACATGAACCGGTCGAGGCGTTGCTGAAGGAAAAGGGGCTGTGGGACTATTTTATCTTCCCCAGCATCGACTGGACGCCGAAAGGCCCCCGGATCAAGGCGATGCTTGAGACCATCGGGTTGCGGGCCGCATCGACCCTGTTCCTGGACGACAATGCGATGAACCTTGCCCAGGCCGAACATGTGAATCCGGGTCTGAACTGTGCCTTGCCGGATGTCATTCAGCATCTGCGGGACGCGCCGCAGTTGCGCGGCAAGGATGACAGCGGCCTGACCCGCCTGGCGCAGTACAAGGTCACCGAGAAAAAGGCCGAAGCGGCAAAAGTCACCGGCGGCGACACCGCGGCCTTTCTGCGGCAGTCCAATGTAAAGGTCTTTATCGAATACGACGTTGAAGCGCATCTTGACCGGGCCGTGGAACTGGTCAACCGCACGAACCAGCTGAATTTCACCAAAAACCGGCTGCCTGACGATCCTGAGGTGGCCAGGCAAGAGTTGAGCAAGAGGCTGGCGCATAACACGACCGATGCGGCATTGATCCGTGTGCGTGACGATTTCGGCGATTACGGTTTTGTGGGATTCTACATGACCAGGCGGGTGAACAATTCACGGACGCTGGAACATTTCTGTTTTTCCTGCCGCACCCTGAACATGTACATTGAGCACTGGGTTTATGCATTCCTCGGCCGTCCGCGCCTGACCGTGGAAGGCGAGGTACTGTCAGATGTCCATAATCCCGATATCGACGTGGACTGGATCACCCCCGCCAACATCGAAGACATGGATGCGCCCAGTGCAGGCGCTGATCTGAGGTTCGATCACATCTTCGCGCGGGGCGGCTGTGATCTGGCAAGTCTGATGCATTACTTCACGCTGCATGCCGACAAGATCGTGGAAGAATTCAACGAACCCAGGAATGGACAAATGTTCCGCCGCGATCATTCGGCGTTCCTGATGCCTGCGCTGGAGGGGGGGCTGACCCCTGCCCAGATCGATGCGGCCGCCGGCCTTGGTTACATGCCAGAGGACTTTCACAGTGACCTGCCGGATCTTGGAACGGGCCATGGGCTTTACTTCCTGAGCTTCTGGGCCGATTCGGATCTCCCCATCTACCGGCATCGTGCAACTGATTTGCGTGTGCCCTATTGGCTGATAGGGGCCCAGAACCACAACCTTATCGACCGCGCCGACTTGCGCGCCACCATTGCGAAGACCGATCTTCATAAGGAACGTCTGGAGGTTCTGTGCAGGGACTATGAGTATGAGGGAATCATGTCTCAGTCAGAGATGGAGCAGCGGTATGCAGCGGTACTTGACCAACTTCCCGCAATGGCCGAGGTGGTGATGATCCTTGCGGCTGAGCGTGGTCCCCTGCATTTCAAGGACCCGAACAAGCCGTCGCATCCATTTCATCAGCGCCTGAACGCGGCGCTTAGAAATGTGGCACAGGGCCGGACAAACGTCATGTTGCTGGACCCGGCGGCGCTGATTGAGGGTGCTGAGGATATGATCGACCTCAACCACTTCAAACGCGATGTCTATCATCGTATGTACCGCGCCATATTGGACCGGTTCACAAACGCCAAAGCTGCCTGAGCGGCCAAGAAGACTTCAGATCGGAAATCGACTAATGCCCAAGACCTTCAACAATCTCTTTCTGAGCATCGGTGCCATGAAAGCCGGGACAACCTGGCTTTATGCGGTTCTGGCACAGCATCCGGCGCTCCACTTTGCGCTGGAGAAAGAGATTCACTATTTCTACCACAAGTATGTCGACAAGAACATGCTGAGCGAAAAGTACCGGCTGGCAGAAGCAAAGAACCGGTACCTGATGCGGTATGACCCTGAAAAGGCGAACATCGACGCGATCCAGAAAAACCTGCATTGGGTCAGCGCCTATCTGAACCGTCCGGTGGATGATTTCTGGTATCGCAATCTGTTCCAGATGCGCGACCGCGAGATCTACGCCTGCGACTTCTCGAACCTCAATGCCCAGCTCCCGGTGGAAGCATGGCCGCAAATTTCCGCCAAGTGCAACAATCTCAGGGTGCTCTATACCATGCGCGACCCGATCAAGAGGTTGTGGAGCCATGCCAAATTCCACCTTCAGATCACCGGTGCTGTGGACAACCTGAAGACCTGGGGCCCTGATCAGTTCAACGAATTCGTGCGCCGTCCGCACATCTGGCGAAACGCCGAATACGGTCAGGTCCTACGCACGATGCGCGAGGGGCTGGACCCGAAACAGCGAAAAGTCATCTTTTACGAGGACATCCACGCGGACCAGCGTGGCATGTTGCGGCAAATTGAAGAATTTCTGGGCCTTCCGGCCTTCAATTACTCACAAGCAATCCTCGACCGTCGGTTTACAGAAAGCGTCAAACACGAAATGCCGGCATTCTTCCCCGAGCTGTTTGCAGACGACATCAAACGCATACGCTCGGAAATTGAAGCCGAAGGATTTACCCTGCCCGTAAAATGGGGCTGACAGTGCCTCACCTTGCGGGGTTATTTATCCATCATTTCGCGGTGGTAGCGCCGGAGCAGGAAGAGCCCTGCCATCAGCGTGACCAAGCCGATCAGTATCGGGTAACCGATTGAAACATAATTCGGATGATAGAACGGATAATATCCGTCTCGCATCATGCCGACGATATGGATGAGCGGATTGTACCAAAGGTATTTGGCGTATTGCTCTGGAACACTATCAAACAAGAAGAAAATACATGAGATGATAAGCAGCGGTCGATTCAGGATCGCCCAGGCCGTCTGCCAGATCGGGTATGAGAGAATCATAAAGGAGTTCAATGTGCCGATCCCGGTCGCCAGAAAGACAAGCATGACGTAGGCGGTCACGATCTTTGTAAAATCAAAGGTCGTCGATACGTTGGAGATCGAAAGGATAAATATCACGACGATGCAGTGCACTGACAACAACGTGACCAGGCCGAGAAGCAGCCTCGCTATGAGCGCATCGACGAAAGTCACCCTAGGATAGGCCAGCAGTGCCCGATTGAACATCATTGATTGGCCCAGTTTTCCCGACAAATCTATATACATCAAAAGTGGCAAGATGCCCGTGGCGTAGAAAAGGGAAAAAACAGTTCCCAACGGCGGTGATCTGAAGCCTGCAGAGAAGATGAGAGTCAGCAATGCGATACCTGCCGCCGGTTCAAGAACGGCCCAGACATACCCGCCGGGTGAACGCCCGTAGGTGGTCGCAATTTCGCGAAGGATCAGCGCCATGATCGCCCTGAAGGACGCAAAAGACGTGCGCTGCTCACGCAGAGTGGCTGTTTGTTCTGTCGACATCGGGCCATCCCTCCTGTCTGGATACCACCTGCGTTCTGATGTAACGGTACGCGAGATAAGGCAAGTTCTTTAGACAGAAAAGACATCTCAATGGCTGAACCCAAAGTGCAAACTCCCAAGCCGGCCGGAAATGCTCAGCCGAAAACGCCGAACGAAACATCGGCAAAGGCTGACAATCAAGCGAGCCAGCCCGCAGCCAAGCCCGCTCCGGACGCCGCGAAACCCGCAGCAGCCGGAACAGACCCGAAACCGGCGACTCCAGCACCTGCGGCCAAACCGGCCGGAAACGCTCAGCCGAAGCCGCAAAATCCTGCACCCGCGGCCAAACCGGCAGCCCCAAAACCGGCAGCCGGGGCCAAGGTTGATTCTGATCTGGCGGAGCCCGCGCCGCCGCGCCAGCAGCCCGGAGAGGCCAAGATCCCTGTTGGCAGGACTGCAATTCCCGCGAAAACCAAGGGGCGCCACGTTTTCTTGCTGTCTTCCTTCGTGTTTGTCGTTCTTGTGCCCGCGTTTTTCACGGCTTTCTATCTGTGGACCCGGGCAGCAGATCAATATGCGTCCGACGTGGGGTTCTCTGTCCGGACGGAGGAAAAGAGTTCGGCCATCGAGCTTCTGGGCGGCATAACGGAATTGTCCGGCTCCAGTTCATCAGACACGGATATTCTATACGCGTTCCTGTCCAGTCAGGAACTGGTCCGCAAGGTCAATGCCAAAGTGGATCTGCGCGCGATCTGGTCCCGCGTCGATATAGAACAGGACCCGTTCTTTGCCTTTGATCCTTCGGGAACGATTGAGGATCTTCAGGATCATTGGGATCGGATGATTTCGATCGTGTATGACAGCGGAACAGGTCTGATCGACCTGGAGGTCCTGGCCTTTGATCCCGTAGATGCGCAGAAAATCGCGCAGGCCATTCTTGAGGAATGTGATTCCATGATCAACGCGCTTTCCAGCATCGCGCGGCAGGATTCCATCAAGTACACGCTGGAAGAACTGGAAAACGCGGTCGAAAGGCTGAAGAATGCGCGCCGGACGCTGACGGAATTTCGCAACAGAACACAGATTGTGGATCCCAGCATCGACACGCAGAACCAGATGGGTCTGCTCGTTACCCTGCAGCAACAACTGGCTGATTCGCTGATCGAATACGATCTGCTGCAAGACACCACGCGGGAAAACGATCCTCGCGTCACACAGGCTGAACGCCGGATTGAAGTGATCAATGCCCGCATCGCATCAGAGCGGCGCAAGCTGGGGCTCGGTGAAAATGGCGGCAGCGGCGAAGCCTTTGCCAACCTTGTCGGCGAATATGAGGGTCTGATTGTGGACCGCGAATTTGCCGAACAGGCCTATACGGCCGCTCTGGCTGCGCATGACGGGGCATTGGCAGAAGTCCGCAAGCAAAGCCGATATCTTGCAGCGCATGTGAAACCGACATTGGCAGAAAAGTCCGAACACCCCAAACGGGTCAAGATCATGTTGTTCCTGCTGCTGTTCAGCTTCTTCGTGTGGTCGATCCTGTGCCTGGTCTTCTACAGCTTGCGGGACCGCAAGTAGGAGCGTCCGATGATCCAGCTGGATAACCTGACCAAGTATTTTCGGACGCGAAACGGATATCAAACGATTGTCGAGAACCTGACGGCAACGTTTCCGACAGGGGCGTCCGTGGCTTTGTTGGGCCGCAACGGTGCGGGCAAGAGCACATTGCTGAAGCTCATTGCCGGGACGATCCGGCCGACATCGGGCCGGGTACTCTCGACGGGAAGCATCTCGTATCCTGTTGGCTTTGCCGGGTCATTTCACCCCGATCTGACAGGTGCGCAGAACACACGTTTCGTGGCGCGATTGTACGGGTACGATACGGACAGCCTGCTTGAGTTCGTGACCGAGTTTGCGGAGTTGGGCGGCCATATGCACATGCCCTTGCGGACCTATTCCTCTGGTATGCGCGCGCGTCTTTCTTTCGGGGTCTCCATGGGGATTCCATTCGATACCTATCTGGTCGACGAAATTACAGCAGTTGGTGATGGTGCCTTTCGGGCGAAATCGGCAGCAGTTTTTGATGATCGGATGGAAAGATCCGGTGCCATCGTGGTAACCCACTCGCCCCCGATGGTCCGCCGCATGTGCAACAAGGCTGTTGTTCTCGAAAACGGGGATATCCAGTTTTTCGACGATATCGAAGAGGCGCTGGAGCTGCATGAAATGCAGATGAAGCAGCCGCCAAACCGGTAATCAGTTTGCCAAGAGCCTGTGCAACAGAGCCCGGGCCCGTTCATCAAAGACGTCTGGTGACCATTCGCGGTGCCAGACCGTTCTGATCTGCTGCCGCAGCGCGCGGTCAGCAGCACGCGCATTGCGAAGAAACTCGGTTACCTGTTTGCCAGATGTTTCCAGATCGGAAGGGTCAATCTTGATGCCCATCGGATGCCTGTCGACCAGCGCATCGGCACCTTCGAAGTCGGCCAGGATAATGGGCAGCCCGGCCTCAAATGCCTCAAGGGTGCCGATGGGTGTTCCTTCGTAGCGCGATGTCAGCAAATATGCGTCTGCGGCCCTCAGCAAAGGGCGAACATCCTGCACCGGACCGATGCAATAAATCCGGGCGCATGTGGCTGCGGGGACAAGCCCGGCGATTTCGGCCTGGAACTTTTCCGTATCCGTTCCCGTACCGCACAGCATCAGATGGGTGTTTTCTGGCAGATGGTTCATGAGCCGCACAGCACATGCGTAGTTCTTTTGCCGACCGGCGCGTCCGGTCATGACGAGGGTGGGGTCCTTCGGGCGGGTGAAAGGGGGCAATTCACCCAGGTCGGAACAATTGGGCAGAACGTGAATGCCATGGCGCGCCAGGCGACTTGCCCCGATCATTTCCCGTGCGCGATCCGCCATGTCCTGGGACAGGAAAATGATATTGGTCGGCGGGCACGTCCGCATCAGGGCCTTTTCCAGCGTCAGGGACAGAAAGCTGGCGTAGGGTTTGTGCCCCTTTCCATAGGGCAATCCGTGAATGGTAAATGCGGTCGTACCCTTTGGCCGCCACAGCCGCAGCGCCAGGGCCATCCGCCCCATCAGAGAGGGAAACCGGGGGTGAATCCAGGTCAGGTCGGCCTGTGATCCGCGCAGAAATGCCAGAAGGCCCCGCCAGCCCCGCCAAATATGCCCCAGCGACAACCTGCTGCTGAGACCGCTCAATGTGATGTGGCGGGTGCCCAGCTCTGCCAGCGCATCGTAACCGCCATGGTTGATGTCGCTGATCACTGTCACGTCTGCAATGCCGTCAAACGCCTTGGCGAGGTGGCAGATATGACGCGGCACACCGGATGGAATGCCTTCTCCTCCGACGAGAAGCACCTTTGGCAATGGGTCAGATCCGGCCAAGTGTTGCGGCCCCCCAAAATCCGATGTTGCCCAGCACAGTTTGCCGGAAGGGCCCGATGCGGCGCAAACCCGTAAGCCGGGGCATGAACGGCGCGCCGCGCGCAGCAGAGAATTCATCGAGGATTTGCCGGTTCTCCTCTGTCAGCAAGCTGCGCGCCTGATCCAGCGCGAGGATATTGCTTTGCAGCCGGTCAGAGAAGGCACCGCGCAGAACGGCCAGTTTGCGTTTGGCCTGTTGTGCCAGGCTGTGGCCTGCACCGATCACGTTGGCTTCATGCTGCCGGTACAGCAGGCAGGGAGGCCCGTTGTCAAAGATGACCTGGCCCCCGGCGCCGGTGATCAGAAGGTAGAGCCACCAGTCATGGGCAAAAACGCGGTCCGTCAGCTGCGCAGCCTCGCGGGCAAGGCGCGCTGCAGCGGGATTGAGCAGGATCGCATTTCCCGAAGCAACGTTTTCGATCAGGGCATTGCGAAAACAACATGACCTTTCGATCAGGGGCGAGGGATGCCGCTGATCCGTTTCGGGCCGCCAATACCATCTGCGCGCGGCATAAAGCGTCGGAATCTCGCCGCTGTCCTGCAACGCTGCCATCCCGCGCGCCAATTTGTCCGGCATCCAGATGTCATCCTGATCGGCAAAACCGACATGGTTCGCATCGTCGGGAAGATCGCGTATCAACTGCATGAAATTGGCGGAAAACCCCAGTTCAGGGCCTGCTTTGACAACCACCTGTCCAGGGTGTTTGGCGGCAAAGTTCTTCAGAACCGATGGCGTATCGTCGGTCGAGCCATCGTCGCTGAAGATCACGTGCCAATGGGGGTAGCTCTGTTCGGAGATGCTGCCGAGTTGTTCAGGCAGGAAGGCGGCACCGTTGTGGACACCCATCAACAGGGTCACATCCTTGGAAGGCAGGAGGTTATCGGGGGGCGTCATGTGGTATGTCCGTCCATTCCAGGGCCACGAATGGTGTAGATATTCGGGCTGAACTAGACTATCCGTGCCGCGGCGGAAAGCTCAAGGGAACACTTTTGTGGCAAGACTTTTCAGACTGAATTTGATTCGACGTTTTATTTCCAGCTATCGCGAAGAAGGACCAGGAGAAGCATTTCGCAAGGCCCGTACCTATACCGGGATGAAGCTGCGCAAACTGGGCGCGGGCACCATTGGCCAGACGGCGCAGGGGGTTGCGCGATCTGACGACCAATACCTGCATGGCATTTGGCAGGACCTTGCCCGCAAAGAGGCTTTTCATATCATGACGGCCCCCGCCGTTTTGCAGAAACGTCGCCAGATTGCGATGATCGGTGACCTGAACCTGCCGCAGTGCCGAAAGTACCGGGTGGAGCAGTTGGCAGCCTTCTGGCAGGGGCGTGGGGTTGATTTCGAGTATTCGCATTACCAGGATGTTCCGCGCTCGGCGCGCATCATGCAGAATGCAACACATCTGATGGAATATCGCCTGCAGACCATGCCGGTGACTGAAATGTTCCGGTATGAGGCACGGCGGTTGCGGCTGCCGGTGCTGTATGATCTGGATGATCCGCTTTTCTCTGTCTCTGCCTATGAAACTTACCGCAACATGGAATCCGTC
Organism: Sulfitobacter sp. PR48; assembly: GCF_028807335.1. Classification (NCBI taxonomy): domain Bacteria; kingdom Pseudomonadati; phylum Pseudomonadota; class Alphaproteobacteria; order Rhodobacterales; family Roseobacteraceae; genus Sulfitobacter; species Sulfitobacter sp. PR48. The sequence continues at coordinate 483,718 of NZ_JARAMM010000001.1, read as the reverse complement.
GGCGCCAAACTGAAGGCGCATTTCCTTTCGGAAGCGCCAAAGTACCTTGGCATGATGAATGGTGCGGACATCCTGCAGGTGTCGACTCCGGGCATGGTGGAACATACCGGGCTTTACACATCCAGACCTGTCCACCTGCGCCGGAACTTCGCCGATCAGGAGACACTGGATGCCGGGCGTCTGGCAATGGCGACCCGCCCCGAAGACGACGGCATTTTCCGCGTGGCCTTTGCGAGCGGTTCACAGGGTCACGAGATTGATCTGGCGGAAATCCTCGAACCGCTGGCAGCGTTCATCCTGGATGATCCCAACCGTCGCCTGATGCTGATCGGTCATTTCAAGCCTGAACACCTGCCAGAGGGGCTGATCAAACAGGTAGAGACGACAAAATTCGGGACCTATGCCCTTTATCTCGAAGCGCTTGCGCGGGCGAATTGCGCGGTGATGCCGCTGTGCGACGATATCTTCAACCGGTGCAAGTCTGCTGTCCGGGTGCTGGATGCCTCTGCGGTGGCCGTGCCTTCGCTGGTTGGAACGGTTGGAGATTTGGCCGCGGTGGTGAAGCATGACCAAACGGGTTTTGTTTGTGCCCAACCCGCTGACTGGATCGACGCGTTGGAGGCGCTGGCGGCCGATCCTGCGTTGCAGCGCAAGTTGGGACAGGCGGCGCGGGAAGAACTGGAAACACGCTGGCACGGTTCAGACGGTACGCATATCATTTCGCCCGAAATCCTGAAGTGGGTCGAAGCATGAGCGCACACCATATTCTGCTCGCGAATGTCTTTTTTGCGCCGTTCTCCTATGGGGGCGCGACCGTGGTGGCAGAACAGGTCGCCCATGCTCTGGTCGACAACCATGGTTACCGGGTGACCGCCGTTTCCATGTGCTGCCGTTATGACCTGGCACCCTACGTTGTGGTCAAGTCAGAGCAGAACGGCATCACCAACTACCTGATCAACGTGCCGGCCAGCCGCAGTTACGGTGAACTTTACGATAACCCGAATGTCACGTCCCGACTGGCTGAGCTGATCGCGACATTGCAGCCGGATCTGGTGCATGCGCATTGCATCCAGGATATGGGCACCGGCATCCTGACCGCTGCGGCAACGCATGATGTGCCGGTTATTCTGAGCATCCACGACTTCTGGTGGATCTGTGACCGTCAGTTCATGATCAAGGTGGATCAGCAATACTGCGGGCAAAGCCCTGTCCGGATTGAACAATGCAAAGGCTGTGTCGACAACTTCTGGGCGGCAAAGATGCGGTTTGACCACGTCCGGCAGATCGCTCAGAAAGCGGCGCGCATCACCTATCCCAGCAACTTCGCTCTGGATCTGTGCGAGGCTTCCGGTCTGGCACCTGGCAGCGGGGTGGTTTGGGAAAACGGGGTGCATCACCCCAAACAGGACTTTTTCCAGCGTCAGGCTAAGCGGCGGGAAAAGGACAACCGGTTGAGTTTCGGGTTTGTCGGCGGGCCATCGCAGATCAAGGGTTGGCCATTGATCAAACGGGCGTTTTCCGAAGTCGATACCGAGGATTTCCGCGTGGTTCTTGTGGACGGGTCGCTGGATGGCACCTGGTGGAAGGACCATACCTTCGACGACCTGCCCGGCGACTGGGAAGTGCACCCGAGATTCTCGCAAGAGAAGATGGACGATTTCTATGCTGAGATCGACGTGCTGCTGTTCATGTCACAGTGGAAAGAGACCTTTGGCCTGGCCATTCGCGAAGCGCTGGCCCGTGGCATTGACGTGATCCAGACGGACAGTGGCGGAACAACGGAACATGGTGCGATTTCCCCAGACAAGCTGATCCCGATCGGCGCACCGGCAAGCCAGTTGAAAACCCAGGTGAAAGAGGCGATCGACGGACATCCGCATGCGCAGACAGTGCATTCAGTCGCCAGTTTTGACGATCAGGCGCGAGAATTCGACGCCATCGTCAGGGATGTTCTGGCCAACGTCAAAAGATGAAGTCGCTTGCGTCCAGGTCCCCGAGGTCGGTCTGCACCAGACGGATGGAGCTGCTGCTTCCGGTTTCGATGATCACGTCCCAACCGGCCTGACGGGCGTTTCCCAGCACATCTGCGAAGGCTGCGAACCGGGACAGATGCGAAAAGTCGATCAGTTCCAACGGGTTTGTCGCATCGAAATCGGCGATGGTGTCGTTGCCATGGTTCGCGGCAAAGACAAAGGTATCGGCATTGAAACTGCCCACCAGCATGTCGTTGCCTGCCCCGCCGATCAAAGTGTCAAAACCCGCGTCTCCGTAAACCGTGTCGTTCCCGGTGCCGCCATCGATGATGTCATTGCCGGTTCCGCCAAAGAAACGGTCGCCGCCTTCACCCCCCCAAAGGGTGTCGTTTCCCGCCTGGCCGAAGTGGCCATCACCGCTGTCACCGCCTGAAATCATATCGTTGCCGGTGCCACCGAACAGGCGGTCGAAACCCGGACCACCCAGAAGTGTGTCATTCCCGGCCTCGCCGTATAGGTTGTCAGCCTGATGGCCGCCGTCCAGCACATCGTCGCCGTCACCACCGTTCAGCAGGTCGAATCCGGCATTTCCGAACAGTGTGTCGTTGCCTGCCTCGCCAAAGATGCCATCGACGCTCAGACCATAGTTGATCCCGGCGCTGATCCAGTCGTCGCCATCCCCGCCATAGACCCGGTCAGGCGTGGCGCCGGACCAGATGGTGTCATTGCCGGCCCCGCCGTAAATCCGGTCGTATCCGGAACCGCCGAGGATGAGATCATTTCCATTCCCGCCATAGATCGAATCCGCGCCATCGCCGCCGGACAGTGAATCCGCGCCGTCGCCGCCGGTAAGGGTGTCGAACCCGTTTCCACCCAGCAGCAGATCATCGTCGCCGCCGCCATGGATCAGGTCGTTGCCGCCACCACCGCTGACCCGGTCATCGCCGGCGCCGGATTCGATGGTGTCGTTGCCTGCGTTTCCAAAGACGCCATCCGCATTTCCCGTCGTCCGGATCATGTCCGGCGTATTTGAGGCATTCAGGTCTCCCGGGCGGCGCGTCAGGGTCAGGTTTGGTGCATTGACCCAGGCGGGGTGTGTCGGCGCTTCGCCGGGCATTTGTGTCACGGAAGGGCTTGTCGGCGGGTTTGGTTCAGGATCCGTCGGTGTCGGTGTCGGTGTCGGTGTCGGTGTCGGTGTCGGTGTCGGTGTCGGTGTCGGTGTCGGTGTCGGTGTCGGTGTCGGTGTCGGCGTCGGTGTCGGGTTGGGTGCCGGGCCATCGTCATAGGCATCTGGATCGGTCTCGATCCTGCCGCCGGTGATCAGGTTGAGATGGTTGAAATCCCGTGCGTTCAATGACCCGCCATTGGCGGAGCGCACCTCGATCACCTCATTGCCAAGGATGAATTCCGCGCCCCAGTTGCGCTGCTGTATCCGCAAGCCGCCGATGCCCGCCAGCTGGCCGAAGGCCGACAGGTCGATCTGATCGTATTCGATCTGAAAGTCTCGGATGATATCGCGCGCGCCGTCCTGCGACAGGATGAACAGATCCGCGCCTGCGCCGCCGGTCAGGGTATCCTGCCCGGCACCGTCCATGATGATGTCGTTACCTGCACCGGCGGCGATGTTGTCCGCGCCGCCTTGCCCGGCAAGAATGTCGTCGCGCGCTGTGCCAGAGAGCGCACCACCCGAGGCCTGCGCCGACAGGCTGGAACCGAGGTTCGGCAAGTTCACGCTGAACTCTGACAGATAGGGTGCGGCTTGGGTCGAGACCCAGATCCGCAAACCATGCGGTGTGGCCATGGAATCAACCGCTGTGATCCCGTTCAGCGGGGCCTGCGCTGTTCCCTCCATGGTCTGGACATGCTGCAGGCGGCCACCGGGCAGCATCGCAAAAAGGCTGAGCCCGGCGTCGGTCCCTGCTGCGAGGATGTAATCCTGCCCGCTGATGGTGACACAGGTCACATGGCTGGCACCGGCGAACCTGGTGTCCAGACCGTCCAGGATGTGATCCACCGGGTGCAGCCCGTTCGAGGTGACTTCAAGCACCGTCAGCGAATTGCTGCCCGAGCTGGCGACGACGACGAAAACACCGCCATCGAGCGTATGCGACACTGTCATCGCGCCAGGCTGGTCGACCCAAAGCCCGTCACTGGCGTCCACATCCGTGACATGCCGCATGACGCCGCTTGCGTCTTGCCGGAACATGCTGATTGTATCCTCGGCCCCGTAGCTGACAAAGCCGTAGGTCTGCCCGTTGTGAACTGTCGTGACGATGTCCGTGGCACGGGCATTGTCCATGGCATTGCCCTGGTTGATATCTGACACGTTCAGCGTGCTGCCCGCGCCGAATGAAAGATTGACCAATCCGCCGCCGCGCAGGGCGGCCAGCCCGCTGTTGCCGTCGCCTGTCAGCTCCATCTCCGAGAAATGGCCAAGGTTCTGGCCATTTGCCGAGACATTGACCGCACCGTCGAATGCTGCCCCGTGACCGTCGGAATCCAGGCGCAGACCGTTGAGCGTGGCGCTGTTCAGCCCGGCCATGAACAATTGGGGGCCGTTGGCGGTTTCCCGCAGGACAAGATCGGTTGATTCGAGTGTGAGATAGCGTTCGGCCAGCGCATAGGCCCCGTCCTGCCGTGTGGCTCCTGCCGCCCCGCCGATATCAAAGGCTGTTACCCAGCCGCCACCCCGGGTGACGGCATAAAGCATCGTACCCCCTGCAGTTTGAACCAACTGAAGATCGTTGATCCCGACCAATGCCCCTTGTTGTGATGCGATCAGAGGATTTTCCACAGAAAAGACTGCACGTACCATGCCACCAGCTCCCAATTACCCGGTGCCATTCCTGGCAGTTGAACGTGGGCGGGGCTGGGAGCGAATGTGGCCATACCGGGGCCGATAAGGCGCATTTTAAAGGTTATCTGTTGCGTAAAATTTGGGTCAAACGTTCGCTGCATGGCGGCTTGTTTACCTTCATTTGCCAATCCTCACGGCGACCGCAATGGAAAGACCCCGTAAAGGATATTTGGATGCCAGAGACTTCCCCGGCCCTCGCCCTGCCCTATTTGCAACCTGCGCAGGCGCAAAAGCATGTCACCCACAATGAAGCGCTGCGTATCCTGGATGCGGTGACGCAACTCTCGGTGCTGAACGCAGAACTCGGCACGCCCCCGGCGCTTCCGGCTGATGGGGATCGCTATATCGTCGCTGCTCCCGGCGCTGATGCCTGGGCGGGTCAGGACCACAACATCGCATTGTGGGTGGACGAAAGCTGGCAGTTCTTTGAGCCCGGCACAGGCTGGCGTGCCGATATCGCAGGCTCGGGCGAGACGTTGCGTTTCGACGGTACGGCATGGGTGGCACCTGCCGCACCCGAGATCGACATGCAGAACCTGCCCCTTGTCGGGGTGAATGCCACGGCAGACACGACAAACCGTCTGAGCGTTGCGGCTGATGCAACCTTGCTCTCTCACGCGGGTGGGGATCACCAGGTCAAGATCAACAAGTCGGTCGCCAGCGACACCGCCAGCCTGCTGTTCCAGACCGGATTTTCCGGGCGCGCCGAAATCGGGACCTCGGGGGATGATGATTTTGCCATCAAGGTAAGCGCGGACGGCACGACATTCGTGCGGGCCATCCAGGTCGACCGAACCACCGGCTCTGTGATCATTGGCGAAGGGGTGGGCACCCAGACACTTTCGGTCATGGCCGAGGATGCACCCAGCGTGCGGGTGCATAACACGGGCGGAATCGGAGGCGCATCATTCATCATGTTGGATGAGCCGTCAGGCGGGAACTGGAAGTTCAAGATCACCGGCGCCGGCGATTTCAAGCTGCGCGACGAAGCAAATTCAGAGGATGTTCTGAAGATCGACAAAGCGACGATGGTAACCAGCCATTTCGGCCCTGTGCAATTGTGCAGCTATTCCGTTGCGACCCTGCCCAGTGCCGCAACGGCGGGTGCAGGTGCCCAGGTTTATGTCACCGACGAGACGGGCGGCGCTGTTCCGGCCTTCTCGGATGGCACCGACTGGCGGCGGGTCACGGACCGAACTGTCGTTTCATAGGCGGTAATCCCCGGCATTGTCCGAAACTTCGGCAGTGCCGCCACTCGCGCCGTGACATTCTCAGGCCTGCTTGCTAAAGGCAGAGCGATTGAGAATGACGGAGCAATTTCGTGGACTTTATTACTCGGACCAAACTCCCCGGCGTGGTCTTGCTGAATCCACCGCGATTTGGTGACAATCGTGGCTTCTTTTCCGAAAGCTGGAATCGCAAAAAGCTTGCTGATCAGGGCATTGACCTTGATTTCGTCCAGGACAACCATTCGGTTTCTGCTGCTGTCAATACGGTGCGCGGGCTGCATTTTCAGTCCCCGCCGCATGCGCAGGACAAGCTGGTGCGATGCGGCCGTGGGGCACTCTTTGACGTGGCCGTCGATATCCGTAAGGGGAGCCCGACATTCGGCCAGTGGGTCGGATACGAACTGACGGCCGAGAACGGGTTGCAGCTTTTGATCCCGGCGGGGTTCCTGCATGGCTTTGCGACCAGGGCACCGGATACGGAAATCATCTACAAGTGCAGCGATTATTACGCGCCTGAATGTGACGGCGCCGTGCGTTTTGATGATCCTGACATCGGGATCGACTGGGGGTTGAGTGGTGATGCCGTCCTGTCCGAGAAGGATGGCAAGGCCCCGCTGCTCGCCGATTTTGAAACCCCGTTCCAATTTGAAGGTGCAGCATGAAGATCATGGTAACGGGTGGCGCCGGCTTCATCGGCTCCGCTGTCGTGCGACTTGCCGTGGCGCGTGGTCATGACGTCGTCAATCTGGATGCATTGACCTATGCGGGATGTCTCGAAAACCTCGACAGCGTCAAGGACAGCCCGCTTTACGCGTTTGAGCAGGTCGATATCCGTGACCGTGCGGCACTGGACGCGGCCTTTTCAAAACATGCGCCCGATGCGGTGATGCATCTGGCTGCAGAAAGCCATGTGGACCGGTCCATCGACGGACCCGGCGATTTTGTCGAGACCAACATCACCGGCACCTACAACATGCTTGAGGCTGCCCGTGCCTATTGGGTGACGGCGGGAAAGCCTGAGGGGTTCCGGTTCCACCACATCTCCACCGACGAGGTCTTCGGGTCGCTGGGTGAAACAGGCATGTTCACCGAGGATACGCCCTATGATCCGCGGTCGCCCTATTCGGCCTCCAAAGCGTCGAGTGACCACCTGGTGCGGGCGTGGCACGAAACCTATGGGTTGCCGGTTGTCCTGACGAACTGCTCGAACAACTACGGGCCGTTTCATTTTCCTGAAAAACTGATCCCGGTGATCATTCTGAACGCTTTGGCGGGCAAGCCGCTGCCGGTCTACGGGCAGGGGATCAACGTGCGCGACTGGCTTTTTGTCGAAGATCATGCTGACGCTCTCTTGCTTGTGCTGGAAAAGGGCGTTCTGGGCCGAAGCTATAACATCGGGGGCGAGAACGAGGCCCGCAACATTGATATCGTCAGGAAAATCTGCGGTATCCTGGATGAGAAGCGGCCAAAGGACACCAGGTACGAAGAACAGATTGCCTTTGTCGAGGATCGTGCGGGGCATGATCTGCGCTATGCAATTGACCCGACACGCATCAGGACCGAACTGGGCTGGCGGCCTTCCGTCACGCTGGACGAGGGGCTGGAGCGGACCGTGCAATGGTATCTCGATAACGAGGACTGGTGGCGCGCGTTGCAGGCACGCGCGGGTGTCGGTGAACGGCTGGGCGTCAAAGCCTGAAGCAACCATCGGAAGGAAGCCACATGACCATTCTTGTTTTTGGTGAAACCGGTCAGGTCGCGCGGGAGCTGGCCCTGCTGGACGGGACGAAATGCGTGGGGCGGGCAGGTGCCGATCTTGCTTCTCCGGAGGCCTGCGCGGCCCTTATCAAGGCGGAACGCCCCGGTGCCGTGATCAATGCGGCGGCCTTTACCGCCGTGGACAAGGCCGAGAGTGACGAGGCACTGGCAACTGTTGTCAACGCCGACAGCCCCGGTGCCATGGCGCGGGCCTGTGCCGACCTGGGGATTCCCCTTGTCCATATCTCGACCGATTATGTGTTCGAGGGGGGCGGGACCCGGCCCTGGACAGCTGACGATCAGACCGGCCCGCTGAGCGCCTATGGCCGGTCGAAATGTGCCGGCGAGGAAGCGGTGCGGGCGGCAGGCGGCACCCATGCAATTCTGCGCACCTCCTGGGTTGTTTCGGCGCATGGAAACAACTTTGTTAAGACCATGTTGCGGCTTGGTGCCGAACGTGATGTCCTGACCATCGTGGCGGACCAGATTGGCGGACCGACAGGCGCGCGGGAAATCGCCGCTGCCTGCCATTCCATCGCCGGACAACTGGCAGCCGATCCCGAAAAGACCGGGACCTATCATTTTTCAGGTGCCCCCGACTGCAGTTGGGCAGATTTCGCGCGGGCGATCTTTGACAAGGCCGGGGTGTCCTGCGAGGTCAGGGATATCCCATCATCAGATTATCCGACCCCGGCGGTTCGGCCGTTGAATTCGCGCATGGATTGTTCCGAGACGGAGCGCCGTTTTGGCATTTCACGGCCCGACTGGCAGGCCACACTCACGCATATTTTAAAAGACATTGGAGCATCCGGATGACACAGCGCAAAGGTATTATTCTGGCCGGCGGTTCGGGCACGCGCCTGTACCCGATCACGATGGGCGTCAGCAAGCAACTGCTGCCGATCTATGACAAGCCGATGATTTATTATCCTATTTCTGTCCTGATGCTGGCCGGTATTCGCGAGATCGCGATGATCACGACGCCGCAGGATCAGGATCAGTTCAAGCGGACCCTCGGCGACGGCAGCCAGTGGGGCATTTCGCTAACCTATATCACCCAGCCCAGCCCGGACGGGCTGGCGCAGGCCTATATCCTTGCCGAAGATTTCCTGGACGGCGCGCCTTCGGCGATGGTTCTGGGGGACAACATCTTTTTCGGTCACGGGTTGCCCGAACTGCTGGCAGACGCGGATGCGCAGGAAAGCGGCGGGACGGTATTCGGCTACCATGTGTCCGATCCCGAACGCTATGGGGTGGTGGGATTCAACAAGGATGGCGTGGCGCAATCCATTATCGAAAAGCCGGAGAAGCCCGCCTCCAATTACGCGGTGACGGGGCTTTATTTCCTGGACGCCGACGCGCCAAAGCTGGCCCGGCAGGTCAAGCCGTCAGAGCGTGGCGAGCTGGAAATCACCACCCTGCTTGAGATGTATCTGGCCAAGGGCGCGCTGCGGGTGAACCGCATGGGGCGCGGATATGCCTGGCTTGATACCGGCACCCACGCGAGCCTGCTGGATGCGGGTAATTTCGTGCGGACGCTGACCACCCGGCAGGGTCTGCAGACCGGTTGCCTGGAAGAAATCGCGCATGATCTGGGCTGGATCGACGATGCACAGCTGACGGAACGGGCTGAGCTTTTCCGCAAGAACGGCTATGGTGCCTATCTGGCCTCCATGCTGAAGTAACGCAGGCCTGCGGTACCGCCTTGGTTGTCGGCCTGCACATGAAGACATGTCAAAAATGACATGTCTTCATTTGAACTCTGGATTTCAGATAAAGGGCCGCTGAGCGGTAAGCCGCAAGTCCGGGGGAGAGCTACCCCTTTGCGCCCTGGCCGCGCGCATAGACGTCTTCATAGCGCACGATGTCGTCTTCACCCAGATAGCTTCCGGTTTGCACCTCGATCAGCTCCATCGGAACCTTGCCGGGGTTTTCCATCCTGTGAACGGCGCCAAGCGGGATGTAGACGGATTCGTTTTCACAGACCAATTGCACCTTGTCGTCGATGGTCACCTTTGCCGTTCCGGCGACCACGATCCAATGTTCCGACCGGTGCACATGGCTTTGCAGGCTCAGCGCGGCGCCGGGGGTCACCACGATACGCTTGACCTGGAACCGCCCGCCCAGGATCAGGGTTTCGAAAAAGCCCCAGGGGCGGTGATCCCTGGGAAAGGTATCGGCCTGGGGAATGTCGCGCCTGCGCATTTCCTTGACCACATTGCCAACCTCGGCCACACGGTCCCGGTGGGCGATCAGCACCGCATCCGGCATGGCCACCGCAACGATCCCGTCCAGCCCGAGCCCGACGATCTGTTGCCCATCGTTTTCAGACCGCAAAAGGCTGTCCTTGCAATCAATCGCCAATGCAGTGCCCTGCAAAGCGACACCATTTGCATCCGTTTGTGCATGTTGATGCACCGCCGTCCAGCCACCAAGATCGGACCAGTCGCCGTGATGTTCGATCACGCTCAGGTTGTTCACCTTTTCCATGATCGCGAAATCAACGGAAATGTCTTCGCATTGTGCCCAGGCCTCTGGATCCAGGCGCAGGAATCCCAGGTCGGGCCTGGCGGCGTCGACTGCGGCCTGCACATGTTTCAGCATCTCGGGCGCATGGGCCGCATAGGCATCCACCAGCGTTCTGGCGGTGTACATGAAAATGCCCGCGTTCCACAGATACCCGCCGGCCTCCAGCATCCGCTCGGCCTCTGCCAGCTTGGGTTTCTCGACAAAGCGTTTCAGCGGCACCGCTGTCGCCCTGTCCCCTTCACCCAGTTCGAGGTAGCCATAGCCGGTTTCCGGGCGGTCCGGTGTGATCCCGAAGGTCACGATCTGCCCCGCCAGGGCCGCCGCCACGCCGGATTGCACGCTTTCGCGAAACTTTTCCGCCTGCGTGATGTAATGGTCAGAAGGGGCGGCGAGCATCAGGGCCTCGGGGTCCGACTGCATCTGTACAAGGGCGGCCGCCAGCAGCGCGGGCGCCGTGTTGCGTGCCTGCGGTTCGATCAGCACAGCGCCGGGATCAAGGCCCGCGTCGGCCAGCTGCTGTGTCGCGATAAAACGGAAATCCGAATTGGTCACGATCATCGGCGCGGCATAGCCCGGCCCCGACAACCGCGTGGTCGACTGCTGGTACAGGCTGCCCTCACCGATCAGGGCGATGAACTGCTTGGGGAAACTCTTGCGGGACACGGGCCAAAGCCGCGTTCCCGAGCCTCCGCAAAGGATAACCGGGGTGATCTCCTGTGCTGTCATCACATTGTCCTCGTCGTTGTTCCGGGCGACCTTAACCCTCCCAAAGCGGCGGGAATATGGCGCGGGGAGCGGCCTGTGGAATTTGTTGCCAACTGCGGTTTTCAGACTCTGGACTGTTTACGCATCGGAAACAATCGGGGGATGCGGTAGACGATCAACAATCAGCACGCCCGCGTTTTCGGTGACCTAGAGCCTGGCCAATTCCCTGATCGCCTCGGGAAGGGGGTAGTGATGATTGCCGACGAAGAGCCCATTGGCGTCGATGTAATCGGCATTCGCCAGTACCCCGTGAATTTCGTGCTCGATGTGTTGCATGACCTCGTTCTTGGCAAAGTTTCCGGCCACGATGGGACGGCACTCAAAGCCCTTTTCCCCCAATTCGCGGACCAGTTGCGCCCGTGTTCCGGCGTGTTCTTCCCGCAGGACCAGCGAAAAGCCGAACCAGCTTGATTTGCCGATCTCGCGCTGGATCATGAAGCGCGGATGCCCTTCAAGCGCTTCCTGCAGCAGCGCGCCATTGGCCTGCCGGCCTTCGACCAGCCCCGGCAGCTTCCTGATCTGCTCCCGCCCCAGCGCGCCGGACATCTCCAGCGGTCGCAGGTTGTACCCCGGCAGGACAAAGCGAAAGCTCTCTTCAAAGGGATCGTCCGATTTTTCACCCGTGACGTGGTTGAACTTGGGCAGGTTCCGGGTCCAGCCATGGGCCCGCAGGGACAGCATGACGTGATACAACTCCTCGTCATCGGTCACGACCATGCCGCCTTCCATGGTCGAGATGTGGTGCGAGAAGAAGGACGAATAACTGCCCATCACGCCGAAGGTGCCTGCCTGCTTGCCGTCAAAGGTAGCACCCATGGATTCGCAATTGTCCTCGATCATCACGATGCCGCGCGGTTCTGTCAGGGCTTTGAGCCGGGCAAAGTCATTGGGGTTGCCCAGCAGGTTCACCACCATCAGCGCGCGCGTCTTGTCGGTGATCGCGGCCTCCAGCGCATCAAGGTCGTAGTTCAGCGTTTCGCGGTCGATGTCCACGAACTTCAGCCGCAGGCCGTATTGCGACAGGGGATAATAGGTGGTGGACCAGCTGACCGCAGGCACGATCACCTCGTCCCCCCGGCTCAGTTTCAGCGCGGCGTTCCTGGTGTAGAACAGCGCCGCTGTCATCAGCAGGTTTGCGGAAGACCCAGAATTGACCATGACCGCGAATTTCGAGCCGAAGAGATCGGCGAATTCTTCCTCATAGGCGCGGACCTCCGGCCCCATGGAGAACATGTCGGATTTGATCACCCGGTCGATGGCGGCATATTCCGCGTCGTCCCAGGAGGACGTGGCAAGGGGGTAGGTAAAGCTCATGACGCATGGTGCTCCAGGTAATGGCGGTAGGTCTTGGCGATCCCGTCGCGCAATGTGGTCGGGGCCTGCCAGCCCCAGGCGGTTTGCCGGTCGGTGGCGCAGAGTTTCTGTTTCATGCCGACAGGGCGGGACAGGTCGTGGGTGAATGTCCCCTGCCAGCCGATCACCCCGGCGACGGTTGCGTAGTAATCGTTGATCGAATGATCATGACCCAGCCCGATGTTCATGGCACCGGGAAGGCTGGCCGGATCCTGCACCGCTTTCCAGACGGCATCGGCCAGATCTCCCGCATACATGAATTCGCGCCGCGCGGTGCCGTCGCCCCAGATTTCAACCGTATCGGCCCCGGTCTGTTTTGCCTCGTGCACCTTGTGGATGATCGCCGGCAGCAGGTGCGAGGCTTTAGGGTCGAACTTGTCATATGGCCCATAGAGGTTGCAGGGGATCAGCGTCTTATACTGCGCTTCGGGGTCTTCAGCGCGGATATAGTCGCAGAGTTTCATCGCCATGATCTTGGCAATGGCATAGCCTTCGTTCGTGGGTTCCAGCGGACCGGTGAGGATGCTTTCCTCCCGCAGGGGGTTTTGCCCCTCTGCGGGATACATGCAGGTCGAGGCGAGGTTGATCAGCCGTGACACCCCTGTGGCGCGTGCGCCCATGATGACATTGCGCCCGATGGCGATGTTCTGTTCCAGGAATGCCACCGGATGCGCCATATTCGCCTGGATGCCGCCGACGCGCCCGGCGGCATGAACGATCACGTCGGGCTGCTGTGCGGCGATGTAATCGGCGGTCTGGCGGGCATCCGTCAGATCCACCTCGGCAGAGCCGGGGGCCAGCACCTGCCAACCGGACGCCGCCGCATGTTCGCGGATGTTGCGGCCCACCATGCCACCGCCACCGGTGAGAAAGAGCTTGCCCGCCACCGCTCAGTCCTCGCGCGACATCTGCGGATCATAGCCGTGATCCTTCAGCACCCGTTCGCGCTGGGCGTTGCGCAGGTCGTTTGCGACCATTTCGGCACACATCTCCTGCGCGGTGATCTGGGGCACCCAGCCCAGCTTGGCCTTGGCCTTGGAGGGATCACCCAGCAGCGTTTCCACCTCTGCCGGGCGGAAATAGCGCGGATCGATGCGGAAAATCACGTCCCCCTCGCGCAGTGCCGGGGCCTTGTCGCCGGTGATTTTGTCGACGATGCCGATCTCTTCCACGCCGCTGCCTTCGAACCGCAGGGTCAGGCCCAGCTCGGCCGCTGACCATTCGATGAACTGGCGCACGGAATACTGGACGCCGGTGGCGATCACATAGTCCTCGGGCCTGTCCTGCTGCAACATCATCCACTGCATGCGCACATAGTCCCTGGCATGCCCCCAGTCGCGCAGTGCGTCGATGTTGCCCATGTAGAGGCAGGGTTCCAGCCCCTGTGCGATGTTCGACAGGCCGCGTGTGATCTTGCGGGTGACAAAGGTCTCGCCCCGGCGCGGGCTTTCGTGATTGAACAGGATGCCGTTGCAGGCATACATCCCATAGGCCTCGCGGTAATTCACCGTGATCCAATAGGCGTACATCTTGGCCACGGCATAGGGGCTGCGGGGGTGAAACGGTGTTGTTTCGGTCTGCGGGGTCTCCTGGACGAGGCCATAAAGCTCCGACGTCGACGCCTGATAGAACCGCGTCTTCTGGTCCATCTTGAGGAACCGGATCGCCTCCAGCAGGCGCAGCGCTCCGGTGGCATCTACATCAGCGGTATATTCCGGAGCTTCAAAGCTGACCGCGACATGGCTTTGCGCGCCAAGATTGTAGACCTCATCGGGCTGCACCTCGGCCAGGATGCGGGTCAGGTTCGAGGTATCGGTCAGATCACCGTAATGCAGGTGAAAATTGCGGTTCCGCTCGTGCGGGTCCTGAAAGATGTGGTCGATCCGCTGGGTGTTGAACAGGGATGCGCGGCGCTTGATCCCGTGCACTTCATAGCCCTTTTCCAGCAGGAGTTCGGCCAGGTAAGAGCCGTCCTGCCCTGTGACGCCGGTGATGAGTGCTTTTTTCATGTGACTTTCCTGCCGTAACTTTCTGTCCTTCTATGTCATCAGATGGCATAGGCCAATACGCTCGGCATTGACGATGCCTGACAGCCGGTGTTCGGTGTGTCCAACCAGAGGAGCCGTCTCATGTATGTAATCGACCCGCCCAAGCAGGCCAGCCTTGCCGTACAGGGAAGCGAAAACCGGTTTCCGATCCGGCGGATATTCTGCGTCGGCCGGAATTACGAAGCGCATGCCCGCGAGATGGGCAAGGACCCGACGCGCGAGGCGCCGTTCTTTTTCACAAAGCCGGCGGATGCCGCATTGGATACGCCCTGCACGATCCCCTATCCGCTGCTGACCGAGAACCTGCATTACGAAATCGAATTGATCATCGCCATCGGCAAGGGCGGCGTGCGGATCGCCGAAGCTGATGTGATGGACCATGTCTGGGGTGCATCCGTGGGTCTGGACATGACGCGCCGCGATCTGCAGGGCGAGGCCAAGGAGATGGGCCGCCCCTGGGACTGGGGCAAGGCATTCGACCAATCAGCGCCGATTGCCCCGATCAAACCACTGGCGGAGGTCCCCAGTATCGAAAAGGGGCGCATCTGGCTGGCGGTGAACGGCAAGGTTCGGCAGGACGCGGACCTTTCCGACCTGATCTGGTCAGTGCGTGAACATGTCTCGATCCTGAGCCATTCCATGGCCCTGGCACCCGGCGACGTGATCATGACCGGCACACCCGCTGGCGTGGGGGCCGTTGTTACCGGTGACGTGATCACCGGCGGTGTCGAAGGCATCGGCGAGCTGGAAGTCACCATCGGGCCGCGCGCATGAGCGATCTTGTCCTGCATAATTATTTTCGGTCCTCCACCTCCGTCCGGGTCCGGGCCGCGCTGAACCTCAAGGGGCTCAGCTATGACTACGTCCCGCTTTCCCTGCTGAAGGGGGAGCAGGCCAGCGCCGAACACCTGGCACTGAACCCTTCGGGATTGGTCCCGACGCTGGTCACGCCGCAGGGTGCGCTGCCGCAATCTCTGGCGATCCTCGAATGGCTGGACGAAGTGCATCCGGAGCCGCCGCTGTTGCCGGCTGACCCATGGGGCAGGGCGCGGGTGCGCAGCCTGTCGCAGATCGTCGCGCTGGACATCCACCCGGTCAACAACCTGCGCATCCTCCAGCATCTGGAGGCTGAATTCGGCGTGGACGCGGCGGGCAAGGCGGCCTGGTTCCGCAAGTGGGCCGGGGCGGGCATGCAGGCGCTTGAGGCGCGGCTGGCCGCTGAGCCTGAGACCGGAAAGTTCTGTCACGGCGATACCGTTGGGCTGGCCGATCTGTGCCTTTACGCCCAGGTCCTGAACAACGCGCGCTTTGAGGTCGATATGAGAAACTGTCCGACCATCCTGAGAATTCACGACAATTGCATGGCGATCCCCGCGTTGGAACAGGCCACGCCGCCGTACCAGCCGGATGCTTCAACGCCCCGCCTTTGACCAAAGGCAGATCACATCGCCAATGTCCCGGGAGCGCGTAGCGCGGCAGGGTATTGGCGATGCAATATCAAGGCGGGGCGTCCTATCTGATCGGATGTTCTGAAAGGAAATCGAGCAGGCGGGATGCGACATCGCCCGGCGCATCCCAGATGATCGAATGCCCGGCATTTTCCACGGTGAATTCGGTCTTCTTCACGATCCCGTCGAAACCCGGTTTCGCCAGGGCAGGCGGCACAAGGATATCCTGCGCGGCATAGAGGATCAGCGCCGGGCAGGTGATGTCTGAAAGGCTTGCCTCTGGCCGGAAGAGTTTGAAGGCGTCAATCTGATGGGCCATCGCGTCCGGGGATTGCGCATAGGGATAGGCCAATGCAGCCTTGAGCGCCGCTTCGGCATTGCCGGGATCGGTGAAGAACGCGGGCCCGAAGATCCAGGGGTAGAGCGCGCGCAGCCATGTCTCCTCGCCCATTGGCATCCGGCGGATGGCCAGCAACGCGTCGAACACCGCCGTTGTGCGCGGGCTGCGCACCCGGCCCGAGGCCATGACGGTTGCGGATGCAACCCGGTCTGCGAACAGACCGGCAATCTCAAGCGTCATCAGCCCGCCCATCGAATGCCCCGCCACGTGAAACCGCGCATGACCCAGATGGTCCATCAGCGCGATCACGTCGCGGACCATCAGGTCCATTGTCGCCGGCGCGTCCTTTGGCGTTGTGCGTCCAGTGCTGCGGTTGTCAGGGCGGATCAGCGTGAAACTGTTGCGAAGCAGGGGCACAAGGGGTGTCCAGGCGGCACTGTCGCTGAGCATGCCCGCGAGCAGGACCAGAGGCGGTCCGTTCCCTTCGACTTCATAATGCAGGGACAGGTCGTTCAACGCGAGATCAGGCATTCAGATCACTCCAGCAGGGCAAGAGGTCACCGGGGCGTGGCGACGCGTGAAAGATCGCGCGGGCGATGGCGCGGGACAGGCACAGGGCGGCGGCATGGCCGATCATCATCACATCACCGGGGGTGCCGCCCCCGGTGCTGAGCGCAAAGACCAGATCGCCATCATGTGGCGTATGCGCCGGGACCGTTGCGCGACCGATGCCGTCATGTGCCGCGACGGCGACGCGGTGACACTGCGCCTTGGTCAGTGCGGCGTTGGTGGCGACAATCGCGATGGTGGTGTTTTCCCGTGGCGTTTGCGCGCGCAGCTTCCGGCTGTCCAGCGACATGCCAAGGCCGCTGGCGGGATCCGGCCCCAGACCGCCGAATTCAGCCCCCACCTCGAAAGGTGCAGCGTAGAAATGCCGGTCCCCCGGTGTGGTCACGGCCCCGACCGGATTGGCAGCGACAAGCGCCCCCACCGTGGTGCCATCCGGCAGCACGAGGGAAGCAGAGCCAAGTCCGCCCTTCATCATCGCGCTCAGCGCACCGGTGCCTGCACCGGCTGTCCCCAGTTCGAATTCAAGCGTTGCCGCGTCGAAGGCCCGCCGCCCCAGCGCGCGATATGGGTTGTCGGACCAGGTCTTGTCCCCGCCATTGAGCAGGTCGAACAGGATTGCCCCCGGTACAAGCGGGATGACGGCACCGCCCACCTGAAAACCGCGCCCCGCCGCGCGCAGCCCGTCAACCACGCCGGAACAGGCGTCGAGCCCGAATGCGGAGCCGCCCGAGAGCACCAGCGCATCCACGGCTTCGACGGATTTGTCCGGGGCAAGCAGATCGGTCTCGCGCGTGCCGGGAGCACCACCCATCACATGCACCGATGCGGTAAAGGGCGCATCCCCGACAACAACGGTCGTGCCGGATTTCAGCATCTCGTCCTGCGCGTTGCCGACCCAAAGGCCGGGGACATCCGTGATCAGGTTTCTGGGGCCGGTGTTCATGGGGCACGCCTGCTTTGGTTCGGGAACAGCATCTGAAAAGGCATCTGGTCAGATGCGGGGTTTCGCGGCGGCGGTTGCCGGGTCGCCGGTGTTCGGCACACCCTTTGGCTCGATCAGCAGAACCTCGCATTCCTGATCGGCGCGCGGCCGGTGGGTCACGCCTTTCGGCACGACAAAGATTTCCCCGGCCTTCACTGGATGCGCCTCGTCTTCAAGCTCCATCACCATTTCCCCCTTGAGCACCAGAAAGAAATCATCAGTGTCCTCGTGCAGATGAAACGGGAAAGCGCCCTGGAATTTGACAACCATGACGTCATTGTCGTTGTAATCCGCGATCACATGCGGATCCCAGTGGCTGCTGATCCGGGCCAGCTTCCCGGCGAGATTGACGGTCTTCATATGCAGCGGCCGCCGTCGACTTCCATGGCGACACCGGTGATCATGCTGGCTTCGTCCGAGCAGAGGAACAGCGCCGCATTCCCCATGTCCTGCGGGGTCGAGAACCGGCCAAGCGGGATGGTGGACAGAAACTTCGCCCGCATTTCCGGCGTGTCCTCGCCCATGAAGCTTTTCAGAAGCGGGGTTTCTCCCGCGACCGGGTTCAGCGCGTTCACCCGGATGCCCTTGGGGGCGAGTTCGACCGCCATTGTCTTGGTCGCGGTGATCATCCAGCCCTTGGAGGCATTGTACCAGTTCAGGTTCGGACGGGGCGAGACACCGGCGGTTGAGGCAATGTTGAGGATCGCACCTGCCGCGCGTTCCTTCATATGCGGCACCAATGCGCGGGCGGTCAGGTAGACCGACTTCATGTTCACATTGAATACGCGGTCAAAATCCTCTTCCGACACTTCATCAAGAGGGGTCGGCAGGTGAGTCACACCCGCATTGTTGATCAGGATGTCCACATGGCCCCATTCCTCGATCGCCGTGCGGCACATGTCGCTGACGGAAAGGCCGTCGCTGACGTCGACGGTATGTGCGATGGCGTGATCGCCCATTTCCTGCGCCAGATCGCTTGCGGCGGAACCGTTCAGATCGGCGATCATGACGCGCGCACCGTCTTGCAGGAACCGACGCACGATGCCGGCCCCGAACCCGGAGGCGCCGCCGGTGATGATGGCTGTTTTTCCGGTCAGTCTCATGGCATGGGCTCCTTCCAATTGGGTGAGGACTCTACTGTGCCGCCTGTCGGATGGCTTGCCAAGCCCGCTCAGCGTTCGACGCGAAAAGAGAAACTTCCTGCCTGATTGGCAGTTCGCGGCGGGCGGCGCGTGATTTCGCAGACACCTTCGCAGGCCTCAAGGCAGTGCTGCCAGAAAACCATCGCCCCCGCCGGGTTCCTTGCCACGCCAAGCACCCAATCCCCGCCAAGCGCGAGAAATATCATCTCGGCGGCCTGGGTTCCGATGCCCTGATGCCGGTGGGCGGGCAGGATGGTGAATTCGGTCAATTCGTGGGTCCCGTCGGGGTGGTTCCAGACCAGGGCAAAGCCGATGGGCTCGCCGTCCTGTTCGATCAGATAGGGATGGCGGCCGGGTTCGATCCAGTAGCGGTCCAGCGCATTGGGAAAGAAGGCCGGGCCATTTGGCAGCACCTCCCGGAAATAGCTGCGGGCCATCCCGTCAAGGACGGCGCGGCGCGACTCCGGCACCGGGGCTATGGAAATCCTGGCCGTCATTCTGCCGCGTGAATTTGCGGCAGGACCGGGGCTGCGTCGATCAGGCTGCGGGTATAGGGGTGCTGCGGGTTGTCAAAGGTTTCCGCTGTCGGCCCTTCTTCGACGATCTTGCCCGATTGCATGACCAGCACCCGGTCGGTCACGGTGCGTACCACCGACAGATCATGCGAGATGAACAGATAGGTCAGATCATAGGTGCCGCAAAGCTCCGCCAGCAGATCGAGGATCTGCGCGCGCACCGAGACATCCAGCGCGCTGACGGCCTCGTCGAACAGGATCAGCTCGGGCCGGATGATCAGCGCGCGGGCGATGGCGATGCGCTGCCGCTGCCCGCCGGAGAATTCGTGGATGTACTTGCGGGCGTCCGCCGGGGTCAGCCCCACGGCGGTCAGCGCCTCGTCAATCGCCCGTGTCCGGTCCGTGCCGACTGGCGGGTCGGGCAGCAGGTGAAACGGTTCCGTCACCAGACGGTCCACCCGATGCCGGGGGTTGAAACTGCCAAAAGGGTCCTGGAACACCACCTGCATCTTGCGCCGCACCGCAAGGTTGGGCGCATTGCCCGAGAATACCGGCGCGCCGTCCAGTGTGATCGTGCCGGACTGAACCTGCTCAAGCCCCAGCACCGCGCGGGTCAGGGTGGATTTTCCACACCCCGACTCCCCGACAAGGCCAAGCCGCTCGCCCCGGTGGATGGTAAAGGACACGTCATCCACGGCACGGAAATACCCCGCCGGGCTGAACAGGGTCGTGCGCGGCAGACGGTAGTCGCGGCTGACATTCGTGACCTCAAGCAATGGTGGCTGTGCGGCGACCTCGGGCAGGGAAACCTGGTGGCCGGAGGCGGCGAAGAGCATCCTGGTATAGGGATGATTCATATGCCGCAGCAGATGCCTGGTTTCACCCTCTTCCACCACCTCGCCCTCGCGCATCACGGTGATGCGGTCTGCCATGTCGGCCACCACGGCGAGGTCATGGGTGATCATCATCAGGCCCATCCCGTCGGCGCGGGCCAGATGCTTGAGCAGGTCGAGGATCTGCGCCTGGGTCGTGACGTCCAGCGCGGTGGTGGGTTCGTCGGCGATCAGCAGGCGGGGCCGCAGCGCGATGGCCATGGCGATCACCACACGCTGGCGCTGGCCGCCCGACAATTCATGCGGATAGCGGCCAAGCGGGAACCGGTCCTGCGGCAGGCCCACGCGGGTCAGCGTCTCTGCCGCGCGGATCTCAGCGGCGGCACGCGATATGCTGCGGTCGTGGATGCGGATCGTCTCGGCGACCTGCGCGCCGATGGTCTGCACCGGATTGAGCGCGGTCATCGGCTCCTGAAAGACCATGCCGATGTCGTTGCCCCGGATGCCGCAGAGCGTCTTTTCGTCCTGCTGCGTCAGGTCCGTCTCGCCCAACATGATCCGGCCCTTTATTTGCGTTCCCTTCGGCAGGAGCTGCATCGCTGCCAATGCCGTCAGCGATTTGCCCGATCCGCTTTCGCCGGTGATGGCGACGATCTCCCCCGCGGCGATGGACAGGGTCACGTCCCGCAGTATGTCGAGACCGTAGATCGACAGTGACAGGTTCTGGATCGACAGCAGGCTCATGCGCGGACGACCCGCAGCCGAGGGTCGAGATAGTCACGCAAACCGTCGCCCATCAGGTTCAGGCCAAGCACTGTCAGGATGATCGCAAAGCCCGGCACCAGCGCCATATGCGGCGCAATGCTGACCAGCGTCTGCGCATCGGCCAGCATCCGGCCCCAGGAGGGTGTCGGCGGCTGCGCGCCCAGGCCAACATAGCTCAGCGCCGCTTCGGCAAGGATACCCAGGGAGAACTGGATGGTGCCCTGCACGATCAGCAGGTTGGTGACATTGGGCAGGATATGTTCGACCGATATGCGTGCCGCGGATTTGCCTGCCACCCGCGCCGCAAGGATGAACTCGCGCTGCCACAGCGACAGGGCCGCACCCCGTGTGATCCGGGCAAAAACGGGTATGTTAAAGATACCGATGGCGATGATCGCGTTGATCGCGCCCGCGCCGAAGATCGCGGTGATCAGGATTGCGATGACAATGCTGGGAAAGGCAAAGACAAGGTCGTTGCCGCGCATGATCAACTCGTCAAGCCAGCTGCCCTGCCGTGCGGCGGCCCATAGCCCGAGGGGAATGCCCAACCCCATGCCGATGCCCACCGCCACCAGCGCCACCGCGATGGAGGTGCGTGCGCCGACCATGATCATGCTCAGGATGTCGCGCCCGAAATGATCGGTGCCCAGCAGATGCACCGCGTTGGGCGTTTGCAGCTTGTTCGGTATGTTCAGCGCCACATGATCATAGGGTGTCCAGACAAAGCTGATCAGCGCCGCAAGCACGAAGAGCGCCGAGAGCATCCCGCCAAGGATCAGATTTCGCCTCATGACCGCGACCTCAGCCGGGGGTCCACGGCGGCATAGGCAAGATCGACCAGAAAATTGACCACGATGACCGAAAAGACCAGCAGCATCACCACCGATTCCACCACGATCAGGTCGCGGGCCGAAATCGACTGGAACACCAGCCGCCCCAGACCGGGCAGGTAGAACACCTGTTCGATGATGATCGACCCGGCCAGCAGGAAGGAAAACTGTAGCCCGATGATGGTCAGCACCGGAATCAACGCATTGCGCAAGCCGTGCCGCCACAGCGCCTGCCGCTCTGTCAGCCCCTTTGCGCGGGCGGTGCGCATGAAATCCTCGCCCAGCACATCCAGCAGCGACGACCGCATGACGCGTGCAAGAATGGCCGCCTGTGGCAGGGCAAGGGCTATGGCAGGCAGGGTCAGCGCATGCATCCCGGCCCAGAAACCCTTGTCCCAGCCGACAAAGCCGCCGGCCGCGAACCAACGCAGGTTGATGGCAAAGATCAGGACCAGCATCATTGCGAACCAGAAGTTCGGGATGGCAACGCCAAGCTGGGTGGCCCCCATGACGCCGATGTCGCCCGCCTGTCCCCGGCGCGACGCGGCAAAAATCCCGGCGGGAAAGGCCACGGCGGTGCTGAGCGCGAGCGCATAAAGTGCAAGCGGCAGGGAGACCCACAACCTGTCTGCCACCATCCCGATCACCGGTGTGCGATAGGTATAGGAGGTGCCGAAATCGCCGGTCAGCATGCCGCCGACCCAGGCCAGGTATCGCGCCACCTTCGAAGTATCCAGGCCAAGTTCGGTACGCAGCGCGGCAAGGGTTTCAGGCTGCGCGTTCATGCCCAGCATGAAGGACGCCGGATCGCCGGGTGCCACTTCGATCACGGCAAAGATCACCAGCGAAGCGACAGCGAGGCTCAGCAGGAGGGAGAGCAATCTTTTGAATGTATATCTGACCATTTTTCCGAAGGTTATGCGCAGTGGTCGGAACCGTCCAGTGGATAAGATCAGGGCGGTGCGCCTGGCGGTCGGATGGTCCGGTTGTGGCTTTTGAATGTCTTAAGACATAGGGGCAGAAAGTTATTCGCTTCAAACGAAAAGAAAGATCAGAAAATTTTTATAAATAAAAGCAATGTATTGAGCGGCGCATCACGCAGGTTTCGCCGGGCTGCACCGGGCCGTCACGGAACTGCCCGCCGCCGTGAGTGTTGGTTCTTCAACAGTAAATCAAGGAGTATGATTATGAATTTTGTCGTAAAAACAATCGCCGCCGCAAGCCTGATGGGCAGCGTTGCCGCACCCGCCCTTGCCGATGCGCACATGAGCACTTCCATGACATGTGCCGAATACAAGGCATTGACCCCCGAAGAACAGATGACCGTTGCCTCGATGGCAATTGCCGAAATTGACGGCGAAACCGACGGAATGGTGACCGATGGCAATGCCAAGGCAGACCAGGGCACCATGGGAACCACCTCCGCCGAGGAAGCGACTGACGGTACTTCCGAAACCGGCAGTGTCATCGACGGTGAAGCCCAGGCGGTCGAGCCGACCGGCGGCAATACCGCGGCATCCAACATGACGGCAGTGCCGATGGATGAAGCTGCGATGGAAGCTTTCATGACAATCTGCGACCAGAATCTGGACGCCATGGTGTCGGAAGCTGCAGCAGGTCTTGACGGCACCAGATAAGACCTGTTTCTGAATGACCGGATCAGGGCGCCTTCGGGTGCCCTTTTTCGTTTCTGCCCGACAGAGATGGCATTTGTGTGGTGGCAGGTTAGATTTGGCCGATGAGGCAGCCCCTGTTCATCGGTCACGACATTTACCGCCATTCGACCTACGGCCGTTGGCACCCTTTGCGGGTGCCGCGCGTGTCCACGGTCATGGATCTGGCGCGGGCGCTGGGCTGGATGGAGGAGGGCCAATTCATCAGATCACCCCGCGCCAAGCCCGAAGCGCTGACCCATTGGCATACCCCGCGCTATATCGCGGCGCTTCAGCGGATCGAGAAGGAACAGGCCGCGACCCCGGCAGATTTCGAGAACCATGATATCGGCAGCGTGACGAACCCGGTCTTTCCGGAGATTTTCCGCAGACCGGCGACGGCGGCGGGCGGTTCGATCCTTGCCGGTGAACTGTTGAAGGATGGCGGGACGGTCTACAGCCCGGCAGGTGGCACGCATCACGGGATGCCGGACCGCGCCAATGGTTTCTGCTATCTTAACGATCCGGTTCTGGCGATGCTGTCCCTGCGGCATCACGGGGTCCGGCGAATCGCTTTTTTGGACATAGACGCACATCACCCGGATGGGGTGGAGGTCGGCTTTGCCGGTGATCCGGATTGCCTGATGATGTCGATCCACGAAGAACGCCTGTGGCCCCGCACCGGCCCGCTGGAAAACGACGGTGGCGGAAATGCCTTCAACCTGCCGGTGCCGCGCGGATTCAACGATACCGAAATGGCCTTTGTCAGAGAGGAATTCCTGATCCCGCGCCTGCTGTCGTTTCAGCCCGACGCCATCGTGTTTCTATGCGGTGCCGATGGTCTTGAAGAGGACCCGTTGTCGCACATGCAGCTCAGCAACAATGCCCATTGGGACGTTCTGCGCGCCATCCGGGGGCTTGCCCCAAGGCTGCTGGTTCTGGGTGGGGGTGGGTACAATCCGTGGTCGGTGGGCCGGATGTGGGCGGGCATCTGGGGCATACTGAATGATCATGCGCTGCCCGGTCTCTTGCCTGCCCCTGCCGAAGCCGTGCTGCGCGCGTTACGGTTCGACGGGAACCGGCGGGGCAGGAACCCGCCGGAGCACTGGTTTACCACGCTGCAGGACAAGCCGCGCCCGGGCATCCTGCGTGACGAGGTTGCGCAGCGCGTTGACCATCTGAACAAGCGTCCGGTGATCTAGGCTCAGTGGACATTCATTTCCGACTGAAACGGGTGGTGGAAGATGAACGCCACAGGCCCTGGGGTCAGCCCATCCGTTCGATGGCCAGCGCGATCCCCTGACCGCCGCCGATACACATGGTGATCAGGGCGCGCCTGCCGCCGATCCGCTCAAGCTCGTACATTGCCTTGACCGTGATGATCGCACCTGTTGCCCCGACGGGGTGGCCCAATGCAATCGCGCCACCATTCGGGTTCACGATTGCGGGGTCAAAGCCCAGTTTCCGGGAAACCGCCACCGCCTGCGATGCAAAGGCCTCGTTGCTTTCGATGACATCGAAATCGCCGGCCGTCAGCCCGGTCCGCGCCAGCAGGTTTTCAACCGCGGGCACGGGGCCGATCCCCATCACCTCAGGCCTTACCCCGGCGTGGGCATAGCCGATGATCCGCGCACGGGGGGTCAGGCCGGATTTCTCAGCTGCTTCAGCGGTGGCCAGAACGACCGCAGCCGCGCCATCGTTGATTCCGCTGGCATTGCCCGCCGTCACGCTGCCGTCCTTCTTGAACACCGGGCGCAGGCCTGACAGCGCCTCTGCCGTGGTGGCCTTGGGATGTTCATCAACCTCGAAATTGACCGTATCGCGCTTTACCCGGATCTCGACAGGGGTGATCTGTTCCTTGAAATATCCTGCCGCGATGGCCGCCGCCGCCCTTTGCTGACTCTCCAGCGCGAAGGCGTCCATGTCCTCGCGGCTGATCCCGTGTTCCGCCGCCACGTTTTCCGCAGTGACGCCCATGTGGCCGCTGCCAAAGGGGCAGTTCAATGTCCCCAGCATCATGTCCAGCGATTTGACATCGCCCATCTTCTGACCCCAGCGGGCGTTCTGAAGGAGGTAGGGCGAACGCGACATGTTCTCTGCCCCGCCGGCAAGGCCGAATTCCGCGTCACCCAGCATCAGGGATTGTGCAACCGACACGATGGCCTGCACACCGGACCCGCACAGGCGGTTCACGTTCATCGCCGGAACCACGTCGGGCACACCCGCCTGCATGGCGGCGACACGCGACAGATACATGTCGCGCGGTTCGGTGTTGATGACATTGCCAAAGGCAACATGCCCGATGCGATCAGGGGTCACCCCCGCGCGTTCCATCGCGGCTTTCGCCGCAGCAGTCCCCAGGTCGATGGGGGGTGTACCGGCCAGTGACCCGCCAAAAGTGCCAATGGCGGTCCGTGCGCCACCCAGGATAACGATGTCTTGTGTCATGACGGTTCCTTTGATGTTTGTTCGAATATGCCGCAGCTCTTGCCGGATGTCAGGAAAAGCCTGCCGGGACCTCACGTCAATTCCATGTGTTGCGCGTTGGTCGGTTGTTGACTTTCACCCGGGCGCGGTCAATTCCTCCGTCATGACGGAAAGCTCTGACACAATGTTGACCCAGCTGCCTGCGCGCCTGAAACAGGCGCGGCTGGGGCAGGGCCTGTCGCTTGAGGCGATTGCGAAATTGTCGGGTGTGTCCCGGTCCATGGTCAGCCAGATCGAGCGGGGAGAATCATCGCCCACCATTGCGACGTTGTGGAACCTGACCCGTGCCTTGCAGGTCGATTTCGCCGGTCTGCTGGACGGCGCGCCACAGGTGTCGCGGATTGAATTGCTCAGGGCACAGGATGTGCCGGCCATCAACAATCTTGGTTCCGGGTGCCGGATTCGCATCCTGTCCCCGCCAGAGGAGGCGGGCAGGCATGAGGTTTACGATCTTTACATTGCCGCCGGTGGTGCTCTGGACAGCCAGCCGCATGCGCGGGGTGCGCGCGAGCATCTGACCGTGATCGAAGGCCGCATCAGCCTGCGCAGCGGGGAAAGCGCGCAGGTGCTGAATACATCTGACACCGCCCGCTATCCTGCGGATGTGAACCATTGCATCGCTGCGCATGAAGGTCCGGCACGGGCCTTTCTGGTGGTACATTACGCCTGAAGCGCGCGCGTGTTTCTGCTATAAAAGAAAATTTCCGGAATATTGGATATTTAGGTTTTGTGCCGTGATGCGCCATGTTAGAGCAAGGAAAAGGACATGCGCATGACCCAGGCCTATCTGAACCATATCGAAAACATCCTGACGCAGATTGATGCGGACGGCATGATGAAGAAAGAGCGGATGATCACCTCCGCCCAGGCCGCGACAATCAATGTGGGCGGGCATTCCGTCATCAACCTCTGCGCGAACAACTACCTGGGGCTGGCCGATCACCCCGAGCTGATCGCGGCGGCGCAGGATGCGATGGGCCCCAAAGGGTTCGGCATGGCCTCTGTCCGCTTCATCTGCGGGACGCAGGATATTCACCGTGAGCTTGAACAGAAGCTGGCGGCCTTCCTGGGCAAGGATGATTCCATCCTTTTCGCCGCCTGTTTCGACGCAAATGGCGGCCTGTTCGAACCGCTGTTCGGACCGGAAGATGCCATTGTCTCGGATGCGCTGAACCATGCCTCCATCATCGACGGCATCCGGCTTTGCAAGGCCAGACGGTATCGTTACGCCAACAGCGACATGGACGATCTGGAAGGGCAGTTGAAACTTGCCCGGGAGGACGGCGCACGGTTCATCCTGATCGCGACGGATGGTGTGTTCAGCATGGACGGCTATCTGGCGAAACTGCCTGAGATCACCGCGCTGGCAAAGAAATACGAGGCGCTGGTGATGGTGGACGATTGCCATGCCACTGGGTTCATGGGGCCAAAGGGCGCGGGAACGCCCGCCCATTTCGGGGTGGATGTGGACCTGCTGACCGGCACCCTGGGCAAGGCGCTGGGCGGGGCCATCGGCGGCTATATCGCAGGGCCGCAGCCGGTGATCGACCTGCTGCGCCAACGTGCGCGGCCCTACCTTTTCTCCAATTCCCTGCCGCCTGCCATCGTCATGGCCGGGCTCAAGGCGTTGGACCTGGTCGAGGCGGGCGACGACCGGCGTGAGAAGCTGTTCGCGCATACCGCCTATTGGCGCGCCGGTCTTGAGCGGCTGGGGTTTGACCTGCTGCCGGGTGAACATCCCATCGTTCCGGTCATGCTGGGTGAAGCGCAGCTGGCGCAGGACATGGCCGCGCGCCTGTTCGAGGAGGGCGTCTATGTCTCGGGCTTTTTCTTCCCGGTTGTGCCGCGCGGACAGGCGCGGATCCGCACCCAGATGAATGCGGCATTGACGCGCGATGAGCTGGATCGCGCGCTGACGGCGTTCGAGGTGGCGGGCAAGGCCTGCGGGGTGCTGTCATGACCAACGAGATGAAGGCGCTGAGCAAGCTGCATGCGCGAGAAGGCCTGTGGATGACCCATGCCCCGGTGCCCGAGATCGGTGCCGACGACGTGCTGATCAAGATCAACAAGACCGGCATCTGCGGCACCGACATTCATATCTGGAACTGGGACGACTGGGCGGCAAAGACCGTGCCCGTGCCGATGATCACCGGTCACGAATTCGCGGGCGAGATTGTCGAGATCGGGCGCAATGTCGAAGGGCTGGAGATCGGGCAGCGCTGTTCGGGCGAGGGGCATCTGATCGGCAAGCAATCGCGGCAATCGCGTGCGGGCAAGTTCCACCTCGACCCGGCGACGCGGGGCATCGGCGTGAACGAACAGGGGGCCTTTGCGCAATACCTCAAACTGCCCGCTTTCAACGTGGTGCCCTTGCCCGATACGATCAGCGATGACATCGGCGCGATCCTGGACCCTCTGGGCAATGCCGTACACACTGCGCTGAGCTTTGACCTTGTGGGCGAGGATGTGCTGATCACCGGTGCCGGGCCGATCGGCATCATGGCGGCGGCGGTGGCGCGGCACGTGGGTGCGCGGCACGTGGCAATCACCGACATCAACCCGGCGCGGCTGGAACTGGCGGCCAGGGTCGCGGATGTGGTGCCTGTCAACGTGGCCCAGGAAGACCTGCGCGACGTCATTGCCCGCCTGAAGATGAAGCAGGGTTTCGACGTCGGCATGGAGATGTCGGGGTCACAGGCTGCACTGGATCAGATGGTCGAGGCCATGACCATGGGCGGGCGGATCGCCATGCTGGGCATACCGCCGGGAAAATCGCCGGTGGACTGGAGCCGCATCGTGTTCAAGGCGATCACGATCAAGGGCGTCTATGGCCGCGAGATATTCGAGACCTGGTACAAGATGATCGCAATGCTGGAAAACGGGCTGGATGTCTCGGCCATCATCACCCACCGGTTTGGCGTTGATGATTTCGAAGCCGGGTTCGCCGCGATGAAGTCCGGCCAGTCGGGAAAGGTTGTGCTGGACTGGAACTGAGGCAGGTCACGCCGGCGTTTAGCTTTCCGGCGTGAGTGGGTTGCGGCCCTTGTCGGTGAGTGTCCAGCAATTGCTGCCCTCAAAGACCGCCGCCGTCAGCGGTTGCCCGTATCCCGCCCCGCTGTCGAGATTGATCCGGTTGCCGTAATGCGTTGCCTGATCGACCGGCGTATGACCGTGCACGATGATCTTGGGGTGCGGTTCCGCATATTCGTGAAACTCATTGCGAATCCACAACAGGTCTTCCTCGTCCTGCCGGGACAGCGGGATGCCGGGGCGAATGCCCGCATGACAGAAGAACAGCGCATCGGTCTCGTGGCACAGGTCCAGCCCTTTCAGGAATTCAATATGCGCCTGTGGAACCGCCTTGCGCGCCGCTTCGTGGACGGCCAGCATCCGGTTCCGTGATCCAAAGTCGACCCCGTAGGATTCCAGCGTGGTGTCACCGCCCAGCCGCCGGTGCAGCCAGTAAAGCTCGACCGGCAGATAGGCCTCGTGCTGGGGGTAATCGCGCATGAACCATTCGAACATGCGGTCATGATTCCCCTTGATGAAAGTCCAGGGTCGGTTGCTGCGTTGCCCCTCGATCAGCAGATCGAGCACGCCGCGGCTGTCCGGGCCACGGTCGGTGTAGTCGCCCAGAAAAACGATCCGGGCGTCGCCGCCACCATCGGCTTCGATCAGGGATAGCACCCGCTGCAGTTCCTTCAGCTGGCCGTGAATGTCGCCGATGGCGTAAATGGGATCAGTCATGCGCAGCAGGTAGCGCAGGCCGACCCGCAAGAAAAGCCCTAGCCGTCAGCCTGACGATATGCGTCAAGCGGCGCCAGGATATCTGCGATGACACCACGGATCCAGATATGTGCAGCTGCATTGGTGCGGCGCCGGTGCCAGATCATGCCAATCATCGGCTCCGGCATGACGACAGGGGGCGGCAGAACCTGCAGGTTCAGCTTTGTGCTGATCTTTCTTGCCAGTTGATCGGGGACAACCGCAACATAATCGGTTTCAGCCACGGCGCTGCACACGCCGTACATGACCGGAAGTGTCATGACGACACGTCGGTTTCGGCCAACCTTGGCCAATGCGGCGTCAGCCATCGCCGCAAGGTTCCCTTCCGGCGAAAACAGGACATGGCTGAGATCGCAAAAGGTGTCGATGTCGATTTCACCGGGCGTCGGCAAGGCTGCCAGCCGCGGATGCCCGCGCCGCGCGATCATGGAAAAACGCGCACGGAACATCGGCTGCCATTCCATCCAGGACGGGCCTTCCATCTGGGGCACCATGGCCAGGTCAACATCCTGCCGTTCCAATGCACCGGCGAAGTTGTCCGGCACCAGATCGACAAGCTGAATGCGAACGCCGGGTGCCTCCTGCGCAATTTTCTCCGCCAGCTGCGGCATCAGCATCTCGGCAAAGAAATCGCTGCCCGACAGGCGAAACCGGTCGTCCGCGATGCTGGGATCGAAACGCGGCGGGCCTGAAAGTATGGATTCGGTTTGATCCAGCAATGTCCGCAGTGGTTCGGCAAGTGACAGGGCATAGTCGGTTGGTTCAAGCCGGGGACCGATCCGTATCAGCAGAGGGTCGTTCAGCGCGGCACGCAACCGCGCCAGCGCAGCGGATACCGCCGGTTGCGAAAGCCCGATCCGCTGGCCCGCGTGGGTCGCTGACCGGGTTTCCAGCAACGCGTCAAGAACGCGGAGCAAATTCAGATCAAAGCTGCCAAAATTCATATCATCTATAATGATAATACATTTAATTAATTTTTTATATGGCGAAATTTATGGCATAGTATCAGCACGATTTTTGCAAAAAAGTCATTCTTTATGGGGGCTGCTCCTCGCTTCTGCGTGGCAGCCCTCTTTTGCGGACGGTGCTGTGTTCGTGTGGATTGGAAACTGGATGAATTGGAAGGGCAAATGAAAGGTCTGGCATTTTATTTTTTGTTGGTGGGTGTGCTTTCGGTGCTGGTCGGGATGGTTTGGGGCATTCAGATGTCAGCCACGCACGATCATGGCCTCTCCCCCGCGCATGGGCATCTCAACCTGATCGGCTGGGTCAGCATGACGCTGTTTGCCCTTTATTATCACGTGGTGCCCGGTGCCGCGCAAAGCCGCCTGGCGATGATCCACTTTGCCGTCTCCGTGGTCGGGCTGATCGTACTGGTGCCGGGCATTGCCATCGTCCTGTCGGGCGGTACGGAATCGCTGGCCAAGCTCGGTTCAATGATCACGGTTGTGGCCATGCTCCTGTTTCTTGCAGTGGTGCTGCGCAACCGCGCGGCCTGAACGAAAAAGGGCGCTCCTGCCGGAGCGCCCTTGAACTGCTTGTCAGGCCACGTCGAACTGCAGGGGCTTGATCTGTTTGAACATGCCCGTCGCGCGCAGTTTCTGAATGACCGGCTCGGGCACGACTTCATCCACATAGAGCAGCGCAATGGCTTCGCCCTTTGCGGCAGAACGTCCCAATGTGAAGTTGGCGATGTTCACATTGTTTTCGCCCATGGTCTGGCCCAGCGTCCCGATGATGCCAGGCACGTCCTCGTTCGTGGTATAAAGCATATGCTCGCCGATCTCGGCGTCGATGTTGATGCCCTTGATCTGGATAAAGCGCGGCTTGCCGTCGGAAAAGACAGTGCCCGCGATGGATCGCTCGCGTTTTTCAGTGACCACGGTGACCTTGACATAGCCGTCAAAGACCCCCGATTTGTCCTGATTGGTGGTGCTGATCTGGATGCCCTTTTCGCGTGCGACGACCGGGGCGGAAACCATGTTCACGTCCGGGTTGGCGCGTTTCATGATGCCGGCAACCACACCGCAGTTCAGCGCGTCGAGGTTCATTTTGCCGACCGAGCCGTCGTAAAGAATGTTGATCGCCTTGATCGGTTCATCTGTCATCTGACCGATGAAGGCCCCCAGATGTCCGGCCAGCTTGACCCACGGGCCCATGACCTTGGCTTCCTCGGCAGTGACGGATGGCATGTTCAGCGCGTTGCTGACGGCACCTGTCAGCAGGTAATCCGCCATCTGCTCGGCCACCTGCAGCGCGACGTTTTCCTGTGCCTCTGTCGTGGCGGCACCGAGGTGCGGGGTGCAGACCACGTTGGGCAGGTTGAACAGCGGGTTCTCGGTGGCCGGTTCGACCTTGAAGACGTCAAATGCCGCACCCGCCACATGGCCGGATTTCAGCATTTCGGCCAGCGCCTCTTCGTCCACCAGACCGCCACGGGCGCAGTTGATGATGCGCACGCCTTTCTTGGTTTTCTCCAGGTTCTCGCGGCTGAGGATATTGGCGGTCTGATCGGTGTAAGGGACGTGCAGGGTGATGAAATCGGCACGTTTCAGCAGTTCGTCGAGTTCGACCTTTTCGACGCCCATCTTCTTGGCCTTCTCGTCGCCGAGGAAGGGATCGTAAGCGACGACTTTCATCTTGAGGCCGCGCGCACGGTCGCAGACGATGCCGCCGATATTGCCCGCGCCGATCACGCCCAGCGTCTTGCCGGTCAGTTCGACACCCATGAACTTCGACTTCTCCCATTTGCCGGCATGGGTGGAGGCCGAGGCTTCTGGGATCTGGCGGGCCACGGCGAACATCATCGCAATGGCGTGTTCGGCGGTGGTGATCATGTTGCCGAAGGGCGTGTTCATGACGATCACGCCTTTCTTGGAGGCTTCTTCCTTGTCGATGTTGTCGGTGCCGATGCCGGCGCGGCCGATGACCTTGAGATTCGGCGCATTGGCGAGGATCTTTTCGGTGACCTTGGTTGCGGAGCGGATGGCAAGGCCATCATAATTGCCGATGATCTCGGCCAGCTTGTCCTTGTCCTTGCCCAGGTCGGGCTGAAAATCCACGTCGATGCCGCGGTCCTTGAAGATTTGAACGGCGGCGTCGCTGAGCTTGTCGGAGATGAGTACTTTGGGGGCCATTGCTGTGGTCCTTTGTGGGATGGGGGAAGGTGCGCAGTGAATGCGCACCCTACGGGTCATGCGTTGGGGGTGCCTTTATGGCGCACCGATCATGCGTTGATTTCGGCCTCGAAGGCCCAGGTGAGCCAGGGCAGCATCGCCTCGATGTCGGCGGTCTCGACGGTACCGCCACACCAGATGCGCAGACCGGCGGGGGCATCGCGATAGGCACCGATGTCCAGCGCCACGCCCTCGTCTGCCAGCCGCTTGGCGACAGCCTTGGCAAAGGCGGCACCGTCGGTGATGCGGTCATCGGTGAACTTCAGGCAGACCGATGTGTTGGAACGCGTGGCCGGGTCTTCGGCCAGGTTCGCGATCCAGTCGTTCGCCTCGCAGAAATCGAAGATCGCCTGCGCGTTGGCGTCGGCCCGCGCGATCAGGCCCTTCAGCCCGCCCACGGATTTGGCCCAGTCCAGCGCCAGCAGGTAATCCTCGACGCAGAGCATGGAGGGCGTGTTGATCGTCTCGCCCTTGAAGATGCCTTCGTTCAGCTTGCCGCCTTTTGTCAGGCGGAAAATCTTTGGCAGGGGCCAGGCGGGTGTGTAGCTTTCCAGCCGTTCCACCGCGCGGGGGCTGAGGATCAGCATGCCGTGGGCCGCTTCACCGCCCAGCACCTTCTGCCAGGAGAAGGTGGTCACATCCAGCTTGTCCCAGGGCAGGTCCTGCGCAAAGGCGGCCGAGGTCGCGTCGCAGAGGGTCAGGCCCGCACGATCCGCCGGGATCGCATCGCCGTTCGGCATCCGCACACCGGAGGTGGTGCCGTTCCAGGTAAAGCAGACATCGTTGTCGTAGTTGAGCGCCGCCATGTCGACGATCTGGCCATAGTCGGCCTCGTGCACCGTCGCTTCGATCTTGAGCTGTTTGACCACATCGGTGACCCAGCCCGCGCCGAAGGATTCCCAGGCGACCATTTCGGCAGGGCGTTCGCCCAGCAGGGACCACATGGCCATCTCGAAAGCCCCGGTGTCAGAGGCAGGTACGATGCCGATGCGGTAATCCGCCGGCACACCGAGGACCTCGCGGGTCGTCTCGATTGCCGCAAGCAGTTTGGCCTTGCCAGGAGCGGCACGGTGGCTGCGCCCCAGGGGAGCGGATGCCAGCTTGGTCAGATCGAATGTGGGGATTTTGGCACAGGGGCCGGAAGAAAAACGCGGATTAGCCGGCCGCGTTGCCGGTGCAGTAATAGCCATTGATGCTACCCTCTCAGATAAGCGCCCTTCGTTGGGGAAGGGTGTCCCAAGGCTGCGTTTAAGGGGTTGGTCAGGCTGGCGCAATCTGAAAAACGTGTCTAGAACGCCGCCTTGTCGCACATTTGCGACCTGAATGACGCGGATCGGAAACTTCGGATGTACACAGTTGTCTTGCTGACCTCACCCCAAGCGCGGACTCTTGAGCCCGCATTGGTCGAAAACCTGCGCAATGCCTGGGGCGGCGGCGAAGCAGTCTGGCTGGCGCCGGACGAGGCGGCGGAATTCGGGATCGCGCAGCAGCCCGACAATTTCGAGGCCGTCTGGGAGGAGTGTCAGAAAATGGGCGTCGATCTGGTTGTCGTGCCGACCGCGAATCGCCGCAAACGGATGTTGCTGGCCGATATGGACAGCACGATGATTCAGCAGGAATGTATCGATGAACTGGCCGATGAGGCCGGTGTGGGGGCAAGGGTCAAGGACATCACGGCGCGTGCGATGAATGGCGAGTTGGATTTCGACGGCGCATTGCGCGAGCGGGTCGGTCTGCTGAAAGGATTGCCGGAATCGGTGATCGGCAAGGTGCTGGCGGAACGGATTACCCTGATGCCGGGCGGTCCGGTGCTGCTGGCGACGATGAAGGCGCAGGGCGGCCATGCGGCTCTGGTCTCCGGCGGCTTTACGGCCTTTACGGCAAAGGTCGCCGCTCTGCTGGGTTTTGACGAGCATCGGGCCAACACCCTGCTGGTCGACAAGGGTATGTTGAGCGGTGAGGTGGGGATGCCGATCCTGGGTAAACAGGCAAAGGTCGATGCCCTGGAGCAGATCACGGCGCGGCTGGACATCGCCGAGGCGGATGTGATCGCTGTCGGGGACGGGGCGAATGATCTGGGGATGTTGAAACGTGCGGGCCTTGGTGTGGCGCTGCACGCAAAGCCTGCCGTAGCCGCGCAATGTAATGTGCGGGTGAATTTCGGTGATTTGACCGCGTTGCTTTATGTGCAGGGCTATGCGCAATCGGATTTCGCCGCCTGACGGCGGCGATCCGGTGGGGGCGCTGCCCCCGTCCTTCGGACTCCCCCGGGAATATTTTTGCCAAAAAGAATCAGAGGAGTTCGGCAGCAGGTTTCAGCACACCTGTCACGATCTCTCGTCTGTTGGTGATCGGGGCGTTCATGCGTTTGAGCGTGGCGGGGTGGTTCGGATCAAGGGCGCCGAGTTTGACCAGAATCGCGGCGATGGCGCATTCCGCGGCACGCGTGGTGCCGCAGGCCGCCTTGAGGGCGATGCCCAGCTTCTGCTCGGGCAGGATGGCGATGAAGAAGCCTTCGGCGCCGGTTTTCAGGGCGACCTTGCCGTCCATCGCGCGCATCAGCTCGGTGCAGGCCCGACCCTCGCCCGCGACAAGCTCCGGGTGCAGGCGCATCGCCTGATGCAGGCGGGTTTCGGCGGCGCCATCGGGCGCGGCGGCGAAACGGGCCATGGCGCGTGCCATGCCGTGCAGCGTGCAGGCGTGGTTCGGAGCCGAGCAGCCATCAATGCCGTAGCCGGGTGAAGTCTCTTCTGTGATGTCTTCGAAGGCGTCCAGGCAGGCCATTTGCACCGGATGTGCCGGATCGACATATTCCGAATTGCCGCCAAGATGCCTGTTCAGTGTCAGGAAACCCGCGTGTTTGCCCGAGCAGTTGTTGTGGACCTGGCAGGGGGCTTCATCTGCCCGGATCAGGTGGTTGCGGGCATCGCGGTCATCGGGTTCCTGCGGACCGCAGCGCAATGCGGCATCGTCCAGACCAAGGGTATCGAGCCATGAGTTGACCCTGTCGGTATGGATCGCCGCGCCATTGTGCGAGGCGCAGGCCAGCGCAAGCTGTTCGGTGGAAAGCCTCATCCTGTCGGCGGCGCCGGAGGTGACCAGCGGCAGGGCCTGGATCATCTTGGACGACGAACGGGGGAGGATCACGGCACTCGGATCACCCCATGATTGCGCGATCTGGCCGGTGTCGTCGCAGACCACAGCATGGCCTGAATGGACGCTTTCCAGAATGGGACCACGCCAGATTTCGGCAAAGGGGCTTGGCTGGGTCATGAATTCCTCCGATTCGTGCGCGAAAACCTGCCAATCAGGGTTTCGTCTGTCGCCTGTTTCGCGTTATTATGCTTGTTGTCGAAAAGATAACAGGCACTTGCAGGAGAGCGGCCAAACAACGCCGCCATCAAGGCTTGCGATTGAGTTGAGGTCAAGGACAGCTGGAGGCTGGACAGATGCGAATTATTAAGAATTTAGGGGTTGTGGCAGGGTTGGCCGCTTTTGCGGCGTCAGGCGCTGCCGCACAGGATCAGAGCACGAACCGCGTCGCTGCCAAGACGGACTGGAGTGTCTTCGTCGAGGACAATCCGACCGAATGCTGGGGTGTGTCCACACCAAAGGAAACCGTGAATTCGCGCGATGGCCGGGTTGTCGCGGTGAACCGCGGTCAGACCTTGTTGATGGTGTTCTACCGGCCCTCTGCCGGCGCCAAGGGGCAGGTTGCCTTTACCGGTGGCTACCCCTTCAAGTCGGGGTCGACCGTAAACATGGATATTTCCGGCAATACGTTTGAGCTGTTCACCGAGGGTGAATGGGCGTGGCCGGCAACCACCGAAGATGATGCCAAGATCATCACAGCGATGAAACGCGGTGCCGATGCGGTGCTCAGCGGTCAGTCAGGCCGGGGGACGAACACCAAGGACACGTTCTCCTTGCTGGGATTCACGGCAGCGGTGGAAGACGCGGCCAAGCGCTGCGGTGGCTGAACATTGGTGCGTGGTGCGTTCAGACGATGCGCACCATTAATACCATCGCCGCCAGAGCGCAGCCGATTCCGGCGAATTCCCTGAATTCCAGGGTTTCGCCGAACCGCAGCACACCCAGGGCGCAGAGCGCGATCAGCGTGATCATGGAAAACCCGACTCCGGCTTGCGAAAGTGTGATGTGCTGCAGGGCAAAGTACCAAAGCAGGGCCGAGCCCGCGTAAAGCGCGCAGCCGATGATGACCAGTGGCGATCCGGCTGACTGGCCCTCGACAACGGCGGTTTTGATCAGGTAGTCGCCGAAGATGACAATCAGGGCCGTACCGGATGTCAGGGCGAGGCCGTAGAATATCGACATACATCTATCCTTCAGAAAAAATGGTTCATGCCCCTGCAGGGTGGCTTGAAATGAAGCCAGGGGTGCGAAAGTCTGAATGGATTGAGGTTGGGCCGGATGCAAAGACCGCGCAAGTGGGGATAACCTTACCCCGGAGCCTGCGGTTCAAGACCCTTTTGCAATTCGCGGCACATTCTATATAGAGACGCATCCACCCAAGGAGAGTCGCCCCATGACCGCCACCGCGCCAATTACCCAGGACGTCCATACCATTCCGCGCAAGATGCCGGAGGGTCCTGTGAACCTTGTCGGGATGACCCGCGACAAGATGCGGGAGGTTCTGATTGCCAACGGCACGCCGGAAAAGCAGGCTAAGATGCGGGTCGGCCAGATCTGGCAGTGGATCTACCAGTGGGGCGTGCGTGATTTCGATGCGATGACCAATCTGGCCAAGGCCTACCGGGCCGAGCTGGCTGAGAAATTCGTGATCGAGGTGCCGGAGGTCGTGACCAGGCAGGTCAGCAGCGACGGCACGCGCAAGTATCTTGTCCGCATTGCCGGCGGTCATGAGGTCGAGGTGGTTTATATCCCGGAAGAGGGGCGCGGCACGCTTTGCGTATCGTCACAGGTAGGGTGCACGCTGACCTGTTCGTTCTGCCACACAGGCACACAAAAGCTGGTGCGCAACCTGACGGCGGCAGAGATCATCGGCCAGGTCATGGTGGCGCGGGACGATCTGGGCGAATGGCCGGTCCCGGGCGCGGTCAAGGATGAGACGCGGCTTTTGTCGAACATCGTGCTGATGGGCATGGGTGAACCG
The DNA here is from genome assembly GCF_028807335.1 of Sulfitobacter sp. PR48. Lineage (NCBI taxonomy): Bacteria > Pseudomonadati > Pseudomonadota > Alphaproteobacteria > Rhodobacterales > Roseobacteraceae > Sulfitobacter > Sulfitobacter sp. PR48. Next base: position 445,546 of record NZ_JARAMM010000001.1, on the reverse strand, counting down.
CTGTATAATTTCGAGAACGTGCGCGACGCGATGAAAATCGCGATGGACGCCGAAGGCATCCAGCTGTCGCGCCGTCGGATCACGCTGTCCACATCGGGCGTGGTGCCGGAGATCTGGCGCACCGCGCAGGAGATTGGCTGCCAGCTTGCGGTATCCTTCCATGCCACCACGGATGAGGTGCGTGACAAGCTGGTGCCGATCAACAAGCGCTGGAACATCGAGGAGTTGCTGGACGCCCTGCGCAGCTATCCCAAGGTCAGCAATTCAGAGCGGATCACCTTCGAATATGTCATGCTGCACGGCGTCAACGACAGCGACGAAGACGCGCGGCGGCTGGTCAAGCTGATTGACGGCATTCCGGCCAAGATCAACCTGATCCCGTTCAACGAATGGCCCGGTGCGCCATACAAGCGGTCCAGCAACAACCGCATCCGCGCCTTTGCCGATATCATCTATAAGGCCGGCTATGCCTCTCCGATCCGCACCCCGCGGGGCGAGGATATCATGGCGGCCTGCGGGCAGCTGAAATCGGCCACGGAACGCGCGCGCAAGTCGCGCAGGCAGATCGAGGCGGACGCGGGGATCAGTTGATCTGCCATCCGGCAAAGAGGTGCTGATGCTGCTCCCGAGGCAATGGAATCAGGCGGTTTGAGATCAATTTTGGTCCGGGGGTCAGGCGGCCTCCGGGGTTTATCTATCTGAATTAAAGCAATAAAGCGTTTCGGGATATACCTGAATCACTTGTTCGCTGCCTCTCCCTCCGGTCGAACGCGAAAAGTGACGCGGGATGTTTCAAGTTTATCCCGAAACGCTGTAAATCACAGATTTATGACATCACGGGTCGTTCGGTGCGACCTGAAATGACCTTTGTTCCGACGCATTCCCGAGCAATTGTTGCCATGGGCGACGTCAAGATTGTTTCCTGTAGAAACCCAATCAGGAGACAGAAAATGTCTGTCATGATCAACAAGGACCCCTTTATCACCGCTCAGGTCATGGACCTCGTGCTGCGGGAACGCGCCGTGGCGCTTTCCAGTCGCGAATGGAAACACCGGCTGGCCGGATATGGCTATGCGATCAAGTCGACGGATCACGGTGAAATCGTGGAAACGCTGCCACATCATGTGGAAGTTGGTGTGCTGCCCGACCAGGCGCGCGCCTGACCGGACCGATTGCGCCGACGGGCGAGGCCTTCGGCTGTTGATGTCCGGACGATCAACCAGGCGCAGAACGATCAACAGCAGGTGCTTACCGGCCGGGAATTTCCTTGCGCGCAGGTGACACTTTCCAGTTTTCGATCAGGTCCATCGCTTCGGCTGCTGTTTCGACAAATCGGAACAGGTCCAGGTCTTCGACCGAGATGGTGCCGGCATCTGCCAGCGCGTCCCAGTTGATGATCATTTCCCAGAATGCCCGCCCAAACAGCAGAAACGGAACCGGCTCCATCCGGCCCGTCTGGATCAGGGTCAGCGCCTCGAACATTTCGTCCATGGTGCCAAAGCCACCGGGAAAGACGCAGATCGCCTTGGCCCGCATCAGGAAGTGCATCTTGCGGATGGCGAAGTAGTGAAAATTAAAGCATAATTCCGGTGTGACATAGGCATTGGGTGCCTGCTCGAACGGCAACACGATGTTCAACCCGACAGAGCGCCCGCCGGCGTCCATCGCGCCGCGGTTGCCAGCCTCCATCACGCCCGGCCCGCCGCCGGTGACGATCACACCCTCGCGTCCGTTGCTCTGCATGGATTTCAGGGTCATCAGGCGGGCAAATTCGCGGGTTTCATCGTAAAAGCGGGACAGATCCGCCAGGGTCTCGGTCCGGGCGGTGTGTTTTTCCGCCGGTTCCGGAATGCGTGCGCCGCCAAAAAGGACGATGGTGCTTTCCACCCCTTCGGCATCCAGCATCAACTGGGGTTTCAGCAGTTCCAGTTGCAGCCGCACAGGGCGAAGTTCGTCGCGACACATGAAATCATCGTCGGAAAACGCCAGACGATACGCCGGGGCCCGCGTTTGTGCCGTGTCGGGTGCGGATTCCGCCGCCCTGCGATCGCTGGATGCATGGCGCAGGGGGTGGCGGCGGTCATCGTCTTTCATCAGTCTCTCCGGATTAGATGGCAGGTCAGGGTGGCGTGGTTGGGCCGAACTTGCAATGGGGTATCGGTCATGCAGGAACCGCCCTGCGGCCGACATCTTTACGGAAGTTGCGTGACATCCGGTCCGCAGGTATAGCGCGTCAAAGACTTTCTTCAGCAGGAGTGCGCCCAATGTCCAATTCCCAACTTGAAACCGCGATCGAAAAAGCGTGGGACACCCGTGATCAAATCAATTCATCGACCACAGGCGAAACCCGTGACGCGATCGAGGAGACGCTGAATGCATTGGATTCAGGCAAGCTGCGGGTTGCGGAAAAGCAGGAAGACGGCAATTGGCATGTGAACCAATGGGCCAAGAAGGCCGTGCTGCTGGGCTTCCGGATCAAGGATATGGAATATCACGATGGCGGCCCGCAGGGCGCCGGGTGGTGGGACAAGGTCGACAGCAAGTTCAAGGGCTGGGGCGACGCGGAATGGAAAGAGGCCGGTTTCCGTGCCGTGCCCAACTGCGTGGTGCGCCGCTCTGCCTATATCGCGCCGGGCGCGGTGCTGATGCCGTCTTTCGTGAACATCGGTGCCTATGTGGACAGCGGCGCAATGGTGGACACTTGGGTTACCGTCGGTTCCTGCGCGCAGATCGGCAAGAACGTGCACCTGTCCGGCGGCGTTGGCATCGGCGGCGTGTTGGAACCGATGCAGGCGGGCCCGACCATCATCGAGGACAATTGCTTTATCGGGGCGCGTTCGGAAGTGGTCGAAGGCTGCATCGTGCGGGAAGGTTCCGTTCTGGGCATGGGCGTTTTCATCGGCCAGTCGACCAAGATCGTGGACCGCGAAACCGGCGAGATCATGTATGGCGAAGTGCCCGCGGGGTCGGTCGTTGTGGCAGGCACGATGCCGTCCAAGAACAACGTCAGCCTGTATTGCGCTGTCATCGTGAAACGCGTGGACGAACGGACGCGGTCGAAAACCTCGATCAACGAGCTTCTTCGCTCCTGACCGGGAACCATTTCCCGACCTGCGGGTTTCTGTCCGATATCTCAGGGAAGGACGGATACCATGACAGGTTTGGGCTGGATCGCGGCAATTATCGTTGGCGGCATCGCCGGATGGCTGGCGGAAAAATTCATGAAGGGTGATCACGGGCTGTTGCTCAACATCTTCATGGGAATCGTCGGGGCGATGCTGCTCAACGCGATTCTGTTGTTCATATTCGGTTTCACCCTTGGCGGATGGATCGGCCAGCTTGTTGTCGGCTTTATCGGTGCGTGCCTGTTGATCGCGGCCATCCGCGCAATGCGGGGTCGCGGCTGATCTGGAGCCTGGCGCCGGGGGAGGCCGCAGCGGCTTGACAAACCCCCTGCCGCGCCGCCAATACCGCGCATGGCGAAAAAAGGTCCAAGCAGACAGCAAGTTTACACCCTTTTGGTCGAGATTGGCCGCAAGGAGGGTGACGGCCTGCCCGAAAAGGCGACTGGCGCCGCGCTGATGTGCTTTGCTTCCGGCATCGACGAGGCTGAGGCCGTGCGCGAAACTGTTGCGATTCTCAAGCAGGCGGATACCAATCCGCTTGATGTCACAGGCTACGGCACATTGGCCGAGCGCGAGGCCGAAGGCCACGAGATCGACGAGGAGGAGCGCGCGCTGATGGCCCGCGCGCTGGAAGAAAACGCGGTCATCGTCGCGCAGATGACGCCCTTCTTTGATTGACCCTCTGAGCGGCCATCGGGCCTGCGGGATGTCAGCTTTCTGACTTCAGGCCGCGCGCTGGCGGGCCAGGTGAATCGCATCGTACCATTGCAAGACGTGATGCGCAGGCTTGCCGTGTTCCGGCAGGCTGTTGCGATCAAGCCCGTGCAGCAGGCTGCCGTGCAGATGCTGCCCGTTCCGGCGAATACGTCCGATATAGAGACTTTCGAGCGCTGTGCCGGCAGCAAGAAGCGTTTCGTGGCTGGGCAAGAGCAATTGGGTATAGCAGATGGTCGGGCCGCAGGGCTCTGCCATCGCCGCAAAGCCGTTGACCAGATGCCGCGCGGGCACGAGGACGGCCTCTTGGCCGAACAGGTATTCCACTTCCGGGCCGTCGATGATCAGCCGCTGGTCCGGTGACACGACGATGTCCTGCTGCAATCCGAAATAGGGCGCGCGCAGGCGCACGGGATGATAGCTGCCCCGCGCGGGAACGGTCCGGCTGATGGTTTGCAGGACAGGGACCACCCCGGCGCGGGTCATCACCGTGTCGCCCCGCTGCAAGGTCTCGGCGGGTCTGTAGCCCCATGGCGTGGCCAGCGGTGTCCCCGGCAGAAGACTGGGCATCGGTCCGATCGGTTCGATCTGATCGGACAGGGCGGCAAAAATCATGTCCGGTGCAAAGGTGTGGTCGCCGCTGCCCAGCATCAGCTGACGCACGTCTTCCAGGGCCAGGGGGTGAGGATTTTCGACATAGACGCTGGTCAGCGTCGTGACTTCGGGTTGTTCCAGCGTCATCCGGCCCCATTTGGCGCAGCTGTCCCAGGAATAGGTGATCCGGACCACATCCGTCCGGCCCGCATCCTTGCGCTGGATCGCGGCGTGGTTGATGGATTTGCCCTGTACCTGCACCATGGCGATGCCGCCGCCCGGTATCGCCTGAAACGTCAGGCTGCGCTGCCAGGGAAAGGTTGTCTTGTACCCGAACAGCAGTTGCGGACGCCCATCCGCGGAAAGCCGGGTTTCAAACATGATCGAACCACGTGTCAACAGCGTGCGCGGATCGTCCTCGACCTGTGGCTGGTCATTCTTGTCGCTGCCCAGGCCCCGGACAGAGAGCCGCCGCCCATCGTGATCGCAAAGCGCCAGCCAGGTCACGTCACGCTGCCTTTGCGGCGCGCAGCAGGCCCGCTTCAAACCGTTTCAGGGTACGTCGTGCCGCGGGTGAATAGCCTGCACCGGTCTCCGGGTCGATTTCCGGGAACAGGGCGCAGATCTCGTTCACGATCTCCTGCTCAAAACTTTGCTTGGTCTGGGGCCCGGGCAGGAAGCTTTCGGTTTCCAGCCCTTCGGAAAAGACGACCTGATGGCGGTCGAAGAGCAGATGAACATAGGTGACATCGCCACCCGTGCGCCGGGTGACAGACCTGTCATTCACAAGGTCACGCGCCGCGATCAGCACTTCGGCCTCGCCGAAGAGCAGCTCTGCCAGATTGTCCCGGATCAGCACCCGGTGCAGCGGCGACACCAGCAGATCACGGTGCTTGCCAAAGGTGTTCGCACGGATGTGGATCGGGGCGAACTCTCCGGTGGCGGGAACGGTGCGGGTGCCGCTCCAGCGCAGTGGCTGCGGGCCGTCATCCTGGGTCAGCACCATGTCGCCGGGTTGCAGGTGCTCGGCCGGCCGTTCCCCATCGGGGGTCGCGATCAGGGTGCCAGCGACGAAACAGGGCACGCCCGTCGCGTTGACGAAGCCGACGTCGGTGTTGATGCCGTTGTCGATCGTATAGGTGAAGTTGAAGTTCTCGACGTCACCGTCACCCGTGACCGTAAATGTCCCGTTTGCATTCAGGCGCACCGTCTGGCCCGTCGGCAGCGTAATCGTGTCGCCCGCATTGACCGCCACGCCGTTGATATGCGTGATGGTCAGAGTGCCGCCGCCCTCGTTGATGTCATTGCCAAGGACGTCGATTTCACGTTCGCCGTCCGGAAACAGATCCACGTTGTCGGACATGGCGATGAGGTCGGTCTGAACCGAATTGCCGGCGATCAGCAGATTGGAATCGTAATTGCTGTCCGAGACGTCCGCGATGGCGATGCGCAGCGAATTCACGACACCGGGGTTCACGAACATGGTCAGGGTCAATGTGATCGTGAACCCGTCCATTTCCGTGTTGAACTGGTCGTTCTGGTTGTTCACGTACATGTTGATGTTGTTGGCGGTATTGACGTTGCCCGGGTCCACGTCGCCATTGCCCACGTCCATCGGTACAAGTGTGCCGTTGACCCAGACGCCGACAAAATCCTGATAGATCGAATTCTCGAACTCGGGATATTCCTCAGAGGAAAAGACGAACTGCATGGTCATCACGCTGCTGTCGGGAATAAAATCCACATCCAGCGTTGCCGCGTCATAGGTCCGCGCCCCTGCCACATCGTTGTAGGGTCGGTAGTTGTTCGTTCCCGATGTATTGGTGGAGGTATTGGTGTTCTGGTTCGACTGGCCGTTGGAATTGGTGAAATCCTGCGCATTGCCCGTCGACAGGATCACGCCGGTATCGCCCGGGGTCACACCGGGGGCAGTTGCGTCGCCACCCGAATAGATGCCGGCGCTGTCGTTGTCACCGTAATAGGTCGCGCCGACGACGGTCACGCCGTCGCCAAATATCGTTTCGGCCATATCCGTGGCGCTGGTGCCTTCTCGGACCGTTTCGATGGGAAGTTCTGATGCTGCTACCACGTCTCTGCCTCTTACCCTTGGTTCGAGGCGACATTGGTCAGCGGCACACGGATCAGCCCCGTGCTTTTCATTTGCCGAAGTGCAAGCATGGCCCTGTTTTCAGGTGTCCGGTCTTGCGTTTACTGCTGATGCCCTGCCTCGGGTCATATTATTGCCACAACCTTAACACCATCCGGACAAAACTGTTAAGCATTTCGTGAAATCCCCCCCTTGGCACCGCGCTTTTTTGGTCACAAAAGGTCAATGCCGACCAAAACACCTTAACCAAGGAGCCCGATATGCCCGCGATTGACCCTGTAGAGCTTACGGCAAGGCTGGTGCGCTGCGCCTCTGTCACCCCTGCAAACGAAGGGGCGCTGGAGATTGTCGAGGAGGTTCTGTCGCAGGCCGGTTTCAATTGTGTCCGGGTGGACCGGGGGGGCATCTGCAACCTTTTTGCCCGCTGGGGGGCCAGGGGCAACGGCAAGGCTTTCGGCTTTAACGGGCATACGGATGTGGTGCCCGTGGGCAATCCCGATGACTGGTCGATGCCGCCCTTCGGCGCCGAGATCAAGGATGGGGTGATGTATGGCCGTGGCACCACGGATATGAAATCCGGCGTTGCGGCATTTGTCGCCGCTGCCGTCGATTTCGTGCGTGACACACCGCCGGATGGGTCTGTTGTCCTGACCATCACAGGGGACGAGGAGGGCGATGGCGTGGACGGCACGGCGGCGCTGCTGGACTACATGGCGGAAAATGGCGAACGTATGGATGCCTGCCTGGTGGGAGAGCCGACCTGCCCCGAGAAGATGGGCGATATGATCAAGATCGGCCGCCGCGGGTCGATGTCCGCTTGGTTCAAGGTGATCGGGACGCAGGGGCATTCGGCCTATCCACATCGCGCCAACAACCCGCTGCCTGCCATGGTGCGGCTGATGGACCGGCTTGCCAGTCATGAGTTGGACCGGGGGACGGATCATTTCGACCCCTCCACGCTGGCCGTGGTGACCGTGGACACCGGCAACCCCGCCAGCAACGTGATCCCGCGCAGCTGCTCGGCCGCCGTGAACATCCGGTTTAATGACACACATTCCGGCGCCAGCCTGACCGCATGGCTGGAGCAGGAAGTGGCACAGATCCGAGATGCCTTTGGCGTCGAGGTCGAGATGAAGATAAAGATCTCGGGCGAAAGTTTCATCACGCCGCCGGGCGCGCTTTCGGCGCTGGTGGCAACCGCGGTTGCTGCTGAAACGGGGGTGACGCCTGAACTCTCCACCACCGGCGGCACATCCGATGCCCGTTTCGTCAAGGCGCATTGCCCGGTTGTGGAATTCGGGCTGGTGGGCCAGTCCATGCACCAGGTGGACGAACATGTCGTGGTTGAGCAGATACATCAGCTCAAGGCGATTTATGGGCGCATTCTGCGCGACTATTTTGCATGAGCGTGACGATTGAAACCACCGATGACCTGGCAAGCTGCCTGCGTCTGCGGCGGGTTGTCTTTATCGAAGAACAAGGCGTCAGCGAGGCGGATGAAATCGACGGGCTGGACAATTCCTGCCTGCATCTTCTGGCGCGGGACGGGGCCACACCGGTGGGGACCGCCCGGGTTCTGTTCGACGGCGAGGTCGCCAAGATTGGCAGGGTTTGCGTGCTGAGATCCCATCGGGGCACCGGGCTGGGCGCGGGTCTGATCCGTGCGGCGCTTGCGGCGGCAGAAGGGCGCGCGCGCAAGGCCAGGCTGGGCGCGCAGGTACATGCCCTGGGATTCTACGAGGCGCTTGGGTTCACGGCGGTCGGACCGGTCTTTGACGATGCGGGCATTCCCCATCGCGACATGGTGCAGGATCTTTGAACCGAACGCTGATCATCATGCTGAAAGAGCCGCATCCCGGACGGGTCAAAACCCGCCTTGGCCGCGACATCGGCATGACGGCAGCGGCATGGTGGTTCCGGCATCAGGCAGGGCGCCTGCTGCAAAGGCTGGACGATCCGCGCTGGCAGATCTTGCTGGCCGTTTCACCGGATGCCGAAGGGCTGCGCAGCCGCGTCTGGCCCGCCGGTCTGCCCCGTCTGGCGCAGGGACGCGGTGATTTGGGGGAGCGGATGGCGCGGATGCTGCGCCAGGTGCAGCACGGGCCCGCCTGCCTGATTGGCGCGGATATTCCAGCTGTGAACCGGGCGCATGTTGCCAGGGCATTCAGGCGGCTGGGCGATCATGATGCGGTCTTTGGCCCCGCCCCGGACGGGGGTTTCTGGCTGATCGGTCTGAAACACCCGCGCCGTCAGCCCCCCGGATTTTTCCGCAATGTGCGCTGGTCCACGTCCACGGCGCTGGCCGACAGCCGGGCGACGCTGCCGGACCACCGGATCGCGACATGCGATACCCTGAGCGACGTGGACAACGCTGACGATTTGAACATGACGTTGGCAGGGCCGCGTGCTAGCTGAGGGGGATGAGCAACATTCCGACCAAAGCCGAGATCCTTGACTGGATCGAACAGAACCCCACCCTGACCGCCAAGCGTGACATCGCCAAGGCGTTCGGAATCAAGGGGGCCGCGCGCATCGACCTCAAGCGTCAGCTCAAGGAGCTGGAGGCAGAAGGGCATCTGGAAAAGCGCAAGCGCAGCTATCAGGATCCTGACCGCCTGCCGCCGGTATCCGTTCTGGTCATCAGCCACGCGGACAAGGATGGCGATCTGTTTGCCAAGCCGGTGGAATGGCAGGGCGAGGGGGTGGAACCCGTTGTTCTGGTGATCCCACGCGCATCCGACCCCGCGCTGGGCGAAGGCGATCGCATCCTGGCGCGGCTGACCGTCGTGAAGGAAGAAGGTCACAATTACGAAGCCCGCCTGATCCGGCGGATCGGGACCAATCCCAAACGGGTCATGGGCATTTTCCGCAAGCGCAGCGAAGGCGGACGGATCGTGCCGATCGACAAAGGGGCCGACCGCGAATGGGTGGTGGCCGAGGGGGCGACCCATGGTGCCAGGGATGGCGAGCTGGTCGAGGCGGAACAGGCCGGGCCAAAGGGCCGTATGGGCCTGCCCAGGGCGCGCATTGTTGAACGGCTGGGCGACCCTTCGGCACCCAGGGCGGTGTCGCTGATTGCCATCCATCAGCACGGCATTCCGGATCACTTTCCCGACGATGTGATTGCCGAAGCGGATGCAAAGAAACCCGCCGGGCTGAAAGGCCGCGAGGACCTGCGCGATCTGCCGCTGATCACCATCGACCCCTCAGACGCGCGCGACCATGACGACGCCTGCTATGCCCATGCCGACGAGGACCCGAAGAACGAAGGCGGTCATGTGCTTTGGGTCGCGATTGCCGATGTTGCCCATTACGTCACCCCCGGCTCTGCCCTGGATCGCGAGGCGCGCAAGCGGGGGAATTCCACATATTTCCCGGATCGCGTCGTGCCGATGTTGCCTGACCGCCTGTCAGGCGATCTGTGTTCGCTGCACGAAGGCGTGCCGCGCGCCTGTATCGCAGTGCGCATGGTGCTGGATGCCAGGGGCAACAAGCTGAAGCATTCGTTTCATCGCGGGCTCATGCGCTCGCCGGCCTCATTGCATTACGAAGAAGTGCAGGACGCCATTGACGGCAATCCGAATGACAGGACCGGGCCGTTGCTGGACCCGGTGCTGAAACCGCTTTACGCGGCCTATGGCGCGCTGAAGCTGGCAAGAGCCGAGCGCCAGCCGCTTGACCTGGATTTGCCAGAGCGGCGGATCGAGCTGGCGGAGGACGGCAAGGTCAAGTCAGTGAACTTCAAGGACCGGCTGGATGCTCACCGGTTGATCGAGGAATTCATGGTGCTGGCGAATGTCGCTGCCGCCGAATCGCTGGCGGCAAAGAAGATACCGCTGCTTTACCGTATCCACGAGGAACCCTCGCAGGAGAAACTGGACGCCTTGCGCGAGACCGCAGCTGCTGCCGGATACACGCTGGCCAAGGGGCAGGTGCTGCAGACCGCACATCTGAACCGGTTGCTGAACGATGCGGCGGGCTCCGATGATGCGGAACTGATCAATCTCAGCACCCTGCGTTCGATGACCCAGGCCTATTACGGGCCGGAACACATCGGGCATTTTGGCCTGGCGCTGCGATCCTATGCGCATTTCACCTCGCCGATCCGGCGCTATGCCGATCTGATCGTGCACCGCGCGCTGGTCACCGCGCATGGCTGGGGCAAGGACGGGCTGACGCCCGAGGATATGGAGATGCTGGATCAGACCGGCGCGCATATTTCCGATACGGAACGCAGATCCATGACGGCGGAGCGGGACACGACAGACCGCTATCTGGCGTCCTATCTGTCTGAACGTGTGGGCAGCGAATTTACCGGCCGGATCAGCGGCATCGCCCGGTTCGGGGCCTTTGTGAAGCTGGATGAGACCGGGGCGGATGGATTGCTGCCCATGCGTGCGCTGGGCCGCGAGTATTTCCACTATGACCGCGAAGCGCAGACCCTGATGGGGTCGGACACCGGCAGGTTGATCAGCATCGGTCAACGCGTCACCGTCCGCCTGGCAGAGGCTGTGCCGGTCACCGGCGGCATTGCGTTGGAACTGCTTGAAATCGACGATCAGAAAGTCCCGCAGGGGCGGCAATCCCCGGCAGGGCGCCATCCCCGCCGGAGCGCGACCAAGGCCAAGCGCAAGAAGGACAAGATCAAGCGCAAAGTGGCTCGGACACGGCGGTCGAAGTGACATCGTACACCTTCGGCATGTCCAGCATGTTCTGGCAAAGGTCGATGTAGCGGCAAAGCATCCGGTCCCCGGCAATGCGCATCTTTGCCAGCCCGTTGCCCGGCGTGGCCCGCAATCCGGCCAGCATCGGTGCCACCGAAGCATCGGCGGCAGTGGGCCTGTCGCCGAACAGGAAAGGCCCCTGCCAGAGCCGCGTCGTGATCGCCTGCAGGTCCGGTTCCAGCCTTTCGAGCCGCTCCTGCGCGGAGAGGCGGCCAAGCCCCTGGGTTTTCATCCCCATCAACAGGTTCTTGCGCAACTTACCGGTGATGAAGCCGCGCAGGGGTTTGGGGATCTGGGCAAAATAAGTGTCCCGGATCACCGGCCAGACGTCATCGTCGCCCCAGCGGGCCAGCACGTTGTGAAAATAGATATGCTCCTCGGCCATGCGGATGAAGGCGCGCGAGGCGGCCTTTTCCATCTCGGATAACCCGCCGTCAAAATCCGCCCCACGCGATTCCAGAAAGGCGCGGATATTGTCACTGTCCGCGATTACCTGCCCATCGACCCGAATGGCAGGGAGTTTCTGTTTGGGCATGTTGCGCGGATCGGTGCTGTCTTCCCGTTGCCAGTCCTCGCCGGACATGTTCAGCAGCCAGATTGCCTTGACGCAAAAGGGGCTGGCGGCAATCTGCCCGAATGACGGGGCAAAGGTGATGAGAGTGATCATGTCGTGCTCCTGTTTTCCTGCCTCGTGATAACGGGTATTGCTGTCAATTCCTGTCAGGATGGGGTATGCCCTGCACATGACCCGAACCCATCGCCTTTTCCAGATGATGACAACGCTGCGACGGCTGCCTGCGCCGGTCCGGGCGCAGCAGCTTGCGGATGAAATGGATGTGTCGCTGCGGACCGTCTATCGCGATATTGATGCGCTTCGTGGGCTGGGCGCGGTGATCGATGGGGAGGCCGGATTTGGCTACACCCTGATCGAAGATGCCGCCATGCCGCCGCTGGCCTTCGAAGACGACGAATTGGAGGCTCTTGTGCTGGGTCTGCGCAATGTGTCCGTAATTGGTGATCCGGCCCTTGCTGGCGCTGCCAGAACCGCGCTGGCCAAATTGACCGCACGAGTCCCGCCTCGACAGGCGCGCCGGTTGCAACATGCGATTCTGGATGCGCGCCGGTTTGATCCACCGGCCCCGCCGCGTATCGACGTGGCCGTGTTGCGCGCTGCCACATGGGATGAGGAAACCATCGCCTTTTCATACGTGGATGCCAAAGGGGCGGCATCTGTTCGTCAGGTCGATCCCTTGGGCATCGTATACATGCAGCAAACAAACATGCTGCTGGCCTGGTGCCATCTGCGGCGGGATTTCCGGGCATTCCGGCTGGACCGGATGGATGACCTGGTCCGCACCGGCAAGAGCTTTCGACCCCGCCGCGTTCCGATGTTGCGCGACTATACCGCGCGCCTGCGTGAAGCGAACCGCGCACAGCCCGAAGGTCAGGATTGAACACCTGGCCACAAGCCCTTTTTCGCGGGGCCAAAGACGGGTAGGTTTGGCCAAAGTCCTTTTCAAAGAGACATGCAAATGCACAGGCGAGTTTTCGTTTTCTGCCTATTGATGGTTTTCGGCACGGCCAGCGGGGCACAGGCACCGGATGCATCCGCCCGCCCGCCGGAGCGTGTTGTCGAGGTTCAGGCGGCGCCGGAGGGCGGCTCCACAGCCGGGTTGCGCGCGTGGGTAGCGGCGTTTCGACCGCGCGCGCTGGAGCAGGGCATTGATGGTGCGGTTTATGACCGGGCGCTCAAGGATGTGACCTATGACCCGGAGGTTGTGCGCCGCGACCGCAACCAGGCGGAATTCACCAAGACGATATGGGATTATCTGGACACCGCAGTGTCCGATCTGCGCGTCGCCAACGGCAGGGCCGCTCTGGCGAAATGGGACAAGGCTTTGACCCAGATCGAAGAAACCTATGATGTGGACAAGGAGATCATCGTCGCAATCTGGGGGTTGGAGAGCGCCTATGGCACGTTCCGGGGCAGCGATTCCGTGCTGAATTCCATGGCCACGCTTGCCTATGATGCACGGCGGGCCGAGTTTTTTGAGGATCAGCTGCTGGCCGCCCTCAAGATCCTGCAAAGCGGCGATACCACAAAAGCGAAACTCAGCGGGTCATGGGCCGGTGCGATGGGGCATACGCAGTTCATGCCGACCTCGTTTCAGGACCATGCGGTCGACCACGATGCCGATGGCAAGCGGGACATCTGGGGCGATGATCCGGTGGACGCGCTGGCCTCGACGGCGGCCTACCTCAAGCATCACGGATGGACCCGGGGTCAGCCCTGGGGGGTCGAGGTCAAGATTCCCGAAGGATTCGATTATGAACTGGCGCGCCGGTCCCTGCGCAAGATGCCAAGCGAATGGGCAACGCTGGGTGTGACCCTGCCCAGCGGGACGGCGGTAAAGGACTATGGTCTGGCGTCTGTCCTGCTGCCCGGCGGGGCGGAAGGCGCGGCTTTCCTGATCTTTGGCAATTTTGCCGCATTGGAAAATTACAATACTGCGGATGCCTATGTCGTCGCGGTTGGTCACCTCGCCGACCGGATCAAAGGTGGTCCGGCTTTTGAACACGGCTGGCCCCGGCACCTGCGGGTTCTGACCTTTGACGAGAGAATCGAGTTGCAGAAAAGACTGACCAGCGCGGGCTACGACACGGAAAAGATAGATGCCAAGATGGGGCCCCTTACCGTGGATGCCATCCGCCGGTTTCAGGTGGATCGGGGAATTGTGCCCGATGGCTATCCATCATTGAGCGTTCTGGACCGCTTGCGGGCATTGTAAGGATGGCAGTTGGTTCGCGCCCCTTGGAGCGCGCGCCAACTGTCATCCCGCGTAATCTCAGGACTGAATCTTGAGCATGTCCTTGTCCTTGAGGTCCTTGTAGGTCGCATCCAGTGCCAGCTTGGCGCGCGCGGCAAAGACGTCGATCTCTTCCGGTGTGATCACCAGCGGCGGCGAGATGATCATCCGGTCGCCCACATGGCGCATCACCAGATTGTTGGCAAAGCAGTGCTCGCGGCACATGTAGCCCACGGTGCCGCCATCGCTTGCGAATTTCGCGCGGCTTTCCTTGTGCGGCGTCAGCGGCAGGGATGCCATCATGCCTGAAACGTTCACGGTGCCGACCAGCGGATGCTCGCCCAGCTTTTCAAGCGCAGCGTGCAAGGCCGGCATCGCGGTGTTGCGGATGTGGCCAAGCAGGTCTTCCTCTTCCATGATTCGCAGGTTTTCCAACGCGACAGCGGCGCAGACCGGGTGCCCGGAATACGTATAGCCATGGTTGAATTCACATGCGTTGATCACGGCTGCGATCTCGTCCGAAACGATGGAGCCGCCGATGGGGGCGTAGCCAGAGCTGAGCCCCTTGGCGATGGTCATGATGTCGGGGCTGATCCCGACGGTTTGCGAGCCAAACCAGTTCCCGGTCCTGCCGAACCCGCAGATCACCTCGTCCGCGATGAGCAGGACATCGTATTTTCTGCAGATGCGCTCGATTTCCGGCCAATAGGTGCTGGGCGGGATAACAACGCCGCCAGCGCCCTGGATCGGTTCACCGATGAAGGCTGCGACCTTCTCCGCTCCGAGTTCGAGGATTTTTTCCTCAAGCTCCTGCGCGCGGGCAAGGCCGAATGCCTCCGGGGTCTGGTCGCCGCCTTCTGACCACCAGTCGGGCTGTCCGATGTGGTGGATGCCGGGAATCGGCATGCCGCCCTGTTCGTGAATATAGGTCATGCCACCCAGGCTGCCGGACCCGACCGAAGAGCCGTGGTAGGCATTCTTGCGGCTGATGATGTGGCTTTTTTCCGGCTGGCCCTTCTGCGCCCAGTAGGTCCGCACCATCCGCAGGTTTGTGTCGTTCGCCTCTGATCCTGATCCGGCGAAGAAGACGTGGTTCAGGTTGCCTGGTGCGAGTTCGGCAAGTTTGCTGGCCAGGGCAATCGCGGGCACATGCGAGGTCTGGAAGAAGGTGTTGTAGTAGGGCAGTTCGTTCATCTGGCGCGCGGCAACCTGGCCCATTTCCGGCCGGCCATAGCCGAGGTTCACACACCACAGGCCGGCCATGGCATCCAGGATCTCATTGCCGTCGCTGTCCGTCAGGTAGACGCCGCTGGCCCGCGTAATGATCCGCGCGCCTTTTGCAGCCAGTTCGTCATTGGTTGTGAAAGGGTGCATGTGATGCGCTGCGTCCAACGCCTGAAGCTCGGCGGTTGGCAGATGATTGGTGATGGTTGACATGGCATGACCCTTTCGGACAGGCGTTTCGGAATGGGACGCAGAATATGATCAAATTCTGCGGTGTCAATCGAATCAGGGGTAAGTTCAGGCTTCGGCCAGCACGACCCTGATCTGGTGCATCCCCTGATCGACGTCTTCCGCCATGGCTTTCGCAGCGGCTTCGGTGTTGCCATCGGCCAGCGCCATGATCAGGTCCGAATGCTTGTCTGGCAGGCTGGAGGTGCCGAATCGCCCGCAGACGACACGAAGGGAGGGGCCGAATCGGAGCCACAGACGATCCACAGTGGCCGTCATGATAGGGGCTGCCGCCGCAGAGTAGACTTGCGAATGAAACCGGTAGTTATGGGTGAGGTAACCGCCGACATCGCCCACGTCTATCGCGGCATTCAGATCCGAATCGCAGGATCTCAGCCGGTCCAGGCACTCAGGGGTCATGCGCTGCGCCGCCCGCCGTGTCAGTTCCGGTTCCAGCGTTCTGCGCATGAAATGCAGTTGATCCAGGCAATCCGCCGTCAGGCCGGGGACCGTAACGCGGCGGTTTCCTTGATGGATCAGCGCCCCTTCCGCGATCAGGCGACGCAGTGCTTCGCGCACCGGCGTCATGCCGGCACCGAGCGTTTCAATCAAACCCTGGATTGTCACGGCCTGCCCGGGAACGAGGTCGCCGAACAGAATCATCACACGCAACTGCTCGTAAACCTGCTGATGTGCAGGGATTTTTGCCGCATCGTCGGCTCGAAACGGATTTCCGTGCGCGAACATCTCAGTTTTCATTCTCAGCGCCTTTTTTTTGTCCAGCGTCAGCACCTTGCACCAAGATGCAGTGCATGAAAGCATATCTTATATTGCCCGATGAGGCAAAACTTGATCAAATTCAATAGAAGCCGGGACCAACCCGGTATCAGATGGGAGAGCCAAATGAAGAAATCTATCATTGGCGGCATTGCTGCCGCCGCCGTCATGGCAACAAGTGCCTTTGCCGAGGAGGTCCGGGTTTATAACTGGTCCGACTACATTGATGAGAGCCTGCTGGAGAAATTCAGAACCGAGACCGGGATCGACCTGATCTACGACGTGTTCGACAGCAACGAAGTGCTGGAGACAAAAATGCTGGCGGGCGGGTCCGGGTATGATGTGGTTGTGCCGTCGGGTACTTTCCTGCAGCGGCAGATCACTGCGGGCGCGTTCCAGAAACTGGACATGGCCAAGCTGCCCAACAACGGCAACCTTTGGGATGTGATCGAAGACCGTCTGAAAAAATACGACCCCGAGAACGAATATGCCATCAACTACATGTGGGGCACCACCGGCATCGGCGTGAACGTGAACAAGGTCAAGGAAGTGCTGGGCGATGATGCGCCGGTGGATTCCCTCGCCTTGGTCTTCGATCCGGCGAATATGGAAAAGCTGGCCGCCTGTGGCGTGCATTTCCTTGATGCCCCGGCAGAGATGATCCCGGCGGCGCTGGCGTATCTGGGCGAAGACCCTGACGCGCAGGACGTCGAGACCATCGAAAAGGCAGAGCCTGTGCTGACGGCAATCGCACCCTACGTGCAGAAATTCCACAGTTCGGAATACATCAACGCGCTGGCCAACGGCGACATCTGTGTCGCTTTCGGCTGGTCCGGTGACATCCTGCAGGCGCGCGACCGTGCCGCAGAGGCCGACAATGGTGTCGAAATCGCCTATAACGCACCCTCCGAAGGGGCGCTGATGTGGTTCGACAACATGGCAATTCCGGTCGATGCGCCAAACCCGGATGCCGCACATAAGTTCATCAATTTCATCCTTGATGCGCAAAACATGGCCGCGGCATCGAACTATGTCTACTACGCCAACGGCAACAAGGCGTCTCAGGAGTTCCTGGAGGAAGACGTGATTGGCGATCCGGCGATCTATCCCAATGAGACGACGCTGGAAAAACTCTACACCACGTCGCCCTATGGGCCGAAGGTGCAGCGGACGGTGACCCGTATGTGGACCAAGATCAAGTCAGGGACCTGACCCGATCCTGCGGCGAGGCCTGATGGCCTCGCCCTTTTTTCATCGCCTGTGGCACCCCAAGGATGAACTAAATTGACCCAAACTGTATTTGCCCCCTGGGATGATCCCAATCAAAAGCCGTTGATCCGGTTCCAGAACGTGACCAAGCGATTTGGCGAATTCGTCGCGATTGACGACCTGACGCTGGATATCTTCGAGAAAGAGTTCTTTGCCCTTCTTGGACCTTCCGGATGCGGCAAGACGACGATGATGCGCATGCTTGCGGGGTTCGAAACCGTCAGCGAAGGCCGCATCGAATTGTCCGGCAAGGACATCGGCCATGTGCCGCCCAACAAACGCGCCGTGAACATGATGTTCCAGTCCTACGCGCTTTTTCCGCATCTGTCGGTTTGGGACAATATCGCCTTTGGCCTGCGCCGTGATCGCAAGAGCAAGTCAGAGATCGATGCGCGGGTCGATGAAATGCTGAAGCTGACGCGTCTGGAAAAGTTCGGCCGCCGCAAACCGCATCAGATTTCCGGCGGCCAGCGGCAGCGCGTGGCGCTGGCGCGGTCCCTGGCCAAGGCGCCGAAGCTGTTGTTGCTGGATGAACCCCTGGGCGCGCTGGACAAGAAGCTGCGACAGGATACCCAGTTCGAACTGATGGATATTCAGGAAAGCACCGGGACCACCTTTGTGATCGTGACCCACGATCAGGAAGAAGCGATGACCGTCGCATCCCGCGTCGCGGTCATGGACGAGGGGCGGATCATTCAGGTCGCGACCCCTGCCAACATCTATGAATACCCCAATTCGGTCTATGTGGCGGATTTCATCGGTGACGTGAACATCATCGACGCGACAGCGACGCCGACGGGTGAAAATACCTATGCCCTGAACTGGATCGACGGTCAGCCGCCGATCACCGCCGAAACCAAGACCACCTTCAGCGCGGGCCAACAGGCGCATCTGGCAATCCGGCCGGAGAAGATCCGCATTTCGACGGAAAGGCCCGATGATGCAGCCAATGCGCTGCAGGGAAAGGTGCTGGATATCGCCTATCTGGGCAACCTCAGCACCTATCACGTGCAACTGCCCGGTGGTCAGGTGATCAAGGCGCAGACGGCAAACACCCGCCGCATCGCGCGTCGTGACATCACCTGGGAAGACCCGGTTTGGATTTCATGGAGCGCCACCGCCGGCGTTCTGTTGGAGCATTGAACATGCGCCGCTTTGCCCTGATCGCTGTTCCCTACGTTTGGTTGCTGGCGCTCTTCCTCGTTCCGTTCATCATCGTCTTCAAGATTTCGCTGTCGGACCTCGCGCTTTCGATCCCGCCCTATACCCCCACCATGCGGGACGGGATCGGCGATATGTTCGCCGCTTTCGATTTCGAGAATTTCGTCTTTCTGACGGAAGATGATCTGTACTGGAAAGCCTACCTCAGCTCCCTGCGTATCGCGCTCATCTCAACCTTCATGACCTTGCTCGTGGGCTATCCCATTGCCTATGGCATGGCGAAGGCACCCGACGAATGGCGGGCGACACTGATGATGCTGGTGATCCTGCCATTCTGGACCTCTTTCCTGATCCGGGTCTACGCCTGGATGGGGATCCTCAGCAACGAAGGTCTGCTGAACCAGTTCCTGCTCTGGCTTGGGTTGATCAATGAACCGCTGGTGATCCTGAACACGAATATGGCCGTCTATATCGGTATCATCTACACCTATCTGCCCTTCATGATCCTGCCGATCTATGCGGCGCTCGACCGGTTGGACGAGTCCCTGAACGAGGCGGCAGAGGATCTGGGGTGCTCGCGGATGCAGGCATTCTGGCTGGTGACGATTCCATTGTCGAAAAACGGGATCATCGCGGGATCGTTTCTGGTGTTCATCCCGGCGCTGGGTGAATTCGTGATCCCGTCGCTGCTGGGCGGATCCGGCACACTGATGATCGGCAAGATCTTGTGGGAAGAGTTCTTCAACAACCGGGACTGGCCGGTCGCCTCTGCGGTTGCGGTTGTCCTGCTGTTGATCCTTGTCATCCCCATCGTGCTGTTTCAGCGCAACCAGCAGAAACAGGCGGAGGCAGAGCAATGAAGCGGATGTCGTGGTTCAATGTCACTTCGCTGACCCTGGGGTTCGCGTTTCTGTACCTGCCGATGATCATCCTCGTGATCTACAGCTTCAATGCCTCCAAGCTGGTGACGGTCTGGGCGGGGTTTTCAACCCGGTGGTATGGCGAGCTTGTCCAGAACGAGGCATTTCTGGATGCGGCATGGGTCACCATCAAGGTTGCCGTAATGTCCTCGACCCTTGCCACCGTGCTTGGCACCATGGCCGCCTATGTGCTGGTGCGTGGCGGGCGCTTTCTGGGACGCACCCTGTTCTCCGGTATGATCTATGCACCGCTGGTCATGCCCGAGGTCATCACCGGCCTGTCGCTGTTGCTGTTGTTCATCGGCATCGGGCTTGACCGCGGGGTTCTGACCATCGTGCTGGCGCATACGACGTTTTCGATGTGCTATGTCTCTGTTGTGGTCTCCTCACGGCTGGTCACCTTCGACCGGTCGCTGGAGGAAGCGGCGCTTGATCTGGGCTGCTCCGGCTGGGATGCCTTTCGTCTGGTCACCCTGCCGATCATCGCACCTGCCGTGATCTCTGGATGGTTGCTGGCCTTTACCCTGTCGCTTGATGACCTGGTTATTGCATCCTTCACCTCCGGGCCCTCTGCCACGACGCTGCCGATCAAGATCTTCTCGGCCGTGCGGCTTGGCGTTTCGCCCGAGATCAATGCCCTGTCCACGATCATGATCGCGATCGTTACGGTCGGCGTGATCACGGCGTCGCTTGTCACCAAACGCAATGCCACCCGGGCCGAGGCTGATACCCGTGCGGCGGAACGCGCCCAGGCATGAAACGCATTTACGGCGACTTCGCCTATTCCGATGCGCCACGGCAGGGATGTTGGTGGGATCAAACCTGCGACATCCCTGACCGACCCGCGCTGTCCGGCGAACACCGCTGCGACGTTGCGATTGTCGGCGGCGGCTTCACCGGCATCTCCGCAGCTTTGCATTTGGCCGAATCCGGTGTCAGCGCCACGGTACTGGAAGGCCGCTATGTCGGCTGGGGGGCCTCGGGGCGGAACGGCGGATTCTGCTGCCTTGGCGGGGGCATGCTGGACAACGCGGCGCTGGACAAACGCTTTGGCCGGGAGGGCCGCGTGGCCTGGCGCGAAACGGAAATGGCCGCGATCCATCTGGTCGAGGGGCTGTTGGAACGTCACGCGATAGATGTGGACCGCCATTCCAATGGTGAAACGCAATTGGCGCATCGGCCCAAAGACTTTGACTCGATGCAGGATGACGTCGCGTATTACGCAGAGAGCTATGGCGTGGAGGCGCGCCTGACCCAGCCAGAGGATCTTGCGGCCGAAGGCATGAATGCGGGTTTCCACGGGGCCATCACCGTGCCCATCGGTTTCGGCCTGAACCCGCGCAAATACATCACGGGCCTGGCCGCCGCCGCCGAAGCAGCGGGTGCGCATATCCATCACGACACGCCGGTCACCACAATTACGCGGCAAGGGTCGGGTTTTGCCCTGCAGACACCGGCGGGCCGGGTGCTTGCCGATCGTGTGATCATCGGCACAAACGGGTATTCTTCCGAAGATTTGCCGGATTGGTTGGCGGCACGCTACATGCCGACCCAATCCAGCGTCATCGTCACCCGCCCCCTCACGCAGAGCGAGCTGGACGCCCAGGGCTGGACCAGCGGGCAGGCTTCTTATGACACCCGCCACCTGCTGCATTATTTCCGCCTGATGCCGGACAACCGAATGCTGTTTGGCGTGCGCGGCGGCCTTTTGGCCAACGCCGGATCGGAAAAGCGGGCGCTGCAACGGGCGCGGGCGGATTTCGACCGCATGTTCCCGGCGTGGCGTGACGTGGAAACACCTTTCAACTGGTCGGGCATGGTATGCATCGCCCGGGACAGGATGCCCTTTGTTGGCCAGGTGCCCGATCAGCCGGGATTGTTTGCGAGCCTTTGCTACCACGGAAACGGTGTTGCGATGGCAAGCTATTCAGGGGCGGTGCTGGCCGACGTGGTTCAGGACAAGGTGTCGCAACACCCCTATCCCGAAGCCATGCAGCGCCCGCTGACAAAGTTCGAACTGGGCAGGTTCCGCCGCGCCATCATGCCCTTCGCCTACCTCGGTTTCAGCCTCTCCGACTTGTAGTTCCGGCCGATGACCCGCCTGCGCTTGAACCCGCCGAAGGGCTGCTGCCGGCCGGTTCCCGCAGACCGCTGACAGCGCTGGCCAGAACGGCGGCGCCCCCTTCCAGGATCAGGACGGTCTGGCCGTCCTGCACACGCGCCTCCGTGATCCGGCCATATGTCGCGACCGGATCGGTCAGGACCACTTCACCATCTGCGCGGCTTTCGATTTCGAAACTGTAAAGGCCCTGGGCGAATGGCGTGCCATCCTCCGCGACACCGGCCCATTCGACCGGTTCCGCCGAAACCGGAATTGACATGCGCTGCACCTCCGTCCCGGTTTCATCATAAACGACAAGAAACACTTCGTCAGAGATGGCGGCGGGGTTGGGATTGATCGTGATCGGGCTGCCGTCGAAATAGGCAGGCGCGGTGCTGAGCGCTTCCATCCCGATCCACCCTGCCATTTGCGCCATGCCGCCGGAGCCGAGTTGAGCGGTCAGCGCAGTCAGAAGATCGTTGGACAGCACCTGCTGCTCTACCATCGAGAATTGCGCAAGCTGGGCGGCATATTCGGACGAATCTATCGGTTCCAGAGGGTCCTGAAACCGGGCCTGGGCGGTCAGCATCTTCAGAAACGTCTCGAAATCGGAGGACAGGACGGCGTTGGACCCGGTCGGGCCACCAGTGCCAGCGCCGGCAGTGTGACCTGCAACATTTGATGTGGGTAAGATCATTGTTCTTCTCCTGTCACAATCTGATGTCGATGCCGGATTCGGGTGTGGCCGAAAGGACGATTTCAGCAGGGCTTTCCGTGCCTGCTTCGGCCTGCGTTTCGGGTGTGTGTGACGGGCGTGCCATCGCCCCGTCCTCTTGTCGGGTATCACCACCCGCAAAGGTGAAGCTGATTTCCGCATAGCCGAGCTGCCGGAACTCCTGTGCCAGTTCCGTGATATGCCGTCGCATCAGTTCGATCGTATCCGGACGCTCCGCCGTGATCTGGACCGCCATCCCGGCCTCCGTTGTGGAAAGGGCCAGGCGCAGGCGGCCCAGCTCTTCCGGATTGAGCGCGATATCAACCGGGCGTTGCCCGGCATTTTGCAATGCGTCGGCCAGTTGCCGCGCCACCTGAACCGGTAAATCGGCGCGATGCGGCGCCGCGGTTTGAGGGGCAGAGGTTGTCTGCATCACATCCATGCGCGGGCCGCCGTGCCCTTCGGGAACCAGCGGGCGGTTTGGCTCCGACGCAGGCTGGGTTGTGTCGGTCTTTGTGGCCTCCGGACCGGATGCAGCCAAAGGTGCGGCCATCGCAGCCCTTGTGGGGCTTGCGGCCCTGGGCATTTGCGGGAGGGCGACATCGCGTCCTGTGTGAAACTGTTCCGTTGGGCGGTCAGGGGTTGAGGCACGGGGCGCGGCGCGGTGCGTCACGGAAATGAGAAATTCCGGATCGCTGCCTGGCACCGCAGCATCGCGTGCAGAGCCAGAAACAGGCACAGCAACCCGCGCATTGAGGGAGGAACGATCCACTGTCTGCGGAAGCAATCTGGACGGGTTCGTTTCCCGCTTGTCGTCGAACGCCCGATCACTGCGCCGCAGGCCAATCTCCCCGGCGGTGGCAGGCAATCCATCTGGCAGCTTGCTGCTGGCGGCAGGACCAGAGGCAGGACGTGCAACAGGTGCGGAAACATCGGTTGGGCGGCTCACATGGGTGAGAGGCCGGTCAATGATTTGGCGAGTCGCCACAGGCTCTGTGCCGTTTGTTGCCTGATGCAACCCCGTTTCAATGTTGCGCACAGGCACGGGTTGTCGCGGCGTTTCGCGTTCTTGTACGGCCCCTGAAACCACATCACCTGCAGATGGCCGCTGTTGTGGCAACCTCATGTCAGTCGCCGCAGGCAGGTCGCCCTGCGTTCTCATGGGGCTCCCGCTCTCGTCCGTCATGGTGCGCGCGGCATTGCGAACCACCGGGATAACCGGTTGATCCAACTGTTGTTTGGCAGTGACCATCTGACGGTCTCCGGGGGCGGGTTGAGGTCTTGCTGGCGGGTCCTGACGGGACACGGGCCACAACGTTGCAGATCTGCCTGTTTCTGCGTCCCGCCAAACCATTTGGCCGGTCACCGCACGTTCCAGAGAGGTCTCGCGGCCTGCGCCAACCGCAGGATTCTGCAGTTCTGTTGTTATCGCGTGACGGTTGAGCTTCTCCTTCCCGGACTGCGGCAGCAGTCCGTTCGCATCAATTTGCTGCCCGTCGCTTCGCGTTAGCTGAGGCCGTTCGTCTGGTATCGCGTGACGGTCGAAGCCTTCCTTTCCGGACTTGGACGACGGTCCGCGCGCATCGGCTTGCGCCCTGCCGTTCCACGTTGCACGAGGCCGTTCGGCTGGGGTGATGACCGAGCCTTCGCCCGTGGCGAGGGCTGCGGATTTCGGCGGGTTTGTCCCCATTGCATGTTGCCGGGCCGTTTCGCCAACCAGCGCAGTTGCGGGCGCCCGAGCGTCTGGGCCTTCATGCGCAATGTCAGGAAGGCTTTCTTCCGGTTGATGCCGGAGCACAGAATGGTCCTGTCGCGGTGCAAGGGTGCGCTGAGATTGTGGATTCGTTTCGGGTGAGGTGCGGTTGTGAAACGCGGAAACCTCGTCACCTGTCGAATCATCAACCGCGATTTGATCGCGGGTAATTTCCGGAATGCGCTCCGCTTGCGGCTTCGGCATTGCCACACCGGTAACCGCCGGGCGTGACGCGCCTTCAGTTAGGTGTGGGCTGGATCTCTCCTCCGCGTCGTCATGCGGGCCGTCCATGAAAGAGGCATCAAGATCTTCCGGTTCTGCGCCCCCTGCATTCTTGGCGGGTCGCTGCCCTGTGCCTGTCATGCCAGTCTCGGGCTCCTGCGCCGGGGCGCTTCCAGGGAATGGTTCAGCCGATTTATCATAGGCGAGACCAAAGTCAGGCATGCCGGTGGCAATCGCCGGGCCATCACGCGCTGTGGCGGGTCGAACCAAGCTACCCGTCTTTCGGGCCTCGCCCGCCGATGGGGCGGTGATATTGGGAAGTGAAATGTTCAACAGCGCCTCCGGGAGTTCTTCTCCGACGGGGGGTGTATGCGGCAAAATCCTTACCGGTTGTTTACCGGTTCAGGCGCATCCTTCCAAAAATAGAACGCAATTTAAGGACCAGGTCGATGCAAATTACGCCTCCCACGCGGCACATTTCCTCCCCCGATGGCGCGGACCTGCGGCTGCGGCAGGCGGCGGAGCAGCTAGAAGCGACATTTCTTGCAGAAATGCTGAAATCTGCGGGGCTTGGACAATCCCGGGATCAGTACGGCGGTGGCGCGGGGGAGGATCAATTTTCCTCATTCCTGGTGCAAGAGCAAGCTGCGGCAATGGTCCGTGCCGGTGGCATCGGGCTGAGCGAATCTCTCTATGAAGCACTCAAGGAGAAAGAAGATGACCGATGAAACCGTGAAACATCAGATCGACGCCCTCAACGACCTGCTGGATTCCGAGCGTGAGGCCTTGCTGGAAGGGGACCTGGAGCGGCTGGCGGAGATGCTTGCACCGAAAGAAACACTGATCGGCGCGATCAACAGCGTGCCGCAGGATGATCTGCAGGGGCTTCGGGAACTCGACAACAAGGTAAAGCGAAACCAGCTGCTTCTTGGTGGCGCGCTTGACGGTATCCGCGCAGTCGCGGACCGAATGGCCCAGCTTCGCCAGGTCCGAAGCAGTCTGGACACCTACAGCGCGGATGGCAAAAAGCGCAGCATCGACCTGCGGGACAACACCACATTGGAACGGCGTGCGTGAAGTCCATGCCGATCCACGGCAGCTCCGGCAAAATCGGCTAAAAACCGCGATAGTCCGGCCTCAGGCATTCAGCAAACCTTAAGCCTCGAATGGGCATGTAAGCCATGCATCCGAAATCGGGTGGCGCATCGTTTTCCACAGAACGCATGCACAGGTCAGAACACCGCCAACGTATCCCCATGGGGGGTGACACTCCACGGGCGCAAAGCGTCCATGATTGAAGGAACTAGCTTATGTCGAGCATTCTTACCAACAACGGTGCAATGGTTGCGCTGCAAACACTGAAGTCCATCAACAAGGACCTTACCCAGACGCAGAACGCGATCTCAACCGGCAAGGACATCGGATCCGCCAAGGACAATTCTGCCATCTGGGCAATTTCAAAGGTGATGGAATCAGACGTTGCTGGTTTTGCCGCTGTTCAGGATTCGCTGGCGGTTGGCGAGTCGACGGTCGCGGTGGCATCTGCCGGTGCGGAACAGATCGTTGAAACGCTGAAAGAGATGAAGCAACTGGCGATCAATGGTCAGTCCGAGACGGCGGATTTTTCCAAGATCCAGGCAGACATGGCGGAGAAAGCCGAAGGTATCGCCGCCATCATCAGCGCGTCTCAGTTCAACGGTGTCAATCTGCTGGCAACGGATGTCGACGGGAACGGGGGTACCTCCCTGACCGTGGTTTCCTCACTTGACCGTGTAGGTTCCGCAGCTCCGACAGTATCCACCATCAGTGTTGATACTGTCGATTTCGAAGCGAATATCGACGCGGTCGGCAGCCTGACGGCCATCACCGACGCGGCAACCGCCGCGACGGCTTTTGATGAGCTTGAGGCCTTTCTGACGACAGCAATCGACGGCGCTGCAGCACTGGGGGCCTCGGCAAAACGGATTTCTGATCAAAACGACTTTGTCGGCAAGCTGAACGACGCGGTTAAATCCGGCATCGGGTCCCTGGTGGATGCGGACATGGAAGCGGCCTCTGCCCGCCTGCAGGCGCTGCAGACACAACAGCAACTGGGTGTTCAGGCTCTGTCGATCGCCAACCAGGCGCCGCAGACAATCCTGTCCCTGTTCCGGTAACAAAATGAGCGAAGGCGCCATGTCGCGCCTTCGCTCCCTTTCCAAATTCCGACCTTCAGCAGGTAAGGACACGCCGTGAACGCAACCGACAAGGCTCAGCGCGCCTATGCGCCTACCGCAGCGCCCATTAAATCAGAGCGCAGCGTCGAATTTGAAGTGATCGCGCGCATCACCGCACGGCTGAAAGCCGCGATTGAGGCCGCACAGTTTCCCGGGCTGCTCGAAGTGCTGCATGAGAACCGCCGGCTTTGGCGGACGCTTGCAACGGATGTTGCCAATGCCGAAAATCTGTTGCCGGACGAGTTGCGCGCACGGATTTTCTATCTGGCCGAATTCACCAATCATCACACGAGCAAAGTCATCGCCCGTCAGGATACCGCGGTGCCCCTGCTGGAAGTGAATACCGCCATTTTGCGTGGCCTCAAACAACGGAGGGCCCTGCCGTGAGCGGCCTTGTTCTGAAGTTGAGCCCCAAGGAGCGGGTCCTGATCAACGGCGCGGTGATTGAAAACGGCGACCGTCGCAGCAGGCTTTCGATCATGACGCCGGGTGCGAACATCCTGCGCCTGCGCGATGCGATCCACCCCGAAGATGCAAAAACACCCGTCAGGCGCGCCTGCTTTGCGGTGCAATTGGTCCTTTCCGGTGACACCGTCCCATCCGATGCGCATCACGGATTGCTGCGCCAGATTGAGGAGCTGAGCCAGGTCTTCAAGGATGGCGACAGCCGGACATTGCTGACTGAGGCCAGTGAGGCCCTGATCGCGAAGCAACACTACCGCGCATTGAAGTGCCTCCGCGGTTTGCTGGCGCGCGAAGACCGGTTGCTTGCGGTCAGGCCGAACTGATGTTCCAGCCGGTCATTCCCGTATCCGGCCTTGCAGGTTGGCGGTTTCTGCAACGCACCTATGACTCCCAGCTCGAGACGTTTTCGAAGGGGGCCGTATTGCAACGGGATGCTGAGTATTTTCGCGAAAACATCGGGCAGGTGCGCACAGCCGAGGATCTGACCTCTGATCGCCGGTTGCTGAACGTCGCGCTCAGCGCCTTTGGATTGCAGGATGACATCAACAATCGTTATTTCATTCGCAAAATCCTGGAGGAGGGCGTGATGCGTGATGACGCCCTTGCCAACCGTCTTTCCGACCCCCGCTATCGCGAATTGTCCGAGGCGTTCGGTTTCGGTCCGGGTGAGTTCGTGAAAACCGGCGAGGATGGTTTTGTCGGTGCTATTGTCGCCCGTCACCAGACCAACAGTTTTGAGGTTGCGGCGGGCGAACAGGATGGCGCCATGCGCGTGGCCCTCTATGCGCAGCGGGAACTGGCGCAGCTTGCGCATGATGATATGTCGAACGAGGCCAAGTGGTTCACAGTGATGGGTGACCCTCCGATGCGCCAATTGTTCGAAGCGGCGCTTAACTTGCCCGCGGCGCTGGCGCAGATTGATATTGATCAACAGCTTGAGGTGTTCAGGGATGCCGCCGTTTCGGTCCTGGGCAGTGATGATCTGGCGCTTTTCACCGAGACTGGCGCGCGCGAGAATCTGATCACGAAATTCGTCGTTCGAGACCAGATCCGTGATTTTTCCGCCGGAATGTCCAGCACTGCCGTCGCATTGACCTTGCTGAGCGGCTAAGGACCTGACCCTTCTGTTCAGAAGCCAAAGAGCACCCTATTGGCGTTTTCTGACGGGTGCGACCTTGGACCGGCGCAGAACAAGTTCGAGTTGCTGGAAGCTGTGCGCGCAACCGACAGCGTCGGGCTTCGCCAGGAAATCATCCAGATCGGACCAGACGGAAATTGCCTGATCAACCTCCGCATCGGACCCTTGCACATAGAGCCCCGCGCGGATCATCATGGCGTTCTGTTCGTAGAGCCCCAGCATTTTCCGGACCTGTGCCAGGGTCGCATTTTCACTGTCACTTGCTGCCATGGGCAGGCTGCGGGACACGGAACGCAAAACGTCGATGGCTGGGTAACGTCCACGTTCGGCAATCGCCCGGTCCATCACGATATGTCCGTCGAGCACCCCGCGCAGGATATCCGCAATCGGTTCGTCCATGTCTGAGCCGGCGACCAGAACGCTGAAGATCGCCGTGATGTCGCCCTGACCATCTGCACCGGGACCCGCCCTTTCGCACAAGGACATGATGAGATGGGAGGTCGACGGAGGATAGCCCCGCAGCACGGGTGCCTCCCCCGCAGCGATGGCCACTTCCCGATGGGCTTCCGCAAATCGCGTGATGGAATCGATCAACAGGAGGACCGATTTTCCCTGATCGCGAAAATGTTCTGCCACGGCCATCGCGCTCCAGGCACATCGGCGGCGTTGCAGGGGCGATTGATCCGAGGTTGCCGTAACGATTACCGAGCGTTTCAGCCCCTGGGCGCCAAGGGTTTCTTCGATGAAATGGCGCAATTCCCTGCCCCGCTCGCCCACAAGACCAATGACCACGATGTCCGTTTCCATCTGCTGGGCCAGGTGTCCCAGCAGGCTGCTCTTGCCAACGCCGGATCCGGCAAAAATCCCCACACGTTGCCCTTTGACGATCGGGAGCAGGGTATTTGTGACCGCCATGCCTGTGGCCAGCCTGCCCCCCATCGCCCGTCGCGCAGCCGCGCCCGGCGGGGCAGCACGCAGGCTGCGTTCCTGTGACCCACGCAGGAGTGGACGACCGTCCAGAGGGTGCCCGGAGGGATCAATCACCCGGCCTACCCAGGAATCGGAAGGCGCAAGCGTGGGCGCAGGCTGCAGAACGGCACGGTTATGCAGGGCAACACCATCCAAGGCTGCTTCGGGAAGGGCGATCAACACGTCGCCGCGCAGCTGAACGACCTCGGCCAACAGCGGGGTACTGTTCTGGCGGTGAATGGCGATCATGTCGCCAATCCGCGCGACGCCGGACAGGCCGGTGACATGCACCACGCCCCCTTCGACCCCGGCGACCCGCCCCACCGGCCGGACCGGCGTCAGCGTTTGGATCAATGCGGTCAATCCTTCAAATTGTGCCGAAGTTTCCATGGGAGCCCTCTGTAGCTGCTCACCCTTTCTAAAGGAATCGGGGTTAAGCCTTGATTTATATCTACCGAGGGAGAAGCCCCGATGTTCGAGAACCTGAATGTCTTCAGGATGTCCGCCGCGTTGGCCAGATATGCGGGCCAACAGCAGGCGCTTGTCGCTCAGAATGTTGCGAATGCGGATACGCCCGGCTACCGGGCGCGCGGTCTGCCAGATTTCAAATCCACCTATATGCCGACAGGTGACGCCGGATCACAAAAGGCAACCAGGGTCAGCCACCTGAACGGTATCCAGCCGGGCATCGCAACGCCTGCACCCGTGGAGACCGGGGGAGAGGCGTCACCCAATGGCAATCAGGTCTCCCTTGAAACAGAAATGCTGAAATCGGCTGATGCAAAGCGGGCGCATGACCGGGCGCTTGCCATATACAAAACCGCGCTGGGCATCCTGCGCAGCACCATCCGCACATGAGGATTCCGGGATGAGCGATTTTTCCAAGGCATTGACGGTCTCTTCCAGCGGCTTGCGGGCGCAGGCGACACGGTTGCGCCACCTGTCCGAGAATATTTCAAATGCGGATACGCCGGGGTATCGACGCAAGACAATTTCATTCGAAACAATGTTGAGCCCGCGCGACGGCATTGCAGAAGTGGTGCCGGGGCGGGTCCGGCTGGATCGGGCCGAACTGGAAAAGATCCACGATCCCAGCCACCCCCTGGCCGATGAAACGGGTCACTACGACGGCAGCAACGTCGATCTGCTGATTGAACTCGCCGACGCCCGCGAGGCGCAGCGCAGCTACGAGGCAAATCTGAAGATGTTTGAACAAACCCGGAAGATGTCATCGGGCTTGATGGAATTGCTGCGGCGGTGAACGACCGAGATTTCGGAAAATTGAAAAAGGAGATCCAGAATGGACATTGCAGGGCTTTCAGCCATCCAGAAATATGCTGCGGCAAAACCAGCGACCGAACCTGATGAGGGGGCCGGCGCGACCGGTTCAGCACGCGCTGCCTTTCAGGATTTTGCCAGCACATTGGCCCATGCGGAACAAAGTGCCAAAGCAGCCATGGTCGGCGATGCGGACCCCCATGCGCTGGTCACGGCACTGGCGCAGACCGAACTGGTGGTCGAAACCGCTGTCACCGTGCGCAACAAGGTTGTTGAGGCCTATCAGGAAATCCTGCGGATGCCGGTCTGATGGCCGATGAAATCGTTTTCTTCGACACGTTGCGACAGGGGCTTTGGGTGGCGTTGATCATTTCCATCCCGATCCTGACGGTGGCCTTGCTGGCCGGCGTCGCCATCGGTCTGGTTCAGGCATTGACATCGATCCAGGAAATGACCCTGACCTTCGTTCCGAAGCTGGCAGCGATCGCTGCGGTCTTCTGGGTGTCCATGGGTTTCATGACGCAGACACTGGTGTCGTTTTTTCATGACCGCATCATTCCGCTGATCATCGGAGGATAGAATGGAGAATGCTTCATACACCACGCTGACCCGTCAATCCGGCCTTGCGCGGGAAATGCAGATCATCGCGAACAACATTGCCAATGCGGCGACCACCGGCTTTCGGTCAGAGGGGCTGATTTTTTCCGAATACGTCAGGCCGGTGGAAAATGGCGCGTCCTATTCCATGGGCCAGGGCAATATTTCAAGCACATCCTTTGCGCAGGGTGCGTTGACACAAACGGGCAACCCCTTTGATTTCGCGATTGAAGGTGATGGATATTTTCTGGTCGAAACACCGCAAGGCGAACGGCTGACGCGCGGTGGGGCGTTTTCGCCTTCTGCCAACGGTGATCTGGTTACGGGCGACGGTTTGCGGGTGCTTGATGCAGGGGGTGCGCCGATATTCGTACCACCCGGCGTTGATGTGGCGGTTTCTGCTGACGGGACCCTCAGCGCCGGTGGCGCGCCGCTGGGGCAGCTTGGTATCGTCGGACCCATTGATCCGCAAGGAATGGTGCGTGAGGATGGTGTGATGTTTCGCGCCGATGCGGGTTTTGAACCCGGCGCGATGGCCCGGGTGCTGCAGGGGTTTGTGGAGAATTCCAACGTCAGCCCGATCACGCAACTGGCCCAGATGATTGAAGTGCAACGGGCCTACGAACTGGGCCAGAGCTTTCTCGACGCCGAGGATGAGCGCGTGCGCTCTGCGCTCAAATCCCTGATGACATGATACACAAGATGGAGACGGCCAATGCGCGCCCTGAAAATCGCAGCGACAGGCATGTCGGCCCAGCAGATGCGGGTCGAGACGATTTCGAACAACCTCGCGAACATGTCGACCACGGGGTACAACGCCCGCCGCGCCGAATTTGCCGATCTGCATTATCAGCAGATGGCCCGCGCCGGGGCCGTGAGTGCCTCTGACGGGACGGTCCTGCCAACCGGTGTACAACTGGGCCTTGGCGTGCGCCCTGCGGCTGTTTCCATCCACCTCGCACAGGGATCCCTTTCCGCAACGGGCGGCGATCTGGATGTTGCGATTGACGGCAGAGGATTCCTGGAGGTTACATTGCCCTCGGGGCAGGCCGCCTATACCCGCGACGGTGGGTTGAAACGGACAGGTGAGGGCGTGATCGTTACCTCCGACGGATATCCGGTCGCGCCGGAAATCGTGATACCGGCTGACGCCCGGCACCTGTCGATCAACGGCGAGGGCGAGGTTTACGCCTATTTTGCGGACAACGCCGAGGGGCAGCTTCTGGGACAATTCAGCTTGTCGGGGTTTACTAATCCCAAGGGGCTCGAGGCGCTGGGCGGCAATCTGTTTTCTGCGACCGAAGCATCGGGTCCGGCCATCGTCTCGACCCCCGGTCAGGACGGATTGGGCAGCCTTCGACAGGGCTATCTTGAGGACAGTTCCGTCGATGCGGTGCGCGAAGTCACCGAATTGATCGAGGCCCAGCGCGGGTACGAAATGAACGCCAAGGTGATCTCGGCGGCCGATCAGATGATGGGCGCAACCACGCAGGTTCGCTGATGAAACGCCTGCCTGCACTTCTTTTGCTGACCACACTCCCGGCCATGGCTGACACGGTTGTCCCGACCCGAACGATCCGCGCCCATTCGGTCATTACCCAGAGCGATGTCACGCTTTTGGCCGATCAGCAGCCCAACGGATACGCCCGGCTTGCCGATGTGGTGGGTCAGGAGGCCCGCGTGGTGCTCTACCCCGGTCGGACGATCCGCGTCGACGATATCGGCCCACCCGCGATCGTCTCGCGCAATCAGGTGGTTCAGCTCGAATTCAGCGGCAGGGGGCTTCGGATCAGCACCGAAGGACGCGCGTTGGAACGGGGTGCGGCAGGGGACCGGGTGCGCATCATGAACCTGTCTTCCCGTGCCACGCTTTTCGGGCAGGTCCGGCCAGACGGCACTATTCAGGTAACGCCATGAGGAACAACCGATGAAATCATCCATTCTGAGCCTGCTTGCGCTTGTCACAGTTGCGGCCTGCGGTCGGGGCGATCATATCGGCAAGGCCCCGTCATTTTCCGAACCGATGCAGTCGGAGGAGCATGCGGCGATGATTTCTCCGGGCCTGCCCCTGCGAATTGTCGAGGATCGTCCGGTTGACGCCGCTTCGCTGTGGTCCGGAACCCGCGCGTCGCTGTTGGGGGACAGGCGTGCGGTCCAGCGCGGTGACATCCTCACTGTCGTGATCGAGATCGACGAAAAGGCCGAAATTTCCAATGCGACGGATCGGTCCAGGTCCGGGGCTGAAACATTGGGTATCCCCGGGTTTTTTGGCCTGCCGCAGCGGCTGGATCAGAAGTTGCCGGAAGGGGCCTCCTCATCGGAGCTGGTCGGCATCAATTCGAACTCCTCTTCTTCCGGCGACGGATCGGTCAAGCGCAAGGAAAAGCTGACACTCAGGGTCGCGGCGACGGTGGTGGATGTTCTCCCGAATGGGGTCTTGTCGATTTCGGGGTCACAGGAACTGAGGGTGAATTTCGAGCTGCGCGAACTGCTGGTGACCGGATATGTCCGGCCTGCCGATATCTCTCGGCAGAACGAAATCACCTATGACAAGATCGCTTCCGCCCGTGTTTCCTATGGCGGCCGTGGGCAAATTACGGATGTCCAGCAACCCAGGGTTGGCCAGCAGGTTCTTGATGCCGTGTTGCCATTCTAGGGGGTTGATATGTTGAAAAAGATCTTGCCTGTTGTCTTGCTGCTGATCGGCTCAGGTGCCGGTGTCGGCGCTGGTATTTTTCTGCGCCCCGCCCCGGAACAGCCTGTTGTGACAGAACAGGAAGGCCCCGAAGCCAAAGCGGTGGAGAATGAAGCGCATGATCCCGACACCCCCCCGGCTGAAATGGAATATGTCAAACTCAACAACCAGTTTATTGTGCCCGTGGTCGAGAACAAGCAGGTGGTTGCGCTGGTTGTCATGTCGCTGAGCGTCGAGGTGCCGGAGGGCAAGAAGGACGCCGTTTTCCGCCGCGAACCGAAACTTCGGGATTCGTTCCTGCAGGTGCTGTTCGACCATGCAAACATCGGCGGCTTCAACGGCGCCTTCACGGATGGGAACAATCTGGCTGTCCTGCGCAGCGCCCTGCGCGAGGTGGCGCAAAAGGCGGTGGGCAAGGATATCGCCAAGGATGTCCTGATACTGGAAATTGCGCGGCAGGATTATTGAGCGTCAGAAGAGCGAACCGTCAATCGCCTGATGCAGCGCATGTTTTACCTGCCGCTGCCTTCTTTCCTGCTGAGCCTTCGCCCGCAATTCATCCGCAACCAGCACTTTTCCATAGGCCTTTCTGACAAGGTTCTGGTGATGCTCCTTCACGGCACGAAGGCGGGCAAGCTTCATGTTCAGAGCGGTTTTTGCCCGGCCAATCCAGGCCTGCCAGAGTACATCTGCGCCAATCGCCCTATGACTTTCGTCAATCTCCAGCCGGGCCCGGCTGTTCAACTCGTCCAGGCGCAACAACTCCGCGCGCAATGTGGCTTCTTCGGCGAGGATCTTTTGCAGTTTGTATTTTTCGCGGTCGTAACCGGCGCGGGTGATCTGCACCAACATGTTCAAATCCTTCATACGCGCCCCTTTGCCCGGCTGCGCATCGCCTCTGCAAAGCGGATGGCGGCGGCAACGGCGCGGTACAGGTCCGGTTCGATCTGATCACCGATCTTCGTTGTCGCATAAAGGCTGCGCGCGGTTGGTGGATCACTGTGAATCGGCACCGCATGTTCGGCCGCTTTCTCGCGGATGGTGCGCGCAATCTCATCGACTCCCTTGGCCACACATACCGGCGCCTCCCCGGGCAATCTGCTCCACTTCAGGGCGACCGCGTAGTGGGTCGGGTTCACGACAACCACGTCCGCCCCCGGGACATCGGCCATCATCTGGCTTTGCGCGATGGAGAGGGCGCGTTGGCGACGCTCTTGCTTCAGATGCGGATCACCTTCGGCATTTTTGGTCTCGTCCATGATCTCCTTGTGGGACATGCGGTTCTTTCGCAGGTGCTCAAAATGCTGCCAGATGGCATCAATGCCCCCGATGGTTCCGGAAATCAGAACCACGATGAACAGGAAGGCGACGCAAAGCTCGGCCAGAAGCGACAATACCAGCTGCGGCGTGGTTTGAACGGCGCCCAGCATCTCGGCCAGCCGGATCCGGATAAAAAGGGCAACGCAGATCGAATAGACGCAGAGCTTGGTGAAGCTCTTGGCAAACTCGAAGAGCCCGTTTCGTCCAAATTTGTTTTTTGCGTTCGAAATCAAGGAAATCCGGCTAAGTTTCGGGGCAAGTTTGCTGGGGGCAAAGGTCAATGCGCGCTGGGCCAGGATGGCCAGAATGACCGCCGTCGCAGGCAAGATAAAAACCGGGCTCAACCCCAGGACCACGGACCAGAACAATCCACCCATGAAAGGCGCAGGTGCCCCGCCAAAGACAAGTTGGGCTAGGTCGGCAGATTGGTCGAGCATGACCATCAGCGCGGTGCCGATACCCCGGATCGCACCAGGTCCGGCCAGCATCAGGGCCACCAACAACCCGGCGTAACCCGCCGCTGTCATCAGGTCGGTGGATTTGGCGATTTCACCTTTCTTGCGGGCATCCAGCAATTTCTGTGCCGTCGCCTCGAAGGATTTGTCGGTATCTTCTTCCTGCCCGCTCATGGCCGGAGCCCGAAGGGGGCGGACAGGAACCCATCCAGCGCGGCGATCCACATTTCCAGCATCAAGGGGGAGGCGATGGCCAGCAGAAACAACCCCCCCGCGGTGATGACCGGTGCGCCGACAAAGGCCACCATCAGCTGGGGCATCGCTTTGTTGATGGCGCCGAGGGCAATATTGTAGATCACCGAAAGAATGACAAAAGGCGCGGCCAGTGTGAAGGCAAGTGAAAATGCCTGGCTGACCTGGCCCAGCCCCCATTCCGATACCACGGATCCGGCAGGAAAGCGCGCCATCGGCAGCATGTCATAGGACAGGATAAGAAGCTGCGCGGCCTTGACATGCAAGCCGGTCAGCACGGCCAGCGCCAGCCCGGCGATTATCAGGATATACCCGATGGCCGGCAGCGGATCTGCTGCCGCGCCGCCCAGGATCTGTGAAAGAGAGGTCGATTGCGCGGCGATGGAACCTGCGGTCTGCAACGCCAGGACAAGCATCCTGATACCCATGCCCAGCAGCAGACCCGCCAGCGTTTCAGTGACGATCAAGACTGCCAGCCTGTCAAAGGTAGCCGCAGAGACCGGCAGCGGGACGGCAGGTGCCACGACAAGGACAAAGGCCAGAATGACCACCAGTTTCACACGCATCGGGACCGAGCGTTCACCAAACGCAGGCATCATTGCGACAAAGGCGCCAACCCGAAGGAAAACAGCAAACCCATGCCAAAGCCAGACTTGCGCAGATTCCAGAAGTGTTGCGAGTTCAGCCATCAGGCAGCAATGACGCCGACAAGCGAAGGCCGGGCATCCAGACCGATCTCCTCGAAAGACAGGACGGGGTTGGAAATGCCCCTGGCGCGCATGACGGTGCGCAGAAACCGGCGGCGGCGCGTGTTGGTCACCAATGCTGCGTGGATTCCGTTTGCGCTGGCGTCGCTCAGTTTCTGCGCGGCCCGCTCTGCCAGTTGATTGAACAGATCGGGGGGCAGGGCGATATCCAGCCCTCGCTCCCCATCGACTTGATAGGTTGCAAAGGTGTCTTCCCATTCCGGCGCGAGCTGAATCAGGGGCAGCGTACCGTCGGGGCGCCGCATTTCCGCAACCAGCTGGAATCCCAGGCGTTGGCGGACATGTTCGACGATGGCTTCGGGTTGGGCATTTTGCCCGCGTGCTTCGGCTGTCGCCTCAAGGATAAGCGGCAGATTCCGGATCGAAACCTGCTCATCCAGCAAGAGGCGCAAAACAGAATGCAGGACATCCACCGGGACCCTGTCGGGGATAAGCTCATCCAAGAGTTTTCGGTTGGCTTCCGACCTTGCCGGATCGGAGATGTTAACCATCTCTGACAAGGTGCGCCGCAGTGATTTCAGGGTCAGCAGCCTGCTGAAGTTCAGCTTGATCACTTCCAGCAGATGCGTGGCCAGAATTTCGGTCGGGGTCACCAGTGTCACGCCCGCAATTGCGGCCTCTTCCTGATCCTTGGCGTTGATCCAGCGGGCCGGCGCGCCATAGACCGGTTCAACGGTGTCGGTGCCGGGCGGTAGAATGCTGCGATCTTCCGGTGCAAGGGCAAGGATCTGATCGGGATTCAATTCGGCGCGCGCCTGTTCGACGCCCTGGATGCGCATGATATAAGTGCCCATGGGCA
This sequence comes from Sulfitobacter sp. PR48, assembly GCF_028807335.1. Taxonomy (NCBI): domain Bacteria; kingdom Pseudomonadati; phylum Pseudomonadota; class Alphaproteobacteria; order Rhodobacterales; family Roseobacteraceae; genus Sulfitobacter; species Sulfitobacter sp. PR48. The sequence continues at coordinate 408,154 of NZ_JARAMM010000001.1, read as the reverse complement.
GCCCCGGGTGATCGGTGAGCCTGATTTCTGGCAGGATCAACCCGAACACGGAGGCCACATGGGTGCGCATCTTGGCAATACGCGCATCAAGTCCCGTGCCCGGGTCCAGCACCATGTTCACAAGGTCCGGTGCAAATTCCACATGAATGTCGTCCAGCTCCAGAATGTCGCCAAGCGATCTTTCACGCGGTGCAGCATCATCCGCTGTGACAGCCGGCTGCGCGTCGCGTTCCTGCCGGTGTTTCCGGTACATGAAATAGGCGGCAGCCGCGAGCGCGACACCCCCCAACATGAAGGGTACGAAAGGCAGGCCGGGAAACAGGCCGAAAGCGAACATGAGCACCGCCACCGTGGCCAGCGCGGAGGGATGTTTGCCAAGCTGGCTGAAAACGGCAAGGTCCGTGGCGCCCTGGGTTCCGCCCCGCGCCAGCAGGAGAGCGGAGGCGATGGAGATCACCACAGCCGGTATCTGGCTGACCAGCCCGTCACCGACGGTGAGGATCGCATATGTTTCAAAGGCGGCCCCCATCGGCATGCCGTGGACGACAATCCCCATGACCAATCCGGCGACCAGGTTAAGCAGGGTAATGAGGAGCCCTGCGATGGCATCGCCCTTCACAAATTTGGAGGCGCCGTCGAGCGACCCGAAAAAAGTTGTTTCCTGCTGTTCCCTTTCGCGGCGGTCGCGGGCTTCTTCATGGGTGATGGCCCCGGCCGACATGTCGCTGTCGATGGCCATCTGTTTGCCCGGCATCCCGTCCAGCGCGAAACGCGCGCCAACCTCGGCCATCCGCGTGGCGCCCTTGTTGATCACCATGAAATTGACGATCAGCAGCACGCTGAAGACAACCAGACCCAGAAAGACGGAGCCGCCCATCACAAACTGGGCAAAGCTTTCGATCACGTTACCGGCTGCATCGGTGCCGGTATGGCCTTGCCCGATGATCAGCTTGGTCGAAGAAACATTGAGCGAAAGGCGCAACATCAGCGAGGCAAGCAGGATGGTTGGAAAAGCCGAAAAATCCAGCGGCCTTTCGATGAAGAGGGTCACGGTGAAAATAAGGATCGCCAGGGCAAAGGAAGCGGCAAGCCCGGTATCCAGTACCCAGGAGGGCATCGGAAGGATCATCATCACGATCACCGCCATCAGAGCGATGGCAAGCAGGATGGTCGGGCTGAATGCGTTTTTCCAGGTCAGAGACTTCATGAGCCGGTCACACCTCTGCGGCAGGAAGCCGCGCGGCAATCGTCGGGCAGGGTGGCATGCAACATTCTGCGTCTCCTCTTGGTCCCTACTGAGACTGGAAACACGCTAGATCGGTCTGGTTTATTTTCCGTAACCGTCGCCGGACAGCGGCAGGCTATTCAGCCTGTTCCTGCAGGTCGATCTGCAATTCGGGGGCTTGCAGCATTTCCGAAAGCACCCGGCGTGCATTGACACTTTCCTGCAGCGCATCGGAGCTGCGCGCCAGCATCCCTTCATACTCCGGATCCGGCTCGGCCGGTTCGGCGGCCACCATGGCCACCGGACCGAATATTGGCGTCTCCTCCGGTGTGAGGGATTGCCAGTCATTTGCAAGCCAGGCTGTTTTCACCGCCTCTTGTGGACGTTCGGCAAGCATGAACAGGCGGTGCGCTTCTTCCAAAGCGCCGGACATGCGCTGAGCCTGCGCCCGCAAAAGATCCTCTTGCGCGCCTTTAATACCCAGCAGAGCAGCGCGTGCCATGGCAGGACGTTCAAGGCTCAATGAGATCCGCGCGGCAAGGATTTGCCGGGTTCTGTTCCGTGGGTCTTCGGGGATCATCTCGACGACGCTCTGGGCAGCATGCCCAAACCCCAGTGCAAGGTATCGTTCCGCGATCTTCAGCTTTGTTGTGAGGGGCACCATTGCAATATGTTCTTCGGTTTGCCTGAACATATGGTCCAGAAACACGAGATCATCAGCCGTTTCGGCCGTCTCTTTCAGCAGCAGGGCGCGCAGGCTGCCGGATGCGGTGTCCTCCTGATCGCCCCCCAATGCGCGGGTTGCGGCAAAGGCCCGGTCGAACTGGCCGGATTTGGCAAGCGCAAGCACATGGGCGCGCTGCAGCTCCGGCCCCAAATCAGTTTCCCGAAGTTCCTGTGCATAGGCTTCTATCAGTCCGGCGGTGTCATGGCTGATTGGTTGATTGTCCCGCAATTGCGCGTTGACCAGCGCAATCAGGGCCCGGGGCGATTGTGCGGAATTGTCGTCGATCACATCTTCCAACTGGGTTTTCGCCTGGTCGGTCTGCCCGGCGTCAAGATTGACTTCGGCCTGGGCAAAGCGCCCTGCCGTCGACAGGGGTTCGGGTAACCTTTCCACATTGCGCAGCGCCAGGGATGCGGCTTCCGAATCCCCGTATTCAAGCAGCCTCTTGCTCAGTTCCGGGGCGAGGAACCTGCGCAGATGCACGGGCAACCGGTTCAGCGCCAGCAATGCCGGCGCGGGATCAAGCGAACCGGCAAAATCGAGCCGTTCTTTCGCCAAAAACGACCAGAGTGCGATATCCGTCTCACAGGCAAGCATGGAACGGAAATATGCGGAGTCAGACGTGCGACCCTCTTCGAGGATCTCCGATATTCCGATCAGGATGCGGTTTTCCCGCGCCAGAGCCGGATCCAGCATGAGGATCTGGCGGGCCTCTGCCCCGAAGCCGTGATAAATGTAAGTCCGGGCAAGGCGCAAGGCGACCGCAGTATCCAGCCTGTCGAATTCTCCGAACAGCCGGGCGCGGGCGGTGCCGATTTCTGTGTTGAAATCTGTATCTCCGCCCCAGGTGCCGATGCCCACTTCATCCTCCTGCGGACATAATGCGCCCGTGGCGGACAGGCGGTTCCTGATTGTGTTTGCGCTGTCCGGACCGTCCATGCTGTTGCTGATCCGCATGTTCCGGACCGCATCGGGCAGATCCTCAGGCAGGATGGTTTGATTTTCCAGGTGATCATCCAGGCTGGATGTTTCCTTTTGCAGCGGCAGGGCTTTCCGAGGGTGGAACGGTCCCGCGCCCTGGAGAATGCCGCGAGTTGCGGCGCTGCCGATCTCTTGCGCCAGCTGTGTCTGGACCTCGCTCAGCAGTTCAAGCTCCTGGTCTGACGGGGCTTCACGCGCAAGAGGGGCATGGGGCCGCTGTGTCACGGGTGCCAAATCCGGCAGGGCCCCGGGAGCATCTGGAATCTTCCGGGGCTGCGACGCATTCGATGTCGCGACCTTAACTGCGTTTGCCTGCGTGTCATCCGTTTCGCGCAGCAAGGGCAGGGCGGTCTCGACATCCTTGTCCAGAATATCGATGGCGACGTATTGGGCGCCAACCGCAAAAGCAGCGACATTGCAATCGCAGCCAAGCGCCAGGGTCAGCGTATTTCCATCCTGCGAGAGACTGGCGATGCGGTCTCTGGTGATCCTGTTGTAAACGTCCGTGGTGTCAAACCCCTCATCATGCCCTTCCAGGGCGAGGATGACCTTGCCCCCGGTCTTTTCCGCCCGCCAGGTCACCCCTTCGGGGAAGCTGGCAACCAGGCGGGTGAACCTCCCGTGTTCCCCCGATTGCAGCACGGAAGGCGCCGTAGTTCCGACCTGGGGAAACAGCAGAAGACAAAGGGCAAGGCAAAACCCCCGCAGGAAGGTCATCGCTACGCGGCCTCCTGTTTCACGGCTTTCAATGCTTCTTCAAGGTCAGAGAAACTGGGCCGGCAATGCGACGGCGTATTCTGCCGTCCGACCTCGATACAGATGTTGGTGGCGTGATTGTGCAGGTTTGCAACCAGCACCTCGCGGATCAGTTGATAGAAATGCTGCTCGTCTTCGACGACGTCCTTGACCTTCGCTGCAAATGGCCCAACCAGACCATAGGCCAGGAAAACACCCAGAAAGGTGCCGACCAGCGCCCCGCCGATCAGTTTGCCCAGAATTTCAGGCGGCTGGTCGATCGAGGCCATCGTCTTGATCACACCCAGGACCGCCGCGACGATACCAAGGGCCGGCAGGCCGTCGGCAATTGTCTGCAGGGCATGACTCGAATGCAACGCGTGATGCGCATTCGCATCCATCCGCTTTTCCAGAACCTCCTCGACCTGGTGCGGATCATCGTAATTCATCGAGGCAGAGCGCATCGTGTCACAGATCAGGGCAATCGCCTCCTTGTCCGTCAAAATGCGGGGATATTTCGAGAAAATCGACGACTCTGCCGGCGCTTCGATATGTTCCTCGATGGCGACCGGGTTTTGTCGGGCAAGTCTGATCAGTTCAAACAGGAGGCACAGCAAGTCACGATAATCGCTGTGTTTCCACTTCGGTCCCTTGAAGACCTTTCCGATGTCCTTGATCGTATGTTTGACGGCGGCGCCGTCATTGCTGATCAAAAAGGCACCCACGGCGGCCCCGCCGATCATCGTCATCTCGAAAGGCAGCGATTTCAAGATGATCCCCATCTTGCCTCCCGCGGCAAGATATCCGCCAAAGACCATGACAAAGATCGTGATAATGCCGATGATACCTATCATGACGCGTCCCCCGGAACAGATTTCTCGTTAAGCCGATTTTCCGCAGCATCCCAAAGAGGGGTTAAGAATCCCTCATCCAGCTCAGGATTTGGGCGCAGTTGCATTTCGCCCCGCCAGAATGACGCTGATTGAATAGGCGGCTTCCGGCGACAGCCCGGCCAGAACCGATGCCGCCGCATCTGGGCGCATCCGCCCCAGGAAACCTGCGGCAAAATCGGGCTCCATGGCTTCAAACAGGGTCGCGGCATCCTTGGGCTTCATGTTTTCGTAAACCGCTGTCAGCCGCGAGAGATCTTTTTCGGCGGCCCCATCCGCAAGTGCCAGGGTCTGGCGCAGGTTTTCTTCCATCTGTGCCAGGGCTGCCATCCGCTTTTCGATTTCCGAATCCGCGACAGAAAGCGCCTTGCTGCGCATGGCGATTTTTTCTTCCCGTTGGGCAATGCGCGCTTCCCGGTCCCGCAGGGCGCTCAGCAAGCGGCCCATTTCCACGCGGTCTATCTGGCCCGGTTCGTCCACAGGCGGGTCCGCCAGCACCTCCTCTTCCACCGCACGGGCCGGGGCCGAGACTGCTTCGGCAACGGCCGATCCCGCCCCGGATCCCAGCCTGAGGATAGCCGAGGCGCTCAGGAGCGCGGCGATGATCATCACGGTGCCGCGTCCGTTCCGCTTCAAGTCCGGTTTTGCCTTGCGTTTCAATTTCATGCCGACCCCCCAAGACGATGCCGCGTGAACATGGGTTCAGTTGGTTTCGGCGGCATTTCGGCCTGTTTCGGGGATGCCTCATGCGTTTCCGCCCGGGGCTTCGGCGCGTCCGGGATATCATGTAGGGAGGCCATCTGAAGCTCCAGTTTCTGCGCGCTTTTTTCCGCCCGGCCCGTCAGCTCCGTGAGGGTTGCAGCAGATTGGTTTGCCGCCGCCTGCGCTGCTGTCAGCGTCCTGGTCAGGTCATCCACCTGGGCAGACAGGACAGCCACCGCACCGCCGACACCTTTTTCAAGATCGTTGAAGCGGTTCAACCGGCGCCCCAGAATGAAACAGTAAAATCCCGCCGCCAAAGCGCCGGATGCCAAAAGAATGTCGGCAATTATATCCATTTCATCCTCCTCAATTCAGTACGAATTCCATGATCAGCAGGTCGTTGACATGGCCTGCCCCCGTCACCACCTGCACCCGCCGCAGCATCTGCGCGCGCAATCGGGTCAAGGCTGACGGATCTTCGATATCGGCCACTTCGAGTGCCCGCAGATAGGAGTTGAGCACATCCATGACGCGCGGCAGCAGCTTTTCCACCTCAGCCTGCGAATCGGGCGTGGTTTCAAGTTGGGCGCGGAATTTCAGGTGCTGATTCTGGCTGGGTGGCCGCAGGGAAATGACAAGAGGGTCGATCGCAACATAAGCGACATCTGCCGATGATGCCTTTGGCGTTGCCTCGGCTGCATCGTGATGTGCGTCATCGCCGAGAATCATGCCTGACCAGGTTGCGTAAAATCCGCCCCCCGCACCGGTCAGGGCCATCACCAGACCCAGTATCAAAGGCATCTTTGATGCCTTTTTCGGAGGTGTTTCGGTTTCTTCCTCGGTCTCGGACATGACGTTTCCATTTTCTGGGTCAGTCACGTCTATAGCCCCGTTTGCACTAACCGATTGTTAAGCCCAATCGTTCATTGCTGTTTCCAGTGTCGGGCAGAATGCGTGACGGGACGGAGGCGAATGTGCAGCAAGTACTGAATGTCTGGACGGGGCTGAACCTGCGCCGTCAGATCATCGTGATCCTCGCCACGGTGGCGATGTTCTTTGCTGTATTGGCCATGTCGCGCATGGCATCGCAACCCAGCATGACGCTTCTTTATGCCGGGCTGGAAAGTGGTGCGGCGGGGGATGTCGTCCGGGCGCTGGAGCAGCGCGGCATCGCATTCGACGTGCGCGGCGGGTCCATTTTTGTCGATTCGGACGAACGGGATCAGTTGCGTCTGACCCTGGCGAGCGAAGGTCTGCCTGCCAATGGCAACCGCGGCTATGAACTGCTCGACAGTCTTACCGGTTTCGGGACCACCAGCCAGATGTTCGATGCCGCCTACTGGCGCGCGAAGGAAGGGGAGCTGGCCCGCACCATCGTAGCCAACCCCCAGATCGCAATGGCGCGGGTCCATATTGCGTCGACAGGCTCCAACCCGTTTCAGCGGGGCGTCACACCGAAAGCGTCGGTGTCGCTGACCCCGAATGGCGGGCCAATCACTGCCGCACAGGCCAAGGCGGTGCGCTATCTCGTGTCCTCGGCGGTTGCCGGACTTTCGCCGGACGATGTGGCGGTGATTGATGCCAATGGCGCCCTGCTGGGTCAGGCGGACGAAGTGGTTCCCGCCATTGGTGGCGATGACAAGGCGCAGGTCCTGCGGGACCGTGTCCAGCGCCTGCTAGAGGCGCGCGTCGGATTCGGAAACGCGGTTGTCGAGGTCAGCGTGGACACGGTGACGGAAAGTGAGGCGATCCGCGAACGGATCTTCGATCCGGAGCGCCGGGTCGCGATCAGCACCGACACGGAAGAACGCAACAACAGTTCCTCTGATGCGGGCGGCGGCGATGTCACCGTCGCCAGCAACCTGCCGGATCAGGAAGGTGGTGGCGGGGAAAATTCCAGCTCGCAAAACACCGAAACCCGCGAGCGGATCAATTACGAAGTTTCCGAGACCGAGCGCGAAGTTGTGCGGTCTCCGGGTGCGATCAAGCGGGTAACCGTGGCGGTTCTGGTCAATCATGCGACGGTCACAAATGAAGCGGGTGAACAGGTCACCTCGCCCCGCGATGACAGCGAAATTGAGGCGCTGCGCGAGCTGGTTTCCTCTGCCGTCGGCTATAACGAGGCGCGGGGAGATATCATTACCATCAAGTCCATGGCGCTCCAGTCCGTCCCGATCAATGGCACAACGGCAGAAAGCTCATTCCTGAGCAAACTGGATATTGATTTGATGTCGGCGATCCAGATGGCGATACTGGCCGTTGTCACCCTGATCCTGGGATTGTTCGTGGTGCGCCCGGTGCTGTCCCGGTCACGGATCGAAGCCGACGCGCCGGTTCCGGCATTGCCCGCTGCCAACCGGCAGGACGCCTCCGATGGTGCGACGGCCCTCTCCGGAGAGGTGACAGGGGATGATTTCGAACTGCCCGACCTTGAGGTTGGAAACGGCTTTGGCGGCGATCTGGCACCATTGCCGGACCTGCCGATGATGAGTGCCGAAACGTCGGACGACCCGGTCCAGCGCCTGCGACATATGATCGGGGAAAGGCAGGAGGAAACCGTCGAGATTCTGCGCAGCTGGCTTGAAGAGAAGGAGGAGCGCGCTTGATGTCGATCAACCATCTCTACAGTGATTTTGGCGCGTCGCGGAACGGCCGCGACCTGACGGACCACGGGGCGCATGACGAGCAGCAAGAAGAAGCCAATCTTGCCGCTTTCGAGAAAGGATATCAGGCGGGTTGGGAGGATGCGACCAGGGCGCATGAGGACAGCCGACAGGCGACACTATCTGAACTGTCCCAGACGTTTCAGGACATGTCCTTTACCTATCAAGAGGTCTTTTCCAAAGTTACCCTCGCCATGCAGCCCTTGTTGACCTCGATTGTTACCAAGCTGTTGCCGGAGACCGCCCGGCAATCAATGGGCGCGCATATCCTTGCGGAAGTATCTGGTCTTTTGAAATCGCAAGGTGACGGTATTTGCGAAATCGTTGTAACGCCGGATGCCCTTCCTGTTGTGGAAGATATCGCAAGAAGAGCGCCGCAACTGCCGTTCCAATTCTCCACCGATCCGGATCTGAGCGGTGGGCGGGCGTTCATCCGGAATGGCGGTTCCGAAAGGGAAATCGATCTGGAGTCGGTCCAGCGGAGCATCGCAGAGGCCGTCGAGGCATTTTTTGAGCAAACCGAAAGAGATCTGCAAAATGAATGATGCAACCCCGAACCCGGCAGCCGATCCTGCAAACCCCTTCACCGCCGTGCCGATCGAGGTGACCGTCTGCGTTGGCAAGGCCCGGCCCCTGATCCGCGATCTGGTCATGCTGGGCGAAAACGCGGTGCTCACACTGGACAGCAAGGTTGACGACCCCGTCGAGCTTTACGTCGGCGACCGTCTGATCGCGCGCGCGCTGCTAGAGGAAAAGGAAGGCGGCGCAGACGGGCAGCTTGTCGTGCGTCTGACCGAAATTGTGGATCTGAAGGGCGGTCTGTGACTTGCAGGCTGCTGCCCTGCCTGCTGGCCCTGGCCATGCTCACAATGCTTCCGGCTGCGGCCTCTGCGCAGGAATTGTCGATCTCTCTGGGCGATGATGGTTCCCTGTCAGCCCGGACCATCCAGCTTTTTGCGCTGATCACGGTCCTCAGTCTCGCTCCGGGACTGGCCATCATGGTGACCTGCTTTCCATTCCTGGTGACCGTCCTGTCCATCTTGCGACAGGCCATCGGGCTGCAGCAATCACCGCCAAATATGCTGATTGTCAGCCTTGCGCTGTTCCTGACCTATTTCGTGATGGAGCCTGTCTTTACCGCTGCCTGGGAAAACGGCATCCGGCCCCTCGTCAACGAAGAGATCGACGCGGAGACGGCGTTCGGACTGACGCTGGAACCATTTCGAAGCTTTATGGCGGCCCGCATGGACCCCGATACATTCTATGCCATGGCGGAATTGCGGCCCGACACAAGCGCCGCGACACCGACACCGGATGCGCCATTGTCGGTTCTGGTGCCGAGCTTTCTGCTGTCCGAAATTTCCCGTGCCTTCCAGATCGGCTTTCTTGTCTTCCTCCCATTCCTGATCATTGATCTGGTTGTCGCAGCGATCCTGATGTCCATGGGGATGATGATGGTGCCCCCGGCGATCGTTTCGCTGCCGTTCAAACTCGCCTTCTTTGTTGTTGCAGATGGCTGGAGCCTGATCGCGGGCAGCCTGGTGCGCAGCTATTTTTGAACATTCTGTGAAAGCTTGACCCAAATTCTGCCAAGGTCCTGCTGGCCGGATTAACGTCGCTGAAACTGGCACCGCCCAAAATGCCGGGTGGGTGTTTCAGGTGCGAGGGTCATCGTCGTGTCAGGTTTTTCAGTTGGCCGATCAATCGGTCCGGGTGCGGGATGATCCGTTTCAGCCTGCAAGCAGCTGGTTGGGTGTCGCTCTATCTCGTGCTCGCCCGACAGATGGAAACAGATATGCTGGGTCAAACATTGGGCGGGCTTTGCCTGGCGGAAGCGCTGGCCGTTATCATGGTCGCGGGGTTTTCGCAGGCCGACGAAATCGCACCGTTCAATTGGCAGGACGCGCTCGAACAGATGCTGGTTCGCTGGGTATCGGCTTGCGTGTTCTTTCTCGGGGCGCTGATCGCCGGTCTGCTTCCGCTGTTGGCCGCAGATCCGGCACTTCTGATTGGTATCCTGGGTCTCGCACTCTGTCTCGGCGCATTGAATCTGGTTTGCGCCAGCCGGCGGTCCGCTACGGGCAAGACATCCAAGCTGGCCGAGCTTCGATGGGGCATTCTGGCATTCATTGTTTTTTGGTCAGCTGATCTGGCAAAGTCCGATGCGCAGCTAACGGTCTGGCTGTGTATTCTGATCGTATTGGTCACAACAGCACTGCAATGCCGGGGGCTGCGGGCAATGATTTCGCTGTCACATAATCTTCCTGCCCGGCCCCTGGCAGAAACGATATTGACCCTCGTCGCCGCAGGTGTTCGGGTGCCCGACATCCTGATTATGCCCATCCTGTTGCCACCTTCCGCGGCCGGCACCTATCTGGCCGCAAGGGGTGTCGCCATGGTGATCGAATGGCTTCTTAAACAACTCTGCCGCAGATCAAGGCGGGAAATCAGACTGGCATTGGTCAGGGGCGGGGGTGCGGGCTTCACGAAATTGGCGGCACGGTTGAACCTTGGCATGCTGCTGATCGGTGGGGGTGCAGCAATGGGCGCAATCAGCGTATCCCCTTACCTGGCGGGGGTGATGGGGTGGTCGGCGCATGAATTCCACCAACTCCTGTTCTGGCTTGTCCTGGTTCAGGTTGCGCCAGCAATTTTTGGTGCGGCTGACCTTCTGTTGGAAATCGCAGGGTACCGTCGCGATGTTTTCCTGATTCGTCTGGTCGGCATTCTGGGTTTTGGCGCGGCGGCGGCATTGCTGCGCCCCGATGGTGCGGTCTTGCTGGCACAACAATCTGCCCTCTTGCATCTGGGGCTTGGCTTTACGATGGCGGGCCTTCTGGCTTGGCGAGCAGGAATATGGCCCGGATTGACAGGGGTATTCTTTGGGAAGATCAGGTTGCTCTAACGAACGACAAATTCCGCATGGAGCGCCCCGGCGGCCTTGATGCTTTTCAGGATGTCGATCATGTCGCGCGGGGATACGCCAAGGGCGTTGAGCCCGGCGATCACTTCGGACAGGGATGCGCCCTCTTGCACCTCTGCCAATCCAACCCCCGGTTCTTCCTGAATGGCAGCGTTGGTCCGAGGGACAACAATTGTTTCGCCTTGTGAAAAGGGATTGGGTTGCACCACGATGGGTGTCTCCTGGATGCGCAGGGTCAGGTTGCCCTGGCTGACTGCAACGCGGCTGATGCGCACATCTTCTCCCATGACAATCGTGCCGGATCGCTGATCGACCACGACCCGCGCCTTGCGTTCCGGTTCGACTTCGATGTTCTCGATCCTGCCAAGGGCGTGCGCCACGGACCGCATCCGGGTTGCCGGCACGTCCAGTTGAACCGTCCCGCTGTCTAGCATGAGCGCGACGCGGCGCCCGAAATCACGGTTGATGGCCTGTTCGATCCGTCCCGCAGTCGTAAAATCAGCTTCCCGCAGCGCCAGCCGTAGGTCGGAAAGCGCATTCAGCTGAAATGTGATCTCCCGCTCAACCCGGCCACCCGACGGGATGACGCCCGAGGTGGGCACGCCCTGCGTCACCCGTCCGGCGTCGCCCTCGGCGGTTGCTCCGCCTGCAATGATCGTGCCTTGCGCCACTGCATAAATCTGGCCGTCTGCCGCGTTCATCGGTGTCATGATCAGCGTGCCGCCCATCAGGCTCTTGGCGTCGCCGATCGCTGACACCGTGACATCGACCTGACCGCCAGCCCGCGCAAAGGGCGGCAGGGTTGCTGTCACAAGAACCGCTGCCACATTTTTTGGCCGGAATTGTTCTCCTGTGACATTCACCCCCAGTCTTTCGAGGATATTCGTCATGATGTCTTCGGTAAAAGGGGCGTTGCGCAATCCGTCGCCGCTGCCATCCAGCCCGACCACCAGCCCATAGCCGACCAGGTCATTTCCCCTGACACCGTCGAAATCCACCAGATCCTTGATCCGGACCGGTCCGGCCTGCGCGATGGAAACGCACAGCAAACCGGCAAGCATTGTAATCAGCAGCCGCATCACAGGAAATTCACGATACTGAGCTGCGACATTCGCACCGTGACCGAATAGAGGCTTTGCAGTTGAAACTGCGCCTCTTCAAGCCGGGTTGCCGCATCGAAAGGATCCACCGCCAGCAATCCCGCTTTCGTATATTCGAGGCTCGTCAGCTCGGCGGCATTGCGGGCCGTGATCGCATCGATACGCCCTTCGACAAATCCGACGCGGGCCTGCAGGGAAATCAGGCCATCCTGGGCCAGCAACATTGCCTGGCCTGCTTTTCCGAACAGTTCCGTCTGCGCGGGTACCGTCAACGCGAATGCCGGATCATCGGCGAGCGCGGCAACCGCAGCGAGGCGCAATGCGGCGCGCAATTCCGGCGCGGTGGCGCGGACGTCCAGTGAAATCTTCTCTGTCCGTGACAGATCGAACGGAGACAGACCATCGGGCGAACCGGTGTAGGCTATGGCGGCGAAGCCAGCCGGATCGTCGAACCAGGCTTCCGCGGCGGCCAGCATGTCATCCGGTGTCGTTGCGCCTGCCATGACACTGCCAAGCGCTGCCAAAAGCGTATCGACATCGACAATCGGCGGACGATCCGTGGCGGTGCCGGAAAACATGTGCCGCCCCGCGATCTGTGCATTGAGCCGCCCGATGATGCCGCCAAGGGCATTTTTTGCCTCTGACGCGATCGTCGCGGCAGAGGCTCCAGTGGCATTGGTGCCTGAGGTAAACAGGCTGGCAGAGAGGTCCTGCGTGATCTCGCCGATCTGGTCCAGACTGGTCTGCATGGCACTTGCAAAATGCGCGGCCTCTGCTGTCGCGACGCCGTAGCCCGACAGGGCCGTCATCTTGCGTTCGATATCGGTCAGATAGCTGTAATTCCCGTCAAGGACCTGGCGGACATCCGACACCTGTCCGCTGGCAAGCTCTGCTGTCAGCCGGTTGATGTCCTGCTTAATGCCGACATTCCGCAGCCTCTGCGCGTAGTTGGAGGCCATGTCCCCATTGGAAGAATTCATCATCTGGTTCACATCCTCAGAAGGGTTTGCATCATTTCATCGACGGTTTCGATGACACGGGCATTGGCAGCATATGCCTGTTCGATCAGCATCAGGCGCTGTATCTCCGCGTCTGAATCGACACCATCTGCCAACTGCCGTTCCGTCAGTTCGGTCAATCTGGAGGTGGCAAAGCTGAGCACCTGCTCCGCGCTGGTCCGCTCCACCCCGATGTCGGAGGCGAGGGTCGCGGCAAGCGACATCGCGCCAAAGGCCTGTCCACCGAACCCGCCGCCTGCCACCGGGCGGGGATCGTTCAGCACCTGCGAGAGGTTCTGCAAGAGCGTTGCATCCCCGACATTGCCCTGAGTGGCTGCATTGATCCCATCGCGCAGGCGCCATGCCTCACCACCCTGTTGCGGATCGACTGCCGCGTTGAGCGACAATCGCGATGCAAGGCCAAGCTGGTCCAGCGGATCGAGGGCGGCACCGTTATCGGTGAACAATCCGGCGTCACCTGCGGTCAGCGTCGGATCGACTGCCGGGTCCTCGAAACGCTCGATCAGGTCGCGGGCCAATGTGTCCAGCTGTGCCTGCGCCGCCACGCCGTGTTCGTCGCGCACCGCGAACTGACCGCCCAGCGCGCCGCCGCGCAGGGCGCCGCGCGCGCTGTCCGTGCGCACCGACTGCCCGTTGATTGTCAGCCCCGACAGGGTGCTGTCGGCCAGGGACAAGTAAGGGGTGACGAGGTTGACGGGTTCAAATCCGATGACCGCGGCGGTGCCGTCGATCAGCACGGCCCCTCCCGTTGAATAGAGGGCAATCTGACCATTGTCGCGGGGCACTTCGCGGACCGGCACCAGGGCCGCGATGCGGTCCACGACCTGTTGCCGCTGATCCTGCAGGGTTGCGATGCTGCCACCCTGCACCTGCAATGAGGTGATCTGTGCATTGAGCGTGGCGAGTTGCTCCAACGCGAGATTCAGCTCATCCACCATTCCGGCGATATTCTGGTCTGCCTGGCCCCGCGCAGCCTGCACACCTGCGGAGGCTTCCCGGATGCTGGCAGCAAGATCGCGCGCAGCACCCACACTGGTTGTCAGGCGTTCGGGCGCATCTGGTCTGCTGGCTGCGGAAATCAGGCTGCTTTCAAATCCGGCAAGGCGTGCTGACAAGGACGCCGGATCATCCGGCGTCCCGATCAGACTTTCAAACCGGGTGTAGAACTGCGCGCGGCTGTTTGCATTGACCTGTTCGGCCTCGGCATTGCGCCGGTCAGATGCGAGACCGGCATCGACGATGCGCAGGATCCCGTTGATCTGGACCCCGCCCACGCCGCCTGTCGATTGTGCGGACAATGACAATATCCGGCGCGCATATCCGGGCGTCAGCGCGTTGGAGATGTTGCTGGATACAACCTCTGCCCCGCTGCTGGCCGCGCGCAGGCCGGACATGGCATTGGACAAAGCCCCGGAAATGGTCATGAAACGGCTCCTTGATGTTCTGAGGGATCAGGCCGGCCTGACATCAGCGTTTGATGTTCGTGGTTTCCTGCAGCATTTCATCCACGGTCTGGATCACCTTGGCATTGGAGGAATAGGCCCGTTGCGTCTGGATCATCGCGGTCAGTTCACCCGCCACATCGGTGGAGGATTCCTCAAGCGCGAAGGCAAGAATGTCGCCGGTCGGCCCGTCGCTGGCATCCCACAGGAAGAAAGAGCCGCTGTCGACCGACGGCTGGTAGGTCTGGCTGTCCAGGGCGACCATACCATTGGGATTTGGCAGATCGACCAACGGCACCTGGTAGATGGTCCGTGTTATGCCGGTATCGAAATAGGCATGGACATAGCCATTGGCGTCAACCTCGACGCTGGTCATGTTCCCGACGGGCGATCCGTCCTTGGAAATGGATACGGGCGCAAAGGCATCCGACAGCTGCGTTATGCCATCGCTTTCCCCGATCTGGCCAATGTCGATTTCGATCGGGCCGCCAGCGACATCGACGATCAACTGCCCGGTTGCAGGGTCATAAGGGCCGCCGCTTACCGTCGTGACCGAAGCAAGCGTACCGCCTGCGGTCCTGTCATCGGCGAAGGTCAGGATGTACTCGCCGATCACCGTTCCTGCCGGATCGGTCGCGGAATCCGTCATGGTTATGGTCCATTCGTTCGACGACCCTGTGGCGGGCACGGTCGGCGTGAACGTGACATTGATGTTTTCCGATGTGCCGAGGTTGTCGTAATATTCCACCGACAGGTTGTGCACGTCACCGGATGCCCCTGCATCGGTGTCGGTGGCGGGCAGGTTGACGCCCAGCGTCATGCTTGTCGTCGGTTCGCCCGAGAACTGGTTGACGTTGATCTGCACAGGCTCCAGGCCGTCCGCCGTGTCGCGCGGAAAGCTGGGGATCGTGCCGTCGGGCAGCGCCGGCCAGCCCAGCAGCACGAGGCCCGAATTGGACCGCAGGTATCCTTCTGAATCGGTTCTGAAGGATCCGGTGGTGGTCAGCATCATGTTGCTGGCGCCGTTGCCCACCTCAACCTCTGTCGCCTGGGTCACGGGCAGAAATCCCCGCCCGCGAACAGCAAGATCCGTGGCGTTCGAGGTTGACACCAGCGGGCCGCGCTGATCGATCAGCCGCTGGGTGTTCGCGCGGACACCGCCGGCGGAATAGGCCCCGCCGCGCGACGAGATCACCAGGGATTCGAATTCGGTGCTGACCCGTTTGTATCCATAGGTCGAAGAGTTCGCGATATTGTCCGAGATGGAAGCAAGACGGGTCGCATTCGCCTGCAGCCCCGCCACCCCTGCGTTGAGCGAAGATGAAATTGTCATAGACACGCCTTTCTGCTGTATCATTCCGTCAGAGTCAGGCTCACTTCTATGCAGGGTCACCTTAACGCTGCGCTAACAGATAAAATCTGTCCTATTCCGCCTGTCCTCAGTTGCGTGGCACGTTTCGCAACAGGATGATCTCCAGCCGGTTGTTCCGCCGTGCCATCGGGTCGGTCACGACAGGTGCCCGGTCGGCATGTCCCGTGACCCGGCGGATGCGTTCGGCGGGCACGCCGCTGTGCTCCAGCAGTTTCCGCATTTCAGTGGCGCGCCGCGCTGACAGGTCCCAGACCGGGCTTTCTGCCAGGACGATGGGGTTGGCGCGGACATGCGCGCCGACCGCGATCTTGTTCGTGACCGCCGTGACGGTTCCGGCGATCATTGCCGAGAGGTCATTCAGGATCTGTGTCGGGGCGGCCGTCTTTTCGTCAAACAGCGGGACATCCTCAAGATCAAACAACTCGATGACCAGTCCTTCGTCGGTGATCCGGGTCACGATGTGCCGCCTGGCATTTTCCATCACCAGGCTTTCGCCCCCCATGCCCTGCAATTGCGCGTCGAGATCGCGAAAGCGCTGCTCTTCGCTCTCTGCGGCTTCGCCGTTATCGGCCTTGTCGCTGGCCCCGCTTGCCTTGTCATCGCGGGCGGCATGTTTTGCGGTTGATCCGGTGCCTTCCTTGGGCAGCGTCATCTCGGAAAAGATGCTTTCGCCGCCAAAGGCCCCGTTGCCGCCGCCGGACACGCGGTTGACCGGGATCGTCGGCGAAAAGTAATCCGCGATTCCCTTGCGTTGTTGTTCCGTTGTTGCATTCAGCAGCCACATCAACATGAAGAAGGCCATCATCGCGGTAACAAAATCCGCATAGGCGACTTTCCAGGCCCCACCATGGTGCCCGCCGCCGCCGACGACCTTCTTGCGTTTGATGATGATTGGCTGCGCATTTGCCTGCGCACTCATCTCCACCACCTCTTTTTCACCCGGGATCAGGGATAAGGGATGAGGTTTACTGCACGCTTAACAGGTCAATTTGTCGGGAAATTCAGGGCTGCAAAGGATCGGCGGATCAGGGCAGACGCCGCCGTGCCGCGAGCCGCAGCTGTTTCTGCCGCTCGCGGAAACGCGCCTTGTCGTCCTCTGTCGTCCGGTCGAAACAATGATGGCAGCTCACGCCTTCTTCGTATTCGGGGCGGTCGCGGTCCTCCGGCAGGATCGGTTGACGGCAGCCGTGGCAGAGCATGTGCGGCCCTTTGCGCAGCCCGTGACCGACGCTGACCCGTGCATCGAAGACAAAGCAGTCACCCTGCCAGGTACTTTCCTGCGCGGGCACGTCTTCAAGGTATTTCAGAATGCCGCCCTTGAGGTGAAAGACCTCTTCGACGCCTTGCCCCAGCAGGTAGTTTGTCGATTTCTCGCACCGGATGCCGCCGGTACAGAACATCGCGATCTTCTTGTTGTGGAACCGATCCTTGTTGGCTTCCCACCAGGCGGGAAACTCGCCAAAGCTGGCGGTCTTGGGGTCAATTGCCCCGTCGAATGTGCCGATGGCGACCTCGTAGTCGTTCCTTGTGTCGATCACGGCCACTTCCGGATCGCGGATCAGGTCGTTCCAGTCCTGGGGCTCGACATAATGTCCGACCCGCGCCTGCGGGTCCACGTCAGGCTGACCCATGGTCACGATCTCTCGTTTGATCCGTACCTTCATGCGGGGGAAGGGCGGTGTTTCGGAATGCGCTTCCTTCCACTCCAGATCGCCGCAACCCGGCAGGGCGCGAAGATGGGCAATTACCGCGTCGATGCCCCCGCGCGGCCCCGCGATGGTGCCATTCACACCCTCATGCGCCAGCAGCAGCGTCCCCTTGACACCCTGCGCGACACAAAGCTCCAGCAGCGCGGGTTTCAGCGCGGCGGGGTCTTCGAACCGGGTAAAGTGGTAGAGGGCGGCGATTGTGTGCATGGGGCGGAAATAGGCCCTTGGGGGGCTGTTGTGCAAGGGGGTGCTGGGGTAAAACCCGGTATCCAATCAGAAACGGAGTGACCGCGATGCATGCCCTGATCGTAATCGACGTACAGAAGGATTTTTGCCCGGGCGGCGCGCTTGCGGTGCCCGAGGGTGATCTGATCGTGCCGGGCATTACCGATCTGATGGCAGAATTCGATGCGGTTGTTCTGACCCAGGACTGGCACCCGGCGGGGCATTCCTCCTTTGCCAGCGCGCACGAGGGGCGCGCGCCCTACGACATGATGGAAATGCCCTATGGTCCGCAGGTCCTCTGGCCCGACCACTGCATTCAGGGCAGCCTGGGGGCGCAGTTCCACGAAGGCCTTGCCCAGGACCGTGCAGACCTGATCATCCGCAAGGGCTATAACCCGGCAATCGACAGCTATTCCGCGTTTTTCGAGAATGACCACAGCACACCCACCGGGCTGGAAGGCTATCTGCGGACGCGCGGCATCGACAGGCTGACCATGGTGGGGTTGGCGCTGGATTTCTGCGTCAACTTTTCGGCTGTTGATGCGGCGAAACTGGGCTTTGCTGTGACGGTGCGGCAGGATCTGTGCCGCGCGATTGATCTGAACGGTTCGCTGGAGGCCGCACGGGCCGGAATGACCGCCAGCGGCGTGCAGCTGGCCTGAACCTAATTCAGCGGGCTTTCTGTCTGTGCCAGATCAAGCAGACCCAGCGCTTCCAGCCCGCCCAGTGTCGAATCGACTGCCACGGTGGCCAGGACAATGCCCATGACCCGGCTGATCACGCTTGACCCGGTGGTGCCGATCAGGCGGCCAATCCGTGAGGCAAGCAGCAAAAGCACCAGTGTCAGCAGCAGCACGAGCACCAGCAACCCGCCGGTGATCGCCTGATCGACCACGGGGTTGGTGTGATTGTCGGTCAGGATCACGATTGCCAGCATGGCACCGGGCGAAGCGATCGAGGGCATCGCCAGAGGAAAGACCGCACCTGCCAGGTGATCGCGTTCGGCGCTTGCGACCTCCTTTTCGGGTTTGCTGTCGCCAAAGATCATGGTCATGGCAAAGAGGAACAGGACCATCCCGCCCGCGACCTGGAATGATCCCAGCCGCAGCCCCAGGGATTCCAGCAGGAACTGGCCGCCAATGAGAAAGGCCAGCAACACGGCCCCGGCCACAAGCACCGCCCGCAAGGCGAAACTGCGGTGCAACTGCTTGGGAACATGGGCAGTCGCATAGAGGAATATCGGAATGCTTCCGATGGGGTCGATGACCACCACCAGCGTAATGAATTCACGGATCAGGTTCTGCCAGTCCATCGGGGCGGCTATCTTTCGGGGCTGAATGTTGGGCGTTGCCCTACATTATCTGGATTGAACGGCGGGTGAAACGCCAAAGCGATCCGTCAGGGCTAAAGGCCTTCGAAGATTGGCTTTCCCTTGGCAAAGATGCCCCGGACAAGGCGCAGTTTGCCTGCAATCTGCGCCCGGTCCCTGAATTGGTCGTTGGACACCACGGGCATGTTGTTTTCCCTGGCGTATTTCAGCAGGAAAGCATCTGCTTCCGTCCCGGCGGGGCAGACCATCACCCGGTTTTGCGGCAGGCCCAGTGCCTTGGCAAAATCCTTTTCCGTCAGGCTCTTGTCCTTCAGGTGGTGCCGTGATGAGGCATCAAGAAAGACAACCGGTGCATATTTGCGTTTCAGCAGGGCGCTGACGACCAGCCGCAGGCTGGCCAGTTCCGCCACCTCGCCATCCCAGTAGAGGACATTGGTGCCGTCGATGACGATGTCCTTGCGGTCACTGGCGGCGACAGTTTCGCCGGGCGGGGCGGCAGGTGCGGGCGGGCGGCCCAGCCGAGACAGGGCAACGGCACCCAGCACCAGCACGGCGGCACCGCCCCAGCCCCATGCATTTGCCGCAATGAACGGATAGGACAGCGACAAAAGCGCCGCCAGCGCGGCTGTGCCCAGCAAGGTCTGCCAAAGCGCTGTGGCCAGGCAGCGGACATAGCCAAAGGCGGCCAGCGCCAGGATAACGGGGGTCAGGATCTGCAATGGTGTGAAGCTTGCAAGCACATCCATGGTTCAATCCTAACCTTTAGCCTTGCCCCTGTCCTGCAGTCTTTGCCACAAGGGTGCGGAAGTTCTGAGGAATAACTGATGGTCGATATCGCAACCCGCGTCTGGAATCACAAGTGGAAGATCGACCCGATCGTCCGGTCCCTGATCGACATGGATTTCTACAAGCTGTTGATGTGTCAATCCATTTTCCGCAACAAACCGGATACCGAGGTCACGTTCTCGCTGATCAACCGGTCTGACCACGTGCCTCTGGCCAAGCTGATCGACGAGGGCGAGCTGCGCGAGCAGCTGGACCATATCCGCTCGCTCAGCCTCAGCCGGGGCGAAAGCACCTGGCTGCGGGGCAATACCTTTTACGGCAAGCGTCAGATGTTCCGGCCCGATTTCATGGAATGGTTCGAGGGGCTGCGCCTGCCGCCCTACCACCTGGAGCGGCGTGGCGACCAATATGAGCTGACCTTCGAAGGCAAATGGCACGAGGTCATGCTGTGGGAAATTCCCGCGCTGGCGGTGCTGATGGAACTGCGGGGCCGGGCCGTGCTGGACACGATGGGCCGGTTCGAACTGCAGGTGCTCTATGCCCGCGCGATGACCCGTGTCTGGGAAAAGATCGCTGTCCTGCGCGAGATTCCCGACCTCTCCGTGGCCGATTTCGGCACCCGCAGGCGGCACAGCTACCTCTGGCAGGACTGGTGCGTACAGGCGATGCAGGAAGGCCTGGGCAAGGCCTTTACCGGGACCTCGAACTGCAAGATCGCGATGAGCCGCGAGCTGGAGGCAATCGGGACAAATGCGCATGAGTTGCCAATGGTTTACGCCGCATTGGCCGAGGATGATGCCGCGCTGGCAGAGGCCCCCTACGAGGTGCTGTCGGACTGGCACGAAGAGCATGACGGGAACCTGCGGATCATCCTGCCGGACACCTATGGCACCAAGGGTTTCCTCGACAATGCGCCGGACTGGCTTGCCGGCTGGACAGGCATTCGCGTGGACAGCGGCGACCCGGTCAAGGCCGCGCAGATTGCCATCGACTGGTGGAAGTCGCGGGGCGAGGATCCGACCCAGAAGCGGGTGATCTTCAGCGATGGTCTGGATGTGGACAAGATACGGGAACTGCACGGAAAATTCGCCGGGAAGGTGAATGTCTCCTTCGGTTGGGGCACATTGCTGACCAATGATTTCAGGGGCCTGGTGAAAGATGATGCGCTGGCCCCTTTCTCGCTGGTGTGCAAGGCCGTGGCGGCCAATGGCAGGCCGACGGTGAAGCTGTCGGACAATCCCAACAAGGCGATGGGCCCGGCCGAAGAGATCGAGCGCTACAAGCGGGTGTTCGGGGTTGGCGCGCAGGACCGCCAGGAGGTTGTGGTCTAGAACGCGCGCAACGGCACCGGCCGATGGCGGCAGAGCACGGGTGTCTACTTTGGCGTGGTCACCTCGCGCCCTGCCGCGTTCATCTGCCGTTCCCGCCAGATGATCAGCAATCCGCCACCTGCCAGCAGCAGCGCGCCGGGGAACAGCTCGGACCAGGGCGCTTCGCCGTAAAACAGCCAGCCCAGGACAAAGGCCAGCGGGATGCCGAAATAGCCGAACGGGGCGAGGTTGCTCTGTTCAGTCATGCGGTAGGCCGTCACCAGCACCAGCACGGCAAATCCGCCGAGCCCGCCCATCGCCACAATCCACAGCAGGTCCGTGCCGTCCTGCATTGGCGTGAAACCGCCCGTGGCCAGCGTCAGCACCAGCGCACCCAGGGTCGCGACGCCGGTGGAATACAGGTTGATCAGGGCTGTTGGCGGGCCGTCGTCCATCATCCGGGCGGTGACGGCGGTCAGCGCATAACAGAGCGCCGCGCCCAGCGGCAGCAGGGCCGCCAGTGAAAAGCTGTCCCGGCCCGGTCCCACGATCATCACCACCCCGGCAAAGCCGACCAGCACCGCGGCCCAGCGCACCAGCCCGACCTTTTCGCCCAGCAGGGGCACGGCAAGTGCGGTGACAAAGACTGCGTTGGAATAGGAGATGGTGGAGGCGGTGGCAAAGGTCAGGATGCCCAGCGACAGGTAAAAGAAATATTGCGCGAAGGTCAGGATCAGCCCGCGCAGCAGGGCCAGTTTCCATTGACGCATGTGCAGGCTGCGCCCTTTGGCGTGCCAGTCCCGGGAGGTCCAGAGGACCAGAAGTGCCGGGATCAGCCCCACCAGGTTGCGGTAGGCCGAAAGTTCGGCGGCGCCGTAGCTGCCGGAGAGGTGTTTGATGATCAGCCCCATGCCATCGAACAACAGGATCGCAAACAGCGAATAGAGAATCGCGAGGGTGGTTCGGCTCACGCGGCGAAGGCTCCTGTCAGAGGGGGAGGGTTGTCCGCCAGTTATGGGCCGCAGGGCAGAGCAGGGCCAGAGGAAATTGAAACGTCATGGTCGGGCGCGGGCAGGCCACCACCCGATCCGGGGCCGGAGTACCGGGGATTGCGCACCGGGGCCGGCATTTCCAGACAGCGCAAGGCGTTGCTGCGGGCAAGCGCATTCGGCGCATGAGTTGTCGTGAATGAGCCTTGCCTTGGCTGGGCCGAAGTGCAACATTGGGCTTGCTTGGTGTTCCCGCAAGCGCCCCTTTGGGTGTGGAACCGAACAGGGAATTCCGTAAGGGCCGCACAGCCTGAAACGGAAGCCGCCCCCGCGACTGTAAGCGGAGAGTCTGTGCCCAACGTGCCACTTGACCATTCGGTCGGGGAAGGCGGGCAAAGGCATCGACCCGTGAGCCAGGAGACCTGCCAGGCGTGAGAAACTTGAAACAGGTCGTCGGGTGTGACGGCAAGGAGAAGACCATGACTACAATGACTGCCAAGTCGCAGACCGCCAGCCGCTTTGTTCCCGCGATCTTTGCCGCCGTTCTGGGCCTTGCCCTGATCACGCTGACCGGGCACGTTCAGGCCGCCGCGTTGCATGATGCCGCGCATGATGTGCGCCATGCCACAGGTTTCCCCTGCCACTGACCCCTATGGGCCATCGGGATCAGGTCTGAGCCGCGTCAAAGCAGGCGGTGACCCGGTTCCCCTGGTGAACAACGCAGCGCGTTCCGGTCATAGACCTTTATCAGCTTGAGGCGCTGCCGATTTTCGGCGGCGTGTTTGTGTTGATTGGTGTCGGTGCCGGCGCGTTGCCATGAAAGCAAGAGGATCTCGTTATGACTTCACGGTTTTTGGTTTCCGCCCTTTTTGCAGGGGCCTTGGCGGGTGCGATCATCGGCCTGCTGCAACTGGTATTTGTGCAGCCTGTGCTGCTGCATGCGGAGCTTTATGAAAGCGGGGAGCTGGTGCATTTCGGCGCAGAGGCGGTCAGCGCCCATCCCGCCTTGCCCGGTTTCGACCTGATGCGCGACGGGTTGAGCGTGATTTTCACCATGCTGACCTATACCGGTTATGCGCTGATCTTGGTTGCGGCCATGAGCTTTGGCGAGGACCGCGGTGCGCGGATCGACGGGCGCTGGGGTATCCTGTGGGGTGTTGCCGGTTTCGTCGCCTTTCATCTGGCCCCCGGATTTACCCTTGCCCCGGAAGTGCCCGGTGTGGCTGCGGCCGATGTGGCCCTGCGGCAGGTCTGGTGGTTTGCGACGGCGATTGCGGCCTGTGTGGCGCTCTGGCTGCTGGCCTTTGGCCAGAACTGGGCGGCCTGGAGTGCGGCGGCGCTGTTGCTGGCCGCACCGCATCTGATCGGCGCGCCGGAGCCCGAGACCTTTACCGGTCCTGTCCCGACCGAGATCGGCGCGCTGTTCGCGGCGCGTGCGCTCGGCGTCGGTCTGGCGGCCTGGGTGTTGCTCGGCTGCTTTGCGGGCTATTTCTGGCAGCGCGAAGGGGAGCATGCCGCCCAGGCGGCGTGAGGGTGTGATGGGCAGAACGCTTGCGCTTTTCGTCATCGGCCTTGTCTTCGGAGGCGGTCTCGGCTTTGCCTTTGCGGCGGGCAACGGGATCACCTTTGACGGGCATGATCATGGGGATGCGGCCCAGCATGGCGGGATGGATCACGGGGGCATGACTGCCGACGGGATGGATCATGCCAAGATGCACGAGACGCCGATTGCGGTCGCGGCGGATGCCGCGCCCGAGGTTCAGATCATGGTCAGCCCGGACCCGATGGCGGGCCATAACCTGCATGTCATGGTCGAGAATTTCGAGTTTTCGCCGCAGAACGCCAGCCTGCCCCATCAACCGGGGCAGGGCCATGCGCATGTCTATGCGAACGGCGTCAAGCTGGCCCGGATCTATGGCCCCTGGATGCATCTGGATGGCCTGCCCAAAGGCCAGGTGGAGATCGAGGTGACGCTGAACAGCAACGATCATCATCCGCTGGAGGTGGAGGGCACGCCGGTAACGGCCCGGGCCGTGGTGGAGGTGGAATGACCGCAACGCTTTATGTCTGCACCACCTGCCGCGCGGGTGAGGTGCTGGAAGAGGATGCCCCCCGGCCCGGCGCGCTGCTGCACAGCGCATTGACCGAAGCGGGGGCACCTGACGCGGTCGAGATCGTCGGGGTGGCCTGTCTGTCCGCCTGTTCGCAAGGGGCGGCGGTGGCGCTGTCGGAGCCGGGCAAATGGACCTATGTATATGGCCGCCTGACCCCGGCGGATGCCCCCGATATCCTGGCCGGTGCCGCCGCCTATGCCGCAAGTGCCGACGGGCTGGTGCCCTGGCGTGAGCGCCCCGTAATTTTCCGCAAGCAGAGCCTTGCGCGTGTTCCCCCCTTTACCCTGCCTTTGGAGGCTGCCGAATGAATGACCTGAGCAAAATTCCCGTGACCGTGATCACCGGGTTTCTGGGCGCTGGCAAAACCACGCTGATCCGCCATCTGATGTCCAATTCGGGCGGGCGGCGGCTGGCTGTTCTGGTGAACGAATTCGGGACCGTGGGGGTGGATGGCGACATCCTGAAATCCTGTGCAATCCCCGATTGCCCGGCAGAGAACATCGTGGAACTGGCCAATGGCTGCATCTGCTGCACGGTGGCCGATGATTTCATCCCCACCATCGAGGCGCTGATGGCGCTGCCCACGCGACCCGATCACATCCTGATCGAAACCTCCGGTCTGGCGCTGCCGAAGCCGCTGCTCAAGGCTTTCGACTGGCCGGCGATCCGTTCGAAGATCACGGTGGACGGGGTGATCGCCCTGGCCGATGCCGAAGCTGTGGCGGCGGGTCGTTTCGCCCCTGACGAGGCGGCGGTGGATGCGCAGAGGCTGGCCGATGACAGTCTGGATCACGAGACCCCGCTGTCCGAGGTATTCGAGGATCAGATTGCCTGTGCGGATATCATCCTGATGTCCAAGGCCGATCTGGCCGGTGAGGAAGGGCTCGCCACGGCGCGCCGGATCATCGAGGCGGAAAGCCCCCGCCCGATCCGCATCCTGCCGATGACCGAAGGGGTGATCGACCCCAAGGTGGTGTTGGGTCTGAATGCTGCTGCCGAAGACGATCTGGCGGCCCGCCCGTCGCATCATGACGGGGCGGATGACCACGAACATGATGATTTCGAGACCATTGTGGTGCCCATGCCCGAGGTCGAGGATGTGAACGCGCTGGTCGCGGCCATCGAAAGGCTGGCAACCGAACAGCACATCCTGCGGGTCAAGGGCTATGTCGCGGTGGCGGGCAAACCGATGCGCCTGCTGGTGCAGGCGGTGGGCGCACGGGTGCGGCAGCAGTTCGACCGCCCCTGGGGCGCGGATGCGCGGCAGGGCCACCTGGTGGTGATCGCGGAGCACGACCACATCGACACCGCTGCCATCCGGGGTGTTCTGGGGGCCTGACACCATGCACGTCGTCTTTCGCGAAAGCCACGGGCTGGAGGACAGCGAAACCCCGTTTGATCCGGGCCAGACGCCTGCGGATCTGGTGGTGCTTTCGTTCTCCGACAGTGATCTCGGCGCCTTCGCGGCGGGCTGGCACCGGGGTGGCGGGCCGGAAGGCAAGCTGCCCACGCTGCGGCTGTGCAACCTTGTGGCGCTGCGGCACCCGGCGTCGGTGGACAATTATGTCGAACAGACGCTGACCGGGGCCAGGGGCATCCTGATCCGGCTGATCGGGGGCGAGAACTACTGGCCCTATGGCATCATGCAGGTGCAGGATTTCGCCCGGCGCAACGACATCGCGCTGGCGGTGCTGCCCGCAGACGGACGCGAGGACCCGGCGCTGGACAGCTATTCGACGCTGCCGGTGTCGACCCTGCGGCGGTTGTCGCATCTCTGCGACGCGGGGGGTGCCGTGGCGGCGCAGGCGGCGCTGGCGCAGCTTGCGCTGGCCGCTGGGTTCTATGCGGGCCCGGTGCCGGGCAGCAAGACGGTGCCGGACTGCGGGATCTATGATCCGGAACAGGGCGTCATCCCCTTTGCCGATGTCACCGGCGATGTGGTCGCTGTCACCTTTTACCGCAGCTACCTGACTGCAGCGGATACCGCGCCGGTGGATGCGCTGATCATGGCGCTGCGCGACCGGGGGTTCACGGCTGTGGGTCTTTTCGTGCCCTCGCTGAAGGCCGAGACCGGGCGCGCCTTTCTGGATCAGACGCTGGCGCGGCTGGGCCCATGTGCCATCGTCAACGCCACGGCATTCTCCGGACGGGGGGAGGATGACACAACGCCTCTGGATGGCCCCGGCTGCCCGGTGTTTCAGGTTGCGCTGTCGACGGCACGTCAGAAGGAATGGGCCGAGGCCGAGCGGGGGTTGTCGCCTGCGGACCTTGCCATGCATGTGGTGCTGCCAGAGGTGGACGGGCGCATCTTTGCCGGGGTTGTCAGCTTCAAGGCGCCGGAAAAGAAGGACCCGCACCTGCAATTCTCGCGCTTTGCCCACCGGGCAAATGCCGAACGGATCCATGCGGTGGTGGACCGGGTGGCGGGCTGGCACCGGCTGGCGCGGACACCGGCAAGGGACCGCAAGCTGGCGCTGGTCTTGTCCACCTATCCGGGCCGTGAAGATCAGATCGCCCATGCGGTCGGGCTCGATGCCCTGGCCTCGACCGAGGATATGCTGCTGACCCTGGCCGATGCGGGCTATGGCGTGGAACCTGCCATCGGATTTGGCAAGTCATTGAATCAGAGCACGATTTCCTGGCCTGTCGATGGTGACATGTCATATTTGACATGTCTTCCCGACACGCTCTTGAAGGATCTGAACACCGCATGGGGGCCGGTGGAAGATGACCCGCTCTACCGGGACGGAGCGTTTCATTTTCCCGCGCAGCGCTGCGGAAACGCGCTGGTCGCGCTGCAGCCCGAGCGGGGCAGCATTGCGGCCCGCGATACGGATTATCACGATCTCGCCCGCATCCCGCGCCACTCCTACGTGGCCTTCTACCTCTGGCTGCGCGCCCAGGGCATCGATGCGCTGGTGCATATCGGCGCCCATGGCACGCTGGAATGGCTGCCGGGCAAGGCGGTGGCGCTGTCGGGGGACTGCTGGCCCGAAGTCCTGACCGGGCCGATGCCGGTGATCTATCCGTTCATCGTCAACGATCCCGGCGAGGCTGCGCAGGCCAAGCGGCGCATCGGGGCGGTGACCCTCGGCCACCTGCCGCCGCCGATGAAGGAGAGCGAAACGCCGCAGGCGTTGTTGCAGCTTGAGCGTCTGCTGGATGAATATTCCACTGCTGACGGGCTGGACCCGGCGCGCCGCGACCGGCTGATCGACACCATCCGGTCAGAGGCGCGGGCCGCAGGGGTGGAGGATGATCTGGGCATGGACGATGCCACCAGCGCGGCGGAGGCCATCACCCGGATCGACCGCTTCGTCTGTGACATCAAGGAAAGCCAATATGGGGACGGGCTGCACATCTTTGGTGCCGGTGACGGCGAAAACGCAGGCCTTCTGGCCGCGCTTGACGGGCGGCGTGTTGCGGCCGGCCCCTCCGGGTCGCCCTATCGGGGGCGGTCCGACGTATTGCCCACGGGGCGCAACCTCTATGCCGTGGACCCGCGCAGCGTGCCGACCCGCGCGGCCTATGCGCAAGGCGTCAAACTGGCCGAAGAACTGATCCGCCGCCATCTGCAGGACCAGGGCGATTTTCCGCGCGGGCTGGTTGTCGACCTCTGGGGCTCCGCCACCATGCGCACCGCCGGAGAAGAGCTTGCCATGGCGATGCATCTGGCCGGGCTGGCCCCGAAGTGGGACGAAGGGTCAGAGCGGGTGTCAGGTTTCGAGGTGCTGCCGCTGACCCTGCTGAACCGGCCCCGCATTGACGTGACCCTGCGTGTCTCCGGTCTGTTCCGGGATGTCTTTCCGGGCCTGTCGCAGCTGTTCGAGGCCGGCGCCGCCGCCCTGGCCGAGCGCGAAGAAGCGCCCGACATGAACCCCTATCTGACCCGCACGCCGCGTGTCTTTGGCCCCAAGCCGGGGCTGTATGGCATGAACATGGAAGCCGCGATGCTGGATTATTCAGACGAGGGGCGCGCGGCAGCGGGAGAAGCCTGGCTGAAAGCCTCCGAATGGTCCATCGACGCAAAGGGCGTGTCGCATCAGGACCGGGCCGCGCTTGAGGCGCGGTTGCAGGGTGCCGACGGTTTCGCCCATGTGCAGGACCTCACCGAAAGCGATCTGCTGCTGGCGTCGGATTATGCCAGCCACGAGGGTGGATTTGCCGCCGCCATGGCGCATCTGGGGGCGGTGCAGCCCGCGATGTATCATGTTGACAGCACCGTCATCGGCGCGCCCCGCGCCCGCACCATGGCCGAGGAGATTGCCCGTGTGGTCCGCGCCCGTGCGGCGAATCCGGACTGGGCCAGTGGCATGATGCGCCATGGTTTCAGGGGCGCGGCAGAGGTCGCGGCAACGCTGGACAATCTGGCCGCCTTCGCGCATCTCACGCGGGCCGTGCCTGCGCATCTTTTCGACCTATATTTCGATGCGACGATGGGCCGGGAGGATTTGATGGAGTTTATGGAACGCGAAAACCCCAAGGCATTGGCAGAAATGCGCGCCCGTTTTGTGGCGCTGCGCGATGCGGGCCTTTGGGTCACACGGCGCAATTCGATCTCTGCCCAGATGGACGCAGCCGAATGACCGCGCCTGTGGTCAAGGGGTATTGCCCCGGCGCGCTGCGCCCGATGATGTCGGGCGACGGTCTGGTGGTGCGGGTGCGCCCTTTCAACGGACGTCTGCGCCGGGCACAGGCCGATGGCATCGCGACGCTGGCCGCCGCCCATGGCAACGGGCTGATCGACCTGTCGAGCCGGGGCAACCTGCAGATCCGGGGCGTGCGGGAGGACAGCCTTGCGGCGCTGATCACCGGTCTGGGGGCGATGTCGCTGGTGGATGCGGATGCCGAGATCGAAAGCCGGCGCAATGTGCTGGTCACCCCTTTCTGGCAGACGGGCGAGGAAACAGAAGGCTTTGCCGCCGCGCTGACCGAAGCGCTGGCGCAGCCGGATGCGCCGCGCATTCCGGGCAAGTTCGGTTTTGCCGTGGATACGGGCCGCGCGCCGGTGTTGCAGACCGCTTCGGCAGATATCCGGCTGGAACGGGACGCGGGTGGTGGTCTGATCCTTGTTGCGGATGGATTCGACAAGGGCAAGCCCGTCGCTTCCGGGACAGTCGTGGCAGAGGCCATGGCGCTGGCGCGGTGGTTCGTCGAGATGCGGGGCGAGCACAGCCGCATGGCCGCGCTGCTGGCCGCTGGTGTCGCGCTGCCCGGCGGGTTCATCGTGCCGCGTCAGCGTCAGGATTACCTGCCGCGACCCGGCTATACCCCGCTGGGGGCGATGGTCGGCCTTGCCTTTGGCCAGCTGGAGGTCAAGACATTGGCAAGTCTTGCCAAGCAGGGGGGCCTGCGGATGACCCCCTGGCGGATGTTGCTGGTGGAAAGCGCGCGCAAGCTGCCAAAGGTGCGCGGTGTGATCACCGACCCAGATGATCCGCTGCTGCGTGTGGTCGCCTGCACCGGCGCGCCGCGTTGTGCGCAGGGGCTGGCAAAGACCCGCTCCGTCGCGCGCAGCCTAGCACCCCATGTTCCCCCCGGCAGCCTGCTGCATATGTCGGGTTGCGCCAAGGGCTGTGCCCACGCCCGGCCCGCGCCGCTGACGGTGACGGCCACCCGCGATGGTTTCGACCTGATCCGTCAGGGACGCGCCGGCGATGCGCCGGAGGCGACCTCCCTCACTCCCGAAGACATTATCAAGGCGATCTGAATGCCCCACAGCTACATCACCGATGGCGCGGAGATTTACCGCCAGTCCTTTGCCACGATCCGGTCGGAGGCGGCGCTGGCGCGTTTCACGCCCGAGGAAGAGATCGTCGCGGTGCGCATGATCCATGCCGCCGGGATGGTCGGGCTGGAAGAACATCTGCGCTTTTCCCCCGGTATGGCAATTGCCGCCCGCGCGGCGCTGGAGGATGGCGCGCCGATCCTCTGTGATGCCTATATGGTCAGCGAGGGGATCACCCGCAAACGTCTGCCGCGCGAGAACGAGGTGATCTGCACCCTGCGCGACCCGCGTGTGCCGGAGATGGCCGCTGCGATGGCCAACACCCGCTCTGCCGCCGCGCTCGAACTCTGGCGGCCGCATCTGGCCGGGGCGCTGGTGGCCATCGGCAATGCGCCCACGGCGCTGTTTCACCTGCTGAACATGCTTGAAGACCCCGCTTGCCCGCGCCCGGCTGCGATCATCGGGTGCCCTGTCGGCTTTATCGGTGCGGCGGAAAGCAAGGATGCCCTGATGGCCGACCTGCCGGTGCCGTCGATGATCGTGCAGGGGCGGCTGGGCGGCTCGGCGATCACTGTCGCGGCGGTGAATGCGCTCGCCAGCAGGGTGGAATAGGCATGGGCAGGATCATCTGCGCGGGCCTCGGCCCCGGCGACCCCGAATTGATGAGCGTGAAGTCGGATCGGGTGATCCGGGGCGCCCGCCATGTCGCCTATTTCCGCAAAAAGGGTCGCGCCGGACAGGCCCGGACCATCGTCCGCGACATGCTGCGCGATGATGTGGTCGAATATCCGATGGAATATCCCGTCACCACCGAGCTGCGCTTTGACAGTGCGGAATATCGCGACCTCATGGTCGATTTCTACGCCGAATGGGCCGACCGGCTGGCCGAACTGGCGCGCGATCACGAGGTGGTCGTGCTCTGTGAGGGCGACCCATTCTTCTACGGCTCCTTCATGCATCTGCACACGCGGCTTCAGGGCCGGGCAGAGGTCGAGGTTCTGCCGGCGATCCCCGGCATGGTGGGCTGCTGGAACGCGCTGGACATGCCCTTTACCTGGGGGGACGACGTGATGTCCGTCCTGATGGGCACCTTGCCGGATGCGGACCTTGTGGCGCATATGGAGCGCGCCGATGCGCTGGTGATCATGAAAACCGGGCGCAACATGCCGCGGGTGCGCGCGGCCCTTGTCGCCACCGGACGGCTTGAGGATGCCTGGCTGGTAGAAAAAGGAACCATGGCGGGTCAGCGCGTTGTCCGGCTGGCTGATGTGGATGACGATGATTGTCCCTATTTCGCGATTGTGCTGGTTCATGGACAGGGCCGCAGGCCGGAAGCCGGGGTGCCGACATGACAGGCTGGGTTGCCATCGCGGGCCTTGGGCCGGGCCGGGATGATCTGGTCACACCGGAAGTGACGGCAATGCTGGCCGAGGCTACCGACGTGATCGGCTATATACCTTATGTGAAGCGCGTGGCGCCCCGTGACGGGTTGACCCTGCATCCAACCGACAACCGGGTCGAGATCGACCGCGCCACCCATGCCCTGACGCTTGCCGCCGAAGGCCGTCGCGTGGCGGTGGTGTCGGGCGGTGATCCGGGGGTCTTTGCCATGGCCTCTGCCGTCTTCGAGGCGCTGGAAAGCAAGCCGCAGTTCGCGGATGCCGACATTCGGGTGCTGCCCGGCATCACCGCGATGCTTGCCGCCGCTGCCCGCGCGGGTGCGCCCCTGGGGCATGATTTCTGTGCCATCAACCTCAGCGACAACCTCAAGCCCTGGTCGGTGATCGAACGCCGCCTGCGGCTGGCCGCGCAGGCCGATTTCGCGATGGCCTTCTACAACCCGCGTTCCAGGTCGCGCCCCCACCAGTTTGGCGATGCCCTGGCGATCCTGCGCGAGGAATGCGCACCGCAACGGCTGGTGACCTTTGCCCGCGCGATCAGCCGCCCGGACGAGGCGCTGAACACCGTGACGCTGGCCGAGGCAACGGCAGAGATGGCGGATATGCAGACCGTGGTGCTGCTTGGCAATTCGCAGACGCGGGTTGTCGGGCGCTATGTCTATACGCCGCGTTCGGCCACATGAGCCAGCCAGGACATCACCTGCGCCACGTCATGCGCGATGGTGTTGCCGGGCAGGGCGGGCCTCTGGGCCATGATCACGGGCAGGCCCAGGGCGCGGGCCGCGTCAAGCTTGGCGCGCGCGCCGCAGCCGCCGGCATTCTTGCAGACCACATGGGTGATCGCATGATCGCGCAGCAGCGCGGTGTCTGTCGCCAGCGCGAAGGGGCCACGCGCCAGGATCACGGCGGTATCCGGCAGCGGCAGCGGTGCCTCGGGCGCATCGACGAGGCGCAGCAGGTAATGGTGCTGCGGCCGGGCCGCAAAAAGGCCGATCTGCTGCTTGCCAATCGCCAGAAACACGCGGGACGGTCGGTGCGGCAGCGCGGCGGGCAGGTCTTCGACTGTCGCGACCTGCTGCCAGTCATCGCCCGACCCGGCCTGCCATGGCGGACGTTCCAGCCGGATCAGCGGTGTCTGCGTCGCGGTGCAGGCGGCATGGGCATTGCGGCTCATTCCCGCGGCAAAGGGATGGGTGGCGTCGATCACATGGGTGATGCCCGCGTCGCGCAGGTATCGCGTCAGCCCCGGCACACCGCCGAAACCGCCCGTGCGCTGCGGCAGCGGTTGCGCGGCCGGGGATTGCGTGCGTCCGGCATAGGAGAACGTGGCGTTCATCCCGGCCTCGGCCAGTTGTCTGGCCATCTGGCTGGCCTCGGTTGTGCCGCCCAGCAAAAGGATGTGCATGATGGGTGACCCGTGGCTCAGCATCGTTGGAATGCCGCACGATAGCGCAGCGCAGCTGCCCCCCGCAAGTCGGGCTGCGATCGACGCCGCCGAGGTGATCTTTGGCGGGCCCCGGCATCTTGATCTGGTAAACGCAGGAGGCAGGGGAGCGCCCTGGCCGGTGCCGTTTTCGGTCGGGCCGGTGTTGGCGGCCAAGGGGCGGCGGGTTGTCGTGCTGGCCTCTGGCGATCCGTTCTGGTTCGGGGCGGGCGGCAGCCTGTCGGCGCATCTGGATCCTGGCGAATGGTGCGTGCTGCCCGCGCCCTCGACGTTTTCATGGGTGGCAGGCGCGCTGGGCTGGCGGTTGGAGGATGTGACCTGCCACGGCCTGCATGCCGCGCCGCTTGCGCAATTGCGCGCGGTGCTGGCACCCGAGGCGCGGTTCATCTGCCTGTTGCGTGACGGTGCGGCCCCTGCCGAACTGGCGCAATGGCTGACCCAAGAAGGCGCGGGGCAGGCCCGGATCCATGTCTGCGAACGTATGGGTGGCGCGGAGCAGCGGGTGCGGGAAACCACCGCGCAAGCCTATGACCTGACCGATGTTGCGGACCCCGTCGCTGTCGCGGTGGCGCTGCCCGCCGGGGTGGGCCTGCCGCGCAGTTGCGGCCTGCCGGATGATCTTTTTGACCATGACGGCCAGATCACCAAGCGGCCCGTTCGGGCCCTGACCCTGTCCGCACTGGCCCCACGTCCGGGAGAGGTTCTGTGGGATGTCGGCGCCGGATCCGGCTCTATCTCGGTCGAATGGTGCCTGGCGGGGGGACTGGCGGTTGCCTTCGAACAGCATGAGGCGCGGGCTGACAATATCATCCGCAACGCCAGTCAGTTCGGCCTTTCCCATCGCCTGACGGTGCATCACGGGGATGCGCGCGCGCTGATCGCGGACCGCCCGGCGCCGGATGCGGTGTTTGTGGGCGGCGGCGGCAGTGACGCATTGTTCGGGGCGCTGTTCGACATTTCGCCCAGGGGCACGCGGCTGGTCGCAAATGGCGTCACGCTGGAGACAGAGGCGCGGCTCGCCCGTCTGCATGGCGAAAGGGGCGGCAGCCTGCTGCGGATCGAGCTGGCGGAGGCGGCTCCGCTGGGCCGTCTGCGCGGCTGGCAGGCCGCGCGCCCGGTGGTGCAATGGAGCGTGGTCCTGTGAGGGTTGTCGGCATCGGGTTTCGCGCGGCAGCCGATCTGGCCAGCCTTCAGGATGCGTTGCAGCAGGTTCTGGATGCGGCGGGGGGCGGCGGCATTGACGCGGTGGTGACCGAAGCCGCCAAGGCACGGGAGAAAGTGTTTCGCGAGTTCGTGCTGGTGCTGGGTCTGCCCGGTCTGGGCATTACGGCGCAGGACCTGGGACAGATGATCACCCCGACGCAATCGGAACGGATCCAGGACCGGTTCGGCACCGGATCGCTGGCAGAGGCCGCGGCGCTGGCCGCAGCAGGGCCAGCGGCGCGGCTGGTTGCGCAACGGGTCGTGTCGGGCGATGGTATGGCCACGGCGGCCCTTGCTGAAAGTTGAGAAGGAAAACATGACAGTTCATTTCATCGGCGCAGGCCCCGGCGCGCCTGACCTGATCACATTGCGGGGACGTGACCTGATCGCGGCCTGTCCCGTGTGCCTCTATGCCGGGTCGCTGGTGCCCGAGGCCTTGCTGGCGCATTGCCCCGACGGCGCGCGGATCGTGAACACCGCGCGGATGTCGCTGGACGAGATCGTTGCGGAAATTGCAGCTGCCCATGCGGCGGGCCATGACGTTGCGCGGCTGCATTCCGGCGACCTGTCAGTCTGGTCCGCAATGGGCGAGCAGCTGCGCCGGTTGCGCGCGCTGGATATTCCCTATGACGTGACACCGGGCGTACCCTCCTTTGCCGCCGCCGCTGCGGCGCTGAACGCGGAGCTGACCCTGCCGGGTGTCGTGCAGTCGGTGGTGCTGACGCGCACTTCGGGCCGTGCGACCGCGATGCCGGAGGGCGAAGCGCTGGAGAACTTTGCGCGCACCGGCGCGACGCTTGCAATCCACCTGTCGGTTCATGTGCTGGAAAAGGTGGTGGCCGACCTGACACCGCATTATGGCGCGGAATGCCCGGTGGCCGTGGTCTGGCGGGCAAGCTGGCCGGATCAGCGGGTGGTCAAGGCCACCCTTGCCACCCTGCAGACCGCCATCGGCGAAGAGATGGAGCGCACGGCGCTGATCCTCGTGGGCCATGCGATCGGGGCAGAGGATTTCGGCGAGAGCAGGCTTTACGCCGGCGACTACGACCGCCGGTTCCGGCCGGTCGGCACCGATCCGCGTTTTCCGGAGACGGCGGAATGATCCCGCCCGGGCTGATGATCTCTGCCCCCTCCTCGGGGACGGGCAAGACCACGCTGATGCTGGGGCTGCTGGCGGCATTCCGGGCGCAGGGGCTGAACGTGCAACCGTTCAAGAGCGGGCCGGACTACATTGATCCCGCGTTCCATACGGCGGCGTCTGGTCTGGCCTCCTATAACCTTGACAGCTGGTCGATGGACCGCGCCGTGATTGATGGGCTGGTGGGTAACGCCACCGGGGCGGACCTGATCCTGGCAGAAGGGTCAATGGGGCTGTTCGATGGCGTGGCCATTCCCGGGGCCTGCGGCAACGGGGCCAGCGCCGACATTGCGGCGCATATGGGCTGGCCCGTGGTGCTGGTGCTGGATGTCTCCGGCGCGGCGCAATCCGTTGCGGCCACTGCACGCGGATTTCGCGACATGCGGCCGGATGTGACCCTGGCAGGCGTGGTGCTGAACCGCGTCGCCTCGCCCCGGCATGATACGCTGGTGCGCGCAGGCATGGAGCAGGTGGGCATCCGGGTGCTGGGTTCCCTGCCCCGGCAGAACGGGGTCGAACTGCCCGAAAGGCATCTGGGGCTGGTACAGGCAGGCGAGCAGGAAAACCTGCCGCAGATCCTGGCCGATGCCGCTGCATTCATCTCCGAACATGTTGATCTGACGGCCCTGCGCGCAGCGGCGGCAGGCACATTGTCGAAGGCGCCACCACTGGCAAAGATCGTCCCGCCGGGACAGAGAATTGCATTGGCGCAGGACAATGCATTCGCCTTTGTCTATCCGCATCTGCTGGCCGGATGGCACGCCGCCGGAGCAGAAGTGATGCCCTTTTCGCCGCTGGCGGATGAAGCACCGGACAGCGGTGCCGATGTCTGCTGGTTGCCGGGCGGATATCCCGAATTGCACGCGGGCAAGCTGGCCGGGGCAGAGAGATTTCGCGCAGGCCTGATCGAGTTTGCGCAGACCAGGCCGGTCCATGGCGAATGCGGTGGCTATATGGCCATGGGGGCCGGGCTGGTGGACAAGGACGGCATTCGCCACCGTATGGTTGGGTTGCTGGGGCTGGAAACATCCTTTGCCAAGCGGAAGATGCACCTCGGCTACCGAAAGGCCGAGCTGAACGCGGCCATTCCCGGCCAGACCATACGGGGGCGTCTGCGCGGGCATGAGTTTCACTATGCCACCATCCTCGAAGAGCCCGACGCGCCATTGGCCCGGATCATCGACAGCAACGATCTGGAGGTGCCGGAAACCGGATCGGTGCGCCGGTTCGAGGGGGGCGGCGTTGCGACAGGTACGTTCTTTCACATGATCGGTGATGGCTGATGAGCGGTTTTGTTTCTTTTGTCTCTTCCGGCCCCGGTGATCCGGAACTGCTGACCGTCAAGGCGGTGGACCGGCTGCAAAAGGCCGAGGTGGTATTGTTCGACGACCTCAGTTCGGGGCCGATTCTGGAACATGCCCATGCAGATGCCGATCTGATCGGCGTGGGCAAACGCGCCGGACGGGCCTCGCCCAAGCAGGATCATGTCAGCCGGGTTCTGGTGGACCACGCCGCCGCGGGCATGCGTGTCGTGCGGCTCAAATCCGGCGACAGTGGCATGTTTGGCCGGCTGGAGGAGGAAATCACCGCCCTGCGTGCTGCCGACATCCCGTTCGAGATCATACCCGGTGTCACCTCGGCTTCTGCCGGGGCTGCGGTTGCGGGCATCCCGCTGACCCGGCGGCTGACGGCGCGGCGGGTGCAGTTCATCACCGGTGCGGATGTGACCGGCGACCTGCCGCCCGATGTGAACATGGCGGCCCTGGCCGATCCGCTGGCCACGACGGTGATCTACATGGGCAAGCGGACCTTTCCGGGTCTGGCGGCGCGCCTGCTGGACCATGGGCTGTCCCCCGATACCCCCGCCCTGCTGGCCGAGGCGGTGTCGACGCCGGCGGAAAAGCTGCAGTGGTTCACCATCGCGACACTTGCGGCCTATCTGGAGACAACCACCAGCACCACACCGGCGCTGATCTATTACGGCGCGCTGGCGGAGCCGGGGTTGTGACGGTGTTTGTCTGCGGTTCCTGTCCGGAAGGCACAGATTTTGTCGAGATGATGCGCCGTGGCCTGCCGGAAGAGGAAGTGAAGCAAATCGACTGCATGTCCGGCTGTACCCGGCCGCAGACCGTTGCCTTTCGGGTGACGGGCAAGGTGGCCTATCTGTTTGGCGACATCACGTCGGATGATCTGGGGGATCTGCAACGGTTTGCGGCACTATATGCGGCATCATCCGATGGCACTTTTGCCGATGCGCGGGTGCTGGGCGGGTTGCGGATGAAAGCCATCGCACGGATTCCGGGATGAGCGCGGTGCAACTGACCCTGATCGGTATCGGCACGGGCAACCCCGAGCATCTGACGTTGCAGGCCATCCGGGCGATCAACGCGCAGGACCTGATCCTGATCCCGCGCAAGGGACCGGGCAAGGATGACCTTGCAGAGCTGCGCCGCGCCATCTGCGACGAGGTTTTGGAAAACGAGACCACGCGTATCGTGGAATTCGACCTGCCGGTCCGCAACGCGGCAACAGCGGATTACCGGCGTCGGGTGGATGACTGGCATGACGCGATTGCCGAAGCCTGGCGCGGAGCGATGGCAGAGCAACCGGAGGCGGCACGGGTGGCGCTGCTGGTCTGGGGCGATCCGTCGCTTTACGACAGCACCCTGCGGATTGCCGCGCGGCTGGACCCGCCACCGCAGGTCGAGGTGATCCCCGGCATCACGTCACTGCAGGCGCTGACAGCGGCCCACGCCATTCCGGTCAACGAGATCGGGGCGCCCTTTGTCGTGACGACGGGACGGCGCTTGCGGGATGCGGGCTGGCCTGAAGGGATCGACACGCTGGTGGTGATGCTGGACGGCACCTGCGCCTTTGCCGATATCGACGCCGGAGGGGTGCATATCTGGTGGGGCGGATACGTCGGCATGCCGGAGCAGATCATTTGCGAAGGCCCGCTGGCCGAGGTCGCGGAGCGGATCGTTCAGATGCGGGCCGAGGCGCGGGCGCGGCATGGATGGATCATGGATATCTACATCCTGCGCAGGGATCATGGCGTCTGACGAAATACCTGAAGCATCATGCATCACGTAACGCGTTGAAATCTCTCATGTCAGGCAGCGTTACGTGATTCAGGTTTTTCGCATCACCTTTAATCCGATGGATCGACCTTGCCCCGCATGGCCTTGACCTCTCCCCGGACCTTTTTCGATTTCAGGCGGCGCTTCTTTGATCCCAGCGTTGGGCGTGTGGGGATGCGGCGCTTGGGCGGTGTCAGGGCCTTTTTGATCAGCTCGGCCAGACGGTCGCGGGCAATATCCCTGTTCCGGGCCTGGCTGCGGGTTTCATCGCATTGCAGGATCAACGCGCCCTCGTTCGTCCAGCGGCGCCCGGCAAGACGGCGCAGGCGCGCTTTCACGGGGCCGGTCAGGGAGGGCGAAGTTGCCGCCTCGAAACGCAGTTCGACGGCGGTTGCCACCTTGTTGACGTTCTGGCCGCCCGGACCAGAGGCGCGCACGAAATTCTCCGTGAGCTCCCAGTCCTGGATGGCGATGGTATCGGTGATCCTCAGCATTTTCGTATCTTTGCATCTGGCGCGGGCGAATTGAACATGAAAAGGGCCGCCCCGGTCGGAGCGGCCCAATTGTCGGTTTGGCGAATGGTTTCAGGAGGTGGGTCGGTTAGACCGTCTGTCCACTCGGGATTTCAGCTGCCAGGGGCTGCCCTAGCAGGAGGTCCTCCAAGCTGTTC
Source organism: Sulfitobacter sp. PR48 (assembly GCF_028807335.1). Taxonomy (NCBI): domain Bacteria; kingdom Pseudomonadati; phylum Pseudomonadota; class Alphaproteobacteria; order Rhodobacterales; family Roseobacteraceae; genus Sulfitobacter; species Sulfitobacter sp. PR48. The sequence continues at coordinate 369,249 of NZ_JARAMM010000001.1, read as the reverse complement.
CGACACCTCGCTCCAATACCTTTCTTGACACTGGATCACCTCCTTTACATTTGTTGAACTCAACCTCAGGTTTGCACAGGTTTTTCAAAACGCAAAGAGATTTTTTGCAGCAGGCGTGATCCTGTGCTGCGGCTGCACTGCGCGTGATTCATTTTTAGGCATGGGGGAGGTTATCCCCCATGCCCGCTGAGTATTTCCGGCATGAAGAAGCCTGGTCAGGCCGTCCGGGTCAGCCGGGCGGTGATGATCCGGAACGGGATCAGCGCGATCAGCGCGATGGAGAGCTTTACGGACCAATCCGCGATGGCGAGCGAGACCCAGAGCGGGGCCAAGGGGCCAACGCCAAGAAGCGGCAGCGTTTCCGCCGCCCAGGAGACATCGGTGGCCGGGTGGATAAAGCTGAGGCTGCCTGCGAAGGCGATGGAAAAGAACAGCGCGGTGTCGATGCTGCTGCCGACCAGCGTGCTGACCAGCGGCGCGCGCCACCATTTGCCGCCACGCAGCGCGGCGAAGACCGAGACGTCGATCAACTGTGCCACAAGGAATGCGACGCCGGAACCGGCGGCGATACGCAGCGTGACCAGCGGGCCGAATTCACCCATGATCTGCGTGCCGATCAGCGAGCAGACAAGGCCCACCACGAAACCCACCATGACGACGCGGCGGGCGGCGGAGGCACCATAGACGCGGTTCATGATGTCGGTGACCAGAAAGGCCAGCGGATAGGTGAAGGCGCCCCATGTCAGCCATTGGCCGAACAGGAACTGGACCAGGATATTGGAGGCCACGACGATGGCGGCCATGGCAAGGATGCCGGGGAGAAATGTGCGTGTCATGTTTGAACCGTTTTTTGCAAGGGTGCGGCGACTTGGCCCGTGGAGCATCCCCGGACAGGGCGGCTTTAGTGGCATAGCGCTGTGCTTGCAAGTTATTTGGTCAGAACGAATTCGACGATCTGGGTCCGCTGGATGCGCAGGAAGTTGTCGTCGGAGATCATCGTGATCCGTGTGTTTCCCGCCGGATCGCGCCAGAGGCTCAGGGATTCCAGGTTGTCGAACCGTCCGGGCAGGGTGGTGAGCAGCGTGGTTTCACCCAGGCCAGGGGCTGCAAGGTTGAAGCGGCGGATACGGGTGCGGAAGCCCAGCGGCGTCACGGTGCGTTCGGCCAGATAAAGCAGTCCATCCGCGTCGAAATCCGCGCCGACCGGCAGGAAGGGGCCGCGCCGGGGGATATGCCCGGTCACGCACCAGCGCTTGCCGTCAAAGCGGTAGATGGGGAAGCCTTCGCGTTCTGAACCTCTGTTTTCCGGAATGGCGAAGAGGCTGCCGTCGGGGTGGACTGCCAGCGCTTCGAGCCCGTTGTTGCGGGGAAAGCCTGCGAAATCCGGGTGATCGGGCAGGCGGCCCGCGGCCCCGGTCTGAAGGTTTACGCGCCCGACCCGGTGATCATGTTCAAAGGAGACATAGGCGGCGCCATCCGCCGAAATCGCCAGACCTTCGGAATCGGCGGCGTTGTTGCGGAGCGGCTTGCCGCTGAGGTACGCCAGCGGTTTGCGGCTGAGGGTCTGGATGGCGGTAATCTGTCCCGCGCGGCGGATCAGCCTGACACGGACCAGGCTGGACCGGTCCGTCACCAGATAGGCAGTGTTGCCATCCGCGCCGATCTCCATCCCGGAAAAGCCGCCGAACCAGGGGTCCGGCAGGGACCAAAGAACATTGGACGTCAGGCGCAGCCCCTCGGCCTGTGCGAAGGATGCACAGGCCAGGGCCGCCGCGATGGACAGGATCAGTTTTCGAGGACGGATTTGCATTGTGCCGGCAGGTCGGCCAGCACCAGCTCGCGCCGCTTTTTCGGGGGCGGTGCGTCCGGGTCGGCCTTCTTGGGCGGTGGCGGGTTCAGGATGTTCTGCTGCCACTGCACCGCATCGGCACAGCCGTCACCGGCTGGCGGTGGCGTCTGGTTGACACAGCCGCGCGCGCCCTTGGGACAGGCGAGGCGGACGTGAAAATGATAGTGGTGGCCGTACCAGGGGCGGATCTTGCGCAGATAGCCCCGGTCACCCTTTTCATCGGCGCACATCTGCACCTTGGCACCGGGGAAGACAAAGATCCGTTCGACACGGGGGTCCTTGGCGGCGGCCTTGATGATATTGTGGTGGGCCTGTGTCCAGGAACTGTTCACATAGGCCCCTTCCGCACGTCGCAGGGAGACGGAAGAGATGCTTTCGCGCTGTTGGCGGCTGAGGCCCAGCGATTTTGGCGGCAGCATCCAGATGTCGGCATCCAGGCCGATCTGGTGGCTGCGGTGGCCGGTCAGCATCGGGCCGCCGCGTGGCTGGCTCATGTCACCGATATAGAGCCCGGCCCAGCCCGGCTGCGTCGCGGCATAGGCAGAGAGTTTCTTGACCATGTCGATGGTTTCGGGGTGCGCCCAGTTGCGATTGCGCGACAGGCGCATGGCCTGCCAGGTCGGCCCGGTTTCGGGCAGTTCCACGCCGCCGGCCAGGCATCCCTTGGCATAGCTGCCGTAAGCAGCGGGCGATTGCGTGGAGGCAAAGCTCTTCGCGCCGAAAAGCCGTTTCGCCTCGACATTGGACAGGGCGCCGCCGGAGGAGCCGATGGTCGGCAGCGCTTCGCGGTTGCCGCTGATGTCGCGCGATCCGCCACCGCACGAGGCGAGGGCAAAGGCAATGGCGGCAGTTCCGAGGATGCGGGTCAGGATCATTTCGAGAAATCTCCGTTTGGCTTGACCCATGCTAACAGGATCAGCCCGATGATGAACAGCCCCACCACGGGGGTAATGCCCAGCCGCTGGCTGTCGGTCACATCGCTCATGACCGCAATCAGCATTGGCGCAAGAAAGGATGTGGCCTTGCCCGACAGCGCATAGAGGCCGAAGCTCTCGGTCATGCGGTCGGGGTTGCCCTGACGGGTCAGCATGTTGCGTGATGACGCCTGCAACGCACCGCCCGCCGCGCCGATCAGCGCACCGGCGAGATAGAAGGTGATGTCGGGCAGGGCGGATCCGGCACCCACGTCGATGCCCATCACGGATGTCGGGGTGAGCGAGATGATCAGGATGGCGGTCAGGATCAGCGTCACACAGCAGAAGATGATGACCGGCATCGGCCCCACGCGCCGGTCCACGCGTCCGCCGATCCAGCAGAATATCGCGCCCGAGATGGCAGCGAGAATGCCGAAGATGCCGATGTCGATAATGCTCCAGTTCAAGACCCCCAGCGCGTAGATGCCGCCGAAGGTGTACATGCCGTTCAGCGCATCGCGGTAGAACATGGAGGAACCGAGGTAGGCCATCAGCGACGGATGGCGCGGCAGGTTGCGCAGGGTGCGCGCCAGGTCCGACAGCCCCTTGCCCAGTTCATAACGCACCGGGTTCAGTTTCGGGATGTCGCGCGTATAGAGGAAGAAGGGGATCATGAAGAGCACATACCAGATGGCTGTCAGCGGTCCGACGATACGGGTGTCGGCCTTTGTCGCGGTGTCGAGGCCAAAGAGCGGTGCCATGCCCGCCATCGTCTTGCCGCTGTCGCCTGCCTGGAACAGGGCGATCATCAGCATCAGCGCCACCACCCCGCCGACATAGCCGAATGCCCAGCCGGAGCCGGAAATACGCCCGCGTTCACCGGGGTCCTGGTCAAGCTCTGGCAGGTAGGAATTGGTGAAGATCGTGGCAAACTCCATCCCGATCAGGCCGATGCCGAAAAAGAACAGGGCCCAGAGGATCGAGAAATCCTGCGGTGCCGTCCACCACAGGCCGGCCGAGCCGATCACGTAAAGTGCCGAAAAGAGCCAGATCCAGGGCATGCGCTTGCCCGAACTATCCGCAACCGCACCCAGGACCGGGGCCAGCAGGGCGATCAGGATGCCTGTCGCGGTCAGACCGTAACCCCAATAGGCCTGGGCCTGCGCCTTTGCCACATCCAGCGCCATGCCGTCCGCGACAAGGGCGGCTGTCGCGGTCTGCGCGAAATAGGGGCCGAAGATGAAGGTCAGCATCAGCGTATTGTAGGGTTGGCTGGCCCAGTCGAAGAAATACCAGCCCCAAATGCGTTTACGCGCTGTGATCGTCGCCATGTAGCCCCCCATTTCCGTTGCGGAAGGGTAGAGCAGGAAGGCGCATCTTTCGCAAGAATTGCTTTTGGCCGGGCCGGCTTTGCGGAGTTGCGGATCCGGTGCGCGGCTGAGCAGCCGCGCCCGGAAAACCGGCTATGGATGGGCTGGCACGACATCGGGCATCGGGGGCCAGGGGCGCAGTGCCTCGGTCTTGCACCATTCGCTGATCCAATGGGGCATTTCGGGGGAAACGGCTTCCTGCCCCATCGCCTCCAGCACCCGTTGCGGGGGGATGATGCCGTTACTGTCCGTCACGGCAGCCCGGTAGAGAACATGGCTTGCACATTCGCCGTTGGTTTTCCACATGCTCTGTTCAAGGTAGATGAACTTGTCGTCCCAGCATACGGCGCGGCTGCGCATTTCGAACTTTTCGAAGCCGTGGATGCGCCGCCGGAAACGGGTGGACGATCCGGCCATTGTCAGGCCCCAGCGCTCGCGCCGCAAAACGTCGATCAGCCCGCCCCGCTGCGCCATGGCAATGCGTCCGATGTCATAAAGCGACAGGGCGCGGCCGTTGTTCAGCTCCAGCCAGAAATCCAGATCGTGTGGCCAGCACATATGCCGGCTGATGTGGGCCTCGGTCAGGGTTGCGAGGGGCGGCTGGCGCCGCGCTTTCAACACATGCCAGATGACGCGGACAAACGGGAACATGGGAAGACTCCTTTGCCCGACAGGTGCAACTATGCAGGCAAGGGTCAACCATGAACCTTGCGGCACTCTTGTGTATTTGTGCGTCTGTGCTTACCTCTGCCGCAATCGCTAAAGAAGGACCGCCCATGACGTCGTTGTTTCAGATCCTGATGTTGCTGCTGAACATCGTCTATTTCATCGTCATCGCGCATGTGATCATGTCGTGGCTGATCAATTTCCAGGTGCTGAACCTGCGGCAGCCGCTGGTGGCGCAGATTTGGGAAGGTCTCAACCGGCTGCTGGAACCGGTCTATTCCCGTGTGCGGCAGATCATTCCCCCAATGGGCGGGCTCGACCTTGCCCCGCTGGTCGTGCTGATCGCGGTTGCGGTGCTTCGCATCGTCCTGGTGAACAATGCGCCGATGTTCTACTGAACCGCATTTTAGCTGACTGCCAGGCCTGTAGCGCCCGACCTTAAACCTGTGACACGAATACCCTGCCACGCCTGCGGCGCTCTCGGGACATTCGTGTCACGATGATTCAGATAAAAGATCGGGCGCTTTAAACGGGGTTGTTCCCCCCGGGCCGCTGTGGGATTCTGCGTGGCATAACAGTTTATCCGACAGGGTTTTTCATGACCGCCACCGCATCGGGCGCGACCGCGCTGCTACGTGACGTATTCGGCTTTGATGCCTTTCGCCCCGGCCAGCAGGAGATCGTCGAGGCGGTGACAGCGGGTGAGAACGTGCTGGCGATCATGCCCACGGGTGGCGGGAAATCCCTGTGTTTCCAGATGCCTGCCCTGCTGCGCAACGGGGTGACGGTGGTCATCTCGCCGCTGATCGCGCTGATGCGCGATCAGGTCCGCGCCTTGCAGGAGGCGGGTGTGGGTGCAGGCGCCCTGACCAGCGGCAACACCCCCGAAGAGACCGATGCCGTCTGGGAGGGGCTGGAGGCAGGCACGCTGCGGCTGCTTTACATGGCACCCGAGCGGTTGGCGGCCGGATCGGTGACCGGCATGCTGCGCCGGGTCGGTGTTAACCTGATTGCGGTGGATGAAGCGCATTGCGTCAGCCAATGGGGCCATGACTTTCGCCCCGACTACCTGCGCATCGGAGAGCTGCGCCGCGCGCTGGATGTGCCACTGGCGGCCTTCACCGCCACGGCAGATGCCGAGACCCAGACAGAGATCGTGCAAAAGCTGTTTGACGGGCAGGCGCCGCGCGCCTTCCTGCGGGGGTTCGACCGCCCCAACATCCACCTGGCCTTTGCCGCCAAGAACAAGCCGCGTGACCAGATCCTGAACTTTGCCGCGGCCCGGCCCGGTCAATCCGGCATCGTCTATTGTGGCACGCGGGCCAAGACCGAAGGCATCGCAAGGGCGCTGCGTGAGGCGGGGCAGAAAGCGATCCATTATCATGGCGGGATGGAGGCCGAGGACCGGCGCATCGCGGAGCGACAGTTCCAGCAGGAAGACGGGTTGATCGTCTGCGCCACGGTGGCCTTTGGCATGGGCGTGGACAAGCCGGATATCCGCTGGGTGGCCCATGCCGACCTTCCCAAGTCGATCGAGGCCTATTACCAGGAAATCGGTCGTGCGGGCCGCGACGGCGCCCCGGCGGAAACGCTGACGCTGTTCGGGCCCGATGACATCCGCCTGCGCCGCTCCCAGATCGACGAGGGGCTGGCCCCGCCTGAGCGCCGTGCGGCGGACCATGCGCGGCTGAACGCTCTTCTGGGCCTGGCCGAGGCGCTGACCTGCCGGCGCAAGCAGTTGCTGGCCTATTTTGATGAACATGACGTGACCTGCGGGCGCTGCGACCTTTGCGACACGCCGGCGGAGGTCTTTGACGGCACCACAGCGGTGCGCAAGGCCCTGTCCGCGATCCTGCGCACCGAAGAATGGTTCGGCGCGGGCCATCTGATCGACATTCTGCTCGGGGTCGAGACCGACAAGGTAAAGGCGCGCGGCCATGACGGCCTGCCGACATTCGGCGTGGGCGGGGAATATGACCGCCGCCAGTGGCAGGCCGTGTTCCGGCAGATGATGGGCCACGACCTGATCCGACCCGACCCGGAACGCCATGGCGCATTGCGCATGACAGATGCCGCCCTGCCGATCCTGCGCGGCGAAGCGGAGATCAGCCTGCGCCGCGACACGATCAAGGCTGCCGGCGGGTCACGCCGCCCGGCGGTCAAGGCGATGGTCAGCGAAGAGGATGCACCGCTGCTCTCTGCGCTCAAGGCCAAGCGGCGCGCGCTGGCTGAAGCGGCCAAGGTGCCTGCCTATATCATCTTTACCGACCGTACCCTGATCGAAATGGCCGAGACGCGCCCCCGCGACCTGGACGGGATGGCGCGCATCGGCGGGGTCGGGGCCAAGAAGCTGGAGAACTACGGCGCGGATTTCCTGCGCGTCATCAACGGCGAGGCCGAAGCGATGCACCCCACAAGGCGCAAGCTGGCGGGCCGCTCGGCGGGATCGGTCTATGACCGGTTGCTGGAAGTGCAGGCGGATCTGGCGCGCGGCGAAGGGGGCACGGAGAAACCATTAAGCTGCTCCGCGTCCCTGCTGGCCAAGGTGGCGCAGATGCACAACGCCGATGACGCAGCGCTGGAGCGTTTGCTGGGCGAACGCCGCGCCGAACGGTTCGGCGCGGCGTTCCTGCATATTCTTTCGGAACGGTAGAGTGGTTTCAGGCGGCCGAGGTTTCGGCTGCCAGCGCCTCTTCGTGTTTTTGCAGGGCCGCAGCTGATGGTCGTGCCTGACACCGCTCGATCCATTGCCGGACGGCAGGGATATCCGGGGCCATCTGCGGTGCAAAGGTGAAGGCCGAGACCATGATAAGATCGGCTGCGGTAAAGCGGTCGCCCAACAGGAAAGGTCGGTCCGCCAGCGCTTCTGCAAGCCGTTGACCCATCTCGGTCAGGCCACGGAACGTTGCGAAGTAGGCGGGATGATCGATTTCGGCGAATTTGCCCACCAGAACCGGTTCGACGACATTGCCGTAATAGGCCAGCCAGCTGAGGTATTCGCCGCGCCGGGGGTCGCCGATGGGAATGCCCATCGGGCTGTCGAACAGATCGGTGAGATAGAGCATGATTGCATTGCTTTCACGGATCGCCGTGCCATCGTGAACCAGAAGAGGAACCTTGCCCTCGGGGTGCGGATTGGCCGGGTCCGGCGCGCCGATGTTGCCCTGGCGGATCAGCCCGACGACACGAACCTCGACCTGATCGAGCACTTCCATTTCCATCAGCAGGCGGATGATGCGGGAAGAGCGGGTATTGGGGCCGTGGTAGAGGGTCAGCATGGATTTGTCCTTTCACATTGCGGGATGTGAACATCCTAGCCGAGGGTAGCGACAATTTCTGTCAGCAGGCACGGGCCTGAGCGGGGTGCGGTCAAAAGTGCATCTGGCATTCTGGACCTTTCCGGGCCTGCGCGGTAGGTCGGTGGCACATCAAGGGGAGTGGACCGATGCTGGTGGTGATTTCGCCTGCCAAGAGACTGGACTGGGACGCGCGCGAAGTGGCGACGACACAGCCCGATTTTCAGGAGGATGCCGTGCGGCTGGCCAGGACCGCGCGCAACCTGACACTGGGCAAGCTGAAGGGCCTGATGGACCTGTCGGACGACCTCGCGCGGCTGAACCGGGACCGGTTCCAGGCCTTCGAAGAGGCCCCGGCAGCGGATGTCACGCGCCCTGCGGCGCTGGCCTTTGCCGGCGATACCTATCAGGGGCTTGAGGCAGGCAGCCTTGATGCGGAGGAAATGATCTGGGCGCAGGACCATTTGCGCATTCTGTCCGGGCTATACGGTGTGCTGCGCCCGCTGGATGCCATCCAGCCTTACCGTCTGGAAATGGGCAGCAGGCTGAAGACGCGGCGTGGGACCAACCTTTATGACTATTGGCGCGATACGCTGTCAAAGGCGTTGAACGCCCAGGCACAGGCCATCGGCAGTGAGGTGCTGATCAATTGTGCCAGCCAGGAATATTTTGGCGCGGTTGCGCCCAGCGCGCTGAAACTGCGGGTGATCACGCCGCAATTCATGGAAGACAAGGGCGACGGCAAAGGGCCGAAAATCGTGAGTTTCTTTGCCAAGAAGGCGCGCGGTGCGATGGCCCGTTTCATTGTTCAGAACCGTTTGACCGACCCCGAGGCGATCCGCGAATTCGACACCGGCGGCTATGTCTGGCAGCGCGGTGCATCGACGCCTGACAAGCCGGTATTCCTGCGGCCCTACCCGGCAACCTGATCGCTGTCTGCGGGCAAGGGCGGGATCATGCCCGGCCCATGCGCCGCCCTGATCCGGCCCAGGATGTCGGGTTTGCGCAGGGGTTTGGTCAGATAGTGATCCAGCCCGGCGGCCAGAATGCCGTGGTCGTCGCCGTCCATTGCATGTGCGGTCAGGGCCACAATCGGCACATGCCCGCCGGTCTCCTTTTCCAACCGGCGGATCGCACGGGTGGCTTCTTTCCCGTCCATACCGGGCATGGAAATGTCCATGAAAATCAGGTCTGGCGCGGTCTCCTGGAACAGTTTCACCGCTTCTTCGCCATTGTTGGCAAATGTCAGTTCAACCTCCAGCGTCTTGATCATCTTGCTGAAAACAAGCTGATTGGTCCTGTTGTCCTCCGCCGCGAGGATGCGCATCGGGCGCAGTTCTGCAGGGCCGGGGCCCTCCGCCCCGCCGCCAAGCGCGGCCAGCCGGGCAAAGAGGGTCGCGCGTGGCACCGGTTTTTGCAGCACGCCCTGAATCAACGTGTTTGCCGGATCCTGTTCCGCAAGGTCGGGATTGGAGCTGAGCAGGAGGATCGGCGCATCATGGCCGCCGTCACGCAGGGCGCGGGCCAGTTCCATGCCGTCCATGCCGGGCATGTTGTGATCGGTCAGGATCACGTCAATCTGCGGCGATATCGCCGCCAGCGCCTGAGCGCCGTCTGAACAGGCGGTGACCGTGGCGCCCAACTGCCTGAGTTGCCGTTCCAGAATGGTGCGATTGGTGCCGATGTCGTCCACGATCATCACATGGCCGATCCCGGCAGGCAGGGCCGCAAGGTCGGGCAGAGCGACCGTACCGGTCGCCATGGGCAGTTCAAAGCCGAAACAGGCACCATGTCCCTCTTCGGAGTTGACCCATATGCTGCCGCCCATCAGCTCGACCAGACGCTGGCAGATGGCAAGACCCAGGCCGGTGCCGTCGAATTGCCGGTTGCGTTCGTTTTCGACCTGATTGAACTCCCCGAAGATATGCGCGAGCTGATCCCCCGGTATCCCGATGCCGGTATCCTCGACGGTGATATGGACCCGGTTTTGCAGGCCTTCCGAGTCGGGGACGCCCGTGACACGGATCATCACATGCCCCCGGGCGGTGAATTTCACCGCATTCCCGATCAGGTTCGTCATCACCTGCCTGATGCGCCCGGGGTCACCGACCATCTGGGTCGGCATGAAGATATCGTAATCCAGCATCAGGTTCAGACCCTTTTCGCGGGCCAGGGGCTGCAACAGCATCATGACCTCGTGAATGGCACGTTCCAGGTCGAAGGGTTCGGGATGGATATCAAGCTTCATCGCCTCGATCTTGGAATAATCCAGCACGTCGTTGATGATCACCAGCAGCGCCTCACCCGAATTCTTGATGGTCTGGACGTATAGCCGCTGTTCCTCTGTCAGGTCGGTCTCTGTCAGGACATCGGCCATGCCGACAACGCCGTTCATTGGTGTCCTGATCTCATGGCTCATGTTGGCGAGGAAAGAAGACTTGGTCCGGGTCGCGCTTTCGGCCCTGGCGCGGGCTTCTTCCAGTTGTTGTTCGTAATTCACGGTCGCTGTGATGTTGAGACCAAGGGTCACCATGTCACCGCCGGAGCCGCGTTGATCGACCAGCTTGATGTATTGATCGTTCCACAGCCGGATGACCTTGGGCGCCGGTGCCGGATCCTGCAGCCGCAGGGTCATCATCTGACGCCATTCCTTTGGCGAGAGCCCTTCGGTGTTCACAATCCCTTCGTCCGTGAGCAATTGCAGGATCGTGACGTAGTTGATCCCCGGCGCCACGACCTCCAGCCCGTCGAAGATCGACAGATAGGCCTGGTTCGCCATGATCATCTGATTGTCGGCATCGAACAGCGCGAAGCCGTCGCTGATCGTTTCGATGGACTGCCAGAGCCGTCGTTCCGTCAGCGCGATTTTCCGGTTGGCGGCGGAAAGATCCGATTTGACGCGCAGGTTCTCGCCGCGAATAGTCTCGACCTCGGCCCGCGTCTCGACAATTTCTTCTGACAATTGCTGGGCGTGCAGGCCAAGTTTGCGGTTGGCGGCAAAAAGCTCCGCCTGTTTGAGTTCCAGCATCCGTTCCGCCGCAAGGCGGTTTCGCCGTTCCTCCGTCAGTTTGCTGGCAAAGTCCATCCACGCTCCGAAAGGCTTCTGCCCGGGTTTCCCGCACTTTCGCCGGACATGGTGAACATCTTGCTAATGGATGGCGAAGCCTTGCCGGGAATCGGATGCCATGCGACCATGACCGCATTTAGAACCGGAGTTTGTCATGTCGATTTTCCGCATCCTGCGTCTGCCTCTTTTGCTGCTATTCCTGCTGACCGGGCCGCTCTGGGCGCAAACTGCGGTGCCCGAGCATCGTTTCCTGTTTTCACGCGACGTGGATTTTTACGGCGCGGACCTGACCAACCTTTTTGATACCACGCAGGACGCCTGCCAGCGTGCCTGTTCCGCGCAGGATGCCTGCGTCGCCTTTACCTTCAACGCGCGGTCGAATGCCTGTTTCCCGAAATCCGGCATATCCGACCGGCAGCCCTACGAGGGGGCCATGTCGGCGCGCAAGGTGGCGACCGATCCGGCGGTTCTGGCCATCGCAGCGGCGCGCGCGGCAGATCTGTCGTTCCTGGACAGCAGAGACCTGGTAAATGCACGGGCGCTGGTCGCAAGCAATGCGCGGCGGTATTCCTTTGGGCCGGAAACGGCGGATGACCTGATTGCCGCAATGACCAGCGCGCAACAGGCAGGCAATACGGAAAATGCGCTGGCATGGGCGGGCAAGGCGGTTGCGGCGACCGACCGGGCCGACCTTTGGGCGCGCATGGCGCGGCTGTCGCTGGTGCGGGCGCAGCAGCTGCGCAACAGCGAACGGGCAGAGCGCAACCGCGTCGCGCTGCGGGCGTCGACCAACGCCTATCTGCGTGCGGATAATGTGGCGGTTCAGGTCGATGCCCTGTCGGCGATGGCACTGGCGCTTGAGGAGAACCGCCGCGGGCGTGACATGATCCCGGCGCTGCGGCTGGCGCTGTCGCTGTCGCCACGGGAGGAGCTGGAAACCGCACTGGACGATGCGATCGGAAAATACGGTTTTCGCATCACGGAGCACCGGGTGGACAACAATGCCGCCGCCCCGCGCATCTGTGCCGAATTCTCGGAAAAGCTGGTGCAGGTGGGGCAGGATTATGAACCCTTCGTCCAGGTCGAGCAGCGCGGTCTGGTTGTGCAGGCTGACGAAAGCCAGTTGTGCATCGACGGTGTGGAACACGGAACGCGCTATGACGTGACCTTTCGCAAGGGTCTGCCGGCGCAAAGCGGTGAGACATTGCACAAGGATGTGCGCCTCCGACTTTACATACGTGACCGCGATCCGCAGGTGCGATTTCCGGGCCGTGCCTATGTGCTGCCACGTGCGGCGGATGCCGCCTTGCCGGTCGAGACGGTCAATGTCACCGATCTGGATCTCGTGTTGTTGCGTGTCAGCGACCGCAATCTGGTCCGCACGATCCGGGAAAGCTATTTTGGCCGCCCGCTCAGTTATTACGAGGCGGAGCAGTTTTCCAGCGATCTCGCCCAGGAAGTCTGGCGCGGCAAGGGCGAGACCCGGAACGAGCTGAATATGGACATGACAACGCGGCTGCCGATGGGCGATGTGCTGGCGGACCAGCCTGCGGGTATCTATGCGCTCAGCGCCGCGGTGCCCGGGCAGGACCCCTATGACCATCCGGCGGCAACCCAGTGGTTCGTGCTGTCCGATCTGGGGCTGTCGACCTGGTCCGGTGTCGACGGGCTGCATGTGGCTGTGCGGCGTCTGGCCGATGCCACGCCGCGCGCGGGCATCCGGGTAAGCCTGATTTCCCGCGCCAACGCGGTGCTGGGGGAGGTGACCACCGATGCGGAGGGTTTTGCCAGTTTTGCCGCCGGTCTGACGCGCGGGTCCGGTGCCGCAGCACCGGCGCTGCTGGTGGCAGAGGATGGCACGGCGGATATCGCCTTCCTGCCGCTGACCGATCCGGCCTTTGATCTGTCCGACCGTGGGGTGGAGGGCAATCCGCCCGCGCCGCCCATCGACACGTTCCTGACAACGGACCGGGGCGCGTATCGCGTGGGCGAGACGATCTATGCCACTGCCCTGACCCGTGACGGGCAGGCCGCTGCGCTGACGGACCTGCCGGTGACAGCGATCCTCAGGCGGCCCGACGGCGTCGAATATTCCCGCCACCTCAGCCAGAATGCCAAGGCCGGCGGCCATGTCTTTGCCCTGCCGCTGGGCGGGGATGTGCCGCGCGGTGCCTGGCGCATCGACGTGCTGTCGGATGTGGATGCCCCGCCACTGGCCAGCCAGACCGTGCTGGTGGAGGATTTCCTGCCAGAGCGCCTCGATTTCGAGATGACCCTGCCCGACGCCCCCCTGACGCTGGCCAGCCGCCCGCCCCTGCGGGTGGATGTGCGCTATCTGTTCGGTGCACCGGGGGCCGACCTGCCGGTGCGTGGCGACCTGCGCCTACGGGCAACGCGGTCCCTGCCGGGATGGGAGCGCTACAGCTTTGGTCCGCATGATGCGGTCTTTGGCACCCGCACCTCGGCGCTGGACGACACGGTGACCGATGCGGCAGGGACCGCAACGCTGGCGTTGAAATTCCCCACCCTTGATGAGGACCCCGGGCTGCCGCTGGAGGCCGAGATCATCCTTCAGGTCTCCGAAGGGTCCGGCCGCCCGGTCGAACGCCGCCTGACCCAACCGGTCACGCCGCAGGCCACGATGATCGGGATCAAACCGGCCTTCGAGGGGACCCTGCCAGAGGGTGGCGATGCCGGATTTGACCTGATCGCGGTGACACCCCAGGGGGACACGGCCCCGATGCAGGTCCGCTGGACCCTGAACAAGGTCGAGACGCGCTATCAATGGTATCAGCAATACGGCAGCTGGGAATGGGAGCCGACCGTGCGCCGCATCCGCGCCGCGACCGGCGAGGCAACGCTGGGGGCCGAACCCGCGCGGATCAGCGCGCCGACGCAATGGGGCGAATATGAGCTGCTCGTGGAACGCATTGGCACGCCCTATGCGGTGTCCTCGGTGCAGTTCTATTCGGGCTGGTACGGGGGCGATGGCGAGACCGACACACCGGACCGGCTGGAAATGTCGCTCAATGCCGATGTCTTTGCGGTGGGCGATCCGGTGCAGGTGCGGCTGATGGCCGATGGCGATGGTGTCGCGATCCTGATGGTGCTGTCCAACCGGGTGATCGAGCGCAAGGTTGTCGCCGTGACCAGGGGGGAGAACGTGCTGCCTCTGACCGTGACGGAGGATTGGGGCAGCGGGGCCTATGTGACCGCTTCGGTGCTGCGGGGCATGGATGTGGGTGCGGGCCTGAACCCCGCGCGCAGTCTTGGGCTGGTTCATGCTGCGGTGGAGCCGGGGCAAAAGCAGCTGCAGGTCAGCTTTGATGCCCCCGCGGTAGTGGACGGTCAGGCAGGCACCATGCGTGCCGCCGTTTTGGTCGAAGGCGTGCAACCGGGAGAGACGGCTTATGTCACCCTTGCGGCTGTGGATCAGGGCATTCTGAACCTCACCCGGTTCGAAGCGCCGGACGTGAACGACCATTACTTTGGCCAACGGCGGCTGGGCGTCGAGATGCGCGATGTCTATGGCCGTCTCATCGACGGGATGAACGGCGCGCTGGGGGCGGTCCGCTCTGGTGGCGATGCTTCCGGCGGGTCGCAGGTGCAATCGCCGCCACCGACCGAGGAACTGATGGCTTTCTTCGCCGGTCCGGTGGCCGTGGGCCCCGATGGCCGGGCCGAGGTCGAGATCATCAAGCCCTCCTTCAACGGCACGATCAAGCTGATGGCGGTTGCCTGGTCCGGCAGCGCCGTGGGGGATGCCGACACGGATGTGATCGCGCGCGATCCGGTTGTGGTCACCGCATCCCTGCCGCGGTTCCTGGCCCCGGGTGACGACAGCCGCCTGCTGCTGGAATTCGTCCATGCCGAAGGCCCCGCAGGTGACATGCCGCTAAGCGTGGTGGCCGATGCCGCCGTGGCCCTGGGCGATGTGCCGCAGCGGGTCAGTCTGGACCGGGACGGCACCCTGCGCCTGGAGATCCCCGTGACCGGGCGCGAGATTGGCGACCCGTTGATTACCGTCAGTCTGCAGACCCCCGATGGCACCACCTTGCGCAAGGTGCTGACCATGCCGGTGCGTGACAACGATCCTGAAACTGCCCTCACCCGCAAATTCGCGCTGGGCGTGGGTGAGACCTTTACCTTCGACAACAACGTCTTTGCCGGCATGCGCCCCGGCACGGGCGAGGCGACCCTGACGGCCGGACCACTGGCGCGTTTCGACGTGCCGGGGCTGCTGCGGCAGCTGGATCGCTATCCCTACGGCTGTACCGAACAGGTGACATCGGCGGCGATGCCGCTGCTGTACCTGTCGTCCATGGCCGAAGCCGCCGGACTGGGCGAGCCGGAGCGCATTCGCGCCAAGATCGACGCTGCAATTGCGCGCGTGCTGACCCGGCAGTCCAGCAACGGGGCGTTCGGCCTCTGGAATGCCTCCTCGGGGGAATTCTGGCTGGACGCCTATGTGACGGATTTCTTGTCCCGGGCCCGGGGTGAAGGATACGAGGTGCCCGATACCGCCTTTGGTATCGCCATGGACAACCTGCGCAACCGCATCGCCTATGCCCCGGATTTCGACAACGGGGGCGAAGACGTCGCCTATGCCTTGTTGGTGCTTGCCCGCGAGGGGGCGGCGAACATGGGTGATCTGCGGTACTATGCCGACACAAAGGCCGATGATTTCGGCACACCGCTGGCTGCCGCCCAGATTGGCGCGGCGCTGGCCGCCTATGGCGATCCGGTGCGCGCCGATGCGATGTTCCGGCGTGCGGGGGTGCTGTTGCTGCGCGACAGGAACCAGCGGCGCATCTATCGTGCCGACTTCGGCACCAGCCTGCGGGACACCGCCGCCGTGCTCAAGCTGAGCGCGGAGGCGGGCAGCAATGCGGTTGAGCCTGCCACGCTGATCTCCTGGGTGCGCAATGAGGACAAGCGCCTCTCGACGCAGGAGGCCGCGCAGGTGGTGATGGCGGCCCATGCGCTTGCTTCACCCGATGCGGTGCCATCACTGCGCGTGGACGGTGAGGAGGCGCGCGGACCGGTGATCAAACGGCTGAGCGACCGGCAATCGGGCCTGTCGGTGATCGAAAACATCAGCGCCACGCCCATCGACATCACCATGACGGCCTATGGCGTGCCGCAGGTGCCGCCGGCGGCGGATGGCTACGGCTATGCGATTGATCGAAGCTATTTCACGCCCGATGGTGCGCCGGTCAGCGGGCCGGTTGCCTCGGGCGATCGGCTGGTGGTGGTGATCACGGTGACGCCTTTCGAGAACGTGGGGGCGCGTCTGATCGTGGACGATCCGCTGCCCGCAGGCTTTGAAATCGACAATCCG
The DNA here is from genome assembly GCF_028807335.1 of Sulfitobacter sp. PR48. NCBI lineage: Bacteria > Pseudomonadati > Pseudomonadota > Alphaproteobacteria > Rhodobacterales > Roseobacteraceae > Sulfitobacter > Sulfitobacter sp. PR48. The sequence goes on along the minus strand of NZ_JARAMM010000001.1, from coordinate 352,746 downwards.
AACCTGTTGCGCGGGGGCGAGGTCAGCAGCCTTGACTGGTTGCAGACGGCGGAGGCGGAGAATGCCGAATTCCGCAGTGACCGCTTTATCGCAGCGGTGAATCACAGCAGCGCAGAGCCGTTCCGCCTTGCCTATATGGTGCGCGCGGTGACGCCGGGGGCCTATCACCATCCTGCCGCCACGGTCGAGGACATGTACCGCCCCGAATACCGCGCCAACACTGACACCGGCGAGGTGGCGGTTACGCCATGATCCGGCGCTATGGTCTTTTCGCCCTGGTAATCGCCTTGGGGCTGGCCGCCGGACTGCGTGACGGGTTCGACCGATGGGTGGCGGCGACGGTGCTGCCGCCGGTGCTGGTTGAAACCTCGGTCGAGGTGCATGACCGTCACGGCGCGCTGATGCGGGTGTTCCCGGTGGAAAACGGCCGTGTCCGCCTGTCATTGCGCCTTGATCAGGTCGATTCCGGTTACCTGGACATGCTGGTCACCTATGAGGACAAGCGGTTTTACCGACACGCCGGTGTTGACCCCGTTGCGCTGCTGCGTGCGGCGGCGCAGGCCCTTTGGCAGCAGGAAATCCGGTCCGGCGGCTCCACCCTGACGATGCAGGTTGCGCGGTTGCTGGAGAACTCGGGGACCGGGCGCTGGCCGGGCAAGATGCGCCAGATCCGCGTGGCGCTGGCGCTTGAGCGGCGGCTGACCAAGGCGCAGATACTGGAGCTCTACCTGAACCACGCGCCCTATGGCGGCCCGCTGGAAGGGCTGCGGGCCGGAACCCTCGCCTGGTTCGGCAAGACGCCCGCGCGACTGACCCAGGCCGAAGCGGCGCTGATGGTGGCGCTGCCGCAATCCCCCGAAACCCGCCGCCCCGACCGCCACCCGGCGGAGGCCCGCGCCGCAAGGGATCGTGTGCTGACGCGCCTCGATGCACCGGAGCAGGATTTGAAGGCGGCAATCCCCACGGCGATGAAACCCATGATCCGGCTGGCCCCGCATCTGGCGGATGCGGCCCGGCGGGAAGACCCGCTGGCCCCGCGCCATGACCTGACACTGGATGCCGGGATGCAGCGGCAGGTAGAGGCGCTGGCGCGGCGGGCGGTCAAGGGTCAGCCGCGTGGCGTTTCGGCGGCCATCGTCGTTGCCGATCATCGCAGCGGAGACATCCTCGCTTCTGTCGGGTCACCGGCCTATGCGGCCGAGGATGGGGCGCTGGGCTTTGTCGATATGACGCGGGCCGTCCGCTCGCCCGGGTCCACCCTGAAACCTTTCATCTACGGGCTGGCCTTTGATCAGGGGCTGGCGCATCCCGACACGCTGATCGACGATTCACCGGTGGCTTTCGGCAGCTATGCGCCGCAGAACTTCGATGGCCAGTACCGCGGCGAGCTGACGGTGCGCGAGGCGCTGCAACTGTCCCTGAACATCCCGCCCGTCCTGCTGACGCAGGAACTGGGCCCGGCCCGGCTGATGGCCAGCCTGAGACAAGGCGGCGCCCGGCCGCAGCTGTCGGGCAAGCCGGGTCTGGCGGTGGCGCTGGGCGGCGTGGGGCTGACGCTGAATGACATGGTGCAGCTTTACGCGGGCCTTGCCTCCGGCGGGAGGGCGCAGCCGCTGGTCTGGCGCAAAGGCACCGAAAAGCGGCCCGAGCGGCGCATGATGTCGCGGGCGGCGGCCTGGCAGGTAGGTCATATCCTTGCCGGTATCACCCCGCCGCCCGGCACGGCGGCGCGCCCGGGGCAGATCGCCTACAAGACCGGGACGTCTTATGGGCACCGCGATGCCTGGGCCATCGGGTTTGACGGCGCCCATGTGGTCGGCGTCTGGCTTGGCAGGCCGGATGGCACCCCGGTGCCCGGTGCATTCGGCGGCGACCTTGCCGCGCCCCTCCTGTTCGAGACCTTTGGCCGTCTGGCCGCAACGCGCAGCCCGCTGCCGGTGCCGCCACCCGAAACCCTGATCCTCAGCACGGCTTCCCTGCCCAAGCCCTTGCAGCGGTTCCGGCCCCGTGACGCGGCATTTACCGGCGATGCCCGCGCGCCCATGGTCACATTCCCGCCCGACGGCGCAGTCCTGCGGCAAAGCGGCGATGGCATTCCGCTGAAATGGCGGGCCGGTGTTCTGCCGATGACGGTGCTGGTGAACGGCGCGCCGGTGCTGACCGGTGTGCGCCGCCGCGATGCGATGCTGTCGACGCTGGGGCCGGGGTTTTCGCGCATTCAGGTGATTGACGCGACCGGCCGGGGAGCGGCGGTCGAGATCAGGCTGGACTGACCTGCGCCGCTTGGCCAAATCGTGCCACAGCCATTTGCCCGCCATTGCTGGCCGCAGGTGCTTGCGCTAGGACTGGCGGTGATGAAACGACTGCTGGCCACCTTGTTTTTCTGCGTATCGGCCTCGGGGCTGACGGCACATCCACATATCTTTGTGGATACCGGCCTTGCTTTTCATTTTGACCCGGAGGGACGTCTGACCGAGGTCGAAGTGACCTGGGCCTACGATGAATTCTATTCCTTGCTGGTCACCGAGGATATGGAGCTGGATGCGGATTTCGACGGCAAGCTGACAGAGGCGGAACAGGCCGCACTGACCGGATTCGACATGCAATGGATCGAAGGTTTCAACGGAGATCTGGAGATCATGCAGGGTACGAAACCGCTGCACCTGTCCGGGCCCCGGAATTATACGGCCAGACTGACGCATGGCCGCGTGGTCACGACCCATTTCCGCAGCATCGAAGGCGCATCGGCAGAGGGCGCGGCCTTTGAGGTGAAACCCTACGACCGGACCTATTACACCGCCTATGACGTGACTTTGCCCGTCACCATCGAGGGGACCGAAAATTGCCGCAGCCGGGTCAAGATGCCGGATCTGAACAAGGGGCTTATGGCGGTCCGCGACGAGCTGGCCGCGCTGGATGCGGAAACCGACCCGGATGAGGCCGGACTTCCCAACATCGGGGCCGATCTGGCCTCGACGGTGATTGTCACATGCGGCGCATCCTGACCCTTGCCGCGGTCGCGGTTCTGGTGCTGCTTGCGGCGTTCTGGGCGATTGGCGGCTTTGACCAGATCGCACTTTGGGCGGCGGGATTGCAACGCTCCTTTCAAAATACCATCGCCGGAGCCCTGCGCGCGGCGCGGGCAGGGGATGAGGGCGCGGTGCTGACCTTGCTGGGGGCCTGTTTCGCCTATGGGCTTGCCCATGCGGCGGGGCCGGGTCACGGCAAGGTGCTGATCGGCGGCTATGGGATGGGCAGCAACGTACCGATGCTGCGCCTCTCGGTGATCGCGGGGCTTGCGTCACTGGGGCAGGCCGTGGCGGCTGTCGTGCTGGTCTATACCGGTGTTCTGGCCCTTGATCTCGGGCGCGAGGCCCTGGTTGGCGTGACCGAAGACATCATGGCCCCCGCCAGCTATGCGGCCATTACCGCCATCGGCCTGTGGCTGTTCCTGCGCGGTTCACGCAAGGCATTTGCCCGGCCATCGGGCACCTCTCACCACCACGATCATGGCGCAGGCCATGATCACGGTGTCTGTCATGAATGTGGCCATGCCCATGGTCCGACCCTGGAACAGGTTCAGCAGGTGCATTCGCTGCGCGCCGCCATCGGTCTGATTGCCGGGATCGCGATCAGGCCCTGCACCGGGGCCCTGTTTGTTCTGGTGATCACCTGGCAGATGGGCATCGGAGGCCTGGGCATCGGCGGGGCCTTTGCGATGGCGCTGGGTACGGCGGTTGTCACCATTGCCGTGGGGCTGACAGCGGGTGGTCTGCGTGGCGGTCTGCTGGCAGGCATCAGCGGCTCTGCCCGCCTCGCTAAGACCGCTGCGGGGCTTGAGGTGATGGCAGGGCTGACCGTGATTGTCCTGGCCGGGGGGCTGTTGGTCCGCGCGCTGTAGCGGCAGCCGCTTCGACACGGGCCGGTCAGCTCAGCGCCGCCCCTCGCGCAGCCAAGCCCCGGTGATCAGCAGCACCGACAGCACCAGAACCAGCCAGCCCGGGAGCAGCGGCGTTTGCGTGACATCGCGGGTCTCGAAGGCATCGCGCGGGGTCAGGCCCAGCCATCCCCGTCCTGCGGCGGGCCGTCCCGGCCTTACGTCGCGCAGTTTGGGCAACCCGTCCTCCAGCCGTGCCACACCGCCACGCATGCTGTCCACCAGCGGGCGCATGACTTCATCGCTGGCAATGGTTTCGACAAATTCGCGTGGCGCGGCGGGGCCAAGGCCGATGACAGCGTTCTGATCGCCGTTCGCCAACCGGTAGAGCCCGATCTCCGGCCCCTGAAAGACGGTTTCGAAAATGCCGGGGGAGACCTCCTCCAGGGTGAGCTCGACGGTGCTGCCGTCCGGTGCGGTGACAGTGACCGGGGGTACTGTTTCCTCCAGCGTGCGGCGGCGGATGCGCATGGTCTGGCCTTCGGCGGTGGCGGTCAGCGCCTCTTCCTCCAGTTCGGGTTCCTTCATCATCCAGTGCGCCAGCCGCCGCAGCAGTTCCAATTGCGGCCCACCGCCCTCGTAGCCCCGGCTCCACAGCCAGGCGTGATCCGAGGCCAGCAGGGCCACGCGGCCCTCCTCCACCCGGTTCAGCACCAGCAGCGGGCGGTCGTCGACGCCCTGCATCACCACATTGCCCTTTGGCTGGGTCAGGTCGATCTGGCGCAGCCAGCGTCCCCAGTCGCCGGAAGATGGCAGATCGGCGGTTACCGGGTGCCGTTTGCCGATCTCGGTGACCTTGGGCAAATAGGGCTCCTCGATCACCCGCGCCGTGGTTGGCGTGGCAGGCAGCACCGTCCCGAGCGGCGAGCGGTAGAGGCTGTCGGCGGTGGCAAAGTCCGGGCCGGCGGCGACCAGCACGGCACCGCCCTTGCGGATATAGTTCGCGACATTCTCAAGGTAGAGCGAGGGCAGGATGCCCCGGCGCTTGTAGCGGTCGAAGATGATCAGGTCGAAGTCCTCGATCTTTTCCATGAACAATTCGCGGGTCGGAAAGGCGATCAGCGACAGTTCGTTGACCGGCACGCCGTCCTGCTTTTCGGGGGGTCTGAGAATGGTGAAATGCACCAGGTCGACGGAACTGTCCGATTTCAGCAGGTTGCGCCAGGTGCGCCCGCCGGGATGGGGCTCGCCCGACACCAGCAGCACACGCAAACGGTCGCGGACACCGTTCATCTGGATCAGCGCGGTGTTGTTGCGGTCGGTCAGTTCGCCATCTGCTTCCGGCAGGGTGAACTGGATCACGTTGCGCCCGCCGTGGGGCAGGGTCACCGGCAGTTCAAGATCCTCGCCCACCGGGACGCGGAAGCTTTGCGGCGGGTCCCCGTCGATGGAGATGTCGAGTTGCACCAAAGGTTCATCGGCAGGGGCGGCGCCAAGGTCGTCGATGCGCAGCGTCAGGGTGACCGGTTCGCCGATGATGGCAAAGGCGGGGGCGTTGCGGACGGTCAGGCGGCGGTCCCAGTCGGCCTCTTCACCGCTCATCAGCAGGTGCAGGGGCGCGGGCAGGTCAACGGGCAGATCGGCATCATGGATGCGCCCGTCGGATATCGCAAGAATGCCCGCGATGCGCGCGCGCGGTTCTTCCGCCATGGCGTTTGACAGGGTGGTCATCAGTTCGGTGCCTGCGTCACCCTCCCCATCGGGAATGGCAATGCGGCGCAGTTCCGTGTTCGGGCGGGCGGTGATCTGCGCCGCGAGGGCCTCTGCCGCCGCATCGGATTGCGCGGTGCGCGTGCCCAGCGTCTGGCTGGCGCTCTCATCCTCCACCAGAAAGACGATGTCGGTCAGCGGCGCGCGGTCTTCCTGCTGGTAGGACGGGTTTGCCAGCCCTCCGAGCACCACCAGCGCCGCGCCGGCCCGCAGGCCCCAGCCATTGAGCCCCCGCAGGATCGCAAGGATGATCGAAAGCGCGGCGATGATGGCCACCACCAGCAGCAGCGCCATGGGCACAAGGGGATCAAAGACGACAGTTGCGGTCATTGGCCAAGCCGATCCAGCAGGGCAGGCACATGGACCTGGTCCGACTTATAATTCCCGGTCAGTACATGCATGATCAGGTTCACGCCAAACCGGTTGGCAAGCTCCCTTTGCCGTTCACCGGCATATCCCCGCCCGATCGGCAGCAGCGGCGCACCGTCGCTGCGCACCGCCCAGGCCGCGGCCCAGTCGTTGCCGCCGATCACCACCGGCGTGACACCATCGTTGAGATTGCGGAACGGCATCCCCTCGATCTGCTCTGCATCGGGCGGTGAAGCCTCCACCCAGACATCGCGGCTGTTGTAGCGGCCCGGAAAGTCCTGCAGCAGATAGAAGGTGCGTGTCAGCACGTGATCGGCTGGCAGCGGTTCCAGCGGCGGAATGTCCAGCAGCGCGGCAAGGTCCTGCAGCTTGCGGCCATTCTGGCTGGTGCCGCTCAGCCCCGCGATATCCGCGTCCCGCGTGTCGAACAGGATCATGCCGCCGGACCGCAGATAGGTGTTCAGCTTGGAATAGGCTTCGGCGGAGGGGCGCGGTTGATTGGGCGTGATCGGCCAGTACAGGATCGGAAAGAACGCCAGTTCGTCGGTTTCCAGGTTGACCGCCGTGGGCGGTGCCGGTTCGACCGATGTGCGAAAGAACAAGACGTCGGAAAGCCCCTGCAGACCGGCGGCGGCGATTTCATCCACCTCCGCGTCGCCGGTGATCACATGGGCCAGCGACACCTCGACCGTGGCGGCAAGGGCGAATGCATCCGCCTCGGCCGACTGCGCATCCGCCGGGCCGTGTGGCAGGCAGATCGCAAGCACCAATGCGCCGATGACCGTTGTGCCACGGCGGCCCAGCAGGCGCCCGGACAGGGCCAGCGATGCCACCACATCCGCCAGCAGCAACAGGATGGAGAGGCTCAGCAACCAGCCTGCCACCGGCTGTTCCGGCGGGACGGCAAGGCCGCGCAGGGGCACGTCGGCGGGCCAGCTGGCCGGGATCAGCCTGCTGTCGGCGGTGAACACGTTACGGGCCAGCCTGCGGTCTGCATTGGCGTAGATGCCCGGGCGCAGGGCCGGCCCGGCAGGGGCGCTGACCAGATCGGCCCCGTCCACACCCGGCAGCGTGCCCGCATCGGACAGGGTGCCATAGCCGTCCATGATCCGCAGCGGCGTCCAGGTGGTCCCGCTGAGATCGCCCGCATCGGGCTGCGCCGCAGCGGAGGACACCGCGAGCCGTTCCATCATCTGGACGAAGAGACCCGACAGCGGCAGGGTGGACCATTCCGCCGTTGCAGTGACATGGAACAGCACGATCTGCCCCTGGCCCACGGTCTTGCGGGTGACCAGCGGCGTGCCGTCGCTGAGCGAGGCGATGACCCGGTCGGCGAGGGTCGGATCGGGTTGCGCGACGACCTGGGCGGTAACTGTCACGTCGTCCGGCACCGGCAGGCCAAAGAAGGGCGATGTATCGCGGAACGGGGCCAGCGATTTGGGCTCGCCCCAGCTCATCGCGCCGCCCACGCTGCGCCCGCCTGCCCGCAGGCGCACCGGCATCAGCGGGTCTTCGTCGATGCGGCTGACGTCGCTTGCCGCGATGCGGGGGCCGGCAAAACGGACAAGCATGCCGCCGTTCTCGATCCATTCGGTCAGGGGCGCCGCCTCGGCCTCCGACAGGGTGGCGATATCGGCCAGCACGATCACATCGGGGTTGGCGGGCAGCACATCGGCGATCGACCCGTCGATCAGGTCGGCGGTGGGGGCAAGCGCCTGTTCGATGTAATGCAGGGGTGACAGAAGCTGCAGCGCCTCGCGGTCGCCACGCCCGCCGATCAGCGCCACCTCGCGCCGCCGCAGGGCATCGTCTACCAGCGTCACCGCACCGGCGGAGCGTTGTCCCGCGATCACAAACCCGGTGATACGTCCCCGCATCTCGGCAGGCAGGGAAAGCTCGGCCGTGCCCAGGGTCTCGCCCTCGGCAAATGACCCGTTTGCCGTTGCAAGGATGCGCGCGTTCCCGGCGGGGTCGCGCCCCTCTGCCTGGATGGTGACCTCGCGGGCGGGGCCGGGCGCGGCACGGGCAACCTGGAGATTGATCACGCTGTCGGCATAGGTGGCCGGGCTGATGGCAAGCACATTTGCCGCGGTCTGGTAAACCTCCACGTCGCCCTGCGCCTGAAGCGTCTCCAGCATCTCATCGCGGCCTTCATAATCCAGCGCGTCGCTGAACCAGAGCGTATCGAAACCCGCCATCTGATCGACGATTGCCGTGGCCCGCGCAACATCGGCGGGGGAGGGTTGCCATGGCGCGGGGGTGAACCCCGCCAGCCGGCTGCGCCATACATCGGCCGCCTGGAACAGCGGTTCCTCCGGGCGGGTCAGCGCCAGCACAGCCACCGTGCGATTGGCCCGCGCGGCACGGGCAAGCTGCGCTTCGACAGCCTGCATCTGTTCGGCCCAGCGGGTTGCCCCCGCCCATGTGCCATCCAGCACGATCAGCAGCGGACCGGTGCCCTGCGCCTGATCCTCCTGCGGGTTCAGCACCGGACCGGCAAGGCCCAGAATGATCGCCGCAACCGCCAGCATCCGCAGCAGCAGCAGCCACCAGGGTGTGCGGTCAGAGACGCTTTCGTCGTCCTTGAGACCCAGCAGCAGCGCCACACCCGGAAAGCGCCGCCGGATCGGCGCAGGCGGCACCGCGCGCAGGATCAGCCAGAGGATCGGCAGGGCCGCCAGCGCGATCAGCAGCCAGGGTGCCGTGAAACCGATGCCACCCAATACCGTCATGCCGCCACCCCCGCACGCGCATCCAGCGCCGCATAAAGCCAGAGCAGCGCCGCTTGCGCGGAGGCATCCGTGTGATGCAACCCATAGCGCCAGCCGGTCACCGCACAGAGCGATTGCAGCTCTGCCTTGCGGGTGGCGAGCCGCTCCAGATAGCGGTCGCGCAGGTCGTTCGCCTTGAGCGTCTCATGCCTGAGGGTTCCGCCCACGCTTTCGAAAATCGTACGTCCCCGGAAGGGAAATGCCTCTTCGGAGGGATCAAGCACATGGTACAGCACGCCGCGCACGCCCCGGTCCGCCGCCTTGGTCAGGGCCAGTTTCACCCCGCTCATGTCGCCCATGAAATCCGAGATAAAGACCGCCCGCGCATGGGGGATCATCGCCCGGTGCTCCGGCGGGCTGTAATCGGCTTTGTCATCCTGGCAGAACACCTCGGCCAGCCGCAGCAACTGCGGGTTGCCGCGACGCGGCGGCAGGCGGGTGCCGGTCAGGCCGACCCGTTCGCCGCCCCGCAGCAGCAGGATCGCCAGCGCCAGGCCCAGCAGGCGGACACGGTCGGATTTCTGCGGCAACCTTGGATCGCTGGAAAACCGCATGGATGCACCCTGGTCGACCCAGAGCATCACCGACTGGGCAATTTGCCATTCCCGTTCGCGCACGAATTCATGATCGCCCATGGCGCTGCGGCGGTGGTCGATCATGCGGCGGCTGTCGCCAATCTGGGCCGGACGGTACTGCCAGAAATCATCGCCGACGCCCGCGCGCCTGCGGCCATGCGCACCCAGCAGCACGGCTCCTGCCAGATGTTCGGCACGCGCCAGCAGGGCGGGCAGGCGGGCTGCCTCCTCCTCCCCCTCGGTGCGAAGGGTTGCGGGGGTGTAACCGCCAGGGGCAATGGGGTCGGTCACGCCGCCGCCTTGGTCCCGGAAAGGCTGGCGGCTGTTTCCTCGATCAGGCCCTGAAGGCTGTCACCCCGCGCCCGCGCGGCAAAGTTCAGCGCCATCCGGTGGCTCAGCACCGGGCGCGCCATGTCGATCACATCTTCGGCGGAGGGAGCCAGACGCCCTTGCAACAAGGCGCGCGCCCGCACCGCCAGCATCAGCGACTGCGCCGCGCGCGGGCCGGGACCCCAGGCAACGGATTCGCGCACACGGGCGCTGGCACCTTCCTCTTCCGGGCGGAAGGCGCGGACCAGATCGAGGATCATCTCGACCACCGATTCCCCGACAGGCATGCGCCGCAGCAGACGTTGCGCCGCCAGAAGCTCGCCCGTGGTAAAGACCTGGCTGGACTGCTCCTCCGTCTCGCCGGTGGTGGCCAGCAGGATATCGCGTTCCGTATCGCGGTCCGGATAGGCCACGTCGATCTGGACAAGAAAACGGTCCAGCTGCGCCTCTGGCAGGGGATAGGTGCCTTCCTGCTCGATCGGGTTCTGGGTGGCCAGAACGTGGAACGGCACACCCAGCGCACGGCTTTGCCCCGCGACTGTCACGGTCTTTTCCTGCATCGCCTGCAGCAGGGCAGACTGGGTACGCGGGCTGGCGCGGTTGATCTCGTCCGCCATCAGCAACTGGCAGAACACCGGCCCCTCGATGAAGCGGAACCGGCGCGAGCCGTCCTCGGCGGTGTCCAGCACCTCGGAACCAAGGATGTCGGCGGGCATCAGGTCGGGGGTGAACTGAACCCGGTTGCCATCAAGGCCCATCACCGTGCTGAGGGTTTCCACCAGACGTGTCTTGCCCAGACCCGGCAGGCCGATCAACAGACCGTGGCCGCCACACAAAAGCGCGGTGAGCGTCAGTTCGACAACCCGCTCCTGCCCGATGAAACGGCGGGTGATCGACTGCTTCGCCTCGGCCAGCTTGACGCCCAGCGTCTCGATCTCGGCGACCATGTCTTCTGCATCACTCATGACAAACGCGTCCCTTGGGTTATATCCGTTGGTTGTACTGTATCTCTCAAACCGGGAATGGCAAAAGCAATGAGTGGACAAAAAAGCGTTACCCCCTCGGCGGAAAGCCTCGCAGCCTCTGTAAACGCCGCAAAATCACGCGGATTGCCGCCGCTGGAAAAATGGAACCCGCCGTTCAGCGGGGACATCGACATGCAGATCCGGCGGGACGGGACCTGGTTTTACGAAGGAACGCCGATTGCGCGGCCCGGACTGGTCAAACTTTTTGCATCGATTCTGTGGCGGGAGGGGGAGGATTACTTCCTGGTCACGCCGGTGGAGAAAGTGGGCATCACGGTCGAGGATGCGCCCTTCATCGCGGTGGATTTCGAGGTGGAGGGGCAGGGGCGCGACCAGAGCCTGCGCTTTGTCACCAATGTGGAGGACAGCGCCGTCGCGGGCGCGGATCACCCGATCCGGGTGGCGCGGGATGATGAAACAGGGGAGCCCGCCCCCTATATCCTGATCCGCCGCAACCTGGAGGCGCTGATCGACCGCAAGAGCTTTTACCGCATGGTCGAGATCGGGGAGCATCACGAGGGCTGGTTCGGCCTGTGGTCGGGCGGCAGCTTCTTCGGCATGATCCCTTCGGACGAGCTGCCACAGGGCGCGTGACCCCGCCGGAACAGCGGCGGCATCGTTGATTTCAAGGGATTATCCGGCCGGCTTGAACAAGGTTTACAGCCTTATTTTGAAGGATGAATCGGCGCACAACCTGTGCACTGGCCGTACACGGGCGGGTGTTGCGGAGATCTGTAAACGCAGCGGACGGGGTGCTGTGTTAAGGAGTGGTTAATGGGGAGGGTGAAAAAGGGTGGGGAGGGGTTTTTTCTGCAATTTTGCGCGAAGTTCAGTTAGGTTTCCTCAAGTGACCAATTTAAGTGTTGTTTCCAACTCTAACGTCTGACCACCAAGAAAGTACAATTATGTTTCGCCCAGACCAGTTAAAAGATATCGATTACACTACACCATTTTCGCTCACTTTCGAAGAGGTAGATATCGGCGGTATCGATCACGGTTCGGCTGAGATATTGATCTCATACGATGAGCAAGGCAGGCCACTGCTAGATTTAAAAGAATCTTTTTTTCGAAATATGTATGTATTAAAATCCAAAGTTCAAATGAAATATAAGTCGAATAGCGAACCTGCTACGATTCTCATTACTAAATTGATTCATAAAGCTGAAAAGGAGCATACAACTGTCGAAGCACGGCTTGCTCGAGAACCGTTGGTTCTTGTGGATAGTCCAATTTCGAGAAAATTCGAAGCAGTGTTGTTGGCAGCACCTCGTTTTCTATCAAAGAGCATCCCGCTTGTTGATAGGAACGGTGCAAAATTCGAACTCGAAACATCTAAAACAGAAGAGGGTGCTCCATGTTTAATTAAATCTGATCTCAATCTGGAAGCGCGAAATCCGATCGAACCACTTCAAACGCTAATCTACTTTCTTACTTTCACGAAAGGTTCCCATTGTGGAGTAGGAAACTTGTTTGCTTACGATGAAAGCGATCTGGTTGCGTTTAGGGTATTGGGGTTTACACGCTGCGATGCAGGAGGCAGGGAAACTAATTGGTTTGATTTGGAAATTCAGAACAGTCTTCCTGAAATATTTCTTTTGTTTTCAGAAGCCAGTAAAAACGAATTAACTAAAAGAGCACTTCGTCAAACAATTAATTTCTATCGTGCATCAAATGCCTCGCGCCGTGTTTCTGTTGAGATGTCAATAATTGCAGCACATTCAGCGTTAGAAGCTATTGTGAACTTCATTCTCGAACATCGCGCAGGATGGTCGAAGTCTATGATGAGCAACCGGTCAATTTCTTTTTCAGATAAAAATCGTGCGGCGGCACTGCATTTCGGGATCGAAAGTGATCTTCTGTCACAGAGCCCCGAGCTTAAGAAGTTTTCGAAAGCAGCTAATAACATTGACATTTTTGAAATTATCTCGCGCTTTAGAAATAAATTGGTTCATCAGGATACAAAGGCGCCTCCAACCGGCATTCAGCTTCATGAAACCTGGCTTATTGCTCAGTGGTTGGTGGAGGTATTGGTATTTGGGGTGATCGGATACCGTGGATGCATCATCGACAGGCGGATATACAACGGTTGGCGCGGCACCACTTGCCAAGTCCCATTGTCGCGCTCGCGATGAAATTTAGAGCGGGGAATTGTCAGGTCGGAATGTAGAGCCTTTTTTAGACTGGTCAGAAAGCTCACTTCACCCAACTTAGTTAATATTCGTATTTAATTAGTGTTGCTGTATTCATCAAGGTCCAGTTTACATGGTTGTGCCATAGCATATGAGGCTGACGCTAACTCTTGTTCGGACCCCACCCCCCCCCACCATCCTCACGAGGCCGACACCCCCTAATGCGCCTCGGCCCAGTTGCTGCCCTGCCCGGCGTCCACTGTCAGTTTCACGTCCAGTTTCACCACCGGGTCGTTGGCGTTTTCCATGACCTCCCGGGCGGTGGTGATCAGAGCGTCTTCGGCCCCCTTGTCCACCTCGAACAGCAATTCGTCATGGACCTGCAGCAGCATCTTTGCGGGCAGGTCGGCGATGGCCCCGGGCATGCGGATCATGGCGCGGCGGATGACGTCGGCGGCGGTGCCCTGGATCGGCGCATTGATCGCGGCGCGGGCGGCAAAGCCTGCGCGGGGGCCTTTGCTGGCGATCTCCGGCGTGTGGATCTTGCGGCCGAACAGGGTCTGGACATAGCCATGCTCTTTGGCAAATGCCTTGGTGTCGTCCATATAGGTGCGGATGCCGGGGAAGCGTTCGAAATAGCGGTCGATGAAGCCCTGCGCCTCACCCCGCGGGATGCGCAGGTTGCGGGCGAGGCCGAAGCCCGAGATGCCGTAGATCACCCCGAAGTTGATCGCCTTGGCCTGGCGGCGGATGTCGGGGGTCATCTCCTCCAGCGGCACGTTGAACATTTCCGACGCGGTGAGCGCGTGGATGTCGATGCCCTCGGCAAAGGCCTGTTTGAGTTCGGGAATATCGGCGATATGGGCCAGGATGCGCAGTTCGATCTGTGAATAGTCGAGGGCGACCAGCGTCTTGCCCTCTTCTGCGACAAAGGCCTCGCGGATGCGGCGGCCCTCTTCGGAGCGGATCGGGATGTTCTGCAGGTTCGGATCGGTGGAGGCCAGCCGCCCGGTGGAGGCCCCGGCGATGGAATAGGAGGTATGGACGCGGCCGGTGTCGGGATTGATGTGGTCCTGCAGGGCGTCGGTATAGGTGGATTTCAGTTTCGACAATTGCCGCCAGTCGAGGATGCGGCGGGGGAAGTCGTGTTCGGTGGCCAGGTCTTCGAGGATGTCGGCGCCGGTGGAATATTTGCCGTTGGCGCCCTTCTTGCCGCCTTCAAGACCCATGTCCTCGAACAGCACTTCGCCCACCTGCGCGGGGGAGCCGACGTTGAACTTGCGGCCGGCGAGTTCGTAGATTTCATCCTCCAGCCCGGCCATTTTCTGGGCAAAGGCATTGGACATGCGCGAGAGCGTGTCGCGGTCGACCTTGATGCCGGAGCGTTCCATGGAAGCAAGGACCGGGACCAGGGGGCGTTCGAGAGTTTCATAGACCTTAGTCACCTGCGCGGCGTGCAGTTGTGGTTTCAGCAGTTGCCACAGGCGCAGGGTGATGTCGGCGTCTTCGGCGGCGTATTTTACCGCGTCCTCCAGCGGGACCTTGTCGAAGGTCACGGCGGATTTGCCGGAGCCGAGCAGCGGTTTGATCGGGATCGGCGTGTGGTTCAGGTAGCGTTCCGACAGCGTGTCCATGCCATGTCCGTGCAGGCCCGCGTGCTGGGCGTAGGACATCAGCATGGTGTCGTCGATCGGGGCCACGGTGATGCCGATCTGGGCAAAGATCTTGGCGTCGTATTTCATGTTCTGCCCGATCTTGAGGATGCTCGGGTCCTCCAGCACGGGTTTGAGCATGTCGAGGCAGGTGTTCAGGGCCATCTGTCCCTCTGCCAGGTCGTCGGAGCCGAAGAGGTCATTGCCCCGGTTCGCCTTGTGGATCAGCGGGATGTAGCAGGCCTTGCCGGGCTCGACCGCCAGAGAGATGCCGACAAGCTCGGCGGTCATTTCGTTCAGCCCGGTGGTTTCGGTGTCGATGGCCACATGGCCGGCCTCGTAGATCGCGTCGATCCACCTTTGCAGCGCTTCCGCATCGCCGACCTGTTCGTATTTGTCGGCGTCAAAGGGGATGTCGTCCATCTGCGGTGTGTCGGGCAGGGTGGGGGTGTCTTCGATGGCGGGCATTTCCGCGCCCATTTTCTCGGCCACGCGTTTGGTCAGGGTGCGGAATTCCATTTCGGCCAGAAAGCCGATCAGGGTTTCCGCGTCCGGTTCGCGGACTTCGAGGTCGTCGAGGGTGAAATCCAGTGGTGTGTTCTCGTCCAGCTGGACCAGCTTGCGGCTGAGCCGGATCTGGTCGGCGTGGTCGATCAGGGTCTGGCGGCGCTTGGGTTGCTTGATCTCTTCCGCGCGTTCCAGCAGTGCATCCAGATCGCCGTATTCATTGATCAGCAAGGCTGCCGTCTTGATCCCGATGCCGGGGGCGCCGGGCACGTTGTCGACGCTGTCACCTGCCAGCGCCTGCACATCCACCACGCGGTCGGGGTAGACGCCGAATTTCTCGAACACGCCCTCACGGTCGATGCGGTTGTTCTTCATCGCGTCCAGCATTTCGACGCCTTCCCCGACAAGCTGCATCAGATCCTTGTCGGAACTGATGATGGTGCAACGCCCGCCGGCCTTGCGGGCCTGCACGGCAAGGGTCGCGATGATGTCGTCGGCCTCGTATCCTTCCAGCTCCTTGCAGGCGATGTTGAAGGCCTCTGTCGCCTTGCGGGTCAGGGGGATCTGGGGGCGCAGGTCTTCGGGCATCGCCTCGCGGTTTGCCTTGTAGAGGTCATACATGTCGTTGCGGAAGGTGTGGCTGCCTTTGTCGAAGATGACGGCGACATGAGTCGGTGCGTCGGGGCCCGTGTTGTCCTCGACCATCTTGAAGATCATGTTGCAAAAACCCGAGACCGCGCCGATGGGCAGCCCGTCGGATTTGCGCGTCAGCGGTGGCAGCGCGTGATAGGCGCGAAAGATGAAGGCCGAGCCGTCGATCAGATGCAGGTGGTGGCCTTTGCCAAATGTGCCGGACATGGATGTGCTCCCCTTCTTGCGCATGGCGTTACTACCGCGCGCGGCGGGCTGCGGCCAGTGGGTATCTGACGCAGGGGTGGAGAGAGCATGTGCGGCGGCATGTCCCTTGCCAGGTCACGGCGGAAAAATGTGAAGGGTGCTGAAAGGGGCGCAGCAGTGCCAAAGCTGTTCGAGGATACAGATTTTCTGAAGCCGGTCAGCGATCCGTGGCAAGCAAAACTGACCCGGATGCCAGGCAATTCTGGCCCAAAGCGGCCCTTCGAGGCGGGCTGCGCGAGGGGTCGCTTTGCGGGACGGAGCTGCCGTGCCATTGGCGCGGTGCATACCCCCCAAGCGCCTCCGCCCGGCGTCAGCCGGGCATCGCCCGACCTCCCCCCGGAGGGCGATTTTGCACCGGCAACCAAGCCATGATCTGGTCTGCGGGCTGAAACGTTTCCCATCGCATATAGGTCTGGAACGCCCTCCAGGTCGGGCGATACCCGGCTGACGCCTCATGTTACTTTGGCCTCTTTCCGGACCTTCACTGCATTTTTCACGAACGCCCGCTTCGCCCCTGCCCATCCTTCGGACGCAGCGCCGCGCGCCGGGTCAGGGATGTGACGCAAAAGCCGGTTGTACCTGGCCGCTGACATGAACGGGCCGAAGCGGTGCTTCCCGGCGGCCTGCCGCGCCCTGTGCGCAAGGGGGTTGGCCGTTGATTTCGGGGCCGGTGCCGGTCATCTACGCGTAATCTGCCTGACGTTCGATACTTGCAGCGCTGTCCTTGCCCGACTATTCCGGTTCACAATGTCTTTGAGGGAGCCATCAGATGTCCAGCAACCAGCGCTTTGACAAATCCAAACTGCCCAGCCGCCATGTGACCGAAGGGCCCGCGCGCGCGCCGCACCGGTCCTACTACTATGCGATGGGCATGACAGACGAAGAGATTCACCAGCCGCTGGTCGGCGTTGCCACCTGCTGGAACGAAGCCGCACCCTGCAACATCGCGCTGAACCGGCAGGCGCAGGCGGTCAAGCTGGGCGTCAAGGCCGAGCAGGGCACGCCACGCGAATTCACCACCATCACCGTGACCGACGGTATCGCGATGGGGCACGAGGGGATGCGGTCCTCTCTGGCCAGCCGCGAGGCCATTGCCGACACCGTGGAACTGACCATGCGCGGCCATTGCTATGACGCCATCGTGGGTCTGGCGGGCTGCGACAAATCCCTGCCCGGGATGATGATGGCGATGATCCGGCTGAACGTGCCTTCGGTGTTCCTTTATGGCGGGTCGATCCTGCCGGGCAAGGCCCCGCGCGGCGCTGATGTCCCGCAGAGCTTTGCGGACAGGGACCTGACCGTGCAGGACATGTTCGAGGCGGTTGGCAATTTCCAGAACGGCACCATGACCGAGGCCGAGCTTGAGATCCTTGAACGGGTTGCCTGCCCCTCTGCCGGGGCCTGCGGCGGGCAGTTCACCGCCAACACCATGGCCTGCGTGTCAGAGGCGATCGGCCTTGCGCTGCCCAATTCTTCCGGTATGCCCGCGCCTTACGAATCCCGCGATGAATATGGCAAGGCATCGGGCGCTGCGGTGATGCACCTGATCGAAAAGAACATCCGCGCACGTGACATCTGTACCCGTGAGGCGTTCGAGAACGCGGCGCGGATCGTCGCCTGCACCGGCGGGTCCACCAACGCAGGTCTGCACCTGCCGGCGATGGCCCATGAGGCGGGCATCGACTTTTTCCTTGAAGATGTCTGCGACATTTTCCGCGACACCCCCTATTTCGTCGACATGAAGCCGGGCGGGGCATATGTCGCCAAGGATCTTTACGAGGCGGGCGGCGTGCCGGTCGTGATGAACGAGCTGCGCAAGGCCGGGCTTATCCACCTCGATTGCATGACCGCCACCGGCTATTCCATGGGCGAAGTGCTGGACCAGGTCACGCGTGAGGCGGACGGCAAGGTGATCCATTCCGTTGCCAACCCGATCAGCAAGACCGGCGGCGTCGTGGGCCTGAAGGGCAACCTCGCGCCCGAGGGTGCCATCGTGAAGATCGCCGGGATGAGCGAAGACGATATCGTCTTTACCGGCCCCGCATTGGTGTTCGAATGCGAACAGGATGCATTCGAGGCGGTGCAGAACCGTTCCTATTCCGAAGGCGACGTCTTTGTGATCCGCAACGAGGGCCCTGCGGGCGGTCCGGGCATGCGTGAAATGCTGGCGACCACGGCGGCGCTTTCCGGTCAGGGCATGGGCAAGAAGGTTGCCTTGATCACCGATGGCCGTTTTTCCGGCGCGACACGCGGGTTCTGCGTGGGTCACGTCGGACCGGAGGCGGCACATGGCGGGCCGATCGCATTGCTGAAGAACGGCGATATGATCACGCTCAATGCCATCGAGGGGTCGATCACCGTCGATCTGACCGACGAGGAACTGGCCAAGCGCAAATCCGAGTGGAAAGGCGCGCGGCCCACGAACTATGCCTCTGGCGCGCTGTGGAAATATGCGCAACTGGTCGGGCCGACCTATCTGGGCGCCGTCACCCATCCGGGTGCCAAGGCGGAAACCCATGATTACATGGACCTTTAAGGCACCACTGGCCGCGATTTCACTGATTGCCCTGACTGCCTGCGAAGGCGGACAGGGGGTCAGTTTTTTCGCAGGTGCCCTGGGATCGGAACCCAAACCCCTGTCGCGGGCGGATATGGCCGGGGGGGCTGTCACGCTTGTGGCGCCTTCCGGGTTCTGCATCGACAGCGCGAGCCTGAAGCAGCGTTTTGCCCTGATGGCGCGGTGCGACCGGCTGGGCGCACCTGCCGCCGCTGCGGCGGCTCCGCTGGGCGTGATGACGGTCAGCCTGTCCAAGGTGGCCCCCGGCACGACCCTGCCCGATCCGAATGTCACCGGTGCGGCATTGGGCCTGACCGAGGTTTCCGCCCCCACGGGTGACGAAAATACCCAGATCTTTCGGGCCAACGGGCCGGCCCCCACCGACGAGCTGGACGGCAGGCACTGGCGCGCGACCGCCCTGGTGAACGGACAGTTCATGGGCGTGGCGCTTTACGGGCCCAGGGGCGATGCGGAAGTGCAAGAAGAGGGCCGCAGCATCATCGAAGCGATGCTCAACCGGACACGCAGCGTGAACTGAGCGGGATTGTTTCCCAATCGGCAACAGTCGACTTTATCCATCCCCGACCCTGGCCTATTCATTTGAATGAAACCACCGGTCTGGATAGGATACGGAAAACAAAAGGCTTCTTGCAGATGTCCAAACTCGGCTTCAGTTTTCTGGATGGGAAAGTGTTCTCGCGCAATATCCGGCGCTGGGCGCGCGCTGCGCGCCTGGCCGATACGGCCGAACTGCCACTGCTGCGCCGTCAGCGGAACCGGGCAAGGATGCTCAAATCCCACCTCGACAAGCTGATCCATACCGCTGATGAGCGGCTGGCCCTGCCCATGATCGGCTCCACCAGCTTTCCCAAGCCGCATAACGCGGACTGGGCGTGGCGGCCCGAACTCTGGCGCGGGCCGTTGCCCACCCCCGGGATCAGTTCCGTACAGACCAAGAGCCTGCTGGGCAACGAAGTGACGCTGTTTCACGATTGCGAATATTCCGAACTGACCCTGCGCCAGCTGCGCAACCTGCGCGAAGAGGACCTGGCCCCCTATGGGTTGCGGCTGGATGTCTTCAAATTCGATGGTTCCTTCCTGTCGCTGGTTATCGACCTGCCGGAGGCGGGGGTGACTGGCCTGAAGCGAACCCACCTGCTGCGCATGGATGCCATCGTGGAGCTTGAGAAACCGCTGGAGATCTTTGCGCGGCTCAACATCCGCCACGGGCCGAACACCGAACAGATCGTCCGCGAATTGCCGCTGGACGAGGAAAACCACCGCGTCGAATTCGACCTGGCCTATTCCAACCTGAATGAAAAGCGGGTGGACCGGGCCTGGATCGACGTCATCTTTGAAGGGCCGCAGATGAACCAGGTGATCCTGCGTGACCTCACCTTCTCGCGCCGCCCCCGCGCCCATTTGTAAGGAGGATAGCGATGTCCACGTTGGAACTGACCAAGACGAAGATGAAGCAAGGGGTCTGGCAGGGGGTGATCACCGGTGCGGGCGATGACATGCCGAAGATCAAGGTCACCCATCAGAATCATCCTGTCGAAGGGGTGGAACTGGTGCACAACGAGAAGGCGGACCATTGGCTGCTGTCCGTCACCATCCCGCCAGAGGCGATAGCGGACGGGGTGCAGACCCTGTTGATCCAGGACGCCGCAACCCAAACGGAGCTGGGGCATATCACGGTGATGGCCGGTGAAATCCTGGGCGACGACATTCGGGCTGAAATGGATCTGCTGCGGGCAGAGCTGGACATGCTGAAACGGGCGTTCCGGCGTCACTGCGTTGAAACCGCCTGACTCCGGGCGAGACCCGGCACCGGACATGAAAAGGCCCGCCATCTCTGGCGGGCCTTTCGCATTTTCGGGATCAGAAGGGGCTCAGTCGTTGGGACCCAGCGCCGAGAGGCCCTTGAGGATGTCGATGGCATAGGCGAGCTGGTAATCTTCCTCGCGCAGTTCGGCGGCCTTTTCGGCCTTGGCCCGGTCTTCCTCGATCTGTTTGATCTGGTCCTCGGTCAGGCTGTCGTTGTTCAGGCTGCCGCGCAGGTCCGCTTCGGACCGCAACAGGCGGCGCGGTGTTTCCTCTTCCTCGGTTTCGGGGCGCGCCGGGGGTTGGGCAACGATGATGTCGGGCGATACGCCCAGCGCCTGGATGGACCGGCCCGACGGTGTGTAATACCGCGCTGTCGTCAGGCGCATCGCGCCGTCCCCGCGCAGCGGCATGACCGTCTGCACGGACCCTTTGCCAAAGCTCTTGGTGCCGATGACAACCGCCCGGCGGTGATCCTGCAGGGCGCCCGCAACGATTTCAGAGGCCGAGGCAGAGCCGCCGTTGATCAGCACAACCAGAGGCTTGCCCATGCTCAGGTCGCCCGGTGTCGCGTTGACCCGGTCACCGTCGGCCGGATCGCGGCCCCTTGTGCTGACAATCTCGCCTTCCTCAAGGAAAGCATCCGACACGGCAATCGCCTGGTTCAGCAGCCCGCCCGGATTGTTCCGCAGGTCGATGACAAAGCCGTTTACCTTTTCGATGCCGCCGGCCTTTTCAACCTGCTCGTCGATGGCTTCCTTCATCTTGGGGTAGGTCTGTTCGTTGAAGGTGGACAGGCGCAGGACAACGGTATCCCCCTCGATCCGCGAGCGGACAACGGTCAGCTCGATGGTGTCGCGGATGATCGACACGTCGAAGGGCTCCTGTTCGCCTTCGCGTACCACGGTGATCACGATTTCGGATCCGACCGGCCCGCGCATCAGTTCGACCGCATCGTCCAGCGCAAGGCCCAGCAGGCTTTCGCCGTTCACATGGGTGATGAAATCACCGGCCTCCACGCCCGCCTCGTCCGCCGGTGTCCCGTCGATGGGAGAGACCACTTTGACAAAACCGTCTTCCTGGGTGACTTCGATGCCGAGACCGCCGAATTCGCCGCGTGTCTGTTCGCGCATCTTCAGCGCGTCCTTGGGGGACAGATAGCTGGAATGCGGGTCAAGCGAGGTCAGCATCCCGTTGATCGCGGCTTCGATCAGGTCGCTGCTGTCCACTTCCTCGACATATTGGGCGCGGATACGTTCGAAGATATCGCCGAACAGATCCAGTTGCTCATAGACATTTTCGGTCTTGGCGGCCTCCTGCGCGAGAAGCGGGGCCGCAATCTGGGTGGTGGCGATCACGCCTGCGGCCGTACCGCCCAAAGCGGCCATCAAAAATCTCTTCATTGCCTATTCATCCTTCTCGGTCCGGAACCAGGCTTCTGGGTCCTGTGGAATGTTGTCTCTTCTTACTTCTATATAGAGCGTTTCTGTGCGGTCAGTGCCAGTGCCTTCACGATCAGGTGACAATGACGTGCCGCTTTCTGCCGCCTGCCTTGCGTCTTTTTCACCCATCAGCCCAATCGGTGTGCCGCCTGCGATGACCTGACCCGCCTCGCCATAGACCACGTCCAGCCCCGCCAGCACAAACAATGTGCGCGCTTCGGGTTCCAGAATCACCACATTGCCAAAGTCCAGCAACGGCCCGGTGTATCTGATGGTGGCGGCGGCAGGGCTGGTCACGATGGCCCGCGCGCGGGTCGCCATGATGATGCCGGGGCGCTTGACGCCTGCCGCATCGGCCTGACCGGCACGGCGCAGGACCAGACCCTGGACCGGCAGGGGCAATTCGCCGATCCGGCCCTGCAAGGTGACCGGGGCCGGTTCCACCTCGTCCGTGATGATCTCTGCCAGGCCGGATGCGAAACCATCCAGCGTTTCGGTGGATGCGATCAGGATCGCGGTGCGCACCGGGTCGGCGGTGAAACGGGTCGGCAGTTCGGTCCGGTTTGCCATCGCCTGGTTCAGCGCGGTGCGCGCCGCCTGCACCTGGGTCAGACCGGCCTGCAACCGCTCGGCGGCATCGACCTGCAGCAGGCGCAGGGTCTGCACATCTTCCAGATCGCGGCGCAGGGCGTCTGCCTGCCGGTTCAAGGCCGGTGTCAGTTCCGCCAGCAACATGCCCGCGCGCGCGGTGCCCACCGGGCCATCGGGGTGCAGAAATGCGGTGGGCGAGGGGTTGCCGCCAATGCTTTGCAGGACACCGAACAATTGCGCCACCTCGCCGTCGCGCGATTGCAGCTTTTTCGACAGTTGCGCCTCGTTGATGGCGGCCTGCCGCAGCCCGTCGCGCATGGCGCCGAGACCTTTTTCAAAGGCCTGAATGGTTTCGGTCAGCGCCATCACCCGGTCCCGCGCCCCTTCGGCCTTGTCCAGCATTTCTGCTGCCGTCTCCAGCTCTGCCGCTGCCGCGCGCGCCTGGGTGGTCGCCGCGGTTTCAGCGGCAGCGCAGATCGGCCAGACCAGCAGAACAAGGGCGAGGAGGCGGATCATGACAGCAGGTTTTTCCCCGTCATCTCTGCGGGCTGGGGCAGGCCCATCAGATGGAGCACCGTGGGCGCGAGATCGGCCAGGCGTCCGCTGGCCAGATGCGCATCCGGCGCGGCACCAACCACGGCCACCGGCACCGGGTTCAGCGTATGTGCCGTATGCGCGCCGCCGGTGTCGGGGTCGATCATGGTTTCGCAATTGCCGTGATCCGCTGTCAGGATCATCGCGCCGCCAGCCGCCTCCAGCGCCTGCATCACCCGGGCCAGACCGGAATCCACCGCCTCGCAGGCGGCAATCGCTGCGTCCAGATCGCCGGTATGGCCGACCATGTCAGGGTTGGCATAATTCACCACGATCAGGTCATAGCCATCCTCGATGGCCTTGACGAAGGTATCCGTCACCTCGCCCGCCGACATCTCCGGCTGCAGGTCATAGGTCGCGACATTGGGGGATTTCGGCATGTGGCGGTCCTCGCCCTCCGATGGCACTTCCTCGCCACCGTTCAGGAAAAAGGTCACATGGGGATATTTCTCTGTCTCAGCCAGCCGGAACTGGCGTTTGCCGTGCTGTGCCACCCAGGCGCCCAGCGTGTTGGGCAGGTCGGGCTTGTGGTACATGGTGGTCATGTAACCCGCATGTGCGTCTGAGTATTTCGCCATGCCCATGCAGGCCGCCCAGCCAGGCCGTCCGTCTGTGTCAAAGGCGTCAAAATCCGGATCGGCCAGCGCCGCCATGATCTCGCGCGCGCGGTCGGCGCGGAAATTCAGGCAAAAGAATCCGTCACCATCCACGGCACCGGCATAGTCGCCGATGATCGTGGCGGGGATGAATTCGTCATCGGTTCCGTTGTCATAGGCCGCCTGCACCGCCGCGCGCGGGCTGTCCGCCTGCTGGCCTTTGCCCCGGATGATCGCGTCGAAGGCGGTTTTCACACGGTCCCAGCGGTTGTCACGGTCCATCGCGTAATACCGCCCGGTGACCGTAGCGATCCGCGCGCCCGCGGGCAGGGCGGCTGTCAGGCTCTCGAAATATTCCAGCGCGGACCGTGGGGCGACATCGCGCCCGTCCGTCAGCGCATGGACCACCACAGGCACCCCGGCCGCGGTAAGCGCCCCGATTGCCGCGATCATATGGTTGAGATGCCCATGCACCCCCCCGTCCGAGACGACGCCCATCACATGGGCCGTGCCCTTGCTGTCCTGCATGGCGCTGATGAAATCCAGCAGCGGCGGGTTCTTTGCAAAATCGCCCTGTTCGATGGCCAGGTCGATCTGCCCCAGGTCCATCGCCACCACCCGGCCCGCGCCGATGTTGGTATGGCCCACCTCGGAATTGCCCATCTGGCCGCTGGGCAGGCCGACGTCCGGCCCGTGGGTGATCAGCGTGGCATGCGGGCAGGTTGCCATGATGCGGTCGAAGGTCGGGGTTCTTGCCAGTGCAGGGGCGTTACCGGTCCGGTCTTCGCGTACACCCCAACCGTCA
This sequence comes from Sulfitobacter sp. PR48, assembly GCF_028807335.1. Lineage (NCBI taxonomy): Bacteria > Pseudomonadati > Pseudomonadota > Alphaproteobacteria > Rhodobacterales > Roseobacteraceae > Sulfitobacter > Sulfitobacter sp. PR48. The sequence continues at coordinate 328,435 of NZ_JARAMM010000001.1, read as the reverse complement.
AGGATACACAGAACCACGGGTTTCGGGATGCTCATCTGGGGCTGCTCCATCTTTTGTTTTGATGGCCTTTTAGCTGCTGTCGCGCCCGCCGTGAACCTCTTTCCTGTCACGATTGGCTGATGCGCGACATTCGGAGCGGGGCAACTTGCGCATCTGTCAGCGCGGAGGGCCAGGCTGACTGACAGGAGGCGGGTTGCGGGTCTTGTCCATGACCCGCAGTTTGGGCATAACGGGTCCTGCAACCGCCCTTTAGCCAAGGACCTCCTCCATGAGCCAGCCTGCGCCCGAAACCCGGATCGTGAATACCTATCGCATTGCCTGTGATGGCGGCGAAGGGGGGCTGGGCCATCCGCGTGTCTGGCTGCAGATCCCGCGTGACAGCGGTTGGGTCGAATGCGGCTATTGCGACTGCAAGTTCATCCACAGCGATTTCGAAGGCAAGCTCTGAGGGCATTGCCCCGGATGGCGGTGCCGCACGGCGGATTGTCCTGCTGATAAGGGCATTTCGCGCGGGTTGAACAAATGCCCGGCCTGGCGCGCAAAGCGCCGGCATCGGGACAATCTTGTGCTACGGATCACGGCAAGTGCTGCCGGTGATGTTGTAATGGGCCGGCCCCGCGCATAAGTTGCAGCGACCCCGTCAGTACGATGGGTCCCCAGCGAAAGTCCGGTGCATGGAACCCAGCATTTTTTCCTTTATCTGGAAATACTCGCGGCGTGACCAGCTTTACCTGCTGGCCTTCACGCTGTTCACCTTTCCGTTTCTCTACGCCACGCTGGAACTGCCCAAGCGGATCATCAACGATGCCATCGGCGCAGAGAGTGACAGGGTTTCGGTATTTGGTTTCGAGATTACCCAGGTGCAGTTCCTGCTGGCCCTGTGCTTTACCTATCTGATCGCCGTCATCGTGCACGGCTTGCTGAAAATGCGGCTGAACACCTTGAAAGGGGTCCTGTCGGAACGCCTGTTGCGGCGGTTTCGCTATCAGTTGATCAGCCGGATGATGCGGTTTCCGCGCAGTTATTTCCGCAAGACCTCGCAGGGGGAGCTGGTCAGCATGGTCACCTCGGAGGCGGAGCCGATGGGAGGCCTGATGGGCGATTTCATCGCCCAGCCGATGTTCCAGGCGGGTCAGATGCTGATCATCGTGATTTTCCTGTTCCTGCAAAGCTTCTGGTTCGGTCTTGCCGGGGTTGCCCTTATCCCGCTCCAGGCCTGGATCATCCCGATGCTGCAACGGCAGATCAACGAGCTGAACAAGGTCCGGATCAAGGAAGTGCGCCAGTTCTCGGCCGAGATCGGGGAAACCGCTGCGGGCATCGCGGATCTGCGCAGCAACGGTGGCTGGCGCTACCGGCTGGCGGCCTTTACCGACCGGCTGGGTCTGCTGTTCGACGTGCGGTTCCGCATCTACCAGAAGAAATTCTTCATGAAGTTCCTGAACAACTTCATCACCCAGCTGACGCCGTTTTTCTTTTACGCGGTGGGGGGCTATCTGGCGATTCAGGGGCAGATTACCGTGGGTGCGCTGGTTGCGGCGCTGGCCGCCTACAAGGACCTTTCGAGCCCCTGGAAGGAGCTGTTGACCTACTACAACCAGACCCAGGACATGTCGGTGCGCTGGGACGTGGTGATAGAACGCTTCAACCCGCCAAGGATGATCGACGAAGCGCTTTTTGAGGGCAGCCCGGAAGAGATCCCGCATCTGCGCGGCGATATCGCGTTTGACAGGGTGACGGTGCGGGACGAGGACGGCACAAACATCCTGCAAGACCTGAGCTTTACCATCCCCGCGGGCAGTTGTGTTGCCATCGAAGTCCCGAGTCAGTCGGAGCGGACGGCGCTGGCAGATGTGCTGACCCGAGAGGTAATCCCGTCACGGGGGCATGTCCATATCGCCGGATACGATCTGGCAGGTCTGCACCAGGCGGTGATCGCGGCGCGAATCGGCTATGCGGGTTCGCAGCCCTATATTTTCCAGGGAACCGTAGGGGACAACCTGCTGATGCCCCTGATGACGCATCCGTCGACCGTTCTGTGGGACCCCAAGATGAGCGACCGGACCACGATCGAGGCGCGCCGATCCGGCAACAGCCCGGACAGCACCAAGGCAGAATGGCTCGACCCGTCGATCGCGGATCTGGAAACCAGGGAGCAGATCTTCGATTTCTGGTACAAGATCACATCGGCGGTGGGCACCGCCGATCTGATTTTCCACAACATGCTGGATTCCCGCATGGACCCGGACAAACATCCGGAACTGGCACGCCGGATCGTGGCGCTGCGCGATGAGGTGCACCAGCGGCTGAAGGCCGACAAGCTGGACAAGGCCGTGTATCGTTTCGATCCCGAGGCTTTCAACCCGGCGGTGCCCCTCGGCGGCAACCTGATGTTTGCCGCGCCGCGCCGGGCGATCACCCAGAAAGGGCTGGTCGAAGAGGGCGGTTTCCTTGGCATGATCATCGAACAGGGCCTGGCGGAGCAGGGCATCGCCATTTCCCAGACCCTGATCGAGACGCTGCACGATACCTTTGGCCGCGACGGCACGGATCATCATCATCCGCTGTTCACCGCGCTGGGGATTGAGGATACCTTGTATGAGCAACTGGTCGACATCGCGCAGCGCCGCCGGGACAAGGGCGATGCAGCACTCACCGAGCAGGAATTCGCGCTGCTGCTGACGGTGCCTTTCGCCTTTACCGCCGAACAGATCGGCCCCGGTTTTCCCGAAAGCTTCAAACGGGAAATCCTGTCGATCCGCAAATCGCGCGGGCCCAAGCTGCGCGAAAAGGCGAAAGATCTGTTTGTCGAGATTGCGCCCGAAAATTACCTGCCGCGGCTGACCATACTGGAGAACCTGATTTACGGCCGTTTTTCAGCCATGGCAGGGTTGCAGGCCGATCTGGTCCGTGACGCGGTGGTCGAGGTAATGGCGGCACATAACCTCATGCAGATGGTCTCGGCCAACCTCTTTGACGTTCCGACCGATATCGGCGGGGCCAATCTGCCGGTGCTGTTTCAGGAGCGGGCGGCCTTTGGCCGGGCGGTGATCAAACAGCCGGATGTGCTGGTGTTCAATCAGGTCCTTGCCGGAGCCGATGCCCAGACCCAGAAGCAGATCAGCGACCGCCTGAGCGACCTGCTGCCCCATACCACGCAGATTTTCCTGAATGACAAGTTCGCGGATGTGGAGGCCTATGACGTGCATATCGAAATCCGCAATGGTCGTCTGGACGGTGCCTCCGAGGCCGAAGACAGCGACATGGACGAAGGCGCATCGGACGATCTGCGCCGGAAACTGCGCATCATCGCAAGCAACAGCCTGTTCAGCACGCTTGAACCGCGCCAGCAGCGTTTGCTGGCCTTTGCCGCGCAATGGTACAGCGCGGAGGCGGGCCAGGTCATCTTTTCCACCGGCGAGCGGGCTGATGCCGCTTATCTTTGCCTGTCAGGCAATGCGGAAATCGTCTGGGCCGGAAAGAACGGTGACACGCACCATGTCGCCGACGTGGGGCCGGGCCGGTTGATGGGCGATCTTTCGATCATTCTGGACGAACCCCGGCAGATGAACCTGATTGCGACCGAGCCCTGCCTGTTCCTGCGCATCGGGGCAGAGCAGTTCCGCTCTGTTCTGGAAAGCGACAAGACCTTGCTGCTGACCCAGTTGCGCACGGTTGCCGGCCATCTGACCGGCGCGGCCGAACTGATGCGCGCGGCCGGGCTGGAAGTGCCACGGGATTTCGGGCCGCCGCTCCCGCCCGCCATTCCGCAGGAGCCCGAACAGGGGCAAGAACCTTGACCGGAAATTATTCCGGTCTGGGGTCCTTTGTCGCCCCGGCGCGGGAAAAGTCGGAACTTTGGCGTTTCGCAGTGGGTGTGGTCATCGCGATTGCGGCCTATTTTGCCTTGAACCGGCTCTTTTTCGGCGCGGTTTACCAGATTGCCGGAAACCGGAGCAATGCGCTCTACAACAATCTGGTCACCGGGGAGACGCCCCTGGCGATGTTCCTGCTGCTGTCCAGCTTTGCCTGTATGGTGTTGAGCGTGGCCCTTGTTGTGCGTGTGCTGCATCGGCGGCCGGTTCGCAGCCTGATCGGACCTATGCCCCTGGCATGGAAGGATTTTCGCGCGGTCACGCTGATGCTGGCGGGTCTCAGCCTGGCGATCGCCCTGCTGCCTCCCTGGGACATGGGTGGCCCTTTCGTGTCCAACGTGCCTTTCGGGCAATGGCTGGTGTTGCTGCCCCTATCCCTGTTGGGTGTTTTCGTGCAGGTCAGCGCGGAAGAGATCTTCTTTCGCGGCTATGTCCAGCAGCAACTGGCGGCGCGGTTCCGCTCTCCGCTTGTCTGGGTGATCGCACCTTCGGCGTTGTTTGCACTGGGCCATTATCTGCCTGATTCAGCTGGTGAAAACGCCTTTGCCATCGCGCTTTGGGCTGGTGTTTTCGGGGTGCTCATGGCGGATCTGACCGCGCGGTCGGGGTCACTCGGGCCTGCAATCGCGCTGCACTTTTGCAATAACGTGTCGGCGATCCTGATCGTCTCCCTGCCCGACAGCCTGTCGGGCCTTGCGCTCTACCTCACCCCCTTCGGCATGCAGGACACCGAGATGCTTGCAGACTGGCTGCCCGTGGATTTCGCGATGATGCTCGTGTTCTGGCTGGCAGCCCGGGTCGCGATCCGCCGTTGATTGCATTTGTCGCACTCGGGGCTTATCTGGGGGCAAACAAGTCGTCAGGGGCCTGATATGAACTGGATCACGAACTATGTCCGTCCGCGGATCAATTCGATCTTTTCGCGTCGTGAAACGCCGGACAATCTGTGGACGAAATGCGATGACTGCGGCACCATGCTGTTTCACCGCGAGGTATCGGATAACCTGAACGTCTGTACCAACTGCGGCCACCATATGCCGATTTCCCCGCGTGACCGCTTTCGCGCGTTGTTCGACGGTGGCATTTATACAGACATCAAGGTGCCCGTGCCGCCTGCCGACCCGCTGCAGTTCCGGGATCAGAAACGCTATCCCGACCGTCTGAAGGCGGCACAGCGCGAGACCGGCGAAACCGAGGCGATGCTGGTGGGCACCGGTGAAATCGGCCGCACGCCCATTGTTGCGGCCTGTCAGGATTTTTCCTTCATGGCCGGGTCGATGGGCATGTATGTGGGCAATGCGATCATTGCTGCCGCGCAGGAAGCGGTGAAGCTGAAGCGCCCGCTGATCCTGTTTTCCGCTGCAGGCGGCGCGCGGATGCAGGAAGGCATCCTGAGCCTGATGCAAATGCCGCGCACCACGGTGGCGGTGCAGATGCTGAAAGAGGCCGGTCTACCCTATATCGTCGTGCTGACCCATCCGACCACCGGTGGGGTGACGGCCAGCTATGCCATGCTGGGCGACGTTCAGATTGCGGAACCCAACGCATTGATCTGCTTTGCCGGGCCACGGGTGATCGAACAGACCATCCGTGAAAAGCTGCCTGACGGCTTCCAGCGTGCGGAATACCTGCTGGATCACGGCATGCTGGACCGGGTGACACCCCGGACCGAGCTGCGCGAGGAACTGATCGGCATCACCCGGATGCTGCTGGGCCTGCCGCCTGCCGTGCGCGGCGATCTGCCCGCGCCCGAAGAGGAGGGCGGGGAACTGGCACATGCGCTGACAGGCGCGGAAGCCAAGCCCGCGGACGCGTCCAAGAAGGACGCCCCAAAAGCCGAGAAGAAATGACAGCCCCGACATCGGACGCCATCCTTGCGCGGATGATGGCGCTGCACCCCAAGATCATCGACCTGACGCTTGACCGGATGTGGCGGCTGCTGGAAGCACTGGGCAATCCGCAAAACGATCTGCCACCGGTGATCCATATTGCCGGCACCAATGGCAAGGGGTCGACCCAGGCCATGATTCGCGCAGGCCTTGAGGCGGCGGGCAAAGATGTGCACGCCTATACATCCCCCCATCTGGCGCGGTTTCACGAACGCATCCGGCTGTCTGGCGAGTTGATCGCCGAGGATGCTCTGACCGAGGTGCTGGATGAATGCTACGCCGCCAACGGCGGCGGCAACATCACCTATTTCGAGATCACGACCGCGGCGGCGCTGCTGGCATTTGCCCGCACGCCTGCGGATTACACGCTGTTGGAAGTCGGTCTGGGCGGACGGCTGGACGCGACCAATGTGGTGGAAAAACCCGCGCTGAGCATCATCACCCCGGTGTCGGTGGACCATCAGCAATACCTGGGTGAAACACTGGCCGAAATCGCCGGCGAAAAGGCGGGGATCATCAAGCGGGGCGTGCCCTGCATCGTGGGACCGCAGGAGGAAGCGGGCCTTGAGGTGATCGAGGCACGGGCGGCGCGGCTGGGCGCGCCGGTGCTGGCATACGGACAGCAATGGCATATCGGTCAGGAAGCCGGGCGCATGGTCTATCAGGACGAGCGCGGTCTGCTGGATCTGCCCCTGCCCAATCTGCCCGGTGCGCATCAGGTGATGAACGCCGGGGCGGCGCTGGCCGCTCTGCGGCATCTGGGCGTGAGCAACGAGGCCTGCGAGGCTGCGGTGACCGGTGCCTACTGGCCCGCACGGATGCAGCGGCTCAGAACCGGGCCGCTGGTCGATCTTGCGGGCGCGGCCGATCTGTGGCTGGACGGGGGCCACAACCCGGCGGCGGGCGAGGCTATCGCGGCATTGCTTGCCGAGGCGCCCGACCGCCCCACCCACCTGATCTGCGGCATGCTGAACACCAAGGATATCGGCGGTTACCTGCGCCCGCTGGCGGCACATGCGCGGTCGCTGCACGCGGTTTCCATTCCCGGCGAATCCGCGACACTGCCCGCTTCGGAAACCGCGAAGGCCGCGCGGGCGGCAGGGCTGGAGGCCGTGGAATCTCCCGATGTGGCACATGCGCTTGCTGATATCGTGGCGCAGGACCCCCATGCACGGGTGCTGATCTGCGGGTCGCTTTACCTTGCCGGTGTGGTGTTGCGCGAAAACAGCTAACGGGCGATATTTCGTTGCAGATGCTCCTCTGGGGGCCAGATGTGGTATGATGTACCTCAATTCACACGTGGTTTGACCACAAGAACATATTGAGGACGACACCGGAGCAGCACCATGGCACATCAATCGAACACCATCTCCGAAAAGCAGAGCGACGACCGTGGCCTGTCTCAGGCGATCTTTATCATGGTTGGCATCGGCATCATCCTGGGCGGTCTTTGGTTTCTGTATCAAAGCACCGCGCCTTATCATCCGGACGTCACCGGCGGGCAGGAAGAGATCTATCTGTCCACCGACAGCTAGGCTCTGGACCCATTAATTCTATTTGCTCAGTTTGACAGATTTTTTCGCAGACCAGAAGCATCTGCGCAAGAATAGTGGTTCTATTTCAAGCAGATGCGCCACCTCCTCTCGGGACATTGCTGCGCAATGCCCTGCCGGGCAATGGGCTGCGGGAAAATCCGTCAAACCCGTCACGCCAAAGGCGTGCCAACATGACTCGGCGCTCCTTCGGAGCGACGGGCGGTAATTTCGCTTCATTTCAACGTCTTGGGTCGCTTGCAAATAGAACCACTATTGGCTGCACGCCCCAAACCTTTGAAAATTCGCGAAATCGCCGCTGAGCATATAGAATTAATGGGTCCAGAGCCTAGGATCCCGGTCCAGCGCCTAACTGCCCCAGCCTTCGGCCTGCATTTCGCGCAACCGTGATGCAGTGCGTTCGAATTCAAAGGTGCCTTCTCCTTCGAGGTAGAGCATTTCCGGCACGGCAGCGGCAGAGCAGATCAGCCTGACGCGCGCCTCGTACAGGGCGTCGATCAGGGTGACGAAACGTTTCGCCTCGTTGAAGTTGCTGCGGCCTAGCTGCGGGATGTCGTCCAGCAGAAGAACCCGCACGGCATCGGCCAGCGCGAGGTAGTCAGCCGCACCCAGCGGTTTGCCGCATAGCCCGTGAAACCCGGCCCGCGCCATACCATTGCGAAAGGCCGGTATCTCGACCTCGCGGCCCTTGACCTTGAGGATCAGGGGCGCGCCCGGTCCGCCGGCCAGATCGTTCCAGACCGCATCCATGGTCGCGCGGCTTTCGGCATTCACCGGTGTGAAATAGACCTGACTGCCCGCCAGCCGGTCCTGCCGGTAATCCCTGGGGCTGGCCAGTTCATGCACCACCATGCGATCCTTGATCAGATCGATGAAGGGCATGAACAGATTCCGGTTCAGCCCATCCTTGTACAGGTCGTCCGGCACCCGGTTCGACGTGGTCACCACCACGACACCGGCGGCAAAAAGCGCCTGGAACAGGCGGCCCACGATCATCGCATCGGTGATGTCGGTGATCTGCATTTCGTCAAAGGCCAGCAAGCGGACGGATTCGGCCACTTCGGCCGCGACCGGGGCAATGGCATCGTCCACGCCGGTCTTGCGGGCCTCGTGCATGGCGCTGTGGATTTCCTGCATGAAGGCATGGAAATGGACCCGTCGAGACGGAATGTCGCCCATATGATCAACAAACATGTCCATCAGCATGGATTTGCCACGCCCCACCCCGCCCCAGAGGTAAAGCCCCCTGGGCGGTTCGGGTGCCTTGCGGAACAGACCCTTCTTGACGGGGTGCAACAGGGCTGTGCGGATGCGGTCGAATTCCGGCAAAACGGCCTGTTGCGCCGGGTCCGCTGTCAGCTTTCCCTGGGCAATCAGGTCATCATAGGTTTCTTGCAGTGTCGGCATGGGGATTTCTTACAGGCCCGCGCCGGCGATGGAAAGCAGCGGCGCCTGCGCCCGTCGCATAAAGCGCCCGCCCCGCCTTAAACCTGCATCGCCGATACCCTGCCGCGCCACGCGCTCTCGGGACAGTGCCGATGTGATCTGTTGCAGGTCAAAGGCGGGACGCGATAGGTCAGGAAATGTGGGTGTATCAACACATTTGATCATTTGACGCGACAATTGGTTTCGGTACTTTTGAGACAAATTCAAATGGCGGATCTGACATGCAAGAACGGACATCCATTTTCACACCCGTTCTCTTGGTCGGGTGTTTCATCATCATGGTCAGCTTTGCGGTGCGCGCGTCTTTCGGTGTTTTCCAGATCCCGATTGCAGAAGAATTCGGCTGGCTGCGCACGGAGTTCTCGCTTGCCATCGCGATCCAGAACCTTGCCTGGGGTGTCGGGCAGCCGATATTCGGCGCTGTCGCCGAAAAGATCGGCGACCGGCGTGCCATCATCATCGGGGCGGTTGTCTATGCGCTGGGGCTGATCCTGTCGGCCAATTCCGGCACCCCGCTGGAGCATCAGGCCTATGCCTGGCTGGTGGGTTTCGGCATCGCGGGAACCGGGTTCGGCGTGATCCTGGCGGTTGTGGGCCGGTCGGCTTCCGATGAAAACCGCTCCATGTCACTGGCGATTGTCACGGCGGCGGGATCGGCGGGCCAGGTGTTCGGCGCGCCGACAGCCGAATGGCTGCTGACATTTCTGAGCTGGCAGAGCACCTTCCTCGTCTTCGCGGCGGTCATTCTGGCGATGATCCTGACACTGCCACTGATGCGCGCGCCCGCGATGGCCAGCAAGGCGGAGCTTGAGGAAAGCATGGGGCAGATCCTGGTCAAGGCCTTCCGCGATCCATCCTATACGCTGATCTTCCTGGGGTTCTTTTCCTGCGGATATCAGCTGGCCTTCATCACCGCGCATTTTCCGGCCTTCGTGACCGAGATGTGCGGGCCGATTCTGGCGGGCGGGGTGCTGCATAACATCGGGATCACGACTACATCGGCACTGGGCGCCGTGGCGATTTCGCTGATCGGCCTGGCGAATATCGCGGGGACACTGGCCGCGGGCTGGGCGGGCAAGCGCTATTCCAAGAAATACCTGCTGGCGGGCATCTACGTGGGCCGCACGGTGATCGCGGCGATGTTCATCATGTTTCCGATCACGCCGGTTACGGTGATCCTGTTCTCTGTCGGAATGGGCGCGCTCTGGCTGGCGACGGTGCCGCTGACCTCGGGCCTTGTCGCGCATATCTACGGGCTGCGGTACATGGGTACGCTCTATGGCATTGTTTTCTTCAGCCACCAGTTGGGCAGCTTCATGGGCGTCTGGCTGGGCGGGCGCATGTATGACGCCTATGGCAACTACGAAGCCGTGTGGTGGATCGGCGTGGCCGTGGGGGCTTTCAGCGCCATCGTGCATCTTCCGATCCGGGAGAAGCGGCTGGCAGGGCTGGTGACGGCCTGATCCGGGCGGAGGGCAGGGTTACGTGACCCAGGTCTTGCGTCAGACGCCATAGCGCCGCAGGATTTCCAGTATCTCGCCTGAATGGGTGTAGGTCAGCCCGTGCCCGGCCCCTTCAAGCACCTCATGCGCCGCCTTGCTGTTCCACTCCGCCAAAGTCCCGATGGCGGCGGCCGGGATCACCCTGTCGGCACCGCCCCAGATCGCCAGCACCGGCAGGCCTGCCGACTGCAGCTTCACGTGCTCGGATTCCAGTGTTTTGGACAGCAGCCCGCGCAGGCTGGCCAGCACCGCAGGGGTAAACCCCTGATACTCCGTTTCTTTGGCCTGAAGCAGGGTGACGTCCGGCACCGCAGTGGGCAGATCGCGCTCGGCCCGGACGCCTTTGCGATGCATCCGGGGAAACAGGGCCAGCATCAACCAGTCGCCGATCAAGGGGGTGTCGATGATGAACCGCATCAGCTTGCCACGCGCCAGCCCCATACCCGCCGGTGCCAGCAGAACCAGCCGGTTGACCCGGTCGGGATGTTCCGCCGAAAAGGCCGTGCTGATCGCCCCGCCCATCGAATACCCGATAAGCGTGATGTCACCCTCGACCCCCAGATGGGCCAGCAACTCGCGCAGTTGGTCGAGAAAGAACGCTCGGTCCTGCGGCGCCCTGGGCCGGTCGGAATAACCGCGGCCGTAGAGGTCATAGGTCAGCACCCGGTAACCCCGCTCGACAAGGCCGGGGGTCAGGCCGCCCCAGACGAAACTGGGCGTGGTCAGACCGTGCACGCAGACACAGACCGGCCCGTCCGCCGGGCCATGCCAGTTGAAATGCGTGACCCCCTTGCTGAGCCGCACGAATTGCCCCGGTGCCGTGCCGCGCGCGCTGTCGTCCATGCGGTGGCGGTTCCATTCGATCAACGGCGGCAAGGCGATGATCGCCGCCAGGATCAGCAGGACCCAGATCACTGCCCTGCGTTCCAGCGGTCCAGAATGTAGCGGCTGGTCATCAGATCCAGATGCGCGCCGCCGCCGTTCTTGAACAGCGTGATCTCATCGCGGGACTCTCGGGTAAACCGGGCAAGGTCGTAGTAATCCGCAATCAGATCGTCGCGGGTGATTGCCCCGGATTCCAGCGGGATATTGATTTCGCCGATATGGCCGATAGTGGTGTCAAAACTGTCGACAAAGATGCGCGCCCGCTTCAGTGCCGCATCATCGGTTTCGCGCATGTCGGGTCGGTAGGCGCCGATCAGATCGATATGTTGCCCCGGTTGCAGCCAGTCGCCCCTGATCAGGGGTTGGGTCGACATGGTGGCCGAGGTGACAATGTCCGCGCCGCGCACGGCGGTTTCCAGATCCTCGGCAACCGCCAGTCCCGGCAATTCGCTGGCCATGGCCTGAGCGTTCTCCGGGGTTCTGTTCCAGACGGTAAAGGCGGCATCCGGAAAGGCGGCGGAATAGGCTGCATGCAGCGCCCTGCCTTGGGTCCCGGCCCCGACGATCAGGATGTTGCGGCTGTCCGGGCGGGCCAGCCTGCGGGCAGCCAGCAGGCTGTCTCCGGCGGTCTTCCATTTGGTCACCAGATGGAAATCGACAATGGCGGCCATCTGGCCTGTGTCGTCCGCATAAAGGCAGACACCGCCGTTCACCATGGAACGGCCCTGGGCCGGGTTGCCGGGAAAGACAGTGGCTGATTTGACCGCGATGCCCAGGCCGTCGATCCAGGCGGCGCGGTTGAGCAGGGTATCCTTGCCCCGATAGAGGAATGTATCCCCGATCTCTGCCTTGGGAAGATCATGGCCTGCGGCCAGCGCATCGGTCAGCCCGATCCAGTCAAGCCGCGCCTCGCCCGCATCGAAGGGGATGTTCGGGACATCGGTCATTGTGCTTCCTCCTCGCTCAGCAGGTCTGCCGCGACAAGGCGGCCGGCCCATCCTTCGGGACCTTCGAACAGATGGGTCTGCCATCCCCGCGCGGCAGCGGCGGCGATATTGGCCGCACTGTCATCGGTAAAGAGCAGGGCGGCCGGGTCAACGCCGCTTTCCCTCTCCAGATGGGCAAAGATGGCCGGGTCCGGCTTCATCATCTTCAGGTGACCGGAGATGAAATCGCGGTCGAATGACCGGAAAAACGGATAATGGGTTGCGGCCAGATCATAGGTTTCGATCCCGAAATTGGTCAGCGAAAAGACCGGCACGCCTTTCTTCTGCAAGGCCTGCATCAGCCGCACCGAACGGTCGATGGCAGGCGTTGCCATGTCCATCCAGTGCTTTTGCCACAGCAGGATTTCGTCGTACCACTCCGGGTTGGCCCTGGCGGTGGCCTGCACCAGATCGCCAAAGGGTTCGCCCATATCGACCCGTCGGTTCATGTCGAAAAGGTCTACGGAAGCGAACAGCGCCTGCCGGCGTTCAGCCCCGATCAGGCGGTCATAGACCGGGAGCGGATCCCAGTGGATCAGCACGTTGCCAATGTCGAAAACGACGGCCTGCGGTTTCATCTGTCTTTATCTCCCCTGCCTGGAAATCCCGGGCGTTCTTTTCAACGAGAAAGGCTATTGCTGCTGTGCCGCGCGCAGGGCGCGCTCCAGCGCGTCCAGAAAACGGGAGCGGTCGGCCTTTGTAAAGCTCTTGCCGCCGCCCTGCCGAAACGGATCGGCGGCACGCAGGTCGGCCATCAGGTCGCGGGTGGCCAGCACGTTGCCGATGTTGGCCCCGGTCAGGGCCTCACCGTTGTGTTTGAGCACCTTTGCCCCCGCCGCCACGCATTTGGCGGCAAGCGGGATATCACCCGTCACCACGACATCGCCCGTGCCCGCGCGTTCCGCGATCCACATGTCCGCGACATCGGGCCCATCCGGCACGATCACCGTCTCGACCAGCGGGTTCTGTGAAGGCCGCAGGCCACCGTTGGAGACGACGAACATCCGCACCTTGTGGCGGGTTGCCACGCGCTCTGCCTCTGCCTTGACCGGGCAGGCATCGGCGTCGATGTAGAGCGCGGTCATGCGCCCCACAGTGCTTCTGCATGGAAGGCGATGTGATCTTCCATGAAGCTGGAGACAAAGAAATAGCTGTGGTCATAGCCCGGCTGCATCCGGAAGCTCGCCTGCTGGCGTTTGGCGGCGATGGCGGCGGCCAGCGCTTCGGGTTTGAGCAGGTCAAGGAACTGGTCGGAAGCGCCCTGGTCGATCAGGATCGGCCCGTCAAATCCCTTGTCTGCCATCAACAGGGTCGCGTCATGGCGCGCCCAGGTTGCCTCGTCGCTGCCCAGGTAGGCAGCAAGCTGTTTCCTGCCCCAGTCGCTTGCGGTGGGGTGCGCAATGGGGGCAAAGGCGGAGACCGATTTGAACCGACCGTCGAGGTTCATCGCAAGGGTCAATGCGCCATGCCCGCCCATCGAGTGACCGGTGATGCCCTGCCGGTCCAGGTCGATGGCGAAATTTTCGCCGATCAGCGCGGGCAGTTCCTCGGCGATATAGTCCCACATGCGGAAATGAGGTTTCCAGGGGTCTTCGGTCGCGTTCACGTAGAAACCGGCACCTTTGCCAAGGTCATAGGCCTCGTCGTCCGCCACATCCTCGCCGCGCGGCGAGGTGTCGGGAAAGACCAGCGCGATTCCGTGATCCGCCGCCCAGCACTGTGCGCCGGCCTTTGTCATCGCGTTTTCATGGGTGCAGGTCAGGCCCGACAGATACCACAGAACCGGCACGGGCCCGTCGCGGGCTTCGGCGGGCAGGAAGAGGCCGAACGTCATGTCGCAGCCGCAGGTCGCGGAGCTGTGCGAATAGACCCCCTGCGTGCCGCCGAAACAGGCGTTTTCAGAGATCGTTTTCATGGTGTGTCCTTTCGAGGTTTCGGGTCTCATGGAATGATGGAAAGCGGCGCGAACCCCGGTGTCAAACCTGGGTGATCCAGCCCACGACAAGGCTGACGGTCAGGATGCTGACGGCGGTGGACAACAGGATCGCGGTCGAGACCCGGACCGGGGCGACGCCGTAATGCTGGGCAAGCATATAGACGTTTCCGGCCACGGGCAGCGCGGAAACGGCGATGATGACGCCTGCCTTGAACGGGTCCACGCCGAACAGGAACAGCGCCGCAAAGGCGACAAACAGCGGGTGCAGCACCAGTTTGCAAAAGCTCAGCCAGCCCGCGATGTGAATCCGCTCGGGCTGAGTCAGCGCGAGTGAGGCGCCGATGGCAAACAGGGCGCCCGGTGTCGCGGCGCCGCCGAGGATGCTGAGAAAGTCGTTCATCGGGTCCGGGATGGGGATCTGCAGGCCCGACCAGACGAAGCCCAGAACGATGGCGACGATCATCGGGTTGCGGATCAGGCCCAGCCCGATGGGCCGCAGCATCTGCATCGGTGCCAGACCGCCACGCGAACCGGTAATCAGGATGACGATCAGGCTGGAGAAGACAACCAGGTCTATCGCCAGCGCCAGCAGCACCGGGCCGACCGCCTCCGGGCCCAGAAGCAGGGCGAGCATCGGAACACCGAGGAACCCGGTGTTCCCGATCACCGCGCATTGCGCCTCGATCGCGGTTGTCGGCACGTCCTGGCCGCGCAGGAAACCGACAAGCGTGGCGATCCCGTAGACAAAGCTCGTCCCCCAGAGATAGGCGACCACAAGGCGGGTATCCCAGACCTCGGCCAGCGACAGATTGGCGGAAAACCGGAACAGCATTGCCGACAGGGCAAAGTAGAAGACAAATTTTGTCAGATATGCGGTGGCTTCGGCACTGAAGAACCTGGAGCGTCCTGCCCAGAAGCCCAGCCCGATCAGGGCAAAGAAGGGCAGAGTTTTCATGAAGATCGCCAGCATGTCCCAAGGGGTATCCAGCAATGCGGTCCGGTGCAAGCGTCCTGCTGCACGGAAATACCGCTTGGAACTGAACGATTCGGTTTATATTGTTGTACCTCAATGTTTCGGAGCAGAAATGAACGTTGCCCCCCCAAAGGTTCGCAAGGGCCGGAAATTCGATCAGGTGCTGGAAGGCGCGCGTTCCGTGTTCATGGCTGACGGTTTCGAAGGGGCCAGCGTCGATGAGATTGCCCGCGTTGCCGCGGTGTCCAAGGCGACGCTTTACAGCTATTTTCCTGACAAGCGGTTATTGTTCATGGAGGTTGCCAGCTCCGAATGCGCCCGTCAGAGCCAGGAAGCGGTCAAGACCATCGACATGTGCGCCCCGCCCCGCGCGGTGCTGGGCCAGGCCGGGCGGCACTTCCTGCGGTTTCTGACCTCGACCTTCGGGCAGCAGGTGTTTCGGATCTGCGTTGCCGAATCGGATCGGTTTCCCGAGCTGGGCCAGAAATTCTACAGCACCGGTCCCGCGGTTGTGCGGGCCGAGATGGTTGCCTATTTCCAGGGGGCAGAGGCCCGGGGCGAACTGAAGATCGAGGATCACGCGCTGGCCGCCGACCAGTTTGGCGAGCTTTGCAAGGCCGACATCTGGACGCGGCTGATCTTTGGCGTGACAAAGACCGTCTCTGACGCCGAAATCGACCGGGTGGTGGACAGCGCGGTCGAGACCTTTCTGGCCCGGTACGAAACATGAGAACGAGATCAAGGAACAGGACATGAAAACACAGATCGCACTTGTCACCGCCGCCGCGCTGGCGGCCTGCGGCCCGCAACAAAACGGCGGCGCCTCGTCTGATGCTGGCGCGGGCGGTGCTGACACCTGTAACGCGGCGGCCTATGCCGGAATGATCGGTCAGGACGCGGTCGTGGCGCTGTCCATACCGGACCCCAAGCGTCAATACCGCCTGGGCGATCCGGTCACGATGGATTTCAACGCGTCCCGCGTGAACATCGTGCTCAACGATACGGATGTGATCATCGACATCACATGTGGCTGAGCGGTCCGGCTGTCTGACCCGAGGCGGATCAGGCAAGCGTTTGAATCGTGTCAGTGGGCGGTGACAGGAAAATCCGACCCGGACCGGACCATAGACGGGGGGCACATATGGGTCCGCTGTGCGGACTTATCTACAGTTGATCACTGGCAACCAGGCCCGGAACAAGCCGAAGGCGCCGGGCCGCGCACAGGCCCCTTATATCCCGTAACACTTCGGCAAGCGCCTTTCTCGCCCCCCGCGCGGCGTGAACCAAATAAAATTTTTATTAACAATGTATTGGGTTCCCCGCGGGGAACGCTATCGCAAACCCCTTTTTGCATGAGATCAAAAGGAGAGGCGGCGCCAGGTGATCAGGTAGATCCAGAAATTCTAGGACTTGGGGCGGTTGTCCACGATCCGCACGGCTTTGCCTTCGGATCGGGGGACACCGCCGACATCGGCCACATCCACTTTGACGCTGATCCCGACGGTCTGCTTGATCTGGGCAGACAATGCCCTTGCCGCATCGGCGCGCAGCGCGTCAGAGACGGAGGCATCCGCGCATTCACACAAGATCCGCATCTGATCCATGCGGTCGGGACGGGACAATTCGATCTGGAAATGCGGGGCAAGGCCGCTGGTTGCCATCAGCGCCTCTTCGATCTGGGTCGGAAAGACGTTCACGCCGCGCAGGATGATCATGTCATCCGACCGGCCCGTCACCTTTTCCATCCGCCGCATGGACCGTGCCGTGCCGGGCAGCAGGCGGGTCAGGTCGCGGGTGCGGTAGCGGATGATCGGAAAGGCCTCTTTCGTGAGCGAGGTAAAGACCAACTCTCCCTGTTCACCCTCGGCAACCGGCTGCCCGGTTTCGGGGTTGATGATCTCGGGATAGAAATGATCTTCCCAGATGTGCAACCCGTCCTTTGATTCCACGCATTCCATCGACACGCCCGGCCCCATGACTTCGGACAGGCCGTAGATGTCGACCGCATGCATGTCGAAGGCCTGTTCGATTTCCAGGCGCATCGCATTGGTCCAGGGCTCGGCGCCGAAAATGCCGACTTCGAGCGAGCTGGCGCGCGGGTCGATGCCCTGCGCGGCGAATTCATCCAGAATGGACAGGGCATAGGACGGGGTGACGGTGATCCCCTTGGGCTTGAAATTCTCGATCAGGCGGACCTGGCGCGGTGTCATCCCGCCCGAGATCGGGTAGGTCGACAGCCCCAGCGCATCGGCACCCAGATGGATGCCCAGCCCCCCTGTAAACAACCCGTAGCCATAGGCGTTGTGCAACATGTCGCCGGGACACATTCCTGCCGCACGCAGGGACCGCGCCACCACGCTGGCCCAGTTGTTCAGGTCGGCCTGCGTGTATCCCACGACCGTCGGCTGACCCGTGGTGCCCGAGGAGGCATGGATGCGGGCCACTTTCTCGCGCGGGACGGCGAACATGCCAAAGGGGTAATGGTCGCGCAGGTCGGTTTTGACGGTGAAGGGGAACTTTGCCAGATCGGCAAGCGATGTCAGGTCATCGGGATGTACGCCAGCCGCGTCAAAGCTGGATTTGTAGAACGGCACATTGTCATAGGCATGGCGCAGGGACCATTTCATGCGCTCCAGTTGCAGCGCCTCGATCTCGTCCCGGCTGGCAATCTCGATCGGATCAAGGGTGGATCTTTCTGGCGTCAGGTCTTTCATTCTTGGGTCCCCTCCTCAGGAAAATGCTGGCCTTTGACACTGCGCGACAAGCCACGGAACAGCGCGACCGTGCGCCCGTCCTCGCCCGTCACGGTGACGTCGTAGATGCCTGATCGTCCGGTTCTGGATGTCTCCACCGCGCGGGCGGTCAACACCTCGTCAGCCCGGCCAGGGCTGAGAAAGGTGATCTGGTTCTGCTGGGCGACAACAAGCTGGTTGTAGCTGTTGCAGGCAAAGGCAAAGGCGCTGTCGGCAAGGGTGAAGATATAGCCGCCGTGGCAAATCCGGTGCCCGTTCAGCATTTCGGGCCGGACCTTCATGGTCAGCGTGGCCTGTCCGGGTGCGACCGTCGTGATGGTCATGCCCAGCCCGGCAGAGGCCTGATCGGCGGCAAACATGATCTCTGTCGATTTTTCCGCACGTTCCTGGGGGGTCATTTGGCTGGCTCTTTATGTTTCATAAATCCTGAGAATTCCACAATGCTGTAACTCTTTCAATCATTATCATCTACGCAGGCTCTTGAATTGGGCGGCGAAGGGCGCAACTGTAGAAACATGACAGTGCAATTTCCTCCGCAAGTCACCCCCTTTGAGCGTCCTGCCGAACAGGTCGCGTTTCACCGCACCGAACTGTCATTGATCCTGTCGCTTTACGGACGGATGGTTGCGGCGGGTGAATGGCGCGATTACGGCATATCATGTCTGCGCGACGTGGCGGTGTTTTCTGTTTTCCGGCGCACGGCCGAGATCCCGCTGTACCGGATCGAGAAACGCCCGAAACTGCGCAGCAAGCAGGGGATGTATGCGGTGATCGGGACAAACGGTCAGGTGCTACGCAGGGGCCATGACCTGAAAGCGGTCCTGCGTGTGTTGGAGCGCAAGCTGATCCGCGCGGTGGAATAACCTCCCGGTCGGAAGCTCAACTTGAGGCCAGCGAAAGGCGCCGGTGCGCCGTCACGTTGCCGTCGCCCTGTTCGCGGATGCGGGTGATCGCCTCGGCAATCGGTTCGTAAATGGTCTGCATGGCGTGGACATTGGCGTGGATCAGCGTTTCGGGGTCAGCAACCAGCGCCACATGCCCCTTCCAGAACAACAGGTCGTTTCGGCGGTAGGGGCGGGATGCCGGTTCCCCCAGGATATGCTGCTGGTCGCTGTCGCCGGGGCAGGGGATTCCACAGGCCAGCAGGGCGGCCTGCACCAGCCCGGAACAATCAATGCCCCAGCGGCTGTTGCCGCCCCAGAGGTACGGGGTGCCAAGGAACAGCTTGGCGATGGCGGCGGGGTCGTCAAACATCTGGTCGGCCTCGCGCAGGTGGACCAGGGGAATGTATCCGATGGAGGTGACGGCAAAATTGCCCTTTGTGCCGGTCACCGCCACCGCGCTGCCAAAGCTGAGGCTCTGGCGTTCCAGCGATTTGAAATCCGCCGAGGTATAGGCATGGGTGGCAGGCGCGCAGACCCTGTGGGTCGTCTTGGCCGCGCTGCCCAGCGCGCCGGTGCTGACATGGCCACAATAGCCGTCCTTGTCCGCCTGAACATAGGTATATCCGGCAAAATCCTCGCTCAGCAGGGTCAGGGTGTCACCAAACAGCAGCTGGCGGTCTCGCGCCCCACCGGGGCTGCGGCACAGGTTGGTGACGGCGGCGGTGACCTGACCCGGTTCCGACCGTGTCACCAGCGAAGCTACGGGTGTCAGACGCGGGTCGCTCATCGGTTGAGAAACGGCAACAGAGCTGCGTGAAGCGCCCGTGTGGCCTGACCGGTGCCGCCCTTGGGGCGGGCAGGGGCAGCGGCAGGTTGCCATCCATAGATGTCGAAATGCGCATAGGGGCTTTCGGTGACGAAACGGCGCAGGAACAGGGCGGCGGTGATGCATCCGGCAAAGCCGCCCTTGGGCGCATTGTCCAGATCCGCGATGCCCGGTTCGATCATCGCCTCATAGGGATCGTGAAAGGGCATCCGCCAGACCGGATCGGCGGTGGCGGCTGCCGCCGCCTCAAGCGCCGAGACAAAAGCCGGGTCATCGCTGAAATAGGGGGCGAGATCGGGCCCGACCGCCACCCGTGCGGCCCCGGTCAGGGTCGCCATGGAGATGATCTGGTCCGGCGCGTCCTCATCGGCGTAAGCCAGCGCATCGGCCAGCACCAGGCGGCCTTCGGCATCGGTATTGTTGATCTCGACCGTCAGCCCCTTGCGCGATGTCAGTATGTCCTGCGGGCGGAAGGCGTTGCCGGAAACAGAATTCTCAACTGCCGGAATCAGCACCCGCAGTTGCAGGTCCTGCCCCGTGGCCATGATCATATGCGCCAGCCCAAGCACGGCAGCAGCTCCGCCCATGTCCTTTTTCATCAGACCCATGGAGGCACCGGGTTTCAGGTTCAGACCACCGGTGTCGAAACAGACCCCCTTGCCGACAAGGGTCAGCTTCGGTCCGGTCTTGCCCCAGCGCATGTCGATCAGCCGCGGGGCGCGGTCGGCGGCGCGGCCGACGGCGTGGATCATCGGAAAATTCTGCGTCAGCAGGTCATCCCCGACGATGATTTCGATCTCGGCACCATGCTGTTTTGCCAGTGCCAGCGCAGCATCGGCAAGGTCGGGGGGGCCCATGTCCGATGCAGGCGTGTTGATCAGGTTGCGCGTCAGCACCTCGCCTGCCGCTATGGCCTCGATCCGGGCCACATCCAGATCCGCCGGTGCGACAAGCCTTGCCCGCAGGGGCGATTGTTCGCGGTAGCGGTCAAAGGCATATCCGGCCAGGAGCCAGCCCAGCGCCTCGGTCTCTGCCGCGTCCTCGGGCAGGCCGCTGACGATTTCATAGCTGCCTTCGGGCAGGGTCGTCGCTGCACCGGCCAGGTGGAACCGGCCCCGCAGGCGCGCCTTCGGTGTGCCGTATCCGACAAGGGCCATCGCCGGTTTGCCCTCGGCATCAGCGATCACCAGCGACTGGCCAAGGGCACCGGTAAATCCATTCGCGCCGATCCAGTTCTGAACCGCTGCCGGCTGATCGGCGGACCAGCCCGTCAGCGCATCTTCGGAAAGAACGTGCAGCGGCAGGGTATCGGCGGTTTTCGGGACAAATGTGCAGGGCATGGTACGCTTTCGATTTCGGAACAACCTGCGGCGCAGCCTATCCTTTCCAGCGATGCCCGCAAGCCATCAGCTCGGGTTTTCGTCGCTGTGCCAGACTGCGCAAAGCGACCGCTCGCCAACCCGCAGCAAGCGCGAAAGCGTGGCGGCGGTGGCAATGGAATCCCCCCGGTCGATGCAGGTCACGACATCTGTGGCAACGCGGGTCATGGCCAGCATCCCGATCTGGTCACCCACCGCGATCAACGTCCTGGTGTTCTTGCGCAATGCCACCAGTTTCTTGTCATGATACAGGTCCGAACAATGCGACAGCCGCAGCGCGATGTCCTCCAGCGCCCGGCACAGAATGTCTTCGGCATCGGCTTCGCCCAACTGGCGATAGAGCGCGTTCAG
This sequence comes from Sulfitobacter sp. PR48, assembly GCF_028807335.1. Classification (NCBI taxonomy): domain Bacteria; kingdom Pseudomonadati; phylum Pseudomonadota; class Alphaproteobacteria; order Rhodobacterales; family Roseobacteraceae; genus Sulfitobacter; species Sulfitobacter sp. PR48. The sequence goes on along the minus strand of NZ_JARAMM010000001.1, from coordinate 307,197 downwards.
CCGTGTTTGATCGACGCATACGTTTTCCATAGGTTTCATTTGCAGAACCAGCATAGTCTCACCCCTTGATCAGCCCCCACGGCTGTGGCGTGACTATGCCGTGCAAGTGTTTGAAAAGGGTTGCCGCGCCCTACCTTTTCGCTCGAATTCGCCATTGATTTGGTCTAACTCTGCGGGACCGAAAACAAAGGGATCAGCGCGATGAACAGGGCAAAACCACTGCCGGGCTACCTGATACAGCGGTATCACGGCTGGAAAGCAACGAGCTATGCGGACAACGCATCTTGGTATCGCAGGCTGGCCGACGAGGGCCAGCGGCCACGGGCGATGGTGATCTCATGTTGTGACAGCCGGGTGCATGTGACCTCGATCTTCGGGGCCGATCAGGGCGAATTCTTCATCCATCGCAATATCGCCAACCTTGTTCCGCCCTATGAACCCGATGGCGATCATCACGGCACCTCGGCGGCGGTGGAATATGCGGTGCGGGTGCTGAAAGTCGCCCATCTGATCGTGCTGGGCCATTCCAACTGCGGTGGCGTCAAGGGCTGTATCGACATGTGTCAGGGCAACGCCCCCGAGATGGAGGCGAAAGACAGCTTCGTTGGCCGCTGGATGGACATCCTGCGCCCCAAGTATGAAGAGGTCTCCAAACTGCCCGATGGGGTGGAACAGGAACGTCAGCTGGAAAAACTGGCGGTGATGACATCGCTTGAGAACCTGATGACATTTCCCTTTGTCGCGGAGCTGGTCCAGAGCGGCCAGTTGACGATGCACGGCCTCTGGACCGACATCGGCGAAGGCGGGCTGGAATACTACAGCGCGGAAAGCAAGCGTTTCCAGCCGGTATAACCGGGGCGGCGTATCGGGCAGGCGCCACTGGCGCCCGCCCTGTCTCTTATCTCAGGACCATGCCATCGGGCCAGTTCAGCTCTTGCTGGATCTCGATTTCGCTGGTTTCACCGGCCGCCACGTCGATGTTCCATTGCAGCACCCCGCGCTGATCCTCGACGTTGGTCTCATCCGGTTCCGGGGTCGCGCTCCACTGGATGACCAGGTCATCCTGAATGGTATAGGGAACGGCCGCCTGAACCTCGACGTCCCAATCGGTTGTACCCAGATTCTCGATGTCCACGCGGACCCGCTGACGCTGGGCATTGGACCGGCTGATGATGCCGCGATCGCCTTCGGACTGGTTCAGGATCGTATAGGTCAGTTGCAGGTCCTCGATGGGGCCAAAGGGGACATCCCCCTCGCCGCCTGCTGGAACCTGCGGGAAGGGCGCGCGCCCGACCAGCGTGTTGTCGATGTAAAGCGCCGCCTCATTCGCCGCCAGCAGGGGTTCTTGCGTGGTATTGGTGAATTCGGCCATCAGATAGGCCGTGGTGTCGAATGCCGGGGCTGCATGGGCATAGCGGCGCGCGTCAAAGCTGAGCTGGTCCAGATTGACCCGGGTCGCGTCGACGCCACTGGCCAGATCAAGCGGGCGCGCCACGGTGTAGGTCACACCCGGCCCGTCAAAGGAGGTCGCGACACTGTCGTTGAACCTGACCGCCGATTCCATGACAGGTGCCGCTGCATCCATGCTGCCGCCTTCCTTGCGCAGGGAGGCCAAGGGGCGCGGCGGCTCAGGCTCTTCGATCCGGCGCAGTACCGGCGCCACGATGCTGGGGCTGATCTGTGATGCGGGTGCCAGCGTCGAAAGGGTGACTGCCACATCCTCCCAGTTCTCGCCGCTGTACTGCGCGATCATGGCCCCCCGGGTGATTTCCAACGTCGAAGGATCCTGGCCCCGCAGGTAAAGGTCATAGACCGGCCGCCAGCCTGCATCGACGGGATAGCTCAGGGACAGGGTCAGCTCGGCCTCGGCCTCGGCTGTGACGGACAGGGTCAGCTGCGACACTTCCTTGGCCGGCGGCGTGAGCGCGGCAAGGGCGGCTTTCGCGTCGTTCAGTTCCTTGTCCAGATCCTCGCGGTCTCTCTCGATGTCCCGGGCGCGCTGCTGCGCCACAAGGGCGGCCTGCCGGGCGGCCAGTGTCTCGGTTTCGACCATCCGGGCGATATCGCTCAGGGTTGTCACATCGCTTGGCAGCCCCTCGTTTGTGCCCAGAGCCCCCAGAAAGCCGACCTTTGCCTCTGCTGCTGCAGCGGCAAGACGGGCCTCCGCAACCCGGTCTTCAAGATCGGTGATCGCGCGTTCGGCGGCCTTGATCCGGTCCTTTGCTTCGGTGATTGCCGCGCTGTCGGTATCGGGACGCGGGGGAATGGCAGAGGAACGGAATTGCGTCGCCCCAAGGCGCGCGCCATCCAGGCTGACCCGCAGCATGTCGCCCTGCAGCCAGGCAGGCAGGTCGGGCAGGATGACCTCATGCGTGCCCGCAGGAACGCTAAAGGCGACCTCGCGCGTGACCTGCGCGCCGTAGCCGTAGACGACCGCGGCGGTGGGGGCACTGGCAAGGGTGAAAGTGTCGGCCTGGGCCATGACGGGCAGGCCCAGGAGGCATGCAGCAACAATACGCATCGGGTAATCCCTGTGATCAAAAACTGATCATATTGTGCAAGTCTGCCAGGCAAAAGAAAAGGGGCCACAAGGCCCCTCATCCCGGTCAAAGCGAAAGCCCGCCTACCCTTTTTTCAGAACCTCACGGCCCAGCAGTTCAGCGATTTGTACCGCGTTCAGGGCGGCACCCTTGCGCAGGTTGTCGCTGACGCACCACAGGTTCAGACCGTTGTCGATGGTGCTGTCCTGACGGATGCGGCTGATGAACGTCGCGAAATCGCCTACGCATTCGATCGGTGTGACGTAACCGCCGTCCTCGCGCTTGTCGATCACCATAATCCCGGGTGCCTCGCGCAGGATGTCGCGGGCTTCATCCTCGTCCAGGTGATCCTCGAATTCGATGTTGATCGCTTCGGAATGGCCCACGAAGACCGGCACGCGCACGCAGGTTGCCGTGACCTTGATCTTTGGGTCCACGATCTTCTTGGTCTCGGCGACCATCTTCCATTCTTCCTTGGTCGATCCGTCTTCCATGAAGACGTCGATATGCGGAATCACGTTGAAGGCGATCTGCTTGGTGAACTTGCGCGCAGGCTTGTCATCGACCGGGTTGTAGATCGACTTGGTCTGATCCCAGAGTTCGTCGATGCCTTCCTTGCCCGCACCGGACACGGATTGATAGGTGCTGACCACCACCCGTTTGATCGTCGCGCGGTCATGCAGCGGCTTGAGCGCCACAACCATCTGCGCGGTCGAACAGTTCGGGTTGGCGATGATATTGCGCTTTGCGTAATCATGGATCGCCTGCGGGTTCACCTCGGGCACGATCAGCGGCACATCCGAATCGTAGCGGTAGAGCGACGAGTTGTCGATCACCACGCAGCCGGCCTTGGCGGCGCTGGGCGCGTATTTCTTGGTCGCGTCGGACCCCACGGCGAAAAGCGCCATGTCCCAGCCCGTGAAGTCGAACGTGTCCAGATCCTTGCATTTGAGCGTCTTGTCCCCATAGCTGACTTCCGTACCCATGGACTTGCGGCTGGCCAGGGCCACGATCTCATCCACGGGGAACTGGCGCTCGGCCAGAATGTTCAGCATTTCGCGGCCCACATTGCCTGTGGCGCCCACGACGGCGACGCGATAACCCATCTGAATTCTCCAATGTTATATGTGATGGTGGCTGCCCTTTATCCCGCCTGTCGGCAAAGGGAAAGGGCTGCGCGATATGCAAGCCCTCAGGCGGTGCGGTCGCTGCTGAAAAGGTACACCAGCAGCCCCGCGACCAGGCAGCTGCCCAGCAGGACAAAGACCATCGCATAAGGCAGCACCACATCACCCGTGCCCGCGTAGTTGTGATAGACGCGGGCAGAGGCGAATTGCAGGATGCCGACCCCGCCGATGCTGAAAAGGTTGAGCATGGTCACCCCCCGCCCGATCAGATGCGGCGGCAGAAAACTGCGCCCATGTGCCATGATCACGGCATAACCGCTGCCAAAGAAGCCGATGACACAGATCAGCCCCACCGACAGGGCCAGCGAATGCGCGGGCAGCAAGATTACGGCAAAGGTTGTGAAGCTGGTGACCATTGCACCGCCCGCCAGCATCCATTTGCGCGAGGGAAAGAGCCGGTCGACAAAGCCGTAGAACAGAGTGCCTGCGATCATCGCGGTGCCCATCAGCAGGCTGGCAACGCCCACCGCGCTGGTGCCCGCCCCGAACACATCCGTCAGGTAGGGACCGATCCAGAGGCCCCGCACCGCGCCCGGCAGCGCATAGTTGACGCCCATCAGCGGAAAGATGAACCAGAGCGCCCGCAGCCTGAAAAGCTCTGCCAGCGATCCTTTGCTTTCGCCTTCAACCTTGGCAGGGTCCCTGACCCACAGATAGATCGACAAGGCCACCAGCGCGCAAAGGCCACCCAGCCCCCAGAGCGAGTTGCGCCAGCCCAGCAGTTCCGCCGAGAGCGCCATCGGATAGGAGGCCACGAGGTTGCCCAGGCTGCCGACCCCGACCATGACCGACGCCAGGAGGGCAAACCGCATCGGCGGGTATTCGCGGGCGAAGATATAGTAGGAGGCCATCAGCACCGGCGCGCAGCCGAAGCCGATCAGCGTCATGGCGATGGTGATATGCAGCGGGCTGGTGGCCAGTGCAAACACGGCTGCCCCGCCGCCGCCCCCGAGCAGAAGCAGCCCGGCGGCAGTCCGGCGGGGGCCGATGCTGTCCAGCGCCGCGCCGATCGGGATCTGGGCCGCCGCAAAGGCCGCGAACCACATGCCGGAGGCCAGCGCGAGATCATCGGGCGTGGCGCCGATGTCCTGCTCAAGAAGCTTGGCAAGAACCGCCAGGAAGGCGCGAAAGAACTGGCTCAGCACATAGGCGAGCGCCAACAGGATCAAACCAATATGCATCAGTCGCGGGGTATCCATTTCCGCGCCAGAGCCTGCGCGTTTTGGCTGAGCAGCAGGACATCGGCACCGACTGCAACGAACTGCGCGCCTGCCGCCAGGGCGTCATTTGTCATTTCGTCCCGGGTGGAGAGGATCCCAGGGGCCTTGCCTGCCGCCTTGATCCGGCGCAGGGCGTCCATGATTGCGGCCTGGACATCCGGATGCTGGGCATTGCCCATATGCCCCATGTCCGCCGCCAGATCGGCCGGTCCGATAAAGACCCCGTCCACTCCTTCGACCGCGAGGATGTCATCAAGCGCGGCCATCCCCTTGCGGTTCTCGACCTGGAGCAAAAGGCAGATCTGCGCATCGGCAGTGGTGCCGTAGTCGGTGATCCGGGAAAAGCGTGCTGCACGGGTCAGGGAATATCCGACACCCCTGTCGCCGTGGGGCGGATAGGTCACATCGCGTACCAGCTGCCGCGCCTGCTCGGCGCTTTCGACCATCGGAACCAGAATGGTCTGCGCGCCTGCGTCCAGCATCTGTTTCATCAGATAGGTTTCGCCCACCGGGACCCGGACAATCGGGTGACTGGGCGAGGCGGCAAGGACCTGTAGCTGGGCCAGGATCGACCGCAGGTCGTTGGGCGCATGTTCGCCATCAATCAAAAGCCAGTCGAACCCGGCGGTGCCCATCAGTTCCGCGCTGAAGGTGTCGGCAAGGCCAAGCCAGCAGCCAAAGACGGTTTCGCCCGCGCTGAGGGCCTGTTTGAACGGGTTCACGGGTACGGGCATGATGAGGATCCTTGCAGTTTCTGCCGGACCCTACGCCGTGTCGCGTGGTCTTGACCAGAGGCTGCGCATGCGGGCGCGGCTCTCATCCGGGTGGCGGGGTCAGATGACCTTGATCACGTCCTTGTCGATGGCCAGCATGTAGCCGCGCCGCGCGATGTTCTTGACCAGCAGTTCGCTGACGATCTGGTTGCCCAGCGTGTCGCGCAGCCGCTTGATCCGGGTGGCCCCCGCAGCCTCGTCGCAATCGGCGGCGTTGCGGCCGGAAATGACCCCTTCGATCTCGGAGCCGGACAACACGTCGTCGTCCATCCGGGCCTCGGCCAGCACGCTCATGGTTTCCATCGCCGCATCGGTCAGCTTGAAGCCGAGGTTGTTGAGGTAGACGGTATTCTCTTCGCGGCTGATCAGCAGCGAATTCACCTGGATCCCCGCCCGCTCGATCTGGGCCATGCGGCGGTTGAAGCCGACCAGCATGATCAGAAAGACCAGCGCAGCCACCAGCATCGCGGTGGCAAAGACCAGCAGCACAAAGATCACCATGCGGTAGCTGTTGAGCGTTTCGGAAAAGGCCGTGCCGGATTGTGCCAGAATCTCCAGCAGCTTGATCTCCGTCCCGGAAGTCAGATCGTCGTTCTCGACAAAGATGCGTGTGACTTCGGCGTTGAAGGCATTGGCATCGGGCAGGGACCAGAACAGCAGCCCTGCCGCGATCAGCAAGGCCGCGACAATTGCGGTGATCCCGGCACCCACGATGCGGCCGCCAAAGCGGCGCATGTCAGAAGCGGAGGTAGTTTGATCCTGCACTGTCTCTCCTCTGTGCCAACCCGTCCTCACCAAAGACCGACAGGATATTGAGCAGGGTCCAGCCCTGCGCCGAAAGCCGGGCGGAAAGCTCCGCCTTGGCGGCGCCTGCATTGCAGGCCCCGTTGATCTGCGCAACGCCGTAATGCAGGCGCAGCGGGTTGTCTTGCTTGGCCTTGTAATCGGCATAACACCCGGCCGCCGAGGCGGGCAGGGCGGCAGCGATCAGGGCCGCGGACAGAAAGGAAAGGATGAGGTGTTTCATGCTATATCTCTGCGCCTTTGTGCGCTGATATTCAATATCCAAAGGGGGTTAGCGCAGCTGTTATCCAATAACATCCCCCTGATATTGCCTGTCTGAGCCCCCTGACCCCAGGTTGATCCCATCAGCAGGCGACACCCGTCTGCGCCCTCAAAAAGGATCAGACACATGTATCGCCGCTTTATCGCTACCATCGCTGCCGCATCCATCGCGATCACCGCCATGGGCGCCATTCCCGCCCATGCCGGCGACCGCGACACCGTGCGGGCCCTTGCCGCCATTCTTGGCGTTGCCGTCGTGGGCAAGATCATTCACGACAACAACAAGAAGAAACGCGCCAATCACCAGCCCGCGCCGGTCTATGACCACCCGCGCAGCGCGCCGCCGCGCTATCATCCGCCGCGTGGCGTCCAGCCGCACCACAATCCGCCCCGCTATCATCCGCAGCCGCGCCCGCTGCCGCGTCATGTGAACAACAAGCTGCTGCCCAAGCAGTGCTTCCAAAGTTTCGACACGCGTCGCGGCACGATCCGGATGTTCGGCGAACGCTGCCTGCAGCGCAACTTTCGCCACGTGAAATCCCTGCCCCAGAACTGCCACTACAAGTTCGGGACCCCGAACGGCCTGCGCAGCGGCTTTGAAGCGCGCTGCCTGCGGGATGCGGGATACAGATTGGCCCGCGGGTAAAACCGCAGGCCATACCCCGCAGGCCAGGTCCCTGACCTGCGGGAAACTGGGGGAGGTGTTCGGGCACTTCCCCCACCTTTTTCAAACAGCCAGCAGATGATTTCAGACGGTCCGGGCCTTGCGGCGCGGGCCGTCTTGGGTTTTGGAGGGATCATGATTCCGGATTACTCATTTGAACAGGCAGCCCGGGGCCGGGGATTCCTTCGGATCGCCGGGGTGGACGAGGTCGGTCGTGGCCCCCTGGCCGGTCCTGTCACCGCAGCCGCAGTGGTGCTGGACCCCGCGCGCATCCCCGAGGGGCTGAACGATTCCAAGAAACTGACCAAGCGGGCCCGCGCGCGCCTCTATGAAGAGCTCATGCAGGTGGCCGATGTCAGCATCGCCCATGCCAGTGTGGAGGAGATCGACAGGCTCAACATCCTGCGGGCCAGCCACCTGGCGATGATGCGCGCCCTGGCTGGTCTGAAAATCCCTGCGGATTACGCCCTGATCGACGGCAACATGCTGCCCCGCGATCTGACCCTCCCGGCGGAGGCGATCATCAAGGGCGACGCCCGTTCCCAGAGCATTTCGGCCGCCTCAATCATGGCTAAAACATGTCGAGATTGTGTCATGTTGTCCCTGGCGCAACAGCATCCCGGATATGGTTGGGAGACCAACATGGGATATGGATCAAAAAGCCACATGATGGCGCTTCAAAATCTTGGTGTGACCCCACACCATAGACGTTCGTTCAAGCCCGTACACAATATGTTGTAGCAAGGTAATTTCTTAAGCATTTGATTCAAAAAAGAAATTGACCGCGATTCGCCTTTGACTCATCCTGATGCTCAACCAACGAGTGCAAAATGCACCGGGCACAGAGGCAGAATTGATGAAGACCATGACAAAGGGTGCGGTGGCACTTCCCTTGAACGAAATCCTTGCGGGTGATTGCATCGACGTGATGAATGCCCTGCCGGAGAACAGTGTTGATCTGATCTTTGCGGACCCGCCCTATAACCTGCAACTGCGCGGCGATCTGGTGCGTCCCGACAATTCCAAGGTGGATGCGGTCGATGACGAATGGGATCAATTTGCCAGTTTTGCCGTCTACGACAAATTCACCCGGGCCTGGCTGAAGGCCGCCCGCCGCCTGCTGAAACCCAACGGGGCGATCTGGGTGATCGGCAGCTATCACAATATTTTCCGTGTTGGTGCAGCGCTGCAGGATGAGGGTTTCTGGATCCTCAATGACGTGGTCTGGCGCAAGTCCAATCCGATGCCGAATTTCCGGGGCAAGCGGTTCACCAATGCCCATGAGACGATGATCTGGGCCGGCAAGGACGAGAATGCGAAATATACCTTCAACTACGAGGCGCTGAAGGCGCTGAACGAAGGCATCCAGATGCGCAGTGACTGGGTGCTGCCGATCTGCACCGGGCATGAGCGGCTCAAGGACGAAGCGGGCGACAAGGCGCATCCGACGCAAAAGCCCGAAAGCCTGCTGCATCGCATTCTGGTCGGATCGACCAATCCGGGCGACGTGGTGCTTGACCCCTTCTTTGGCACCGGGACCACGGGTGCGGTCGCCAAGATGCTGGGCCGCGATTTCATCGGCATCGAGCGCGAGGAATCCTATCGCAAGGTGGCCGGCAAACGCATCGCCAATGTACGCCGCTTCGACCGCGACGCGCTGCAGACCACAACCTCCAAACGCGCCGAGCCCCGTGTGCCCTTTGGCCAGTTGGTCGAGCGGGGGATGCTGCGCCCGGGCGAGAACCTCTATTCCATGAACAACCGTCACAAGGCCAAGGTGCGCGCCGATGGCACGCTGATCGGCGATGACATCAAAGGTTCTATCCACCAGGTCGGAGCGCATCTTGAGGGCGCGCCAAGCTGTAACGGCTGGACCTACTGGTGCTTCAAGCGCGAGGGCAAGACCGTGCCGATCGACGTCTTGCGCCAGCAGATCCGCTCCGAAATGGCGAACTGAAACACCTTCACCTTATCCGAACACCGCCGGTGCCTGCGGCCTTCCAGATGAAGGTCCGCCTATAAGGGCACTCACCTTAGCCCCGCCCTTGTGGCGGGGCCTTTTTTGTTTGACGGCGCACGCCCGCATCATGGCAGAAAACCACCCTGCCCATCGGAGAAATCGCGCCAGATCTTTTCACCGACCTGGCAATCGCGCGGATCCCGGGCCTGTGCCGGGATCACCCGTGCCGCCGGGGTCAGCCCCGCGATTTCCAACACCAGTTTGCGTTTCACCGCATCCGCAAAATCGGGCCAGTCGGTGACCGGGATGACAAAGGCACCCGGTCCCCCGATGACGCAGGTCTGGTAATAGATGTCGAGCTGCGGCAGGTCGAACTGCGAATAGGCGCCGTCGCTGGTCATCAGCGGCAGCCCGTTGATGGTGATGCCCCGCGCAAGAACCGCATCCCTGGCAAGGGCCACCGGGCCGCCAAGGTTGTTGGGGCCATCCCCGGAAATGTCGATCACCCGGCGCAGACCGGCATAGGCGTTGGTCTCGATCAGCTCCGCGCCGAATTGCAGCGCGCCCGAGATCGAGGTGCGGCGCAGGCCGGGATCAAGTTTGGCCGTCAGCCGCCGCGCAAAATCGGCCAGATCGGCGCGCGAGGTAACAACACGCCAATCCACCACGACCTGCTGTGTTCCGGCCCATTCCACATAGATCAGGGCGACGTTCTGAAGCAGGCCGGACTGCACCGCCGCAAAGACTTCGGAAGACCCGAGCGCCGCGGCATAGCCCCGGCGTTGCAGCTCAAGTTCCGCCTGGGACATGGAGCGGGAGACATCGACCAGCAGGACCAGTTCAAGGTCCACTTCAACCACCTGCGTCTGGGCAACTGCGGTGCGAAAGCCGCCCGACATGCAGGCAAGAACCAGGGCCAGCAGGCCGGGAATCAGGCGAAGGCGACAGAGCATTCCGAAACGTTAAATCGTTTCGGGATAAACTTGAAACATCCCACATCACTTTTCGCGTTCGACCGAAGGGAGAGGCAGCGAACAAGTGATTCAGATTTATCCCGAAACGTTAGGAAGTCACCCTGCCTGTGTAAATTGCCCCTTGCCTGACATCACGGTCATTTCATCCGGGCTCAGCGCGGTTCGGGTGTGCTGTGCCTGTTGTAGGGCGTCCAGTCGGTGATCTCGGGATAATACATTGCCCGCCATTTGCGGACCCTCGGGTTCATGATGCGCCGCCAAAGTGGCGGGATCATCGCCGCCAGCGTCATCACCGGATAGCCATGGGGCAGTTGCGGTGCTTCATCAGGGCCATAGTTCTGCAGGACGGGAAACCGCCTGTCGGGTTTGTAATGGTGGTCGGAATGACGCTGCAGATTGATCAGCAGCCAGTTCGATGCCCTATGCGCCGCGTTCCAGGAGTGGCGCGGCTGGACATGTTCATATCTGCCGTCGCCCAGATGCTTGCGGGTCAGCCCGTAGTGCTCAATGTAGTTGACCAGTTCCAACTGCCAGATCGCCACCCCCGCCTGCACCAGGAACAGCACCAGCCCGGACCAGCCGCCCAGCAACAGGGCCAGCGCCAGCAGCGCGGCCTGAAACCCCCAGTATTTGAAGAACGGGTTGGAAAGGTCGGTCCAGGGCAGGGACTTGCGCGCCAGCATCGCCTTTTCTGCCGCAAAGGCCGAGATCAGCGATTCACGCAGCACACGGGGATAGAAGCGGTGGAACCCTTCGTTGTACCGCGCCGTCACCGTATCGCGCGGTGTTGCCACATAGCGGTGGTGCACCAGCAGGTGTTCGGACCGGAAATGCGAATAAAGCACCATCGCCAGAAGGGCATCCGCCAGAAACCGCTCCAGCCGGTTCCGCTGGTGCATCAGCTCATGGGCATAGTTGATCCCTATGGTGCCGGTGATCACACCGACCCCGAAAAAGACCATGAAGCGTTCGAAGGTGCCAAGGTGCTCGGCCTGCGGGACGTACCAGATCAGCCCGAACAGCGTCAGGAATTGTGCAGGAACCCAGATCAGGGTGACAAGCCGATACCAGAACAGGTCGCTTTCCGAGGCAGAGAGGTCTGCGTTGTCCAGGTTCAGCCCCACGACAGCATCCAGCAGCGTGAACAGATACCATGTGATCAGCGGCAGCAGGACAACCGTCCACCCCCCGCAGATCGCCGTGATCCATGCCAGCGGGATCAGCCCCAGCGACAGCCAGAACGGCAGCGCCCGCGTCACGCGGGCAAGCTCCCTTGGCGCTAAGGTTTTACCTTGTATGGTCATGGTATCGGTTCTCTTTTCGCAATTGGACCCTAGCGCAGCTTGCCTGCCCGTCAAAGGCCCGTGACATGTGCTGACTGCGACAAATCGAACGCCTTGCGCATCACCGTCGGCAGATCGGAAGGGCGGAAGTCCTGCCTTGGGACAAAGCCGCCGCGTTCGGGCTGCACCTTTGGCCCGACGCGGGCCGTCCGGACGGAAAGGATCAGGTGGAAATGGGTAAAGGTGTGGCGCACTTCACCGGCCAGGTCGTGCCAGCAGGCGGTGACCGGCGGCCTACCCGCCGGCCGCTCGGTCGCAATGTCCAGCCAGTCCGAACCGGGCCAGCCCAGCATGCCGCCCAGCAGCCCCTTGTCTGGGCGTGTTTCCAGCAACCACGCCCCATCGGTCCGTTGCGCGAGGTAGAGCGTGCCGTGGCGCACCGGCTTGGGCTTCTTCGGTGTTTTCATCGGCAGCAGCGGGGCGGTGCCCTCGCGCCGCGCCTTGCAGGGATCGCGCCAGGGACAGATCCCGCATGCGGGGGATTTCGGGGTGCAGATCGTGGCCCCCAGATCCATCACCGCCTGCGCGTAATCGCCCGGCCTGTCACGCGGTGTCAGTGCCGCCGCTTTCTTCATCAGCACCGGTTTGGCCCCGGGCAGGGGCGTGTGAATGTCGTAAAGCCGCGCCATCACCCGCTCCACGTTGCCGTCCAGCACGGTCTGGGGCAGATCAAAGGCGATCGACGACACGGCCGCCGCCGTATAGGGGCCGATGCCTGGCAGGGCCAGCAAGGCCGCATGATCGGCGGGAAAGACCCCATCGTTTTGCGCAACCACGGCCCGCGCGCATTTCAGCAGGTTGCGCGCCCGGGCGTAATAACCCAGTCCGGCCCATTCGCCCATCACATCGGCATCCGGTGCTGCGGCCAGCTCTGCCACGGTCGGCCAGCGCGCAACGAAGCGCGCGAAATAGTCCCGCACCGTGGCGACGGTGGTTTGCTGCAGCATGATTTCGCTCAGCCAGATGCGGTAGGGGTCAGGCCGGATGCCCGCCCTGCGCTCTGCCGGGCCGGTGCGCCAGGGCATCTCGCGCGCATGGACGTCATACCATTCCAGCAAGATGTGCGGCAGGTTGCCGGGGGACGGTGTTTCACGCAATGTTTATAGGTCCTCGGCGGTGATGGGGTGGCGCAACGGCATCAGACCGCTATGGTATGCTGCACGTTCGGAGATACAAGCCCATGCCACCGCGCCGCACCGGAACCTATGGTTTCAAACGCACCGACAGCCTTTTGTCCGGCCAGATCCGGAAGGCATCCGAATCGCGCGGCTTCGCGCAGTCGCGGCTGCTGACCCAATGGGTTGAAATTGCCGGCAAGGACATTGCGGAAATCTGCCAGCCCGTCGAGATCAGCTATGGCCGGGGCGGATTGGGCGCGACGCTGACCCTGCTGACAACCGGCTCCCATGCCCCCGTGCTGGAGATGCAGAAAGAGAAACTGCGCGCCAGGGTGAACGCGGTCTACGGATACAACGCCATCGCACGGGTGCGCGTCACCCAGACCGCCGCAACCGGTTTTGCCGAAGGGCAGGTTGCATTCGCCCACCAAAGCCCCGGACCGAAGGCGGCACCAGACCCGGCGCTGCGCGCAAAGGCGACAGCGGCGGCGGGCCAGGTTTCGGACAACGGATTGCGCGAGGCACTTGCGCGTCTGGGTGAGAACATATTGAACAAGAACAACCGCTGAAGAGCTGACAAAGGAATATCACATGCAACGTAGAAATCTGATTCTGGGCGCTGTCGCCGTCGCGGGCCTGGGCGGCTGGGCACTGACACGCACCTCGGCAACCCCCGGTTCGACCGCCATCGTTGGCGCGGCGAATGCCCAGTCGAGCGATGCGGATGTCGATACCTCCACAATCACCGAGATGGTGATGGGCGATGCGGATGCGCCGGTCACGATCATCGAATATGCCTCTTTCACCTGCCCGCATTGCGCGGCTTTCCATCAGGGGCCATTCAAGCAGCTCAAGGCCGACTATATTGACACCGGCAAGGTCAGGTTCATCTACCGCGAAGTCTATTTCGACCGTCCCGGCCTCTGGGCCTCCATGATGGCGCGTTGCGGCGGCGAAGCAAAGTTCTTTGGCATTGCCGATCTGATCTACAAGGGCCAGTCCGACTGGGTCCGCGGCGGCGATCCTGCGACCATTGTTGAAGGGCTGCGCAAGATCGGCCGCCTGGCGGGCATGGACAACGACACGCTGAACGCCTGCCTGCAGGATGCCGACAAGGCGCAGACGCTGGTGGCCTGGGAAACAGAGAACCGCGAAGGCGATGACATCACCTCGACCCCCAGCTTCATCATCAACGGCACCAAGCAGTCGAACATGTCCTATGCCGATTTCAAGACATTGATCGACGCTGAGCTCGGCAGCTGATGCGCGCACCGCTTGCCGGCCTGAAGGTCATCGAACTTGCACGGGTCCTTGCCGGGCCCTGGGCGGGTCAGACATTGTCGGATCTGGGATGCGAAGTGATCAAGGTGGAAAGCCCTGCCGGCGATGACACGCGCCAGTGGGGCCCGCCCTTTGTCACCCGCGATGACGACCAGTCGGCAAGCTATTTCCACTCCACCAACCGGGGCAAGGCATCCGTTACCGTCGATTTCCGGACCGACGCGGGCGTGGCGCAGGTCAAGGCGTTGCTGAAAGATGCCGATATCCTGATCGAGAATTTCAAGACCGGCGGGCTGGCCAAATACGGGCTGGACTATGCCAGTCTCAAGGAAGAATTCCCGCAGCTGATCTATTGTTCGATCACGGGTTTCGGCCATACCGGCCCCTATGCGCACCGGGCGGGCTACGATTTCATCATCCAGGGCATGTCCGGCCTGATGTCGGTCACCGGGGAAGCTGACCGGCAGCCGCAGAAATCGGGCATGGCGATCACCGATATCTTTACCGGCATCTATGCAACCACTGCGATACTGGCCGCCGTGCATCAGCGCAGCCAGACCGGCCGGGGGCAGCATATCGACATGGCGCTGCTGGATTGCGCGGTGGCGATCATGGGCAATCAGGCGATGAATTACCTGACCACCGGCAAACCGCCGGGACGTATGGGCAACGCCCACCCGAACCTGACCCCCTACGAAGTCTTCGAATCCTCAGACGGTCACCTGATCATCGCCACCGGCAACGATGGCCAGTACCAGCGGCTGTGCCGCCTGCTGGGGCTGGATGACATGGCGGAAGCGCCGGACTATGCCAGGAACGCCGACCGTGTGGCCAACCGGCCCGAGATGATCCGCCGCCTGAACGGCGCAACGCGCCTGCGCGCGCGGGACGACCTGCTGGCCGCCTGCGAAGCGAACAATGTGCCGGCAGGGCCGATCAACGACCTGTCCGATGTCATGGCCGACCCGCAGGTGGTTGCGCGCGGCATGCAGATCGAACTGGACGGGGTGCCGGGCCTGCGCTCGCCCTTTACCTTCTCGGATGCCGAACTGGCGTTGCACCGTCCGGCCCCGAAACTGGGCGAGGACAACTGAGGCCCGCCGATCTTTTCAAAAAGATCGGACCGGAATTTTCGAAAATTCCGCCGTGTCATGCAGGGCGGGGCAGCGCATCCAGCGCCTTGAACAGCGCGTTGTCTTCGGCGAATTGCAGGCGGACGGGCAGGGTGATCACCTTGCTGCGGAAGCTGTCCGGCAGCCTGACGGCATCCTTTTCCGTCGTGACCAGCTGCGCGCCCCGTGCGCGGGCATCACTTTCCAGCCGGGTCATCAGTGCCGCGGTCAGCGGCTGGTGATCGTCCAGGGCTTCGGCATGGACCAATGTCGCGCCCAGTGCCCGCAGCGTGGCAAAGAACTTCTCCGGGTGGCCGATCCCGGCAAAGGCAAAGGCAGTGGTATCCGCCCAGTTCATACCGGTCTGCAAGGGGGCAAGGACAGCCTGCACATGCGGCACGGCAGGTGGCAGGTCCGGTGCCGCAAAGCGATCCTGTGCGGCCGCTGTCCCGATGGACAGCAAGATGTCAGCCCGGCCCAGACCGGCCGACGCCGGTTCGCGCAGCGGGCCCGCGGGCAGGCACAGGCCGTTGCCAAATCCTTTTTCCGCATCCACCACCACGATGGCCAGGTCATGATGCAGCGCCGGGTTCTGGAAGCCGTCATCCAGCACGATCACGGTTGCCCCGGCCTTTTGCGCGGCCCTGGCCCCGGCAGCGCGGTCCCGTGCCACCCAGACCTCGGCAAAGGCGGACAGCAGCAACGGTTCGTCCCCGACCTCGGCCGCGCTGTGGCGCGCGGGATCGACCTGCACGGGCCCTTCCAGGGTTCCGCCATAGCCGCGCGACACGATATGAGGTGTGTGAAACAGGTTGCGCAGGTGATCCACCACCGCCATGACCGTTGGGGTCTTGCCGGTGCCGCCCGCGTTGATGTTGCCGACACAGACCACGGGCACTTCCAGCCGTTCGCGCGCGCCCTGCGCCAACCGGCGCGCGGTGGCCAATGCGTAAAGTGCGCCCAGCGGCTGCAACAGCCGTGCGCGCCAGTCGGGCCGGGGAAGATGCCAGAAAGCCGGTGCCCGCATCAATGCGCCCTTACCACATCATCAAGCGCATCCTGCACAAGATCGGTCACCCGATCCATCAGCGCCGCACCCTGGCTGATCACATCCCATCCCGCATGGGCCATGGTTGCGGCCTGATCCGGGGCGATCAGGCGGGAAACGGCAGTGCCGAGCGCATCGGCATCATTGACGATGCGCGCCGCGCCTGCGGCCGCCAGCCTTGTGTAGGATCCCATGAAATGCCGCACCTTGGGACCGTAGAGCACCGAAGACCCCAGCGCCGCCGCGTCAAAGGGGTCACAGCCGCTTTCGCCCTGCACCAGGGAGGAGCCCAGAAAGGAAACCGGTGCGAGCCGGAAGAACAGGCCCCGGTCACCGGGGTCATCGGTCACGAGGACCTGCGTTGCCTCGTCGGGAAACGTGCCGTCGCTCCAGTTCACGGTCACAAAGCCGCGTGCCTGGGAAAGCTCGATCGCCTCGGCGGTTGTTCCAGGCTCTGCCGCCTGCAGGATCAGCAACAACCGGTGCGACAGGCGCATGGCCTGCCGGTGCGCCGAAAGGATCGTGGGAAATTCCCTGGCCTGCAACTGGGTGGCAAACCAGACCGGCCTGCCGCCGATGACCGCAGAGAGTTCCGTCAGATCCGAATCCACGCAGGGCAGGGCCTGACCGCCTGCCAGCAGCGGGGAGGTGATTTCAATCTGCTGGCGCGTCAGCCCGAGTTGCAGCAGCCGTTGCAGCCCTGGTTCCGACCGGGTCAGGACGTAGTCGAACTGTGACAACATTCTGTAGGTCAGATCGGAAAGCCAGCGGTCGCGGCGGCCGTCAAAGCCACGGGTGTCGGCGTCAATCAGGAACATGGCGCACTGCCGGGCGCCGGTTTCCAGCACAAGGTTGGGCCGCAGCGCGCCCCAGACCCAGATGCAGCAATCGGGTTTCCAGTGATCGTGAAACGCCTTGACCGTCGACTGGTGTTCGCCGGGCACAGGCTGGACGATCACGTTGTTGTCTGTTTTGGCCAGCGCGGTAACATCCGCGCCCTCCGGCAGGGTGATCAGCACGTTCAACCTGGTCCGCACCGCGCAAAGCCGCAGGGCAAGGTCCTGCACCGCCAGCAGGTTCCCGGATTCGGCGGCGTGAATCCACACCAGTTCACCGGGGGGCCGCGGCCCGGAGGGCGGGACCACATCCGCCGTCCCGTGCCGGATCATGGCGCGATATGCCGCGAGCCCCAGCGACCGCGCCATGGCCGGTTCAGCCCAGCTCTTCGGTGGGTGAGGCGGGGGCTTCCTCGTCCCGCAGGCGGTGCAGATGCGCGATGAAATAGCGCATATGGGCATTGTCCACCGTGCGTTGTGCCTCGTTCTTCCAGGCGTCGAATGCAGTGGCATAATTGGGGAAAATGCCAACGATATGGATGTCATCGACGTTCTTGAACGCGGTTTCCGTGGGATTGACCAGTTCACCGCCGAAAACGAGGTGCAAGCGTTGTGTCATGGAATTTCCTTTGTCACTTGGGAGTATCCCTGTCGTACCAGAAGAAACGTTTCAGGCAAGTGCAGCGATCAGCGCGGCCTGGGCGGGTGCGCCCCCGGCCACCACCCCGTTCAGCCGGGGATCGGCATTGTTGAAGACCAGCGGCCGGCCCGTCTGATCGGAACAGGTGCCGCCTGCCTCTGTCACGATCAGGGCGCCGGCTGCGATGTCCCATTCCCAGCTGCGGCGCAGGGTGATCATCGCATCGAAACGGCCCTGTCCCACCAGCGCAAGGCGGTAGGCCAGCGAAGGCCGGTAGCTGCGTTTGAAGGTCGGGGCGCTGCGGGATTTCCAGTAGTGGTCCATCAAGGCGGGTTTCGCGGCCAGTACGGTGGTCTGCGACAGGTCGGGCTGATGCGCGGCCCGCAGGTCCTTGCCGTTCAGGGTCGCCCCCTCGCCCTTTGCCGCGGCATAGAGCTTGTCCCGCATCGGCAGGAACACAACTGCCGCGGTGATCACCCCCGCCTCTGCCACAGCCAGCGAATGCGCCCAGGTGTTCGACCCTTCGACAAAGCTGCGGGTGCCGTCGATCGGGTCGATGATGAACACCCTGTCCTTGCCCAGTCTTTCGGCGGTGTCTTCGGTTTCCTCCGACAGCCAGCCGTAATCGGGCCGGGCAAGCCGCAATGTGGTTTGCAGCACATCGTTCACCGCCAGGTCGGCCTCGGTCACGGGGCCCGCATCGCCGGGTTTGTCCCACCGCCGCGCCGTCTTGCCGACAAAGCTGGTGGCGACCCGGCCGGCAATGCGCGCCGCGTCGATCAGAAGGGGCAGATCACGCGCCGGCAAGGGTCATCCCCGGCACCAGCAATGACGGCACGACCCGGCTCAGGTGCGGACGCCCGTCATTGGCAGGGATCATCGCACGCAGCATGTCCCGCAGGTTGCCCGCGATGGTGCATTCGTTGATCGCATGGGTGATCTCACCGTTCTCGACCCACAGGCCACTGGCCCCGCGCGAATAATCCCCGGTGTTGGGGTTGATCGTCGATCCGATCATCGAGGTGACAAGCAGACCGGTCCCCATCTCGCGGATCAGGTCGTCCCGGCTGACCGCGCCCTGGGTCAGGGCGATATTCCAGGTGGTGGGGGAGGGACCCGAAGAGGTGCCGCGTGCCGCGTTGCCGGTCGGCGCCAT
This sequence comes from Sulfitobacter sp. PR48, assembly GCF_028807335.1. NCBI lineage: Bacteria > Pseudomonadati > Pseudomonadota > Alphaproteobacteria > Rhodobacterales > Roseobacteraceae > Sulfitobacter > Sulfitobacter sp. PR48. The sequence goes on along the minus strand of NZ_JARAMM010000001.1, from coordinate 288,280 downwards.
GCCCAGTTTGCGCGCCGTGGCCAGATCGAGGGTCCAGCCCATGAGCACGCCGTTCTCGACGATCATGCGGCGCTGTGTCGGCAATCCTTCACCATCGAAGGGGCGCGATCCGCCGACGCGGGGGCGGTGCGGGTCTTCGATCAGCGACAGATGGTCGGGCAGGATGGCCTCGCCCAGCGCATGCCGCAGATAGGACGCACCGCGCGCAATGGCGTTGCCGTTCACAGCACCCAGCAGATGGCCGATCAGGGAGGATGCGACGCGTTCGTCGAACAGGACAGGATAGGTCCCGGTGGGCGGCTTGCGCGCTTCAAGCCGGGCAAGGGCGCGCTGTGCGGCGGTCTGGCCAATGTCGGCGGCATCCCGCAGATCCGATTGGAAAATGCGGTTGTCGCCATCGTAGTCACGTTCCATGCCGCTGCCGCTGCCCGCAATGGCAACACAGGACAGCCCGCGGTTGGTGCGGCCAAAGCCGCCTTCGAAACCGTTTGTCGTGGCCAGAAAGATCTGCTGCCTGCTGTACCCGGCGCTGGCGGATTGCACCTGGCTGACGCCCTTGACGGCAAGTGCCGCGGCTTCGGTCGCGGCGGCATCCTCCTGCAGGGTCTCGGGCGAGGGTTCCTCTGCTGGATCGACCAGTTGCAGGGCTTCGGCGTCCCAATGCTGCGCAAGCTGCTCTGGCTCGGCCAGCCCGGCATAGGGGTCTTCGGGGGCCTCGCGGGCCATGGCAACCGCGCGGACCGCCATTTCCTCCATCGTACGTTCGGAGGCATCCGAGGCCGAAACCGTCGCGGATCGTTTCCCCACAAAAACACGCAGCCCGATGTCGGTGCCTTCTGCCCGCTCGGCCTGTTCCAGCATGCCGCCGCGCACGTCGACAGAGACCGAGGTCGCGCGGACGGCCTTTGCATCTGCCGCATCCGCGCCTGCCTTGCCGGCGGCAAGCAACAGGGATTTGGTCAGCGAATCGAGGGGCTGGGACATGAGGCAGGCTCCAATCGGGGTTGGCGCAGAGGTAATCGCCTATGGCCATAAGGGCAAGAGCAGCGCCCCGATTGGGCGCTCCGGGCAGGGGTATGGCCGGGTTGGCGGCCCTTGTTGTCCATGAATTGAACAAAGCTGCGCTTTCCCCCCGGGCGTCAGATGCCAGGCAAAGCCGACTTTGCGTCACATCGCGGCCCAGGCGCGTGGCGCTATGTCCGAAGGACGCGGCAGGAGACAAGCGGTCAGTCGTGAGAATGCAGAGAATGGCGGGATCGGGTCCAACCTACGTTTTCAGGAATCCTGCTATCTGGGCATTTACTTCATCAGGGGCATCCTCCTGAACGATATGCGACGCATTGGGTATTATGCGATGGATCGCATTGGGCAGCCTGTCAGCCAAAGCATCATTCAACCGCCGAAAAACAACCGGGCTTGAGTTTCCGCTAAGCAACAGGACGGGCATCGTGACACGCGAGAGTGGTACGTTACGCAAATCGGGAAAGCCATGATATAAAACCTGCGCTCTGTCCGGTCCCCGATTGTCCCAGACCTGCTGGTAGCGCTCTTCTGAGAGGCCGTCAAAGGCCCGATCCCCCAAAACGCCCCGGCCAAAATGTGCAATGGCGGCTTTGTCGTCCCCCTTTCGAAATGCCTTTTCCGCTGGCCCAAATGTCCCTGCACCCAGTTTCGCGATCGCAACGGCAAGTTTCGGGTTCGAAAGGAACAGCTTGAGCAATTGCAGCGGCTTTGGCGGGATTTCCAGATGAACGGTTACGCTCGGTGCTTCGATCAGAACCAGGCTTCGACACATCTCGGGGCGTTGCGTCGCCAGGACGAGTGCAATCAGCCCGCCCCACGAATGCGCCACAATATGGGTTGGGGCCGTCCCAAGGTGGTCGATCAGCGCGGCCAGATCGTCCACATGGGTTTGGAACGTATCCGGCTGGTCTGGCGGAATGGGGGCGTTCGGTGCGTGAAACCGGCGACTATAGCAGAGAACCCGGAAATCCCTCGACAATGCGGACATTTGACCGGTCCAGCTTCGGAGGTCCGATACACCACCGTGGACAAGCGTGACAGGGTCGCCGCGACCTTGTTGGAATGTGGCGAGGCTGGTTCCGTTCACCTCGATCATGGTGGTGTCATTGAGGTCAAGCATGCAGGACAATAGCATATGTGCCTGAACTTTCCGAACGGCAACTTCGTCTGCCAGCAGGAACTTGCGCGCCCTGCGTCGAAGGTCCGCTCTCTGTCGGAAATACTTGGCAGTTGGGCCAGGATTGCCTGGCACGGCCTCCTGACAGGATTCAGAAAATTCGCCAGCAAGAGCCAGAATTGCGCGGCATGCGCCGCCCCGGGGCACATAGCAAATAAAAAGAGGCGCGGACAGCGCCGCGCCTCTTCGTCCATGCGATGCGCGCAGCTTACTTGATACGCTGCCCATTGGCCAAGACCTGGCCATCTTCGGTGAATTCGATCTTCGAGCTCAGGGTATCCGGTTCGGTGCCGGGCACTGCAAAGAGGCCCATCATCATCCGCGCGCCCATCGCCTGTTCTTCCGGCAGCATGCCCATCCCGACCAGCTTGTCCAACAGGCCGTTGCCGCCGACAAGCGACAGGTCAACGGCGCCCACAGGCTTCGGCATGCCGGGGAATGTGGTCTGATCCGTGTTGTCGAAGGTCACGTCGCCCTGACCTTCGAGACGCGCACCGGCGGCATCCAACACCAGCGTGTTCACCGTCAGCGCGTTGACCTCGCCCGGAGGGCCCGCAAGGTTTGCCGCGGCTTCCGGATCCATGTAGTTGACCAGCAGCTTGGCCTGACCGCTCAGATCCAGCTCGATGGTTGCCGGGTCACGCGGCAATTGGCCGGTGGGGTCGAAGATGCCCCAGATCATGTCGGACATGACGAAATCGCCCAGCGTGATCCCGAAGGCAAAATCCTGCGGGTCGTCGGATTTGACCACGGGTGCTTGCAGCTTGAAACCGGAACGCGCCATGCTCAGGTCGATCGGGAACGGCAGATCGGCCACCTTGATGTTCATCTTGGTGTCTTTCTGCGACCCGGCATAGGCAATGCCGCCTGGGCCCATTTCAACGCTCAGATCGCCGCCCTGCGAGGATGTGGTGGCGGCGAAATCGCCTTCGGTTTCATCCTGGAAATTGATGTCGGTGTTGCCGGCGCCATAGGTGATGGAGCCCGACATATCAAAGCCCGCCGCGATCATTGCCGCCATATCTGCCGCATTCAGGTTGTCGAGCGGGATCAGCCCACCCCCCTCAAGGGTCAGTTCGGACATGCTGCCGACCATGGCAAGCTGGCCGGTCTGTTCGGGGTTGTGCACAAACAGGTCATAGCTGACGCTGCCGATCTGGCCGGTCTGCTCATAGCTGCGCATGTCGCCGATGGCCATTGTTGTCCGGCTGGTGAAGTCGGTCGCAACGACGTCGATCTTGGCGTTTTCTTCGCCATAGCTTTTGTCATCCACCATCAGCTCGGTCAGCTTCAGGCCGATGGTGCCCGCATCATAGGCATAGGTCATGTTCTCGGGCGTCCCGCTGACCGTCATGCTGTGGTCGGACTGGGTGTAGTCCAGGTTCATGGTAAAGCCGGGGTCGGTATCGGTGCCGGTGGCGGAAATTGTCATGGGCAATCTGTCCGGCATCACGATTGCCACCGATCCATCGCCATTCGCGATGAATTCGAAGGTGCCCATGGTCATGGTGACCGCACCGCCCTCATCGGGCATCGGCATGTCCAGGGTCAGATCGCTGACAGTCAGGTTGCCACCTGCCTCAGTTTCAGAGGCGCTGATGCCGTAGCCCATCCCCTCCATATACTGGCGCCAGTCACCCCAGACCTGTGACGGGGTCAGATCGGCCCAGGCGGCAGAAGACAACAGCATCGCGGGCAACGCGAGGCCAATGGAAGCGGAGTTCAGACGAAACATGGGAAAATCCTTATCGCAAATGTGGCCAGAGCCTCTGACAAAGGGCGCGAAGGGTCAAGTACCGTGCAGGGGTGGACCATCGCATTTCACAGCTTTACCACAGGGCAACGACCCTATGCAAAACATCCCCCGATCAAAGGAGCGATCCAATGGATATGACCGGCAAGACAGTTATGATCACAGGTGCGAGCCGTGGCATTGGCGCCGAAACTGCGCGGGTTTTCGCCCAGGCAGGGGCAAATGTCGTCTTGCTGGCGCGTTCTCAGGACGCGCTGAGCGATCTGGTCGGGGAAATCGGCGACAAGGCGATTGCGATTCCCTGCAACGTGGCGCGCTATGGTGAAATGTCTTCGGCGGTCGCCACCGCCCAAAGCGCATTCGGCAGTCTGGACGTGCTGATCAACAATGCCGGCGTGATCGAGCCGATTTCCCGCCTCGCCGACGCCGATCCTGCCGGTTGGGGTCAGGTGATCGACATCAACCTCAAGGGCGTGTTCAACGGCATCCATGCGGTGCTGCCTGCGATGCGCGAAGCGGGCGGCGGGTCGATCCTGACAATTTCTTCCGGTGCCGCCCATGGCGCGATCGAAGGCTGGAGCCACTATTGCGCCTCCAAGGCGGCGGTCAACATGCTGAACCGCTGCCTGGACAAGGAAGAGGCCGAACATGGCATCCGCGCCATTGGCCTGTCGCCCGGCACTGTCGCCACCCAGATGCAGCGCGAGATCAAGGCCTCCGGCATCAACCCGGTCAGCAAGCTGGCCTGGGAAGATCACATTCCCGCCGACTGGCCCGCACGCTGCCTGTTGTGGATGTGCAGCGCGGAGGCGGACCGGTTCAAGGGAGACGAAATTTCCCTGCGCGACGAGGACATCCGCCGCGCCGTCGGCCTGATATGATCCTTTGCGACCGCGCAGACGGTATCTGGACCGTCACCATCAACCGCCCGGACAAGGCCAATTCGCTGACCCATGCCATGCTCAGCGACCTGGCAGAGGTGATGGAGGCGGCAACAGAGGCAAGGGCGGTGATCCTGACCGGCACGGGCCGCGTTTTCAGCGCCGGTGCCGATCTGGAGGCTGCCCGCGCGGGGCTGGCCACCTCCGATGTCTGGGAACGGCTGTCCGGGGCGGTTGCCTCCCTGCCGGGGCTGACCATCGCGGCGCTGAACGGCACCCTGGCGGGCGGTGCCATGGGCATGGCGCTGGCCTGCGACATCCGCATCGCCGTGCCGGAGGCCAGGTTTTTCTATCCGGTGATGAAGCTGGGGTTCCTGCCGCAGCCGTCCGACCCGCTGCGCATGGCGGCCCTCATCGGCCCTGCGCGCACCAAGCTGATCCTGATGGGCGGGCAAAAGATCACGGCCGAAGAAGCACTGTCCTTTGGCCTGATCGACCGGATCGTCGCGCCTGAGGAACTGCTGGAACATGCCCGCGACCTGAGCGCCGACACGGTTGCCGCCAAGCCCGAGATCGCAGCCGGGATCAAGCAGATGTGCCGCTCAGGCTAAGGACCCCTTTGGTGCGCGCCGCTGCATCCGGACGGACCAATCCGGATGCGGCAGGTTCTGACCCTTTGCAATATCCTTGATCCTTTGCCGCCGTCCGGGCATGAGGATGGCGTATTTGCTTTTTGTTACAAGGGTCCGGTGATGGAGTTCGACCTTTCTGCGCAACCTGAAATCGTGCAGCAGACCTATGGCTATGCCGTGCAGGGCTGGGAACTGGCGCTCAGTTGGTTGCTGAGCCCGGCGGCCTGGTCCCAATTCGCATTGCTTGTGGTCGCATGGCTGCTTGCGGTGCTGATTTCGACGCGGATGAAACCAGCATTGCAGCGGCTGATAGAACCTGACGACAGAGCCGGTGTCTTTGCCACGCCGCGCCGGTTTATCCTGCGCTTTCTGCCGTTGCTCTCTCCGCTGCTGGCCTATGCCCTGACGGGCATCGGGGAAAGCATCGTCAGGTCCCTGTTCGATTCCGGCGCCGTCATCGCCTTTGGCAAGCGGGTGTTCCTCTTCCTGGCCGCGCGGGCGCTGGTCCGCGACATGATCACCGATCCGCTGCTCAAGACCATGGGCCGCTTTATCCTGCTTCCGATCATGGCGATTTATGCCGTGGGGCTGATGGATGTCGTGAACACGGCGCTGACCGAAACCATCGTGGGCGTGGGCAACATCCGCTTTTCGCTGATCACCGTCGTGCGCGGGGTCATCGCCGGGACCTTCCTGTTCTGGCTCGGGCAATGGTCGAACACCCAGACCACGCAGATCATCGCCCAGAAAGAGGAGATGCGCCCGTCGATCCGGCAATTGCTGATCAAGACGGTCGAATTCACCATCTTTGCCGTGGCCTTCCTGCTGCTGATGAACATCATGGGCATCAACCTGGGGGCCCTTGCCGTTCTGGGCGGCGCCATTGGTGTGGGGCTGGGGTTCGGCCTGCAAAAGATCGCGTCGAATTTCATTTCTGGCGTGATCCTGCTGGTCGAGGGGCAGGCGACGGTCGGTGATTTCGTGGAACTCGACGGCGGCGAAGCGGGCACAATCGTCAAGATGATGGCCCGGGCCACGATTCTGGAAACCTTCGATGGCCGCTGGATCGTGGTGCCGAACGAAGATTTCATCACCACTCGTGTGGCGAATTACTCCGATTCCGGGTCGGCCAACCGATACGAGGCAGCATTCTCTGTCAGCTATGACACCGACATCAACAAGGTGCCGGCCCTTGTGGAGGCCGCAGTGGCCACGCATCCGGAGGTGCTTGATGAACCCTATCCGCCCGATTGCGAGCTGCGCGGCTTCGGTGACAGCGGTGTGGATTTCGCGGTGGAGTTCTGGGTCAACGGGCTGGACGACGGGCCGAACAAATACACCTCCGACGTCCTGTTCCTGATCTGGAACGCGCTCAAGGACGCGAAGATCGAGATTCCCTTTCCCCAGCGCGTGGTCGAGATCAAAGGCGGTTTGCCCAAGGCAGAGGCATGAGCCGCGCTGTGGTGATCGGGGCAGGCCCGGCTGGTCTGATGGCGGCAGAGATGCTGGGACGTGCCGGTCTTGCGGTCACGCTCTGCGATGCCAAGCCATCGGTGGGCCGCAAGTTCCTGATGGCCGGCAAATCCGGCCTGAACCTGACAAAGGACGAGCCGTTCACACCCTTCATGGAAGCCTATGCCGAGGCACGAGCCCCATTGTCCCCGATCATCGCGGCATTCGACGCCAGCGCCGTGCAGGCATGGGCGCGCGGGCTGGGCCAGGAGGTGTTCTCCGGATCGACAGGCCGGGTCTTTCCGACGGCGATGAAGGCCTCGCCATTGCTCAGAGCCTGGCTGGAACGCCTTGCCGGGCTTGGCGTGCAGACCCGCACCCGGTGGCACTGGCAGGGCTGGCAGGGCGCGGCACTGGCATTCGACACGCCCGGGGGTGTCGAGACGCTGCAGGCAGATGTGACCGTGCTGGCCCTTGGGGGCGCAAGCTGGCCCCGACTGGGCGCGACCGGCGCATGGGCCGACATATTGCGCGCCCGTGGTGTCGATCTGGCGGGTTTTGCCCCTGCGAATGCCGGCGTGGCGGTGGATTGGTCTGACCACATGGCCAAGCACTTCGGCGCGCCGCTCAAAGGCGGGGCATGGTCCGCCGGCCCCTATCAATCGCGGGGCGAGGCGAGCCTGTCGGCGCGCGGGCTGGAGGGCGGCGGCATCTATTCGGTCTCCCGCGGGGTCCGTGAAGGGCATGATCTGTTGCTTGACCTGTTGCCGGATCTCTCCGTGCCGGAGATCACGACACGCCTGGCAAAGCCGCGTGGCAAGGCCAGCCTGGCCAACCATTTGCGGAAGGTGTTGAAGCTGACACCGGCGCAGATCGCGCTGATACAGGAAATGGCGCGGCCCCTGCCCGATGGCCTGCGGGCCACGGCGCGGGTGTTGAAGGCGCTACCGATAAGCCACGCCGGGCTGCGCCCGATGGCGGAGGCCATCTCGACCGCCGGGGGCGTCCGCTTTGGCGCGCTGAATGACAATCTGATGCTGCGCGCGGTGCCGGGTGTCTTTGTGGCAGGGGAAATGCTGGATTGGGAGGCGCCGACAGGGGGCTATCTGATCAATGCCTGCCTCGCGACCGGGCGCTGGGCCGGGCAGCAGGCCGCAACCTGGGCCGGGGTCTGATCCGGGGTTCTTGCCACCCGACAACAGGTTCTTCCGGTTATCGAGCCGCTTTTCCGCAACGCGATGGAAAAGCACTAACGTTCCGTAAATGAAGACATGTCATTTTTGACATGTCTTCATTTGCAGGTGTGACTGCCGTCTGTGTGAATGTCGAAAGCGTGAATGCACCTTGAGGGGCCGAAGCCTTCCGCATCCGAAACGCCAGATCTTACCCCGCACCCTTTTCCTGCGCGGCCTTGAACGCGGGCCGGTCCCGCATCCGGGCGGCCCAGGCGCCCAGCTTGTCATTCAGACGCGGAAACTTCGCACCGATCGACCAGTTTACGCAGTGACAGGCCAGGATATCCGCATGGGTCATCTGGTCCCCCATCAGGAATGGCCCTTCCAGCCGCTCCGCCAGCACATCGGCCGAGCGCAACAGCTCCGCCTTCAGGCTGTCCTTGATCTCGGGCACCCGGCGGTCTTCGGGAAAAACGAAACTGTGTTTGGCGGCCGCCCAGAGAATCGCGTCGAATTCATCGACCAGCCAGAATGTCATCGCATCCTGCCGCGCCCGGGCAGGGGTGCCTGCCGGGGCCGTCAGCTTGCCATGTTTGTCGCCGAGGTAGGTCATGATCGCCACGGAATCGGTCAGGATCTCATCGCCGTCGACAAAGGCCGGAATCTTGCCCAGCGGATTGTATTTCAACGCTTCTTCGGACCGCGGCCCGGCATCCACCTGTTGGTAGTCTTCGCCCAGTTCCTCCAGCATCCACATCACCCGGAAAGCGCGGGATCTGGTCGCACCAATCACCTTGTACATCGTTGTTCCTTTCAGCGTTGAGCGCCCAGCATCGCGAGGCGGATAAAGGCGCGTTCGACCAGTGCCAGCGCCGGCGCGGTCTGCGCTGCCGAGCGCAGGGTCAGGTCGGTATCGGTCAGAACCGTCAGCGCGGTTTCCAGCTTTGCCGCACCCCAGGCCTTGGCCTGCCGCATGGCGCGGTCCCGGTCGCGCACCCCATAGACGGGCGCGCCGGGGGATGCCGCAATGCGGTAAAGGGTGCGGAAATGGCGGATCGCCATGATGGTCAGCGTCACCGGGTTCACGCCCTGTCCCTGCAACTTGCTCATCACCGGCCCGATGTCGCCCGCGCGGGCCTCGGCCACCACATGCAGGATGTCATCCACATCCGCCTCGGTCGATGTCGGCGCGCAGGCGGCAACATCCTGCCCGGTCAGGGCGGTTGGGTCATTCAGCTTGTAAAGCGACAGTTTTTCCAGGGTCTGACGGAAATCGCCGGGATCAAGCGTGCGGGCCAGTTCGCTCAGCGCGCCCATGGCATCGGGTTCGGGGCGCAGCCCGGCCTCTGCCAGCAGCCGCTCGATCTCCGCCCGGTCTGGCGGGGTGTCATAGATCGCCACCGCATAGGCATTCGGGTGGCTCTCAAAGGCTTTGCGCACCTTCGAGGTCTTCTTCAGGTCGCCCCCTGACACGACAATCTGCGCATCGCCGGGCTGCCAGTCTCCCAGCGCATCCAGCAGCGGCTTGGCGATATTGTCGTTCGCGTCCTCGACAAAGGCCGCACGCGGTCCGGGAAAGAACCCCACCGCCTTGATCGCATCCAGCAACATCGCGGGATCGCGGCGCAGCTCGGCTGCAGGGATTCGCGTCAGGCGCATTTCCTCTTCCGCATCGGGACCCAGCAGGGATTTCAGGAATTCCTGCCGTTTCAGCGCGACACGCATCGCGTCGCTGCCAAAGATCAGCAGGCCGGTCTTGCCCGCGTCCGGCTTGGCGAAATAGCTGTTGGCCTCGCGCGGGGACAGTTTCATGCGGGGATCTGCGCGGCGTAAAGCCTTGCGATGATCTGCTCGGCCAGGATGCGCATCAGGCGTTCCTGTGCATCCTGCGCGCTGGCCAGGGTTGCAACGGTTGTGCCGGTGGCGGAATAGCCGGTGAAATTCTCGACGGTGCCGGAGGTCACGATCTGGCCTGTGGTCAGATCCCGCAGGGCGAATTCCACCGCACCCAGCAGGTTGAACCGGGTTATGTTGCCCGCCGAATCGATGGCCAGCCCCTCCTCGGTCGTGGCAATCTTGACCGCCAGGCCAAAGCTTGCGGCGCTGGTACGGCCCAGCCGTTCCTCGATCTCTCGGGTCAGCAGATAGCCGTTGCGGTCATCCGGCTCATCCACCAGCACGCGGTTGCGCAAGGCGCTGCCGCTGCCGCCGGGTCCATAGACCGGCTCGAACCCGCAGGCGGCCAGCGCCAGCGGGGCAAGCAAAACGGTACGGCGGTCAAGCAACGACATTCACGATCCGTCCGGGCACAACGATGACCTTCTTCGGGGTGGCCCCATCCAGGGTTCTGATCACAGCTTCATGGGCCAGCGCGATCTTTTCAACCTCTTCTTTCGGCATATCGGCGGGCACCTGTATTTCCGCACGCCGTTTGCCGTTGATCTGGATCGGCAGGGTGACGGTATCGTCAACCAGCATTGCCGCGTCAGCCTTCGGCCAGGGGGCGGTAGCAATCAGGCCTTCGCCGTTCTGCCTGGCCCAGATGTCCTCGGCCAGATGCGGGGTCATCGGGGCCATCAGCTGCGCCAGCGTCATGATCGCTGCGCGCTGGGCGCTCTGGCCCGCCTTGGATTTCTGCAAGGTTGCCGTGAAGGCGTAGAGTTTCGCAATCGCCGCATTGAAGCCGAAACTTTCGACACCCATGGTCACGTCATGGATGGTCTTGTGCATGGCGCGCAACAGATCCTCGTCACCCTCTCCCCCGGCATCGGCATCCATCGCCGCGATCCGGTCGCTGATGTTCCAGACCCGCGACAGGTGCTTGAACGCCGCTTCGGCACCCGAGGCTGTCCATTCCACGTCCCGCTCGGGGGGGGAATCGCTCAGCACGAACCAGCGGGCAGTATCCGCGCCATAGTTCGAGATGATGTGCAGCGGGTCCACCACGTTCTTCTTGGACTTCGACATCTTGGCCGAGGGTATGATCTCGACCTCGGTGCCATCCGCGAGCCTGCCGTCGGTGACATCCTCGGGCAGGTGATAGACAGGACGGCCCCTGTCGTCGCGGGTCTGATAGATCTCATGTGTCACCATGCCTTGGGTGAACAGCGCGTCAAAGGGTTCGATGGCGCTTTCCGGCAGGTGTCCGGTGATCTGCATCGCGCGGGCAAAGAAACGTGAATAGAGCAGGTGCAGGATCGCGTGTTCGATGCCGCCGATATACTGGTCCACATTCATCCAGTATTTGGCATCTTCCATGTTTGTCGGCGTTTCGGCGCGGGGCGCGGTGAAACGGGCGAAATACCAGGAGGAATCGACAAATGTGTCCATCGTGTCGGTTTCGCGCCTCGCCGCCGCGCCACAGGACGGGCAGGCACAGTCGCGCCAGGTCGGGTGCCGGTCAAGCGGATTGCCGGGCGTGTCGAAATCCACATCATAGGGCAGTTCGATCGGCAGGTTCTCTTTCTTTTCCGGGACCACGCCGCAGCTGTCGCAATGCACCACCGGGATCGGGCAGCCCCAATACCGCTGGCGGCTGAGGCCCCAGTCGCGCAGGCGGAACTTGGTTACGCCGTGGCCCACGCCATTGTCCTCGCAAAAGCGAATCGCGGCGTCGATGGCTTCGTTGCCAGTCTGCCACTGCTCCCCCGCGAATCCGCGGTTGTAAAAGACCTTTTCGTCCTTGGCGGGCACAAAGGCCTCTTCGAGGTCTTCGGGCGCTTCCTCTGACGGCAGAAAGGTCGAAATGATCGGCAGATCGTATTTGGTCGCAAATTCAAAATCGCGCTGGTCATGGGCCGGGCAGCCGAAAATGGCCCCGGTGCCGTAATCCATAAGGATGAAGTTCGCGATATAGACCGGCAGGTCATGCGCCGTGTCAAACGGGTGGCGCACCCGGATACCGGTATCCAGGCCCAGCTTCTCGGCGGTTTCGATGGCTTCTTCGGTTGTGCCGCCCTTTCGGCACTCTGCGCAGAAGGCCGCGACATCGGCATTGTCCCGCTCCAGCGCCTTGGCAAGCGGGTGATCGGGCGAGATGCCGACAAAGGAGGCACCCATCAGCGTATCGGGGCGCGTGGTATAGACCTCGATCCGGTCATAGCCGTCCGGCGCGTCAATGGTGGAGAAGGCGAATTGCAGCCCACGCGATTTGCCGATCCAGTTGGCCTGCATCAGCTTGACCTTGGCGGGCCAGTTGTCCAACCCGTCGAGCGCCTCCAACAGTTCTTCCGAATGATCCGAGATCTTGAAGAACCATTGCGTCAGCTCGCGCCGTTCCACCAAAGCACCAGATCGCCAGCCGCGCCCCGCCTCGACCTGTTCGTTGGCCAGCACGGTCATGTCGACCGGGTCCCAGTTCACCACGGCGTTCTTGCGATAGACAAGGCCCGCATCGAGGAAATCGAGGAACAGCGCCTGCTGCTGACCATAGTATTCCGGGTCGCAGGTGGCGAATTCACGGGACCAGTCGATCGACAGGCCCAGCGGTTTCATCTGGCCGCGCATGTCGTCGATGTTGCCATAGGTCCAGTCCTTGGGATGGCCGCCGATGGCCATGGCGGCGTTTTCCGCAGGCATCCCGAAGGCGTCCCAGCCCATCGGGTGCAGCACGTTATGCCCGGTGGCGATCTTGTAGCGCGCGATCACGTCGCCCATCGTGTAGTTGCGCACATGCCCCATGTGAATCCGGCCCGAGGGGTAGGGGAACATCTCCAGCACATAATACTTGGGCCTGGAGACATCGCGGACGGCGCGGAAAATGCCATCCTTTTCCCAGGCGGATTGCCAGCGGGCTTCGATTTCGGCGGGGGTATAGCGGATCATGGCCTGTGCCTTCGTTCAAACGGACTGCGCCGGGCCGTTCATGTCACTGGGCCCGGCGCATAAGAAGTTGTGGATTGTGTTCGGGATCAGAATTTGTTGTCGGCGAGTCGCATCTCACGGGCGCGGGACAGAATGGCGTCCTCCACCGCGCGGGTGGTGGCAGTGTTCACGGTGCGTCCGCCCTGGGTTTGCAGCGCCAGGTTCAGCGACCGCGCATCAAGCGCCGGATCGTCGATCAGAACCGTCGCGCGATAGGCAGAGCCGCCGCCCGGCGGTGTGCCATAGCCTGTCACGATCACGCCTGTGAACGGGTCGATGGATTGAACAGGCAGGAAATTGAGAACCTCAAGCGAAGCTGACCAGAGGTATTTGTTCACCGAAACATTCGTGCCGGTGTTCTTGCGGTTGAAGATCGACCAGATCGTATTGTCCGGATCGGTCTCGATCACGTTGGGGTTGTTGGTGTTGCTATAGGTCGCGGCGCGCGGTGTCGCTTCCCGCCCCAGGCCACAAGCGCCGAGACTCGCAACAATAAGAAGTGCCACTGCGCCTTTGCAAACGGTCCTGTACGCCATTTCAGCTTTCCTTTGCCTGTTTGGACAATGGTCTATCCAAGTGCTGCACCATCGGCAAGGCATATGTCTGCAGCGATTCCCCTGTTGAATATGGGCTTTGTGCTCCTGGACACCCCTGAAAAGGGAGGGGCAGAGATAAAACTGTGGCAAAGCTGCACCATTGGCAGCGACATTGCCCCGGAGCGTTTCAGGCTTCTTGCAAGGAGGGGGGGGTTGGGTGCAAACACCCTTCATACCCTTTCCGGATTCCCCGGTCTGGGCATATGAATTCAAACCGAGGGAAAACTCATGAAAAAAGTTCTCTTCGCTACAACAGCCCTGGTCGCGACCGCCGGCGTTGCAGCAGCAGACGTTACATTTGGTGGTTACGGCCGCTTTGGTCTTCTGTACACCGACAACGGCGTTACAGACACAACAAACATCACAAGCCGTTTGCGTTTGATCGTGAATGCAACTGCTGAATCCGACGCTGGCGTTGTCTTCGGTGGTACAATTCACTTCGAATCCGAAGAGCGTGATGCGGCTGTCGGCACTCTGCCGGGCTTCAATGGCGCACGCTTCTTCGCCCGTTCCGGCGGCTTCGAAGTTGGTGTTGGTAACATCTACGGCGCGCTGGAGTTCATGCCTGGTCAGTACCCCATCGACCTGGGTTTGACCGGTCACTCCTATGACTACGTTGCCTACAACTTCCGTGGCGATGCTTACCAGAACGGCCAAGGCCTGGGTAGCTCGGGCTCCAACGGTATCGAAGTTCTGTACTCTGCTGGTGATCTGGCGGTCCACGTGTCCGCAACCAACCCTGCCGGTGCAAACAACGAGCGTATCGCGGGTCACATCGCATACACATGGAACGGCTGGACATTCGCTCTGGGTGCTCAGGACTCCGACTTCGTTGGTGACACTGAGTGGACAGCCACTGTTGGCGGTTCCTTCGGCCCGGCCGACGTGACACTGGCCTTCGCCGACAACGGCGTTGCTGGCGACCACTGGGTTCTGGCAGGTCGCTTTGATGTTGGCGCAGCCACAAACATCGAAGCCTACGTTGCAGATGCTGACTACTTCGCCCAAACATCCTACGGTGTTGACTTCAACCACGACATGGGTGGCGGCACATCGCTGCGCGGCGGTATCTCCAACAACAACGCCGACGTGACCATCGTTGACTTCGGTGTGCGCTTCAACTTCTAAGTTGAGCTCATATACGTGAGTTTGGGGCAGGCCTTCGGGTCTGCCCTTTTCATTTCTGCCTCTGTGTTGTTCTGTGCGCCTCAAGGCAGCAAGGGGAACATCATGGGTCTGACAGATATCACCACCAGATTGACCAGGGCAGAAGCGGATGCCGGGCGCAAAGCCGGTTCCGTCACCCTGATCGCCGTCAGCAAGGTGCAGCCGGACGCGCGGGTGCGCCATGTGCTTGAGCAGGGCCACCGCTGTTTCGGTGAAAACAAGGTGCAGGAGGCGGCGGGCAAATGGCCCGGTTTCCGCGCTGATTTTCCCGGCGTCGATCTGCACCTGATCGGGCCCCTGCAATCCAACAAGGCGCGGCAGGCAATCAATCTGTTTGACGCCATCCATTCCCTGGACCGTCCGAAACTGGCCAAGGCCCTGGCCCGCCTGGCCCAGGAAGAGGGGAAATGCCCCGATCTGTTCATCCAGGTGAACACCGGCGAAGAGCCGCAAAAGGCAGGCGTCCTGCCCGGCGATGCAGATGCCTTTGTCAAGGAATGCCGGGATCTCGATCTGCCGGTGCGGGGCCTGATGTGCATCCCCCCGGTGGATGAAGAACCCGCGCTGCATTTCGCGCTGCTGGCAAAGATCGCCGCGCGCAACGGCTTGCAGGGGCTTTCCATGGGCATGAGCAGCGATTTCGAACGCGCCGTGGCCCTGGGCGCCACCCATGTTCGCGTCGGCTCGGCCATCTTTGGAGAAAGAGTGCCGGGATAAGGCCCGAAAACCGGCTCTATAGCGTCTGACGAAATACTTGAAGCATCATGCATCCCGTAACGCGTTGAAATCTCTGATTTCAGGCAGCATTACGGGATTCAGGTTTTTCGCATGACGATCTAGGTCACGATCAACCGTGTATGCTGCCGGATCATCGGGGCAATGGCATGCAGATCGGCCCGCCGCAGGCCGATACAGCCCTCCGTCGGATAACCGGGCCTGCGCCACTGGTGGATAAAGATGGCAGAACCGCGCCCGGCAACCGCATCGGGCCAGTTCCAGCTGGTCAGGATCACCAGATCATAGAGCGGATCCGCGCGGCGCAGCACCTCGTGGCTGTGCGGATAGGGCGCACGCACCATCCTGTTGTAATCCTTGGCCGCCGGATCGTCTGACCACAGGTCCCCCGGCCCGATCGGCACCGCCCAGTTCACCGGGCAGGACAACCTGTCGGGCCGATACAGCATCCCGACAATCCGGTGGTTCCCTTTCGGGGTGGCGCCATCGCCCTCGCGCTTGTGTTCGGTCACACCACCCCTGCCGATGCTGCAGGGGTAAAGCCGCCCCTGAAACCGCAGGCCAACAGGGGTCAGGACCATGTCATCGCGGGTCATCAGCGCGGAGGCAGATCGTCGAAACAGGGCTTGCCTTCGGCCACCACATGGAAGGGCTGCGCGTCTTTCATGAAGATCGCAAATTCCGCATCACCAAAGTCTGCCGCCGGATTGTCCAATGTTCCCGCCTTGAGCACCAAGTAATCCCGGCCCGGAATCCGCGTCACGACATGTGTCCCGCAGGTGCCGCAGAACTGCCGTGTGCGCGCGCCTTCAAGGTCGTCGCGGGTGAATTCGGCGGGTGTCCCGCTGGTAAAGGCAAAGCCCTCCAGAGGCACTGCCATCGCGAAATTCGGCCCCCCACCCGAGATATACTGACATTCCCTGCAGTGGCATTGCAGCTTCCACACCGGAACGGCTGTCACCTCGTAATGCAGCGCCCCGCAATAGCATCGGCCTTTCATGGCTGTCCTTTCGCTAAAGAAGATGCCCGGACTTTGCAGCCTTGGTCGCCAGATAACCAGCGTTATGGCGGTTTTCGCCAACCTTCAGCGGCACCCGTTCGGCCACGTCGATGCCCGAGGCTTCCATCATTTCGACCTTGCGGGGGTTGTTGGTCAGCAATCGCACCGCGGAAAAGCCCATGGACCTCAGAATATCCGCCCCCAGCCGAAAATCGCGCTCGTCGTCCTCGAACCCCAGCCGGTGATTCGCCTCGACAGTGTCAAACCCCTGATCCTGCAGGGAATAGGCCCGCATCTTGTTGGCCAGCCCGATGCCGCGTCCTTCCTGATTGAGATAGAGCAATATCCCCGTCCCCGCGGCCCCCATCTGCGCAAGCGCAGCACGCAGCTGCGGGCCGCAGTCGCATTTCAGACTGCCCATCAGGTCACCGGTGAAACAGGCGGAATGCAACCGCGCGAGAACCGGTTTGGTCCGGTCGGGGCGTCCGATCTCGATGGCATAATGCTCCTCGCCGCCATCCTCGGGGCGAAAGATATGCAACCGGCCCGCTTCTGATACTTCCATCGGCAGGCGCGCATTGACGACAGGATGCAAAGGGCTGCGTTCGGCCAGCGCGGGCGTCACGGCGGCAAGATCAAGCGCCGTCAGGGAATGCCGTGCGGCAAACGCCCTGGCATCGGGCAGCGGCAGGACCAGGGCAGCGGGCAGAAGGCGCGCCGTCTTGCACAATTGCAGCGCGGCGCGATGGGCGGCCACATCACCGCCCCGTGCGCATTGCAGCGGGCCTTTCATCGGCGCGCGCAGATCGTCAGCAGGATCGGCAAGATTTTGCACCCAGACCGGCGTGGCGTCTTCCGGCAGAAGCACACGCGCCAGGTCCCCGTCATAGGCCCGCGCCTTGAGGGTCTGGGCCCGGCGCGCGGTAATCGCAAGAACCGGCTCTCCCCCCAGTGCCAGCACATCGGCCAGCCGCTGCGCGGTCAGGGTTTCTGCCGCCAGTACCAGAACAGGCTCTGCACCTTGCAGAACAATCGGGATACCCATGCGTAAATCCGCGCGCGCGCGGGCCAGTTGCTCGATAATGTCAGGGGCCAGGGCCATATTGTGTTACAACTCCGTAAGGCGATTGAAACTTAACTATGCCACATGGCCCGGAATTGAAACATTGCGGCGCTCTGCCACACGAGGCCGTGAAGCCTGCATCCCAAACCTTGTCGAACGCGTGTGCAAGGCACACCTGTAACAAAATAGTGTGGAGGTTAGAAATGGCCCAGCTCAAGAAAATCCTTCTCGTCGACGATGACGAGGACCTGCGCGAGGCGCTGAGCGAACAGTTGATCATGACCGAAGACTTTGACGTCTTCGAAGCAGGCAACGGCGCTGATGCCATGGCCCGCGCGAGGGAGGCGATCTACGATCTGGTCATCCTCGACGTCGGCCTGCCCGATACGGATGGCCGCGAACTCTGCCGGCTGATGCGCAAACAGGGTGTGAAAAGCCCGATCATGATGCTGACCGGGCACGATGGCGATGCAGATACCATCCTGGGTCTGGATGCCGGTGCCAACGATTATGTCGCGAAACCCTTCAAGTTTCCGGTCCTGCTGGCCCGCATCCGCGCGCAGCTGCGCCAGCACGAACAATCCGAAGATGCGGTGTTCCAGCTTGGCCCCTATACCTTCCGACCGGCGATGAAGATGCTGGTGACCGAAGACGACAAAAAGGTCCGCCTGACGGAAAAGGAAACCAACATCCTGAAGTTTCTCTACCGCTCGAACGACGGCGTTGTCCCGCGGGATGTCCTGCTGCACGAGGTCTGGGGCTACAACGCAGGTGTGACAACCCACACGCTGGAAACCCATATTTACCGCCTGCGCCAGAAAATTGAACCAGATCCGTCAAATGCGCGCCTTCTTGTTACCGAATCCGGCGGATACAGATTAATGAGCTGACCGCCGGAACCAAATCGGGATTTTGCGGTTACCCCTTGCGAGAGGCGGGGTTTTCATGACCCGCCCCTCGGTTTGAACCCCGAAGTTTGTGCCCGGGTATTGGCACATACCTCCCTGTTGGACTTGGCCGGGCTCCGTGCCCGGCCATTTTTTTGCGATCAAACACCGCAGGCGAATATGTCCGCCCGGGGGCCTTGATCCGGTGGCGCTCCCCCGGCCAAGCGGTTAACCTGCCCCTGGTCACTGACGGAGAACCCCATGCCATTCACCCTTGCCACCTGGAACATCAATTCGGTTCGTCTGAGAGAGGGCCTTGTCCTGAAGATGCTGGCCGAGCACGGGCCGGACGTCCTGTGTCTGCAGGAATGCAAGAGCCCGGTCGACCAGATCCCGACAGAGGCCTTCATACAGGCAGGCTATACCCACATGGTCGCGCGCGGGCAAAAGGGTTACAATGGCGTTGCCATCCTGTCCAAATTGCCGCTGCAAGATGCCGGGGACCGGGATTTCGCCGCCCTGGGCCATGCCCGCCACGTTGCCGCGCGGCTGGAAAACGGCACGACCATTCACAACTTCTACGTGCCCGCCGGCGGTGACAAACCCGACCGGACCATCAACGAGAAATTCGGCCAGAAACTGGATTACCTCGCGGAAATGCGGGACTGGTTTCATGGCGAAAAGCCGCAAAAGGCCATTCTCGTGGGCGACCTGAACATCGCCCCGCGCGAGGATGACGTATGGGATCACAAGAAACTCCTGAAGGTGGTCAGCCACACCCCGGTCGAGGTCGAGGCCCTGGGCGCCACCCAGGATGCGGGCGGCTGGGTGGACATCACCCGCCAGGACATACCGCAGGGCAATCTCTACAGCTGGTGGTCCTACCGCTCCCCCGATTGGGATGCAGCAGACAAGGGCCGCCGCCTCGATCATGTCTGGGCCACACCGGATATTTCCAGCGCCGCCCATTCCAGCCACATCCAGCGCGCCGTTCGGGGATGGGAGCAGCCCAGCGACCATGCCCCGGTTTTTGCCACCTTTGACCTTTGATTCGCGCGCCCAAGCGCTCATATAAGGTCAAATACTGCCACGCGAGGACAAGACCATGGAACTGAACCTGACCGCCAATGCCCCCGGTGCCGACCTGATCAAGGATGTCAGCGAAGCGACCTTCATGACCGACGTGGTCGAGGCCTCGCAGACAACCCCGGTGATCGTGGATTTCTGGGCCCCCTGGTGCGGCCCCTGCAAGACATTGGGCCCCCAGCTTGAGGCTGCGGTGACCGCCGCGAAAGGCGCGGTGAAGATGGCCAAGGTCAACGTGGACGAGGCGCAGATGATCGCGGGGCAGCTGCAGATCCAGTCGATCCCGACCGTCTATGCCTTTTTCAAGGGCCAGCCGATCGACGGTTTTCAGGGTGCCCTGCCGGAATCCGAGGTAAAGGCCTTTGTCGACAAGGTGATCAAGGCCGCCGGTGGCGCAGCGCCGGGTGATGCCCTGGCCGAAGCGGTGGAAGCGGCAGAAGAGATGCTGGCCGAAGGCGCGGCAACAGATGCGGCACAGACCTTTGCCGCCATCCTGGGCGAAGATCCGCAACATGCCGGTGCCTATGGCGGCATGGTCCGTGCCCATATCGCCATGGGGGAACTGGACCAGGCAGAGGCGCTGCTGAACGGTGCCCCGATCGAGATTTCCAAGGCCCCGGAACTGGAGGCCGCTTTTGCCCAGCTCGAACTGGCGCGGCAGGCGCAAAACGCAGGGCCGGTTGCCGAACTGACCGCAACAGTGGAAGCGGAACCCGACAACCATCAGGCAAGGTTCGACCTGGCCCAGGCGCTCTATGCCAAGGGCGACGCCGAACAGGCGGTCAGCCAGCTTCTCGATCTGTTCCGCCGCGACCGCGAATGGAACGACGGTGCCGCGAAAACCCAGCTTTTCACCATCTTCGACGCGCTGAAACCCAATGACCCGGTGGTCCTGAACGGACGCCGCAAACTGAGCTCGATGATATTTGCCTGATCTTGCCCGCGCGCTAAGTGCTAGGCCATGAAAAAGCAAACAGAGCTGCCAGATACCATTGCGGTCTTTCCACTGGCCGGGGCCTTGCTTCTCCCCCGTTCGCGGCTGCCCCTGCACATCTTCGAGCCGCGCTATCTGCAGATGGTTGCGGACGCGTTGAAAACCGATGGTCGGCTGATCGGGATGATCCAGCCCAATCTGGTGCCGGGTCGCGATGGGCCCGGTCTGCACAGCATCGGTTGCGCCGGGCGGATCACCCAGTTCTCCGAAACCGAGGATGGCCGCTATATGATCACACTCAGCGGCGTCTCCCGCTTCCGCATCCTGCGCGAGGTCGAGGGTTTCTGCCCCTACCGCAGATGCGACGTGAAATGGGATGGCTTTGAACGCGACCTGGGCGGGGAAGAACAGGATACAAACTTCAGCCGCAAACCCCTCATGGAACTGCTGGGCCGTTACTTTGAAACCCGCGGCCTCTCAGCCGACTGGAACACGCTGAAAGAGGCGGAGGATGAATTGCTGATCAATTCGCTTTCGATGATGCTCGACTTCGACGCAGAGGATAAACAGGCCCTGCTAGAGGCGCCGTCACTCCAGACCCGGCGCGAGACCCTGGTGACCCTGATCGAATACGCCATGCGCGGCGGCCATGACGAAGGATTGATGCAATGACCGACACTCCGACATTTGACCGCCGCATGCTGGATGCCCTGATCTGTCCGCGCAACCAGACAACGCTGGAATATGATGCGGAAAATCAGGAACTGATCTCAAGAGCCGCCGGTCTGGCCTATCCGATCCGCAACGGCATCCCGATCATGCTGATCGACGAAGCCCGCAAGCTGAGCTGACCCGCCTTCAAATCAAAGCACCCGATTTACAGCGCCCAGATTACAGGGCCCTGCCCTGCATCAACCGTGGCAATTCTCCGGTCAGGCCGGCAGCCTCGCGGATGAAACCGCGCCGCAGGCCGGGCATTGCGTTCACGGCGGCCATCCCGATGTCGCGCGCCATGCGGATCACCGGGTTGTCGTTTGAAAACAGCCGGTTGAAACTGTCGGTCGCCAGCGCAAGCGTCGTATTGTCGAATCGGCGCCATTCCTGATAGCGCGCCAGCGCCGCGTCCGAACCCGGGTCCTCGCCGCGCCGCCGGGCGTCGGCAATCACCTCTGCCAATGCCGCGACATCCCGCAGACCCGCGTTCAGCCCCTGTCCGGCAATCGGATGCACCCCATGGGCCGCATCGCCCACCAGCGCGGCGCGCGGCGCCACCATGTTCTGGGCCAGCGACAGGCTTAGCGGATAGGTATAGCGCGCCCCGGCCAGGCCGATCTCTCCCAAAAAATCGCCGATCCGGGGCCGCAACACCTCCAGATACCCCGCATCGGACAGCGCGTTGATCGCCTTGGCGGTCTCTGCCGTCTCGCTCCAGACGATGGAGGATCTGTTGCCGCTCAGCGGCAGGATGGCCAGCGGCCCGGAGGGCATGAACAGCTGATGCGCAATGCCGTTATGCGGTGCGGTATGGTCAAGCGCGCAGACCAGGGCGGTCTGGCCATAGGCCCATTCAACCCGCCCGATCCCGGCACGCCGTCCGGTACCGGTGCCCCGCCCGTCGGCTCCCACCGCCAGACGCGCCCGCAGCGTGCCGCCGCTGGCCAGCGTCAGTGTGATCCCGGTGGCCTCCGCGCTCTGGCCGATTACGGTTTCGCCATTCATCTGGCGGATGCGTTTGTCACCCTTGACGGCATCCAGCAGATGCCGCCGCAGATGCCGGTCCTCCACCATATAGCCCATCGGGCCTTCCTCGATCTCGGCATGGTCGAAATGCATGAACATCGGTGACGGCGCTTCACCCGCGCGCCCATCCGTCACCTTGATCTCCAGCATGGGCTGGGCCTGATCCGCGATCCCCTGCCAGAGGCCAAGCGCCTCCAGCATCCGGGCAGAGGACAGCGCCAGCGCATAAGACCGCCCGTCAAATCCCGCATTCCTGCGGATCTTGACCTCAAGCGTGTCGATCAATGTCACCTGCAGCCCAGAACTGGCAAGTGCCAGCGCCAGGACCGGGCCGTTCAGGCCGCCACCGATGATGGCAATGTCGGTATCGAATTCCATGCCCCTTGATATGGCGGCTGCTCGGGGATTGTCCATGTGCGCTATGGTCGCTACCGTCGGCGAAAAACAGGGGACCAAACATGCAAGACTGGCTGACCATGACCGCCGCGGATCTGGGGCGCGGCATCGGGGCGAATGAGATTGATCCGGTGGCCCTGTGCCAGACCTATCTGGACGCCATCGCAGCGCATCCCCTGCGGGACCGCATCTATGCCCGGGTCACCGCCGACCGTGCGCTGGCCGAGGCCCGCGCCGCCGCCGTCCGCGCCAAAGCGGGACAGCGGTTGTCCCCCCTCGACGGGGTGCCGATCTCCTGGAAAGACCTCTTCGACACCGCAGGCACCGAGACCGAGGCGGGCTCGAAGTTGCTGCAGGGGCGGGTGCCCGACCGCGATGCGGTCGTTCTCGCCAATGCGACTGCGGCGGGTCTGGTCTGCCTCGGCAAGACCCATATGAGCGAACTGGCCTTTTCGGGCCTGGGCCATAACCCCAGCACCGCCACGCCGCCCTGCGTCAACGACGAAGATGCCGTCTCCGGCGGATCCTCTTCGGGCGCTGCGGCTTCGGTGGCCTTCGGGCTGGCCGCCGCCGCCATCGGCTCCGACACCGGCGGATCGGTCCGGGTTCCCGCGGCCTGGAACGATCTGGTGGGCCTCAAGACAACCTCGGGCCGGCTCAGCCTGGAAGGTGTGGTTCCGCTGGCCCTGAAATTCGACACGGTCGGCCCGCTGTGCCGCTCGGTTGAGGATGCCTGCCTGCTGCTTGCTGCGCTGGAAGGGGAAAAACCCGCCGATCTGCGCCACAGCGAGCTGGAAGGGCGTCGTTTCGCGGTGCTGCGTACCGCCGCCATGGAGGATCTCCGCGAGGCACCGAAAGCGGCCTTTGAAGCGGCGATTGCCCGGCTGAAAAAAGCCGGCGCAGAGATCACCGAAATCGACATTCCCGAGGTGGCAGAGGCCATGCCGCTTAGCGGTTGTCTATATACGACAGAGGCTTACGGGCTCTGGCGCGACGTGATCGAAGCGAACCCCGACGCGATGTTCAGCGAAATTCTGGAACGGTTCCGCCTTGGAAAAGGCTTTTCCGGCCCGGATTATGTGGCCGCCTGGGCAAAGCTGGATGCATTGCGCGCAGGCTATGACGCCGCCGTTGCGGGGTTCGACGCGGTGCTGCTGCCCACAGCCGCCCTGCTGCCGCCCTCGCTTGCGAAGCTGCAGGAAGATCACGACTATTATGTTTCCGAAAATCTCTTGACCCTGCGCAACACCCGCGTTGGCAACCTGATGGGGTTATGTGCCCTCACATTGCCAACGCATACTCCCTCTTGTGGTCTGATGCTGATGTGCCCCCCATATATGGAAGAACAGCTTCTGAGGCTTGGCGCGGCGGTCAGCGAAGCGCTGGTCTGAGATTGGCCTAAATACCACAACATGCTGTGCTTGCGCCGGTTTTTCTGGACGGCAGGCAGCACCTTGGGTACTTTGAAACAAACGGGGCGATAACGATCCCGATCCGAGGCAGTTGTAATGTTTTATCCTGAGCGGTTTTCGAACCTTCCGGCCCATGCGTGGCCGCGCCTGCGCGCCCTTTTGGACGTGCACGAAGGCGGCGGGCCCTTGATCCAGATGACAATCGGTGAGCCGAAACATGCTTTCCCGGCATGGGTCACGGACAAGATTGTCGAAGCGGCGGAAGGGTTTAACAGCTATCCCCCGAACGATGGCTCGCCGCAGTTGCGCGCCTCCATCGCCGGCTGGATCAAGCGCCGCTATGGCGTGGATATGGACCCCGATACCGAGGTGATGGCGCTGAACGGCACCCGCGAGGGTCTGTACAACGCGGTGATCGCACTCTGCCCCGAAACCAAAGGGGGTCAGAAACCCGCGATCCTGATGCCGAACCCCTTCTACCAAGTCTATATGATCGGGGCGATTTCCGGCAATTCCGACCCGATCATGGTCAATGCCACCGAAAAGACCGGGCAACTGCCCGATTTCCACGGCGTCGATCCCGCGATCCTGGAGCGGACCACGGCCTGTTACATTTGTTCGCCTGCCAACCCGCAGGGCGCAGTCGCATCGCGGGATTACTGGGCCAATCTGATCGAGCTGGCCGAGAAGTACGATTTCAAGATTTTCGCCGATGAATGCTACTCGGAGATCTACCGCGACACGCCACCCGTCGGCGCAATGCAGGTGGTCGAGGAACTGGGCGCCGACCGCAACCGCGTGGTGATCTTCCACTCGTTGTCGAAACGGTCGAACCTGCCCGGCCTGCGTTCCGGCTTTGTCGCATCCGGTCCCGAGACAATTCGCGAGGTCAAGCAGCTGCGCAACTATGCGGGCGCACCGCTGCCGCTGCCCCTGCAGGCCGCCGCCGCCGCGGTCTGGGACGACGAGACCCATGTGGTCGAGAACCGGGCGCTCTACCTTGAGAAATACCATATCGCGGACCGCATCCTGGGCAATGTGCCCGGCTATGCCAGCCCCGAGGCGGGCTTCTTCCTCTGGCTTCCGGTCGAGGATGACGAGGAGGCAGCCCTGAAGCTGTGGAAAGAGACAGGCGTGAAGGTCCTGCCGGGCGGTTATCTGGCGCAGGACGTGGAAGGGGTGGAAAACCCCGGTAAAAAGTACATCCGGGTCGCCCTGGTGGCCCCCAAAGATGAAATGGCGCGCGGATTGGAACTGATCCGCGACTGCCTTTATCCGACTTGAGAACGAGGAACCGAGCAATGGCATATCAGACCCGTGGGCGTGACCCCCTGCTGGACAGCAACATGACCGAGGCGCTTGAAAAGCGTGGCAAGGAACTGTTGGGTCTGGCTCTGATCATGCTGGGCGTGATGGCCGCAATGATGATCGGCAGCTACACGCCGGACGATCCCAACTGGATGGTCTCCACCGATGCGCCGGTGCAGAACTGGATGGGCCGCATGGGGGCCTCCATCGCGGCACCGCTGTTCATGATCGTTGGCTGGGGCGCATGGGGTCTGGCCGCTATCCTGCTGTTCTGGGGGGGCCGCTTTGCATTGCATTGGGGGCAGGACCGGGCATTGGGCCGGTTGATCTTTGCACCGATTGCCGTGGCCCTTGGCTCGATCTACGCGGCGACCCTGGCACCGGGGCCGGAATGGCTCCAGACGCACAGCTTTGGCCTGGGTGGTCTGTTCGGCGATACCGTGATGGGCGCGATCCTGACAATCCTGCCGATCGGGTCGGCCTTCACCGTGAAATTCATGTCGGTCGTCATGGGGCTGGGTATCCTGGCGCTGGGCGCTTTCGTGCTCGGCTTCACCAGATCCGAACTGAACCGCATTGGCCGCTTCCTGCTGGTGGGGACAATCATGGCCTATGCCACGATGATGAACATCATGGGGCGTGGCGCATCCGGTGCCGTTCAGGCGGCCCAGACGCTGCAGGCGCGCCAATCCGAGCGGCGCGAACGTCTGCGCATCGAAGCAGAAGAGAACGCGGCCTTCGCAGCGCAGCAGGAAGCCTCGGCTATTGCCGTCCAGCGCAACATGCCCCGCGCCGAACCCGTGCTGGAGGATCATGCGCAGGCCGAACCGGCCAAGACCAGCCTGCTGGGCCGCATGCCCGGCCTGATCAAACGCCCCGACCCGATGCCGGAACCCGAGCTGGTGGAAACCTATTCCGACGCCGTGGTGGAAGAGGAAGAACCGGGCAGCGACCGGATCCGCTCCAAGATCGCCGATGTGATCAAGAACCGTGTGCGCAGCACCACTGCGGTGCACACGCCGACAACCGCACCGCTGACCCGCGGGCGGGGCAGGGGGCCTGATCCGCTGGTGTTGAAAACCGCACCCGCCACACAATTGCCGCCCGAACCGCCCCTGACATCCCAGGCGGCACAGCTCGGTCGGGCAGAACCGCCCCTGACCGCGCCGCGCCTGTCGGTCCCTGGCGTCAGCGCCGCCCCCATGGCAGCCCCGGCACCGGTGGCAGAGGACGCGCATTCATATGCGCCGATGGACGACAGCTACGATACTTATGGCGATACATATGACGAAGCTGACATCGGGACTGCCGAGGCCCTGCCGTTGCAACAGGCCGCACCGGGCGCCCCCGCCATCCCCGTGGCCGAGCCGCGCCGCGCGGTGGTGCAGCAACCGGTCCGCAAACCGGTGCAACCCTCGAAACAGGCCCAGGCCGAAGCGCAACCGACCCTGACCTTTGAAGACACCCATCCCGGTTTCGAACTGCCGCCGCTGAGCCTGCTGGAAAGCCCCGACACCGTTCAGCGCCTGCACCTCAGCGATGAGGCACTGGAAGAAAACGCCCGGATGCTGGAAACCGTACTGGACGACTATGGCGTCAAGGGAGAGATCGTCGCGGTCCGCCCCGGCCCGGTGGTCACCATGTACGAGCTGGAACCCGCGCCGGGCCTCAAGGCCAGCCGCGTGATCGGTCTGGCAGACGACATTGCACGGTCAATGGCCGCGCTCTCCGCCCGGGTTTCCACCGTGCCGGGGCGCAGCGTGATCGGCATCGAACTGCCCAACGAGAGCCGCGAAAAAGTGGTCCTGCGGGAGATCCTCTCCAGCCGCGATTTCGGGGATGGCAATCAACGCCTGCCGCTGGCGCTGGGCAAGGACATCGGTGGTGATCCCATCGTGGCCAACCTCGCCAAGATGCCTCACCTGCTGATCGCGGGGACCACCGGTTCCGGTAAATCCGTGGCCATCAACACGATGATCCTGTCGCTGCTCTACAAGCTGACCCCGCAGGAATGCCGTCTGATCATGATCGACCCCAAGATGCTGGAACTTTCCGTCTATGACGGTATCCCGCATCTGCTGTCCCCCGTCGTCACCGACCCCAAGAAGGCCGTCGTTGCGCTGAAATGGACCGTGGGCGAAATGGAAGAACGCTATCGCAAGATGTCCAAGATGGGCGTGCGCAACATCGAGGGCTACAATGGCCGCGTGCGCGACGCGCTGGCCAAGGGCGAGTTGTTCAGCCGGACCGTTCAGACCGGATTTGACGAGGACACCGGAGAGCCGATCTTCGAGACCGAGGAAACCACACCGGTCGCGTTGCCCTATATCGTCGTCATCGTGGACGAGATGGCCGACCTGATGATGGTTGCCGGCAAGGAGATCGAGGCCTGCATCCAGCGTCTTGCACAGATGGCGCGGGCCTCCGGCATTCACCTGATCATGGCGACACAGCGGCCTTCCGTCGATGTCATCACCGGCACCATCAAGGCGAACTTCCCCACCCGGATCTCCTTTCAGGTGACGTCGAAGATCGACAGCCGGACGATCCTGGGCGAAATGGGGGCCGAACAGCTTCTGGGCATGGGCGACATGCTTTATATGGCCGGCGGGGCCAAGATCACCCGCTGCCACGGCCCCTTTGTCTCGGACGAGGAGGTCGAGGAAATCGTCAACCACCTCAAGCAGTTCGGTGAACCCGATTATGTCTCCGGCGTGGTACAAGGCCCGCCCGATGACAAGGAAAGCGACATCGACGCGGTGCTGGGGCTGAACACCGGCGGCAACACCGATGGCGAGGACGCGCTTTACGACACGGCCGTGCAGGTGGTGATCAAGGACCGCAAATGTTCGACATCCTACATCCAGCGCAAGCTGGCGATCGGATACAACAAGGCCGCCCGCCTGGTGGAGCAGATGGAGGAGGAAGGTCTCGTCTCTCCTGCCAACCACGTGGGCAAACGCGAAATACTGGTGCCGGAACAGGGATAAGGCTTACCTCCTCTATGCCCTGTTTGCTACATGCGCCAACAGCCGCCGGAAACGCTCCGGCGGCTTTTTTTATAGCGTCAGACGCTATAACGATACCCGCTTTGATGGCCGGGGCTGACCGATGTGGAACCCAAAGCCCGGAACAAGCCGAAGGCGCCGGGCCATCGCCTGCCCGCCGGTCGGGTAGGCGATTTGGTGAGGCTGGGAGTGTCCCCGATGGGGCTCATCATGGTTGAGAGATAAAGTGCCATGAACATAAACCAGCATCGCCTACCCCGGGCAGGCGACGGCCCGGCTTGCGCTTCGCGTCAGGCTGGTCTTCCTTTGTGGAACACCCTACCCAAATCTGTATCACCTATCGACGAAGCAGCAGCGCACCAGCGCCGCCCCGGCGCTTCCGTCGGGATGTAAGCAGAAAACCGCGACCTGATATCGCATATCACCGGGTTCCGCCCTATCTCTGTTCCAACTGAACACACAGGAAGATCACAATGCGACTGATGAAACCCATCGTACTTGCACTTGCCCTGCTGAGCCCCGTTGCGGCCATGGCGCAAAAACTGCCGCTGAACGACATATCGGCCTATCTGAACCAGCTGCAGACGGCCAAGGGCGATTTTACCCAGATCAATGACGACGGCTCGATCAGCACCGGCACCATCTATATCAAGCGGCCCGGCAAGGTGCGGTTCGAATACAACCCGCCCGACTCCGCAATGGTGGTGGCCGGGGCAAACACCGTGGTGATCTACGACAAGAAGTCGAACCAGCCCGCAGAAAGCTATCCGCTGTCGCGCACACCGCTGTCGATCATTCTGGCCAAACAGGTGGATCTGGCCCGCGCCAATATGGTCACCGGCCACAGCTATGACGGCACCGCCACCGTGGTAACGGCACAGGATCCCGAAAACCCGCAATACGGCAATATCCAGCTGAAGTTCACCGGCAACCCGGTGGAACTGCGCCAATGGATCATCAATGATGGCAGCGGCTCTCTCACCACCGTGGTGCTGGGGGATTTGCAAACGGGCGTATCGCTGCCCAACAGCCTGTTCGACACCGGCCGTCCCGGCAGCACACCCAAAAGGTAGAAGGCAGCGGCCCCGGCATCAACCGGGGCCAATCACCTCACCGCAAGCGGCAACCCGCGATCTGCTGCTCATACATCAGCGAGCGGGCCTCGACCTTGCCCGCCACGGCGACCAGCCAGGATTTGTTGTTGTAGGTGGCCCGCGCAAATCCCGTGTGGCCTTCGTGATAGGCCAGGTACTGATTGCGCGCGTCATGCAGGGCAATGCCGTTGCGGTCGCGGGTCTGGTTCATGTACCAGCCCATGAAATCGCTGGCGTCATTGATCCTGTCCCGCTTGGCCGACCGCCGGTTCTGCGCCTTGCGGTATTCCTCCCAGGTGGCATCAAGCGCCTGAGAATACCCGAAGGCGCTTGACTGCCGCCCCATCGGGATCACGCCCAGCACGTATTTGAACGGCGTGCGCGCGTCCGACACGAACTTGCTTTCCTGGTGGATGGTGGCCATCTGCACATGCACCGGCACACCCCATTTGCGTTCCACCTTGCGGAACGCCTTGTAGTATTCGGGGCGCTCTCTGAGAATTGTACAGGCGTTGTCCAGATCATTTGGCGCAGACGATTGCCCGCCCCCGCAGGAGGCGACCATCAGTACAATTATCATAGCGCGAAGAGTTTTGCTCATTTGCCTCTCGCTTGGTCGTTTTTTTATTTTGTCACAGCATACGCTATTTTGATGCCGGATCACATCATAAATTTTACAGCAGAACCGCCAGCAAAAGCGGTAATGCGCCCACCGACATCAGTGTCGAAACCACCACCAGCCCTGCCACCGCCTGCGAATCGGCACCAACCGCGTGATGGCACGCTGGGTGACGAACCGGGGCAGGGGAAGGGCGATACAACATGAACCGGAAACCCGATAGATGCGAGGTGCAACAGTTTGTTTCCTTTGCCGTTTCATGCGTGATTGGACAAATGCCCCTTGAACCGATTACTAACGAAGGGTAGGGGCTGCAATGTTATGCTACGCACGCGCGCGAAATATCATCTCGGGCAGATTGTCCGGCACAAGAAGCACCCGTTTCGCGGGGTGATTTTTGATGTCGATCCGGAATTCGCAAATACCGATGAATGGTATGAATCGATTCCCAAGGAAAACCGCCCGGTCAAGGATCAGCCCTTCTATCACCTGCTGGCGGAAAACGATCAAAGCTACTACGTGGCCTATGTGTCGGAACAGAACCTTGTCGCGGATTATTCAGGGGAGCCGGTGGACCATCCCGATATCCCCGACCTGTTCGGCCCCTTCACCGATGGATCCTATCCGCTGCATTTCCAGCTGAACTGACGGGCCGGAAACCTCCGGCGTTAATCAATAACTATTCCACATTAGCAAAATGTTGGGTTCTCCGCGGGGAACCTCGATGCCTGTTTTGCTCAACGACGGGCACCGCAGGCGCGCCACTGGCCGCCTGCGGCGGGCCGGTCAGTACCCCAGCGCGCATCCATCCTTGCGCGGGTCGCTGGCCCCATCCAACATGCCGTCCGGGCGCATCAGGATGGCCTGCGCACCGCCAAGGGCGACATCCGGAATTTCGACCTTGTGACCCATGTCGCTCAGCTGCGCACGGATCGCATCGGGGTAACCCCGTTCCACCTTCAGCACCCCCTGATCTGTAAAGGCGCGCGGCGCGTCGATGGCGCTTTGCACATCCATGCCGAAATCCTGCAGATTCGAGGCAAAGCGCGCATGGCCACAGGGCTGATAGGCCCCGCCCATGACGCCAAAGGGCATGATCACCTTGCCATTCTCGCGGATCATGCCCGGAATGATAGTGTGCATCGGGCGCTTCCCGCCCTTCAGCTCGTTCGCATGGCCTTCCTCCAGGGTGAATCCGGCCCCCCGGTTCTGCAGCAGGATGCCGAATTTTTCCGATGCGATACCCGATCCGAAACCGTGGAAAATGGAATAGATCAGCGAGACCGCCATGCCGTCCCTGTCCACCACCGTGACATAGACGGTATCCTTGTGAACCTGTTCGGAGAGGGCAGCGGGCGAAGCCATCGCGCGCCTGGGGTCGATCAGCGCCGCCAGCCTCTGCGCGGTTTCACCCGACAGCATATGATCCAGCCGGGTGGTGTGATCCGGGTCCGCCAGGAAACGGTTCCGGGCATCATAGGCCAGCTTGGTCGCTTCGGCCTCTATGTGGATACGCTCGGCGCCAAAGGGGTCCATGCCTGCAATGTCGAACTGGTCCAGAATGTTGAGCAGCAGAAGCGCCGTTGCACCCTGGCCGTTTGGCGGATGCTCGACCACTTCGATGCCCTTGTAGGGGCCTGCAACGGGAGTGGCCGGCGTCGCGACAACCGCGGCAAAATCCTCGGCCCTGTGTACGCCGCCCAGATCGTTCAGCGCGCGCAGCATGTCCTCGGCGATTTCCCCGGTGTAGAAGGCATCTCTGCCGTCTTTGGCGATGCGCCGCAGCACTTCGGCCTGACCGGGCGCGCGGAAATTCTGGCCCACCTGCGGCGCCTTGCCGTCGATCAGATAGTAATCCCGCGCCGCACCTTTCAGCTTTTCCGTCTCGCGCGCCCAGTCGAAGGCGACGCGCGGCGCGACCGGCACCCCGGCATCAGCATAGCGGATGGCAGGGGCGAGAATCGCGTCCAGACCCGCAGTGCCGACAGTTTCCGACAGGTGGCAAAAGGCGTCGATCGCGCCGGGTATGGTCACCGCATCCGCCCCGTACAGCGGCACGGTGCTCTCCCCGCGTTGCCGCAGCAGCGCCGCATCGGCCTTTGCAGGTGCGCGCCCCGATCCGTTCAGCGCATGCACTTCGTTGCTGCCGGGCAGGGTGTAAAGAACAAAGCAATCCCCGCCGATCCCGGTCATCTGCGGTTCGCAGATGCCCAGCAGGACCCCGGCGGCAATCGCCGCATCCATCGCGTTGCCGCCACGCTCCAGCATCTCGACCGCCGTTTTGGCGGCCAGGGGGTGTGACGTGGCGCACAGGCCGTTGGCCGCAATGACAGGAGAACGTCCGGGCAGGTGAAAGTCGCGCATATGGTTTCCCAACATCAATGTTTCGCGGCAACCTAGCGCGTCGCTTCGGGACTGCCAATGTCGGGTGGGAATGATCGGGAAAGTACCTCGACGCCACGCACTGGGTGGGGGCAATTAAACGCAGCGCCGAGGGAAGCCATATGCAGCTACAAGGCGGAAAATGCCCTACAACGGTGGCGCGAATATGATCACAATAAGGCCTTTTGGCGGTCCGGGTCGTTCTCCCCTGGGTTGTCAGAGCTGCCGCTGCCACCCGCCGGTTGCGGAAATGCCTGTGCAGGCAGGCGAAACCGGTTATCCCTGCAGGTTCAGGGCAATCGCCAGCCGCAGGTCCAGAAGGTTTTCCGCGCCGATGCGGCGGTAACACACATCCTTGGCAAGGTCGCGAATCAGGAACCAGCCAAAGCCGCCTTCGGGCAGGTCCTCGATCACGGGGCTGATCGGCTGCGCATTCCCCAGCGGCGGTTTGCCGTCGGGCATGGCCTCGCCCCGGTCGATGATCCGGAAATGCAGACCGTCCCCCCTGTGGTCGCCGCGCAGGGTGATCAGGTCATCCGGCGCCGGCTCTTGCTCCGCATATGCGTGTTCGACGATGTTGTTCAGCACCTCTGCCAGCACAAGTTCTACCGTTTGCAGCTCCTCCATATCCAGTTCCAGAGGGGCCAGCGCCTGACGCACCCCTGCCAAAGCCTCGCGGACAGCGGGCTTGCTGCTTTTGAAGCGGATATCGAAAGGAAAGGGCAGGGTTTCCGGCGACAGCGCCGTGGAACTGGTCATGGCCGCCTGCTCAGGCATGTTGACCGCTCAGCGCGGCGGCAAGTGTGGGGAAGATGGCAAAGACTGAATCCATCCGTGTCAGTTTGAACACCCGGTCAACCGGGGCTGTCATGCCCGCCAGGATCAGCGACCGGTCCGGGGCAAGGAATTTCATCGTTGCCACGATCGCGCCCAGACCGCTGGAATCGATGAAGGTGACGTCGCTCAGGTCCAGAATGATGTTTTCGCCCGCTCCCTGGGCGGCCTGGCGCATCGTCTCCTTGAAATCCAGCGCAACCGCGGCATCGATCCGCTGTTCGCGCAAACCGACCACGCAGAAGTCAGCTTCTGTTTTGACGGAAACTTGCATAGACAGACCTCTAGACCCAACTGGTGAAGCCGTTAGATAGTGACCAAAGATTATCATTCGGTAACCAACGGCCGGGACAAACAGGAGAATGTGATGCGGAATGTCGTGATTTCTGGTGCGTCTCGCACCCCGATGGGCGGTTTTCAGGGGGCTTTCGCGGGCCTTACGGCGTCAGAGCTGGGGGGCCATGCCATCAGGGCCGCGCTGGAAAATGCCGGGCCCGCCGCGGTCCAGGAGGTGCTGATGGGCTGCGTCCTGCCCGCCGGACAGGGCCAGGCCCCCGCCCGCCAGGCCGGTTTCGCCGCCGGTCTGGGTCAGGACGTGCCCGCCACCACCCTGAACAAGATGTGCGGCTCGGGCATGAAGGCCGCGATGATCGCCTTTGACCAGATCGCGCTCGGCCATACCGATGTCATCGCAGCGGGCGGCATGGAAAGCATGACCAACGCGCCCTATGTGCTGCCAAAGATGCGCGGCGGCGCGCGGCTTGGCCATGGGGCGGTGATCGACCACATGTTCCTTGACGGTCTCGAAGACGCCTATGACAAGGGCCGCCTCATGGGCACCTTTGCCGAGGATTGCGCCGAGACCTATCAGTTCACCCGCGAACGTCAGGATGAATATGCTCTGGCCTCGCTGTCGCGCGCCATCGCGGCACAGGACAGCGGTGCGTTCAGCGATGAAATCGCCGTGGTCGAAGTGACCTCGCGCAGCGGCAGCACAAGCATTGCCGCCGATGAACAGCCCGCGCAGGCCCGGCCGGACAAGATCCCGCAGTTGAAACCTGCCTTCCGTCAGGGCGGCACGGTGACGGCGGCCAATTCCTCGTCGATCTCTGACGGGGCCGCCGCGCTGATCCTCGCTTCGGAAGAGGCGGCCACGGCGCAGGGGCTCAACATCCGCGCGCGCATCCTCGGCCATGCCAGCCATGCGCAGGAACCGGGTCTTTTCACCACCGCCCCGGTGCCCGCCGCGAAAAAGCTGCTGGAACGGATCGGCTGGAAGAAGGAAGACGTGGACCTGTGGGAGGTCAACGAGGCCTTTGCCGTTGTCCCCATGGCCTTCATGCACGAGATGGGGCTGGACCATGACATCGTGAACGTCAACGGCGGCGCCTGCGCGCTGGGCCATCCCATCGGTGCCTCCGGCGCGCGGATCATGGTCACGCTGCTGAACGCATTGGAAAAGCGCAACCTGCGCCGTGGCATTGCCGCGATCTGTATCGGTGGCGGCGAAGGCACTGCCATCGCCATCGAGCGCGTATGATTTCTTTTTACCATACATAATCTTGGTGGGGCCGGGCGGCGGACAGCCCCCGGCGCTCCCGTTCAAGGAAACACCCCGTGCAAGTTGACTATGACACCCTGGCCAAGACCATCGCGGCGCTGACCGAAGGCGAGGACGATGCCGTTGCCCTGATGGCCACCGTCGCCTGCGAGGTCCATCACGCCGACGACCGCTTCGACTGGACTGGCTTCTACCGCGTCACCGCGCCGGAACTGCTCAAGATCGGGCCCTATCAGGGCGGCCATGGTTGCCTGGTGATTCCGTTCTCGCGCGGGGTCTGCGGGGCGGCCGCGCGGGAAGGCAGGGTGCAGCTGGTGCCGGATGTGGATGCTTTCCCCGGTCACATCGCCTGCGCCTCGACCACGCGGTCGGAGCTGGTGTTGCCCGTCCGCGACGGCACCGGCACATTGATCGCGGTGTTCGACATCGACAGCGATCAGCCCGATGCCTTTTCGCACAAGGATGCCACCGCCCTTGGCGACATCTTGCAGTCGGTTTTCCAACAAGTGAAATAATACTGGAAAATTTCATTTCCGGGGTCTAGCGTGAAAATGGAGACGTAATTTTCACCCAAGGCATCATGCAGCACAGCGCGCCAGATTCACCCTTTTCGCTTGGAGCGGACCTGCGCGCCCTGCGCAAGAGCCGGGATCTGACTTTGACGGATCTGTCCAATGCCCTTGGCCGTTCCGTCGGCTGGCTCAGCCAGGTCGAACGGGGCATCTCTGAACCTTCGATCACCGATCTGCGCCATATCGCGGCCTGCCTGGGGGTTTCCGTCTCCATGTTGTTCCGCCATGCCGCGGCACCGGCGCATGAGGCGGGCTATGTGGTGCGCCGCGGCGCGCGGCGGCCCATCGGGTCTGATGTGGCCGGGCTGGTGGAGGAGCTGCTCTCTCCCGACCTTACGGATGATTTTGAAGTCGTCCATTCCACCTTTCAGCCCCACAGCCGCATCAAGGCGCCGGTCAGCCGACCCACCCAGGAGGTCGGATACCTTGTGTCAGGCAGGCTGGAGATCGAGATCGAGGGCACAACCCATCTGCTGAACCCCGGCGACAGCTTTCGCATCCGCGGCGAGGCGTTCCGCTGGGCCAACCCTTTCGATGCCCCCGCTGTGGCGATCTGGGTCATCGCGCCGCCGGTGTATTAGGTCGATGGCATGAGCTTTGAAACCCGGATCCTAACTGCCCTTTTCCGGCTGGTATTTGGCGCCAGACCGGGGGCAGTCTTCGACAGCCCGGTGCGCCGGGTCATGGCGCTTTGTTTCATTCTGAACGGTGTCCTGCCGGGCACCGCCACCACCCCGACAAGGAGTTGAACCATGCTCAAAGGCAGCTGCCTGTGCGGCAAGATCACTTTCACGGCAGCGCGCACGGCCCGCGATCCGGCGGCCTGCCATTGCAGCCAGTGCCGCAAGCAATCGGGCCATTACTGGGCCTCCGTGAATGTCTGGATGGAGGGGTTCAGGGTGTCCGGCCCGGTACGCTGGTACGCGGCATCTGACAGCGCCAAACGCGGCTTTTGCCCGACCTGCGGCTCCTTCCTGTTCTGGAAAAGTGAAGACGAGGACGAAATCGGCGTGGCCCTGGGTGCGCTCGACGGGGAGACCGGCCTGCATCTGGAACGGCACATCTTCACCGCCGACAAGGGCGATTACTATGACATTCCGGCCACCGGCCCACGGGAGGCAGGGGCAGATGAGTGAATTCCCCACAACCGCGCGTGTCGTCATCATTGGCGGTGGCGTCGTCGGGGCCTCGACCCTTTATCATCTGGCCAGGGCGGGCTGGACCGATTGCGTCCTGCTGGAAAAGAACGAGCTGACGGCGGGGTCCACGTGGCATGCGGCGGGCAATGTGCCGAACTTTGCGGGTTCCTGGGCGGTGATGAACATGCAGCGCTATGCCGCCGCGATGTACCGCACCCTGGGCGATGACGTGGGCTATCCGATGAACTACCACGTCACCGGCTCTGTCAGGCTGGCCCATTCGAAGGAGCGGATGCAGGAATTCGAACGTGTCGCCTCCATGGGGCAATACCAGGGGCTGGAGATGACCGTCTGCACGCCTGACGAGCTGAAGGAAAAGCATCCCTTCATGGAAACCCATGATCTGATGGGGGGGCTTTGGGACCCGCTGGACGGCGACATCGACCCGGCGCAGCTGACCCAGGCGCTGGCCAAGGGGGCGCGGGATGCGGGCGGGCGGATCGAACGCTTTTGCCCGGCCATCGGCATTGACCGCGCGGGCGACGAATGGATCGTGAAGACCCCCAAGGGTGATATCCGCTGCGAATATGTGGCCAATTGCGCGGGCTACTACGCGCAGCGCGTGGGCGAGATGTTCAAGCCCTTCGGCGGGCGCACCGTGCCGATGGTGGTCATGTCGCACCAGTATTTCCTGACCGAGCCGATTTCCGAGCTTGAGGCATGGACCAAAGAGAAGGGTCACAAGGTCCCACTGCTGCGCGACGTCGATACGTCCTATTATCTGCGGCAGGACAAGAACGGCCTGAACCTTGGCCCATACGAGCGGAACTGCAAGGCGCATTGGGTCACGCCTGATGATCCGATGCCGGAGGATTTCAGCTTTCAGCTTTACCCCGACGATCTGGAAAGGCTGGAATATTACATCGAGGACGCGATGGCGCGGGTGCCGATCCTGGGCAGTGCCGGGGTTGGCCGCAACATCAATGGTCCGATCCCCTATGCCCCTGACGGGTTGCCCATGGTGGGGCCGATGCCGGGGGTGCGGAACGCGTTCGAAGGGCATTCTTTCACCTTCGGCATTGCCCAGGGCGGGGGCGCGGGCAAGGTCTTGTCTGAATGGATCATGCATGGCCAGACAGAGCAGGACATG
This sequence comes from Sulfitobacter sp. PR48, assembly GCF_028807335.1. Taxonomy (NCBI): domain Bacteria; kingdom Pseudomonadati; phylum Pseudomonadota; class Alphaproteobacteria; order Rhodobacterales; family Roseobacteraceae; genus Sulfitobacter; species Sulfitobacter sp. PR48. The sequence continues at coordinate 250,641 of NZ_JARAMM010000001.1, read as the reverse complement.
TGGGCGGTCGATCCGCGCCGCTACACCCATTATGCCGATCACGACTATACGCTGGCCAAGGCGCTGGAGACCTATGGCCATGAATACGCGATGCATTTCCCGCGCCATGCCTGGCCTGCGGGGCGCGACAAGAAACTGTCGTCGCTGCATTCCCGCCTGCGGGACGCGGGCGCGCAATTTGGCGCCTACAACGGCTGGGAACGGGCCAATTGGTTTGCCCAGCCGGGCGATGACACATCCGAGGAAGCGACCCAGACCTGGGACCGCAACGGCCCCTGGGCGCCCCGCATCCGCGAGGAGGTGGAAGCGGTGCGCGATCACTGCGGGATGTTGCCGATCAGCGGCTTCACCCGGCTCAGGGTCAAGGGCCCGGGTGCGCGGGATTTCATCGATGGGCTGACCGCATCGGCCCTGCCGGGGCCGGGGCGCGTCGGTCTGGCCTATTTCCCCGACGACCGGGGCCGCATCGTGACCGAGACCAGCGTGATGGTGCACGGGCCGGACGACGTGGGTCTGATCACCGCTGCCGTGGCGCAGTGGCACGACGCCGAGTACTTTCAGCGGCAGGCGCCCGCAGGCATTGCCGTGACGGACCATTCCGACGAGGTGGATTGCCTGCTGGTCACCGGCCCGAAGGCACGGGACATCCTTGCCCCGTTGACCCAGGGCCATGACCTGACGGCCCCCTGGCTGTCGGTCAGCATGGCGGGCACGGTCGCGGGGCAGGAGGCCGCGCTGCTGCGGGTGTCCTTCGCGGGCGAGTTGGGCTGGGAGCTGCATGCAGCACCCGGGGCGATGCCGCCGATCTGGGATGCGCTGCTGAGCGCGGGCGTGAAACCCTTTGGCATGTGGGCGCTGAACGCCATGCGGATCGAGAAGGGCTATCGCGCGTGGAAGGGCGACCTGTCGACGGATTACACCCTGCTTGAGGCCGGCCTTGACCGGTTCATCCGCTTTGACAAGCCGAAGGGCTTTCCCGGCAAGGCGGCTTTGCTGGCCGAAAAACAGGCAGGTGTGAAGAAACGTTTTGTCACCATGATCGTCGCGGCGGGCGATCAGGACGCGCCCTATATGTCCACGGTGATCCACAAGGGCGAGGTCGTGGGCGAGACCACCAGTGGCGACTGGGGCTACCGGCTGGGCAAATCCATCGCGCTGGGCACCATCCGCGCGGATCTTGCCGAACCCGGCACGCAGGTGCAGATCAACATCTTTGGCAAACTCTGCCCGGCGGTGGTGCAGCCGGATCAACCGCTTTGGGACCCTGAAAACGAAAGGCTGCGCGCATGAGCATCGAGACATATCTGATCTATCTGGGGGTGCTGGCCGCATTTTTCCTGACGCCGCCGGACACGAGCCAGCTGCTGATCATCTCCAATTCCCTGCGCCACGAGCTGCGGCGCAGCGCGGCCACGATTGCGGGCGACCTGTCGGCCAATGCGCTGCAGATGACGGCGGCGGCCTTTGGGCTGACCGCCATCATCGCGGCCTCTGCCGATGCGATCTGGATCATCAAATGGGGCGGCGTGGCCTATCTCGCCTGGATCGGCCTGCGTCTGATGATGACACGGGGCGGTGCGGCGGAGCCGGGTGCGGCCCGTGACGCCCGCACCGGCATCCTGTTCCGGCAGGGGTTCCTCACCTCTTCCGCCAACCCCTATGCGGTGGTCTTCTTTGGCGCGCTTTTCCCGCAGTTCATCGACCCGGCCCAGGCCGTCCTGCCGCAGCTGCTGATCCTCGGGATCACCTATCTGCTGGTCGATGGTGCGGTGCTGCTGCTGTGGGGCTGGACTGCGACACGGACACTGGGGCGCCTGCGCGCGCTCAGCGGGGTCTGGGTGAACCGGATTTCCGGCGCGATGATGATCGCCGCCGCGGCCCTGCTGGCCAGCCGCGACCTGAGCGCCGAGGCGCGGCAATGAGCGATATCACCCTTCTCGATGGCGGCATGGGCCAGGAGCTGATCCACCGCGCGGGCGACAACCCGACACCCTTGTGGTCCACCCAGGTGATGATCGACAATCCCGGCATGGTGGCCGGTGTCCACCGCGATTTCACCCGGGCCGGGGCGACGCTGGCCACCGCCAATACCTATGCCATCCACCGCGACAGGCTGGCGGGCACCCCGCTGGAAGACCGGTTCGAGGAGCTGCACAGGCTGGCGCTGGCAGAAGCGCGGGCCAGTGGCGCGCCCCGTATCGCGGGCAGCATCGGGCCGCTGATGGCCTCCTACCGGCCCGACCTGCATCCTGAGGCAGCGGCGGGTGCGGTGCATTATGCCGAGATTGCCGGGCTGCTGGCCCAAGACTGCGATCTGCTGATCTGTGAAACCGTCGCCTCGGTCACCCATGCAGAGAGTGTCCTGAAAGGGGCGGCCACAGCGGGCAGGCCCCTGTGGCTGGCCCTGACGGTCGATGACCAGGACGGCAGCAGGCTCCGCTCCGGCGAAGCGCTGTCAGAGGTGCTGCCGATTGCACGGGCGCAGGCGCAGGCGGTGCTTGTCAATTGCTCGGTGCCCGAGGCGATTGCGGCTGCGATACCGGTACTGGCGCAATCCGGCCTGCCCTTCGGGGGTTACGCCAATGGTTTCGAGCGGATCACGGAGGGGTTCCTGGCGGACAAGCCGACCGTGGACAGCCTGACCATGCGCCGCGATCTCACGCCGGAACGCTATGCGGATCATGTCATGCGCTGGGTCGATGCCGGGGCCACCATTGTCGGCGGCTGTTGCGAAGTCAGCCCCGCCCATATTGCCGAAATCGCCCGCCGCCTGCGCGCGGCGGGTCATGCCATCGTCTGAGGTCGCCTGATATGAACGCCATCCCCCGCCACGCCCGCGTCGTCATCATCGGGGGTGGCGTTATCGGCTGCTCTGTCGCCTACCACCTGACCAAGCTGGGGTGGCAGGACGTGGTGCTGCTGGAGCGCAAGCAGCTCACCTCGGGCACCACCTGGCACGCGGCGGGGCTGATCGCCCAGCTGCGCGCCAGTGCCAATATGACAAAGCTCGCGAAATATTCGCAGGAGCTTTACGGCAGCCTGCAGGAGGAAACCGGTGTTGCCACGGGGTTCAAGCGCTGCGGTTCCATCACCGTCGCCCTGACCGGCGAGCGCCGCGAGGAAATCTACCGTCAGGCGGCCATGGCCCGCGCCTTTGGCGTGGACGTGGAAGAAATCAGCGCGGCGGAGGTGAAGCAGAAATATCCGCACCTCAACATCGGGGATGTGACAGGGGCGGTATACCTCGACAAGGACGGGCAGGGCGACCCGGCCAATATCGCGCTGGCCCTGGCAAAGGGGGCGCGGCAGCGCGGCGGGCAGATCTTCGAGCGGACCCGCGCCATCGGCGTGACCCGGCAGGGCCGCCGCATCACCGGTGTCGATTGGGCACAGGACGGCGACAGCGGGCATATCGCCTGCGAGATGGTCGTGAACTGCGCCGGCATGTGGGGCCGCGAGGTGGGGCAGATGCTGGGCGTGAACGTCCCGCTGCAGGCCTGCGAACATTTCTACATCGTGACGGAGGCGATTGCGGGCCTCTCTCAGTTGCCTGTGCTGCGGGTGCCGGACGAATGCGCCTATTACAAGGAAGACGCGGGCAAGATCCTGCTGGGTGCCTTTGAACCCACAGCCAAACCCTGGGCGCTGGACGGCATCCCGGCGGATTTCGAGTTTGACCAGCTGCCCGAGGATTTCGACCATTTCGAGCCGATCCTCGAAGCGGCGGTGAACCGCATGCCGATGCTGGCGGAGGCGGGGATACATACATTTTTCAACGGGCCGGAAAGTTTTACCCCCGACGACGCCTATCACCTTGGCCTTGCGCCGGAGATGGACAATGTCTGGGTCGCTGCGGGGTTCAACTCCATCGGGATCCAGTCGGCGGGCGGTGCGGGGATGGCCCTGGCGCAATGGATGGATCAGGGCGAAAAGCCTATTGACCTCGGTGATGTCGATATCAGCCGGATGCAGCCGTTTCAGGGCAACCGCCGCTACCTGGCAGAACGGTCCACCGAAACGCTGGGCCTGCTATATGCCGATCACTACCCCTACCGGCAAAAGGCTACCGCGCGCGGCGTGCGGCGGACCCCGTTTCATGCCCATCTGCTGGCGTACGGCGCGGTCATGGGCGAACTGGCAGGCTGGGAGCGCGCCAACTGGTTCGCCGAACCGGGGCAGGACCGCACCTATCGCTACAGCTGGAAGCGGCAGAACTTCTTTGACAACGTGGCTGCCGAACATATGGCGGTGCGCGGGAATCTCGGCATGTACGACATGTCCTCCTTTGGCAAGATCCGGGTGGAGGGGCGCGATGCCATGGCCTTCCTCAACCACATCGGCGGCGGGCAATTTGACGTGCCGGCGGGCCGGATCATCTATACCCAGTTCCTGAACCCAAGGGGCGGGATCGAGGCGGATGTGACCGTCACCCGCCTGTCGGAAAGCGCCTATCTGGTGGTGACCCCCGCCGCGACACGGCTGGCGGATGAAACATGGATGCGCCGCCATCAGGGCGATTTCAACGTGGTGATCACCGATGTGACGGCGGGCGAGGGGGTGCTTGCCGTGATGGGACCGCGCGCGCGTGACCTGATGCAGGCGGTATCACCGAACGACTTTTCCAACGTGGTGAACCCCTTTGGCACCGCCCAGGAGATTGAAATTGGCATGGGGCGCGCCCGGGTGCACCGGGTGAGCTATGTGGGCGAGCTGGGCTGGGAAATCTATGTCAGCGCCGACATGGCCGCCCATGTTTTCGAGACGTTGCACGCGGCGGGACAACCGATGGGCCTTCGGCTCTGCGGCATGTATATGATGGACAGTTGCCGCATCGAAAAGGGGTTCCGCCACTTTGGTCATGACATCACATCCGAGGATCATGTGCTGGAGGCGGGGCTGGGCTTTGCCGTGAAGACTGACAAGCCAGGTTTCATCGGGCGCGACGCCGTGCTGCGCAAGCGCGAGGCCGGGCTGGACCGGCGGATGATGCAATTCCGCCTGACCGACCCCGAACCGCTGCTTTACCACAACGAACCGGTGCTGCGGGACAGCAAGATCGTCGGTTTCCTGAGTTCCGGCGCCTATGGCCATGCGCTGGGCGGCGCGATGGGCATGGGCTATGTCCCCTGTGCCGGTGAAACACCGGCTGATCTGCTGGCCTCCACCTATGAGATCGACGTGGCGGGCACCCGGGTCAGGGCGGAGGCATCGCTGAAGCCGATGTATGACCCGGCGGCTGCGCGGGCGAAAATGTAACGGGTACAAAATTAGCCTTCCCTCTGCCCTGCAGGTTGCCTACCCCTTGGAGCAAAGGACCGTTACCGATGCGCAACCCCGACAGCCTGCCGCCCCCCGCCACAAACGAAGACACGCCCCTGGGCCTTGTCTTTGCCATCACAGCCTATGGTCTGTGGGGGTTTCTGCCGCTTTACATGAAACTGCTGTCACATATCCCGGCGGCAGAAATCGTGGCGCATCGGGTCTTGTGGTCGCTGCCGATTGCCGCCGCCGTGCTGATCGTCCTGCGCCGCACCGACGCGCTGCGCGAGGCGCTGCGGTCGCCCCGGATGCTGGGCATGGGCTGCGTGACGGCGGCCCTGATCTCGATCAACTGGGGCATCTATGTCTGGGCCATCAACTCGGGCCATGCACTGGATGCGGCGCTGGGGTATTACATCAACCCGCTGTTCAGTATCTTCCTGGCAGCGGTGCTCTTGGGCGAACGGCTGAACGCCGCGCAGATGGTGGCCATTGCCCTTGCTGCCTGCGCGGTGCTGGTGCTGGCGGTCGATGCGGGGCGGATGCCCTGGGCCGCATTGGGGCTGACGATCTCCTGGGGTTTTTATGCCCTGTGCAAGAAGAGCCTGCCCATCGGTCCCAATCAGGGTTTCCTGCTGGAGGTGCTGATCCTGATCGTCCCGGCAGTGGGATACCTGGGCTACCTCGCCACCACGGGCGAAGCGCATTTCCATTTCGACGGGGGGCGCGATTTCTGGCTGCTGCTTGGCTGCGGGGTCATCACGGCGGTGCCGCTGATGATCTATGCCAACGGGGCCAAGCTGTTGCGGCTGTCCACCATCGGCATCCTGCAATATATCGCGCCGACGATGATCTTCCTCTGTGCCGTGCTGGTGTTCGAAGAACCCTTTGGCCGCGCCCGCGCCATCGCCTTTCCGATGATCTGGCTCGCGCTGGTGATCTATTCCACCGCCATGCTGCGGCAGATGCGGGCGGCGAAAGCGGGCTGACCGGTGGCAGGCGTCAGGGCCGGTTCAGGTTTTTTGCTGGGAACCCGGACCTTCGCGCAGATCACGGCGAAGGGCGGGAGGGAAGCCAACCTGTCGTGAAGCGCAAGCCGGGTGTCGCCCGACCTGGAGGGCGTTTCAAACATATGTGAGGTGCGTAGCGTCGCAACCCGCGGGCCGGTCATGGCTTGGTAGAGCGTGCAAAATCGCCCTCCTGGGGGAGGTCGGGCGATGCCCGGCTTGCGCCGGGCGGAGGCGCTTGGTGGTATGCACCGCACCAATGGCACGGAAGCTTCGTCCGCATCGCCGGACCTTGACCCACACCTCGCGTCAAAGTCCGGTCTGGGTCAGAAATGCGAGAAGACAGTGTCAGTATCGCGTGGTGCGACCCTCTGACAGGATGCAGAGAACCCGCTGCATCCTGCCAAAGAAGTTGGTCGTTCCGGTGATCAAGAACCCGGTCAGGTGTTGGGCAGCTTGGCGGTCCTCAGGTAGGGCAGAACGGTGGTGAATTCACCAAACCGGGCCTTGGCGTCGGCGTCGGACACGGTGGCAGGGATGATCACGTCATCGCCCACATTCCAGTTCGCCGGTGTGGCAACACCCTGCCCGGTGGAGGTCTGCAGCCCGTCCAGCGCGCGCAGCACTTCGGCAAAGTTGCGCCCCACGGTCATCGGATAGGTCATCGAGAGTTTCAGCTTCTTGTCCGGCCCGATGATAAAGACAGAACGCACAGTGGCGCTGTCCGCCGGGGTGCGGCCATCGGGCAGATAGGCTTCGGCAGGCAGCATGTCGAAAGCCTTGGACACCGCAAGCCCGTCATCCGCAATGATCGGGAAGCCCGCCTTTGCCCCGGCGACCTTCTCGATGTCGCCCTTCCATTTCTTGTGGTCCTCGACCCCGTCGACGCTGACCCCCAGCACCTTGGTGCCGCGTTTCTCCCATTCGTCGGCCAATTGGGCCACGGCACCGAATTCGGTGGTGCAGACGGGGGTGAAATCCTTGGGGTGGGAAAACAGGATCATCCAGTTGTCACCGACAAAATCGTGCAGAGAGATGCTGCCCTGATCGGTTTCGACGGTCAGATCGGGAATCGTGTCGTTAATGCGCAAGCCCATGTTGTCCTCCGGGTCTGTCTTCTACTTTTCCATAACGTAAGGATTAATCCGCGACATTCCATCCCCTCTCTTGCAGCACCCCGCGCGCCCTGACAAAGTGGCGCCAAACCGGACAGGGCCAGTGCTCTGCCCCGTCATAACAACGAGGAGTTTTCCAATGCTGGAGAAACGTGAGTTCTATATCAACGGTCAATGGGTCGCCCCCGCCAAGGCCAATGATTATGCCGTTATCGATCCGTCCACCGAAGAACCCTGCGCGGTGATCTCGCTGGGTGGTCAGGAAGACACCGACAAGGCCGTCGCCGCCGCCAAGGCTGCCCTGCCGGGCTGGATGGCCACATCGCCGGCCGAACGCATCGCGCTGCTGGAAAAGCTGCTGGAGGTCTACAAGACCCGCGCCGAAGACCTTGCAAAGGCCATGAGCACCGAAATGGGCGCGCCCATCGAAATGTCGCGGGCCAGCCAGGTCGGCGCAGGCACCTGGCACCTTAGCAACTTCATCAAGGCCGCAAAGGAGTTCCACTTCGAGGCGCCGCTGGGCGATCACGCCCCGAATGACCGCATCATCCGCGAGGCGGTCGGCGTGGCCGCGCTGATCACGCCCTGGAACTGGCCGATGAACCAGATCACCCTGAAAGTCGGCGCCGCCGTGGTCGCGGGCTGCACCATGGTGCTGAAACCCTCCGAGGAAAGCCCGATTGATGCGATGATCTTTGCCGAGCTGATGCATGAGGCCGGTTTCCCCAAAGGCGTCTTCAACCTGGTCAACGGTGACGGCGTCGGCGTCGGCAGCCAGCTTTCGGCGCACGAGGATGTGGACATGGTGAGCTTCACCGGTTCGACCCGCGCGGGCACCGCGATTTCCAAGGCCGCGGCGGACACGCTCAAGAAAGTGCACCTGGAACTGGGTGGCAAGGGTGCCAACATCATCTTTGCAGATGCGGATGAAAAGGCGGTCAAGCGCGGCGTGATGCACATGATGCAGAACACCGGTCAGTCCTGCAACGCGCCCAGCCGGATGCTGGTCGAGGCGAGCATCTATGACAAGACCGTGAAAGAAGCCGGTGAAGTTGCCAGCAAGATCACCGTTGGCCCGGCATCCGAAGAAGGCCGGCACATCGGCCCGGTGGTGAACGAGGTGCAGTTCAACAAGATCCAGGACCTGATCCAGAAGGGCATCGACGAGGGCGCGCGTCTGGTCGCCGGTGGCACAGGTCGGCCGGACGGGCTGAACCGCGGCTTCTTTGTCAAACCGACGGTCTTTGCCGATGTCACGCCCGACATGACCATCGCGCGTGAGGAAATCTTTGGCCCGGTCCTGTCGATCATGAAATTCGACACCGAGGAACAGGCCGTCGAGATCGCCAATGACACGGTCTATGGGCTGACCAACTATGTCCAGAGCTCCGATGGCACGCGCCGCAACAGGCTGGCACGCCGGTTGCGGTCCGGCATGGTCGAGATGAACGGCCAGGGCCGCGCGGCAGGTTCCCCCTTCGGCGGGATGAAACGCTCCGGCAACGGCCGCGAAGGCGGCATCTACGGGATCGAGGATTTCACCGAGATCAAGGCCGTCTCGGGCTGGGCTGCCGAATAGGCAGTGCCACGACGGGCGATCGGACAGGGCCACCTTCGGGTGGCCCTCAGATTGCTGACAAACCCGGAAACGGCTGCCGCCGGAGGTAAATCGTTCTTCTGCGCTCAGCGTTACGTTTTCGAACGAAGGGCCGCGCCCGAGCCTGGGAGGGCGCATTGAGACGCGCATTCGGAGCGCCTCCCTTACAAATATCAATGTTGTCAGTGTGATACGAGAAGTCACCAAAAGCGCCCTCCCGGGGGGAGGGTCGGGCGCGGCCCGGGCTTTCAGCCCGCGCCAAGGGTTGTGGCTGGCGTCGTGGAAGAACGATTTCGTTGTTTCGGGGGGAGCGGGTGCAGGAACGTGCGTTTTCAGCAGCCTCAGGGCCACCTTCGGGTGGCCCTTTTCCTTTCACGCCCATGAATGCCGAAGGCGCAGCGCCGCCGGGGGACGCCGGTTCAGCCTGCCTTGCGCTTCCATTCTTCCCAGAGGAAGGGATATGCCCAGACGCATTCGTGGGTCCGTGCCAGACCCTCGCGGATGGCGTCTCTTTCACCGTCCTGTGCGGGTGAATAGCGGTGGAACTGGACGGTCAGCCTGTCCACCCGTGCCATCAGGCCGGTGTCGATCAGGGCGGGCAGCAGATCGTATTCCCCGCCCTCGATGTTCATCTTGATGCAGGCCACGCGGTCCAGCCCCAGCGCGTCAAAGACCTCTGCCACCGGGCGCACCTCGCCCTGCACCGGGTTGCCGGAAGCGACCAGCGCAGAAGAGGCGTTTTCATCGTCGGAGAGGTCCAGCACCCCGGCGGAAGCCCCCATGGCATAGCCTTCGACGGTGACATCCTCGCGTCCTGCAAAACGATCCTGCAGGTGGCGGATGAACCTCGGGTGGGGTTCGAAACAATGGACCTTCACACCGTAAAGCGCGGTCATCCGCTCTGCCCAGTCGCCCTTGTATCCGCCGACGTCCAGCACTGTATCGCCGGGTTTCAACCCGTCGTAACGTTCAGGCGTGCCGCGCCCATGCGCGGCGTAGAATTCCCGGACCATGCGCTTGTAGGCGCGAAACTCGGGGTTGGTGGCCAGTTTCCACATCTTGTGCAACTCGCTTGAGATCGACATGCGGCGGTTCCTTTGCATCTGGCGCAGGGCGCAATCTTTATCATAGAAAGCTGGGAAGCAATGGTGAAAGGTAACCATGATCTATACCCGCCTGCACGGATTCCTCGGCAACCAGATGTTTCAATATGCGGCCGCCGCGCAGCTGGCGGCGCGTCTGGGGGTGCCGGTGGCGCTCGACCCGCGCCGGGCGGCGGCCAAGGGGCAGGGCAACCTGACCGAGATTTTCGACCTGCCGGTGGTCGCCCCCGCGCAGCTGCCCCCCGATCAGGACCGCAGGCGGCTGGCCTATGCCATCTGGCGGCTTCTGGGCCGGTCACCTCGCCTGCGCCGGGAAAAGGGGCTGGGCTATGATCCGGCTTTCGAAAACTGGGGCGATGAAAGCTATCTGCACGGGTATTGGCAGAGCGAAAAGTACTTTGCCGGGATCAGGGACCACCTGCGCAATGTCTTCACGATGGTGCCGCCCATGTCGCCCGAGAACGCCGACATGGCCCGGCAGATCGCGGCGGGGCCCTCGGTGGCGCTGCATGTGCGGCGCGGCGATTACGTGGCGCTGGGGGCAACGGCGGTCTGTGATCAGGCCTATTACGACGCGGCGCTGGCTGCGGTGACACAGGGGTTGCCGGAGGCGCCGACAGTCTTTGTCTTTTCCGATGATCCGGGCTGGGCGCGCGACAACCTGGCAGTGCCCTTCGACAAGGTGGTGGTGGACCTGAACGGGCGCGAGACCGCCCATGAGGACATGCGGCTGATGTCGCTATGCCAGCACAATGTGATCGCCAATTCCACCTTCAGCTGGTGGTCCGCATGGCTGAATGCCCATGAGGGCCGCCGCGTGGCCGCCCCGGCCCGCTGGTTTGCCAATGACCACCAGCGCAACCCTGACATCTTGCCCGAGGATTGGATTGCCATCGGCTGACGCCCCGGAGTTTTCAAAAACTCCGGTCCGAATTTTTCGAAAAATTCGGCTCCCCGCCGCCCCTAGGTCGTGTTGACATTCATTGTCGCCCACCCGCGCGAGACGGATTTTGCCGCTGGCACCCTGATGTGAGCGCAGCAATGTGATCATTGGAAGCGAACATCCGGGATGGCAGAGGCAAAATCCGCCGCGCCCCGCAGGGGTTTCGCCAAAATTGCCCATTTCTGCGTTAGGAGAGCTTGAAATAGCTGACTATTCCGCGCTCTCTTGCCTGGAACTGAGCAATTTTGGACTGAAACAGGTGGGCGACACTGAATGTCAACACGACCTAGAAAGGCGCTTTCGACCTTATTTTCGTCGACCGCCCGCCCTGCGGATGATTGAACCGCAGTTCCTCCGAATGCAGCATCAGCCGGGGATAATCCCGTGCCGGACCCGTGGCATAAAACGGGTCACCCAGGATCGGATGCCCGATGCTCAGCATATGGACCCGCAACTGGTGGCTGCGCCCGGTTCTGGGGAACATCCGCACACGGGCGGTGTCGCCCTCATCCTTGATCCGTTTCCAGTCAGTCTGCGCGGGTTTGCCGGTGTCATGGCAGACCTTTTGCAGCGGGCGGTTCGGCCAATCGACGATCAGCGGCAGGTCGATGGTGCCGGCAGGTTCCGCCGGCACGCCCCAGACCCGCGCGACATAGGTCTTGCGCGTCATCCGCTTTTCGAATTGCAGGCCAAGGTGCCGCTGCGCGTAGGGTGTCATGGCAAAGATCATCACACCGGATGTATCCCGGTCCAGCCGGTGCACCAGCAGCGCCCCGGGGAAGACCTGCTGAATGCGGGTCAGCAGGCAGTCGGCCAGATGCGGGCCCTTGCCCGGCACGCTGAGCAGGCCGCTGGGTTTGTCCACCAGCAGCACTTCGGCATCTTCATGCAGGATCACCAGCGGATCCTGCGGCGGGTCATATTCCGTTTCCATCCCTTCCCGTCTCAGATGTAGGGTGGGTTTTCAAGCCACCAGCGCAAATGAGGCCCCCATGCACCCCACCATCGAAAAAATGCAATCCGTCGTCGCCTCGGGCGACCATACTGCGATCGCGCCGATTCTGGCGGCTGATGTGACTTTCCTGCCGCCCACCTATTGGAAAACCTGGACCGGCCGCGACGCTGTTGCGGCGGTGCTGGGCCATGTCGGGCAGGTGTTCAGCGATTTCCGCTATCGCCGGGTGATGGGCGCGGGCAACGACTGGGCGCTGGAGTTTCAGTGCAGGATCGGCGAGTTTGACGCCGTTGGTGTCGATCTGATCACGCTGGGGGATGACGGGTTGATTGCCCATTTCGAAGTGGTCATGCGACCGCATAAATCCATCGGTGCGCTGCGAGACGCGATGAACGCCCGTGTGATGCAGGATCCTGCGTTTCTCAAATTCAAGGATGCGCTGTCGTGACGCGGCCTTGCGGCGCTGCTGTCAGCCCTGCTGCGGTCTCGCCCTGATCCGTGTCCGATAGATCGCGCGTCTGATTTCCCGCATCAGCTTGCCGCTGGCGCGGGTTTTCTTCTGGATGGTCGAAGCGCCCTGCATTTCGCCCACACCGCTTGGCCAGATCGTATGTATCGGCTGGCCGGTGACCCAATGCATCTGCAGCGTTGTATCCACCGGACGGTCCAGCCGTTCCGTCGCCGCCAGCAACCGCCGTGCCGCTCCCCTGCCGACAACCTGACAGACGGTCTGCAGCCCGATCACACGGGGCAGAAACAGCGCGGCACGGCCATCCTCGGCCAGCACGACCTGCCTGTGTTCGCGGTCCTTTGCGGGCAGGCGGATAAAGCTCTCCACACCCGCATGTGCCGCCACCAGGGCCATGGCCCTGTCCCAGGGTGCCGGGTCAATCACCAGATCATCCTCGGCGATCAGGACAAAGGGGTCCGGCCCCGCTGCGATCTCCTGCCAGCATTTGCGGTGGCTCAGGAAACAGCCCACCTCGCCCGGGCCCATGGCAAAAGGATAGGGCGGGGCGTGGCACTTGCCGTCCAGCACATCCGCCGCGCCGCTTTGTCGCGCCTCCTGGCCGTTAACCGCGGGCATGACCTCGGCCCCGGGCAGGACGCCCATGAGCCGCGCGACATTCTCTGCCCGGGCGCCCGGTCCGGGCATATGGATGATCAGGGATCGCATCTGTCAGGCCCTGTCTTGCCGGGGTCCGGCCTTAGTGCAGGACAACGCGGGCGCCATTCGGCACGCGGTTGGCCAGGTCGATGACATGGGCGTTGATCATGCGCACGCAGCCGTTCGACACGGCGCGGCCGACGTTTTCCGGCTGCGGCGTGCCATGAATGCGCAGCAGGGAATCCCGGTTGCCCTTGTAGAGATAAAGCGCACGCGCCCCCAGCGGGTTAGGCCCGCCACCCGGCATCCCGGCGGCGTGTTTGGCATAGATATGCGGCTCCCGGCGGATCATGTTCTTGGTTGGCGTCCAGCGCGGCCATTCTGCCTTGCGCCCCACCCGGAAGGTGCCGGAATAATAGCGCCCCTCCTTGCCGATCCCCACCGGATAGCGGACGGCCTTGCCCCCCTCCAATGTCCAGTAGAGCGCGAATTGCCCCGGATCGACATGAATTTCACCGGGTGCAAAGCCGTCCCGGATACGCACGATCCTGGCATTCTGGTGGTCCGGTATCTGATATTCCCCGGTTGCGGAGACTGCGGGCGTGGCGACCAGTGCGGCAGCACCGGTGATCAAAAGGGTGCGGCGGTTCATCAATGGCATCCGGGTCTCCTCAGGCACGACAGCTGTTTGGGCTCAACATAACCCGCCCGCGCCGGAGGGCAATTGCGGAAATCCCGACCTGGTGCCGCGCCCCGGCCCAAAGCAAAAGGCCCCCGCGCAGCGCGCGGGGGCCCAGATGGGTCCGGAAAGGAGCCGAGGATCAATCCTCGACTTTTTCCTCTTTCTTCACTTCTTCGCCGGTTTCCTGATCGACAACCTTCATCGACAGGCGCACCTTGCCGCGATCGTCAAAGCCCAGAAGTTTCACTTTCACTTCCTGGCCTTCCTTCAGCACATCCGACGGATGGTTCAGGCGGCGGTTCTCGATCTGGGACACATGCACCAGGCCATCGCGCTTGCCAAAGAAGTTCACGAAAGCACCGAAGTCCACGATCTTGACGACCGTACCGGTGTAGACCGCGCCTTCTTCCGGCTCTGCGACGATGGAGTGGATCATGTCGTAGGCTTTCTTGATCGCGTCGCCGTTGGGGCTTGCGATCTTGATGATGCCTTCGTCGTTGATGTCGACCTTGGCGCCCGACACTTCCACGATCTCGCGGATGACCTTGCCGCCGGAACCGATGACCTCACGGATTTTATCCGTCGGGATCTGCATGGTTTCGATGCGCGGTGCGTGAACGGAGAAGTCCGCCGCACCTGACAGTGCCTTGTTCATTTCGCCCAGGATGTGGATACGGCCTTCTTTCGCCTGCGCGAGGGCTTTCTCCATGATCTCGGGCGTGATGCCCGCAATCTTGATGTCCATCTGAAGCGAGGTGATGCCCGCTTCGGTCCCGGCCACCTTGAAGTCCATGTCGCCAAGGTGGTCTTCGTCACCCAGGATGTCGGAGAGGATCGCATAGGATCCGTCTTCTTCCAGGATCAGACCCATGGCCACGCCGGCCACCGCCGATTTCAGCGGCACGCCTGCATCCATCATGGACAGGGAGCCACCGCATACGGAAGCCATGGAGGATGAACCGTTGGATTCAGTGATCTCCGAGACAACGCGGATGGTGTAGGGGAAATCGGTCGATGCGGGCAGAACCGCCTGCAACGCACGCCATGCCAGCTTGCCATGGCCAATCTCGCGACGGCCCGGGCCTGCGACGCGACCGACTTCACCAACCGAGTAGGGGGGGAAGTTGTAGTGCAGCAGGAAGTTGGATTTGAAGTTGCCGTGCAGCGCGTCGATGAATTGTTCGTCATCGCCGGTGCCCAGCGTGGTCACGACCAGACCTTGCGTTTCACCCCGGGTGAACAGCGCCGAACCATGGGTCCGGGGCAGGATGCCTGTCTCGGCCACGATGTCGCGGATCTCGTCGGTCTTGCGGCCGTCGATACGTTTGCCGGTCTTGACCACGTCGCCGCGCAGGATGGAGGCTTCGAGCTTTTTCAGTGCGGAACCCAGGTTGGGATCCTCAAGCTGCTCTTCGCTCAGGCTTTCCTTGATCTTGTCGCGGGCAGCGGCAACAGCGGCTGTCCGCTCCTGCTTGTCGGCGATGGCAAAGGCGGCGCGCATGTCTTTCTCGCCCGCTTTCTTCACGGCTGCCGACAACTCGGAATAATCGACCGGCTGGAAGTCGAAGGGCTCTTTCGCCGATTCTTCTGCCAGGTCGATGATCAGGTCGATCACCGGCTGAATGCTGTCATGGGCAAATTTCACCGCACCCAGCATTTCCTCTTCGGACAGCTCATAGGCTTCGGATTCGACCATCATGACCGCATCCTTGGTCCCGGCAACCACCAGGTCGAGGCGCTGTTCGGGGTTCAGGCGCAGGTCCTGCATATCGTCCACGGTGGGGTTCAGGATGTATTCGCCATCCTCGAAACCGACGCGGCAACCGGCGATTGGACCCATGAAGGGCGCGCCGGAAATGGTCAGCGCGGCAGAGGCCGCGATCATTGCGACCATATCGGGATCATTGACCAGATCGTGGCTCAGCACGGTGCACATCACCAGCACTTCGTTCTTGAAGCCGGGGACGAAAAGCGGGCGGATCGGACGGTCGATCAGGCGCGCTGTCAGCGTTTCTTTTTCGGTCGGACGCGCTTCGCGCTTGAAGAAGCCACCCGGCACCTTGCCGGCGGCATAGTATTTTTCCTGGTAGTGGACGGTCAAAGGAAAGAAATCCTGACCGGGTTTTTGCTGACGTGCATATGTCACGTTGGCCATCACGCTGGTTTCGCCCAGTGTGGCAATCACCGACCCATCCGCCTGACGGGCCACTTTTCCTGTTTCGAGTGTGAGCGTTTCTTCGCCCCACTGCATTGATTTCGTCGTTACGTTAAACATCTACGTTTCCTGTGTTGGCCCGCGGGCCTTTGCATAGAGGGCGCATTCCCTCTGACTCCGGTATCTTCTTTATCAGGCGCTGGAGTCCGGGCGCCGGCTTTCAGATTGCGCGGGCATACAGTGTTTCAAAGGGGATGGGAAGGCATTGGATCAATGAGTTCTGGCCACCCGGACAGAATCTGAAGTTCTCTCCGCGCTTTAGGATCAATGCGCTGGACACCGGCTACGGAGCCTATCCGAGCACGGCAAAGCGTGCCTTCAGCAAGGCTTCGGCGTATTCGTCATCTGCGGTGCTGTCATAGACGACCCCGCCGCCAACATTCAGCGTGACGCGATTGTCGGGGCCACAGATCAACGTGCGGATTGCGACGCCAAAAGACATCGCACCATCCGGGGCGATCCACCCGATGGCACCGCAATAGGCGTCCCGCGCCTTCGGTTCGAGCGTGGCAAGTATCTGCATCGCACGGATTTTTGGTGCGCCCGTGATGGAACCACAGGGAAACAGCGCTTCGAAAATTTCCGATATGGTTGTGCCCGATCTGATCTGCGCGGTGATGGTAGAGGTCATCTGGTGCAGCGTATGATAGGTTTCGATGGCAAAAAGCCTGGGCACTTCTACAGTGCCAATTTGCGAAATACGGCTCATGTCATTGCGCAGAAGGTCGACGATCATCAGGTTTTCGGCCTGGTTTTTCTCTGAAGAGCGAAGCCAGTCCTTCTGCTTTTCGTCCGCACCCGGCGATGCGCCGCGCGGTGCCGTGCCTTTCATGGGGCGGGCGGTCATTTTCCCGTGTGGATCAAGATGAAAGAAAAGCTCCGGAGAACGCGACAGCAGGACAGGACCGCCCAGATCAACCAATGCGCCAAATGGCGCCGCTTGTTTCGCGCGCAAAGCCGCGTAGAGCCCGTCAATCGTGCCGGTCCGCTGCGCGGTCATCGGAAAAGTCAGATTGGCCTGATAAATGTCACCCCGGCAGATGAAATCATGCACCTTGTCGAAGGCCGCGACATAATCGTCGCGCTGCCAGTCCGGTGCCGGGATGCTCAGCGTCGCAGGGGCCTTTGCCGCTGCTAGCCGGCTTGGCTGTGGCGCATCGAAAACCCCGAATTGCAAAAGCGGCGTTTGGCGGCGGGTTGGCAGAAAATCCCGCAGTTTTGGCGACAAAAGATAGCCCAGTTCATAACTGGCGTAGCCCGCGAGCCAATGGCCCCCGGCCTGCGCATCCTCAAGCGCGGCCAGTGCCGCGGGCACATCTGACGGCTGGTCTGCGATGATGATGTGACGGGGCGCGTCAAACAGGGTGCCGTCCGGAAGTGGGCCGTGGTCAAAGACAACGCGTGCGTTTTTCATTTGTTATCTTTGATGCAGGTGCTGAACCGCAATTGGGTCAAAAGTCGGCGGCAATGCGCATATCGCGAAGCGGTCTGACAACCCTGATCGATTCCTGGTAGATCGGGTCCGCTTTATAGGCCGTCAGCTTTTCGACGCTTTCGAACTCGGCATAGACAATGACGTCAACCTCGCCGGACAATGCGTCGTTCTGGATGTTCTCCCGGACCTCAAAAAACTGGCTATGGGGAATATCGCCAAGCATTTTCAGCCCGGTCACGATGGCGGGAATATCCGATTTTTCTTTTGCGCTGAAGAAAACGATGTGGCGGATCGCTGGTCTGGATGTCATTTTTGGGCCTGCATGTGGTCTGGTGCGGATCGCATCCGGGGTGCTAATCATATTCAATCGGTCTGATCAATGCCGCGATTGAGAATGCCTGCCAGACATGAAAAAGCCGCCCCCTGCTTCCAGAGCGCGGCCTTGTCTTTTTGTAAAGCGGTCAGGCTTAGCGGCGCAGGCCCAGACGTTGGATCAGGTCCTGGTAACGGGCCTCATCCTTGCTTTTGACATAGTCCAGAAGTTTGCGGCGTGTTGCCACCATCTTGAGCAGACCACGGCGGCCGTGGTTGTCTTTCTTGTGGGTCTTGAAGTGCTCTGTCAGCGTTGCAATACGCGAGCTGAGCACGGCAACCTGTACTTCGGGCGAACCTGTGTCGCCTTCCGAAGTACCGAATTCCTTGATCAGGCGTGTCTTTTCTTCTGCAGTAATCGACATCGGGGACTCCTTCTTGAGAAAGGGTTAATCGGAATGGCGCAGGCCGGGATGTCGTCCAGCACAGGCCCATGGAGAATTCGACCCTGAATCAGATTCGGGGCCGATGGGGGCGTATATGAAAATCCCCGGGCTTTGGCAAAGGGTTATTCGCTGGCTGCTCTGTTGGGGCTGTCCGTCCCTAACCAAGGAACCCCAGACCCTGCGCGGTGCTCTGCGGGATCAGCGAGATATCGGCGGCCTCCAGCAGGCTGTTGCCCTGCAATGTCGCCATCACCTGGCTGCCCATGACGATCTGAAGCTGGCTTTCATCCTCCGGGTTCCGGACCACGGAAATCTGCGGTTCCTCTGCCCCGTCACCGCTGTCGTCCCAGACAAACAGCAGCGAATCCTCCTGCGGTTCGAAATCCAGCACCTCCGCCGGCCCGCCGCTTCCGATCCAGTCGCCCAGAACGATCTGGTCCGCCCCCTCTCCGGCGGTGACGATATCGCCCTGACCGGCGACAATCAGGTCATCACCGCCGCCACCGTTCAGATAGTCACCGTCATCGCTGTCGCCGGTTCCCGGCGCCAGGGTGCCATCCGCAATGCCCGAAAGTGTGTCGTCGCCCCAGCCGCCAAACAGGGTATCACTGCCCGCACCGCCATGCAGGGCATCGTCATCCAGGCCCCCCATCAGCGCATCGTCACCCGCCCCGCCGAACAGCCGGTCATCGCCGGCAGAGCCTTGCAGGCTGTCATTGCCTGCGTTGCCATGGATCACGTCATCATCGTTGTGTCCGGCAAGCTGGTCATCCGCAGCGCCGCCGAAAAGGTCGTCATCGCCGTCTTCGCCATGCAGCGTGTCATCGCCGATGCCCCCCTCCAGCGTGTCGTTACCGCCCGCGCCGTGCAGATCGTCATTGCCTGCGCCCCCGTCGAGGATATCGTCGCCGCCGTATCCGCCGATCTGGTCGCCGCCATCGCCGCCGATCAGCGTATCGGCACCCTCCGTTCCGGACAGGATATCGTCTCCACCCGTCTGCGAAAGGATATCGTTCCCACCTGTCTCCGACAGGATATCCTCGTCGGTATCGGAATCCCGGGCGCCGATGTCCACGTAAACAACCGCGCTGACCGCCATCAAACCCATCAAACCCGCAAGAAACATCATCGGCACACACCATCAAATCAGGGGATGGTGCAACGCGCACCACCCCCCTGAGATCATCCGGGAGAACGGCCAGCGGGTCAAAAGCAAACCGGAAAGTTGGTTAATGCGACGCTATCGCCCCGGCACTCCAACGCCATTCCTCGGGTTGCCGGGCATAGGGCAGGTAGAGCGGATGGCGCGGGTGCCCGGCCTTGGACAGGCCCAGGTGAAACAGGGGCACGGCACCGGCGCCGAGCATCCGTGCCACCTGCGGCCCCCGGTCCAGATGTGCCCCGTGGACACCCCATGCCGCGATGACATGATCGGCCCAGACCATGCCCTCGGCCAGCATCGAATCGTTTTCCGGCCCCACCGGATCATCCGCCGCACGCATGTCCCGCGGGTCGGTGGCGCGCCAGGCAAAGATGTTGGTCACCCGAAACCCGCCATAGCCCAGGTGCCGCGCGCGCCGCTCGCAGCGCTCCACCGTCGGATCGTTCTGCACTTCTGTCGCCGTGGAGGGGTTCAGCATCACGAACATCACCTTCAGGGCCGCCGCATCCCAGACCCGCGTCAGGCTGTAGCGATAGGCCTCGCAGTCGGAATAGACCGCGGTGGAGGGGGCGTCGCCCTTGGTATGGCTGCGGGTGATCATGCCTGCCTGTCAGCTTGCCCTACGCATCGCCGTCCTGCGACAGGTTGAACACCCGCGAGGGGTGCAGCTCGCCCGCCTTGAACCGGCCCACGGCAACCGCCCGACCCTCGAAAGAGGCCCAGCATTCATCGCCGTATTCGACGCCTGACGCGATCACCATGCCGGGATTGCCATTGCGCAGCCGGGTGGCGCCCTCGGCGGTGGCCTTGACCTCGGGCAGGTCGTCCAGCCCGATCTCAAGCGGTTGCAGGTGCTGGTCCAGCTCCGGCGTGCGCGCCATTTCGGTAATCTGGTCCAGGGACAGACCGTCCGCCACATCAAAGGGCCCGGACCAGATCCGGCGCAGATCGCGGACATGGCCGAGACAGCCCAGTTTCTGTCCCAGGTCACGGGCAATCGACCGCACGTATCCGCCCTTGCCGCAAACCATTTCTAGCGTGACATGATCGGCATCGGGCCGGTCGGTCAGCAACAGGCTTTCCACAAACAGGGGCCGCGCCGCCAGTTCCATCTCTTCGCCGTCCCGCGCGCGCTTGTAGGCGCGTTGCCCGTCGATCTTGACGGCGGAAAACTGCGGCGGCACCTGTTGGATGTCGCCGATAAAATCCGCCAGCGCCGCCTTGATCGCCTCGTCATCGGGGCGCAGATCGGATCTGCCCAACTCTTCGCCCTCGGCGTCATCTGTGTTCGTGGCGATGCCCAGCCGGACGGTGAACTCATAGGCCTTGAGCGCGTCGGTAATATAGGGAACCGTCTTGGTCGCTTCCCCCAGCGCAATCGCCAGCACGCCCGTGGCTTCCGGGTCCAGCGTACCGGCGTGCCCGGCCTTCCTTGCGTCCAGCGCCCAGCGGACCTTGTTCACAACGGCGGTCGACGTGGGACCTGCCGGTTTGTCCACGACCAACCAGCCGGAAATATCTCTGCCCTTGCGTTTGCGCGCCATGTCTCACCCTTCTGTTTCGCGTGCGAGCCTATACAGACAGCTGCCACCGCTGCCCAGCAGATATCTGCGCCCCGGCACCGCGGCGCCCGTCAGTACAGATGCTCAGTCTGATTCGACCACGCCGACGATGGGCCCGATCGTGGTAAAGCCCGCATCATCGCGGCCCAGACCAGGCGCGCGCAGGCGCGATACATTGCCATCGAAATAAAGCGCATTCGGCAGGCCCAGACGGTCCCGGAAAAACGTGCCGAATTCATGAAAGGTGACGGTATTGTCCGAAATCACAAAGATTGCCCGCGTGCCATCGGCCGTGGTGCCGACGCCATTGCGGATATAGCGCGACGTGCTGTTCTTCAGGAAACGCGGATGCAGCTTGCCGTCGATGACCAGCATCGGACCCGATTGGGTCGCGGACCGGCAGGCGGGTCTGGCCTTGAGAAAGGCGGTTGTTTCCATGACGTCGGCACGGGTGTCGCGGATGCAGAAGATTCCGTTCGGCAGCAGGCCGAAATTGCCGGGGCCATCGGTGCTGATCACCTCCTGCAGCTGGCGGCCATTCTCAAGGTAATAGCCAACCGGCGCGCGGTTCTCGTGGTACATGCCCGCATTCATTGCAAAGCCAAGGTGAAGCCCTCTGGCAGCAAGGGCCTTTTCCACGTTTCCGAAATGTCCGTAGGTGCTGCCGGTCTCATCCGTCAGGAACAGCTCCAGCCGCTCTTTGGTCAGGTCCACTTCGCAGATGGAATATTTATTCCCGCCATAGCTTTCCTTGCGGCAGTCCGTTGCCTGGGCAGTGCCTGCCACAAGCATCAGGCCAAGCCACAGGAGCAATCTCATCCGTCACTGTCCGGGCCGGGCGCATCGCCGGGTGCATCGGCGTCACGGCGCACCGCTTCCTGGTTCAGCATGCGGCGGGTCTCGTCCATCTGGTCAAAGGTCTCGTCCAGGCGAAACCGCAGTTCGGGGGCGAACTTCAGCGTCAGTTTCTTGGCCACCTGCCTGCGCAGCTCGCCCTTGTTGCGGGCCAGCAGCTTGATCAGCTCGTCCTGACCTTCGCCGCCCAGCGGCAGCACATAGGCCGTGGCAATCTTCAGATCGGGAGAGGTTCTGACCTCGCCCACCGTGACCGACATGCGGTTGAGGTCGGTATCGTGCACATCGCCGCGCGCCAATACCTCGGACAGCGCCCGGCGAATGGTTTCACCGACCCGCAATTGGCGTTGTGACGGGCCTGCGCCCTCGTGACTCTTGTTTCTGGACATGCCCTCCATCTAAGACGTTGCAAGGCTTTTGCCAAGGCGGCGAATGCAGGCTAAACCGGCCTGAGCAAAGGAGCGCAGATCATGGCAAAACTTCCCGGGGTCACAATTACCGGCGCCTCCGGGCGCATGGGGCAGATGTTGATCGCACAGGTGCAGGCGTCAGAAAAGCTGGCGCTGGTGGGGGCGGTCGAACGGCCCGGGCATGCCTGGGTCGGACAGGACATCGGCCTGGCCATGGGCGGTGCTGCCATCGGCGTGACGGTCAGCGATGACGCACAGGCGGCGATTTCGGCTGCCGATGTGGTGATCGACTTTACCGCGCCTGCCGCCACACTGGCCTTTTCGGCCATCGCCGCTGCGGCGGGCACGGTGCATGTGATCGGCACCACCGGCATGACCGAGGCCGAAATCGCACAGCTTGCGCCCGCTGCGGAAAAGACGGTCATCGTCCGGGCCGGCAACATGAGCCTTGGGGTCAACCTGTTGACGCAGCTGACCAAACGCGTCGCGGCGGCGCTGGACGCCGATTACGATATCGAGATCATCGAGGCGCATCACAACAAGAAGGTCGATGCGCCCTCCGGCACGGCCCTGATGCTGGGCGAGGCCGCTGCAGAGGGGCGCGGCGTGAAGCTGGCAGAGGTCTCCGACCGGGCGCGCGACGGCATCACCGGGGCGCGCCGACGCGGCGACATCGGCTTTGCCGCGATCCGGGGCGGTGACATCGTGGGCGAACATGACGTTATGTTTGCCGCCGAAGGCGAACGCATCATCCTGCGCCATGTGGCATCCGACCGTTCCGTCTTTGCCCGCGGTGCGCTCAAGGCAGCGCTTTGGGGTCTTGGCAAAGCGCCGGGGGCATATGACATGCTGGATGTTCTGGGCCTGAACGACGCCCGCTGACCCGGCGGCTTTCTGCGCGACTTCTCATCGGGGGTGAAACTTCACCTGGCCTTTCGGCGTGGTTGTACCAAATCATGCCATGAGGAGAGTACAAATGAGACCCTTTGCACCTGCATTGTCCGCGGTCCTTGTCACAATGGCCGCTCCCGCATTTGCCGATTTCCAGAAAGTCACCACCCGCAGCGATTTCATCGCGCTTGTCGGCGGCAAGACCCTGACCCGGCCGCTGGTCAAGATCCAGGTGCTGCCGGACGGCCAGATCGCCGGCAGGGGCGCGGCCTGGGCCGTGACCGGTCAATGGCAGTGGAAAGGTGAATATCTGTGCCGCAGCCTTGAATGGGGCGGCGACGATCTTGGCTACAATTGTCAGGAAGTGAAGGTGGACGGGGCGAATGTCCGCATCACCTCTGACCGTGGCACCGGGGAATCAGCAGACTTCAGCCTCCGCTAGGCGGCAGGGCCAGATCCTTGAATGGTCTGGCCCTTGAAAAGCCTGACCCTCAAAAATCCACCGCGATACCCTTTTTTTCCCAATCGCCATATCTGACCGGCTCTGGGCCCTCCCTGCCACCCAGCTCGGGCGGCAGATCCAGTGCTTCGGCGGCCTTCCGGCGTGCGGCGGCCTCGTCCAGGGCGCGCTGGGCGGCGGGGGGAATGGGTTTGGGGGCCGGATCCGGTTGCGGCGGCAGATCGGGGCCCGGTGTCGGGACCGGATCGTTCGGCGTGTCCGGGATCGGCTTTGGGGCCGGTGTGGGGTTCCGCAGGTCGGCGGGCTCTGTCATGTGATCCTCTTGAGCGGCTGCCGCCTTTGATATACGCCGCCTCATGGGCAGGGCAACCCCGGCCCCCGACCAGAAAAGGCGACGGCATGGCAGACACAGGCGTACAGGCGCGCAGAAGCGCTGTATATCTTCTGGACCAGATCCTGGGGGAAGAACCGCGCCTGATGTCGGAACTGCTCGCAGGGGGGGCGCTGGACAAACTGCCGCCCGACGACCGCGCCCGCGCCCAGCGGCTGGCCCAGGAAACCCTGCGGGGCATGGAGCGCGCCGACCGGTTGCTGCAAAAGCATGTCAAGAAATCTCCGCCCCTCACGGTGCGCAATGTGCTGCGGGTCGGCACTGTCGAACTCTGCCAGGGCGGCGCGGCACATGGGGTGGTGAACGCCATGGTGACCCTCGTCTCGCAACACCGGACATTGAGCCACCTCAAGGGGCTGACCAACGCCGTCCTGCGCAAGATCGCTGCCGAAGGGCCTGACGCCTGGGGCGTGCTGCGGGCGCCGCGGCTGCCGAAATGGCTGCGTGGCCCGCTGACCGAAGCCTGGGGCCCGGAGGCGATTGCCGCGATGGAAGTGGCGCATTTCGCCGGTGCCCCCCTCGACCTGACGGCCAAGGGCGATCCGCAGCTGCTGGCAGAGGCGACCGGTGGGGTGCTGTTGCCCACAGGTTCCGTGCGGGTGGCGGAAGCGGGCCAGGTCTCAGCCATGCCGGGATTCGCGGCGGGCGACTGGTGGGTGCAGGATGCCGCAGCGGCACTGCCCGTCCGCATCCTTGCGCCCAAAACAGGCGAACAGGTGCTGGATCTCTGTGCGGCACCGGGGGGCAAGACCATGCAACTGGCTGCCGCAGGCGCGGCGGTGACTGCCGTCGATTCCTCTGCCACCCGCATGGCGCGGCTGCGCGAAAACCTGACCCGCACGGGATTGCAGGCCGAACTGCAGACCGGGGACGCCCGCGCCGTCACCGGCTCCTTTGATGCGATTCTGCTGGATGCGCCCTGTTCCGCCACCGGCACGCTGCGGCGGCACCCGGATCTGCCCTATGCCAAGGACGGATCGGAATTTGGCGATCTGATCGAATTGCAGGCGGAGCTGCTGGACCACGCCTGGTCCCTGCTGAAACCCGGCGGGCGGCTGGTGTTCTGCACCTGCAGCCTCTTGCCTGACGAGGGGGAGGTCCAGGTCGACGAGGCGCTGGAACGGCATGGCGACATGGTGGTTGATCGCGAGGCGCTGATGGTGCCGGGGGTTGAAGCGGATTGGGTCACCTCGGAGGGCGGCCTGCGGCTGCGCCCGGATTTCTGGGCGGACCGGGGCGGGATGGATGGTTTTTATATCGTCTGCCTGCGCAAGGGCGGCTGATGGCGGATCAAGGAAAACTGCTGCGGTCCTGACGATCCCGTCCCAAAATGCGCAGACTACATCCGGACTGGCCGCGTCAGCCTGATCGCGCCGGATCGGCCGTCTGTGCCGCCCTGTGCATCTTTGCCCACACCGCCCTGTGAGCGACGACAGGCTCTGCCCTACACCGCCCTGCAAATGATGACATGTCAAAAATGACATGTCATAATTTACGGAAAGTTAAGAGGAGCACCCGGCCCGGAAACACCCATTGCGGCGACCGCGCCGCAGCAGGCGTCAAACGTCGGCAGGCGGCGGGTTGGGGACAGCCAGGTAATCCCGTGAAGGGATCGCAACCATCCCTTTCAGCCCCAGCGCCGCGCGGTCCGGCTCTGACAGCG
Organism: Sulfitobacter sp. PR48; assembly: GCF_028807335.1. NCBI lineage: Bacteria > Pseudomonadati > Pseudomonadota > Alphaproteobacteria > Rhodobacterales > Roseobacteraceae > Sulfitobacter > Sulfitobacter sp. PR48. Next base: position 225,070 of record NZ_JARAMM010000001.1, on the reverse strand, counting down.
CCGCCATCGCCTCGGCCACTGCATCGAATATGGCAGAACCGTCCCTGCCGCGCGCGGTGATATAGGGCAGGCCGGGCGTCGGCTCTGTCCACGCCAGCACCCGCAACTGCGTTGCACAGGGCTCAAATTGCCGGATCAGCCGCCAGGTCACCGCGTCAAGCGCCGCAATATCGGCACGGCCTTCAGCCACGGCCCTGGCGGAATTCACATGCCCATGGCTCTGGCTGCGGTCCTGAAACCAGAAACCTGCCGTGCGCGCAGCGGCATGTATCGCGGCAAAGCCGGATTGCGACAGGGTCTGATTGTAGATGAACCTCGCACTGGCAAAGTCGGCCAGCGCAGCGCGGTCATCCCCGGCGCGCACCACGATGGCACTGCGGTAATACCCCGGCGGGCACCCCGTGACGCCGAAATCCGGCGTGCCGACCAGGGTCACCTTGTCATGCAGCTGCGTCCGGTAGGGCATGCCGCAGGTCTGGCTCAGCACCAGTTCAGGGTCGGTCCAGACCGCAAAGGCATCGGCGCTGTTGGACAGCGCGACCGGTGCGTCAATCCCGCGCCCGGCCAGTGCGGCGCGGATATGCGCCCAGTACCGCTCCAGCGCGGCATCGGTTTCAGGTCTGGCATACATCATCAGGCTGGCGATCATGTTGGCAGGTTAACCCCGTCGTCGCCCCTGCAACAGCCCAATTGTGACCAAGAGCGTTTCGGGAAAAGGTTGAATCGCAAATACCTTGCCACGTTTCGCGTTCTCGGGACATTTGCGATCCTTGTGCTCCAACCCTTCCCCGAAACGCTTTATCGCGCCGATCCCGCGACGCCCTGCCAAAAAGCGGTGACACCCGCCGGGTCAGCCGCTATGCTTCCCGCAAACGCCAGCAGAGCGTCAAGGGCAGCAAATCATGTTCAACATCCCCGGCCTGACCGCACGGAAAGAGCGGTTTCTCAACCGGTGGCACGCCCGTGCCGCAACCCGCACGCCTGCGCAGGTCAAGGGGTTTGTCTCTTCGCCCGAACCACGCACCATCGGCTCCTATGCCCGCGGGCGGCAGCTGATCGCCGGCAATTACCTTTTCGCGGGCACCCTGATCAACGCGCCGGACCGCACCCTGTGGCAGCTTGAGGTGCCGGATGCGGCCTATGCCGCCGACCTGCAGGGCTTTGCCTGGCTCGACGATCTGGCGGCCGTGGGCGACGGTCCCGCGCGGCAGGTCGCGCAGCGCTGGCTGTGGGACTGGATCGGACTTTACGGCAAGGGGCGCGGTCCCGGCTGGACACCGGACCTGACCGGCAGGCGGCTGATCCGCTGGATCAACCACGCGCTGTTCTGCCTGCGCGGGCAGGAATCCGATCAGAGCAGGGCCTTCTACCGCTCGCTTGAGCAGCAGACCCGGTTCCTGTCCCGCCGCTGGCATGGTGCCGCCCCCGGCCTGCCGAGGTTCGAGGCGCTGACCGGTCTGATCTATGCGGGCCTTGCACTTGAAGGTCAGGAAGCGCTGGCCGACCCCGCGATCAAGGCCCTGGCGCGCGAATGCCGCACCCAGATCGACGCCGAAGGCGGGTTGCCCACCCGCAATCCGGAAGAGCTGCTTGCCGTTTTCACCCTGCTGACATGGGCCGCCGCTGCGCTCAGCGACGCGGGCCGCAGCACGCCCAAGGATCATCTGGCCGCGATTTCCCGAATTGCACCCACCCTGCGGTCCCTGCGCCACGCCGATGGCGGTCTGGCCCGGTTCCACGGCGGCGGGCGCGGGCTGGAGGGCTGGCTGGACCACGCCCTTGCCGCGGCCAGGGTTCGAACCTCTCCGTCAGAGGGCCTGTCGATGGGCTATGCAAGGCTGTCGGGCGGGCGCACCTCTGTGGTGATTGATGCCGCTGTCCCGCCCAGCGGTGCCGCCTCCGGCAATGCCCATGCATCGACCCTCGCCTTCGAACTGACCTCCGGCCGCCGCCCGCTGGTGGTCAACTGCGGATCGGGGGCTTCCTTCGGGTTGGAATGGCGCCGTGCCGGGCGGGCGACCCCGTCGCATTCGGCGCTCTGTCTCGGCGGATATTCCAGCGCCCGCCTGTCCGAGCCGGACCGCCACACCGGGCGCGAGGCCCTGATCGACGGGCCGACCCATGTGCCGGTTGAAATGAGTTCCGCAGGCGACGGCATCCGCTTTCAGGGCGGGCACAACGGCTATGTGCGCTCGCATGGGCTGACCCTTGCCCGCACCCTGGAACTGACGCTGGATGGCCGGGGTCTCGCGGGCGAGGACATGCTGCTGGCGCTGGAGGACATCGAGAAACGGCGCTTTGACAAAGCGCTGGACCTTGCCGGGCTCAAGGGCCTGCGCTTTGACATCCGCTTCCATCTGCACCCGGATGTGGACGCGACGCTTGATCTTGGCGGCGCGGCGGTGTCGATGGCCCTGAAAAGCGGTGAAATCTGGGTGTTCCGCCATGACGGCACCCATAACCTCTCGCTGGAACCGGGTGCCTATCTTGAGACCACACGTCTCAAACCTCGCGCCGCACAGCAGATCGTGCTGTCCGGCATGGCATTTACATATGCCACCCGGGTCAGGTGGTCCTTGTCCAAGGCGCAGGAAACTGCGATTGGCGTCCGTGATCTTTCGATGGACGACCCATTGGCTGACAACACCGAACCGGACGAACAATAGGACCCTGCCAAATGCCTGATCTCTACCCCGTGAAACGCGCCCTCCTTTCCGTATCCGACAAGACCGGCCTGGTCGAACTTGGCCAGGCATTGGCCGCGCAGGGGGTCGAGCTGTTGTCCACGGGGGGCACCGCATCGGCGCTGCGCGACGCGGGGCTCACGGTCAGGGACGTGGCAGAGGTGACAGGCTTTCCCGAAATGATGGATGGCCGCGTCAAGACGCTGCACCCGGTGGTCCACGGCGGCCTGCTGGCGCTGCGCGACAATGACACGCATGTTGCGTCGATGAACGAACACAACATCGGCGGCATCGACCTGGTGGTGGTCAACCTCTACCCCTTCGAGGCAACCGTGGCCAAGGGTGCGGCCTATGACGAGGTGATCGAGAACATCGACATCGGCGGTCCCGCCATGATCCGCTCTGCGGCCAAGAACCACGGTTTCGTCAATGTCGTCGTGGATACCGAAGACTACGCCGCCCTCATCGCAGAGCTTGAGGCCAATGACGGCCAGACCACCTATGCCCTGCGGCAGCGCCTGGCGCAGACCGCCTATGCCCGCACGGCGGCCTATGACACCGCCGTCAGCACCTGGATGGCCGCGCAGATCGGCGAAACGCCGCGCCGCCGGACATTCGGCGGCACCCTGGCCCAGACCCTGCGCTACGGCGAAAACCCGCATCAGAACGCCGCCTTCTATACCGATGGCTCCGACCGTCCGGGCGTGGCGACGGCACAGCAGCATCAGGGCAAGGAACTGAGCTACAACAACATCAACGACACCGATGCGGCCTTTGAACTGGTCAGCGAATTCGACCCGGCACAGGGCCCGGCCTGCGCCATCATCAAACATGCCAACCCCTGCGGCGTGGCGACGGGCAAGACCATGGTCGATGCCTATACCCGTGCCTTCGACTGCGACCGCACCTCGGCCTTTGGCGGCATCATCGCGCTTAACCAGCCGCTCGACGGCGAAACCGCGGAAGCCATCAGCGGCATTTTCACGGAAGTGGTCATCGCCCCCGGGGCCGATGCCGATGCCATGCGCATTTTCGGCAAGAAGAAGAACCTGCGCCTGCTCACCACCTCGGGCCTTGCCCCGCGCGACGCGGCGGCGCTGGCGGTGCGGCAGGTGTCGGGCGGCTATCTGGTACAGGACAAGGACGTGGGCCGGATCACCCGTGACGACCTGAAGGTGGTGACCAAGCGCCAGCCTTCCGAGCAGGAACTGAACGACCTGCTCTTTGCCTGGACCGTGGCCAAACACGTCAAGTCCAACGCCATCATCTACGTGAAGGACGGCGCGACCGTGGGCGTCGGCGCGGGCCAGATGAGCCGGGTGGACAGTACCCGCATCGCCGCGCGCAAGGCGCAGGACATGGCAGAGGCGATGGGCCTCTCCGCACCGCTGACACAGGGTTCGGTCGTGGCCTCGGATGCGTTCTTTCCCTTCGCCGACGGTCTGATCACGGCAGCAGAGGCCGGGGCAACCGCCCTGATCCAGCCCGGCGGGTCGATGCGCGACGACGAAGTGATTGCCGCGGCAGACGAAGCCGGGCTCGCCATGGTCTTTACCGGCATGCGCCACTTCAGGCACTGAGAAGGAGGCACCGATGCGCAGTTTCGTCCTATTCACTGTGGTGGCCTTTCTGATCGACCAGATCAGCAAATACCTGGTCATTCACACCATGGAACTGGCGCGCATCCGGTCCATCGACGTGCTGCCGCCGCTGCTGAATTTCCGCTATGGCGAAAACAGGGGCATCAATTTCGGGCTGTTCGGCGGCGGGTCAGATGCCAGCCGCTGGATCCTGATCGCCCTGGCGCTGCTGATCTGCACGGCAGTGACAATCTGGCTGATGCGCTCCGCCCAGCCCCGGCTTGCGCAGATCAGCGGTGGTTTGCTGGTCGGTGGCGCCATGGCGAACGTGCTGGACCGGCTGATCTATGGCTATGTGCTGGATTTCCTCAACATGTCCTGCTGCACGATCAAAAACCCCTTTGTTTTCAACGTCGCGGATATTTTCATATTTGCCGGTGCCCTGGGCCTGATCCTGTTCAGCGGTGACGGCAAGACCGCCCCGCGCCGCCCGCGCAAAAAACCTAAGTGACATTGCCTGCCTGCCTGCGATATTGAAGGGCAGACCCAAAGGAGACGCCCATGCGCCGTATCGCTCTGATGATCCTGATCCCGCTGGCACTCTCGGCCTGTGCCAACAAGGGATTGCGTGACCTTCGGACAGAATCCAAGGGCCCGGACGAATTCATGCTGTCACCCTCTGCGCCGTTGCAGGAACCCGCCAACTACAGGGACCTGCCGCCGCCGACGCCGGGGCAGGCGAACCTGACGGACCGTTCCGCCAGAAATGAAGGCGTGGCCGCGTTCGGCGGCAACCCCCAGGCGCTGCAGGGGGGCGTGGACGGGCGCGATGGCGCCCTGGTCAACCACGCCAGCCGCCTGGGCGTGACACCGGGTATCCGGGGCATCCTGGCTGAAACCGATGCCCAGTTCCGCAAGCGCAAGGCACGGTTCACCCAGATCAGGATCGTGCCGGTGGACCGCTACCAGCAAGCCTACAAACGGCAGGCGCTGGACGCCGCTGCCGAGGCGGCCCGCTGGCGCCGCGCCGGTGCGCGCACGCCTTCCGCTCCACCGGAAGAACGGCGGTTCAACCCCAGCTAAGCACAGACCAGAACTCATTTATCCGTGAGTTGCCTTGAATACGGTGGCCGCCCGCGTATCTCTCCCATGTTGTTTTCAAAGGAGCGATCATGAAACGATTGCAACTTCTTGGCGCTGTTGCGGCGCTTCTCCTGCCGGGTCTGGCGCAGGCCAGGGACAACGAGGCGGTAACCACCTTTACACTCGATAACGGGATGGATGTGGTGGTGGTCGAAGACCACCGCGCACCGGTTGTGCAGCAGATGGTCTGGTATCGGGCCGGATCGGCGGATGAACCCAAAGGGTCGTCCGGCGTGGCGCATTTCCTGGAACACCTGTTGTTCAAGGCGACCGACAAACTTGAATCGGGTGAATTCTCGGCCACTGTCGCGGCGAACGGCGGGCGTGACAACGCCTTTACCAGCTACGATTACACCGCCTACCACCAGCGTGTCGCGGCGGACCGTCTGGAACTGATGATGGAGATGGAAAGCGACCGGATGCGCAACATCCGCCTGACGCCGGAAAACATCGCGACCGAACGGGACGTGATCATCGAGGAACGCAACCAGCGCACCGAAAGCAATCCCGGCGCGCTGATGAGCGAACAGATGAACGCGGCGCAATACCTCAACCACCGCTACGGCAGCCCCGTGATCGGCTGGATGCACGAGATGGAGGCGCTGGACCTCGATGATGCGCTGGCCTTCTACAAGACCTATTATTCGCCCAACAACGCGATCCTCGTGGTCTCGGGCGATGTGCAGCCCGACGCGGTGCGGGCCCTGGCCGAGAAATACTACGGCGTGATCCCCGCCAATCCGGACCTGCCCGAACGCCTCCGCACCCAGGAGCCGCCCCAGACTGCCGAACGGCGGCTGATCTTCCGCGATGCACGGGTGGCACAGCCCTATGTCAGCCGCTCCTACCTTGCGCCCGAACGCGACCCGGGCGCACAGGAAGAGGCCGCGGCCCTGACCCTGCTGGCCGAAATCCTGGGCGGCGGGACGACCTCCTTCCTGGCCGAGAAACTGCAATTCGACCAGCAGATCGTGACCTATTCCGGCGCCTTCTACCGGGGGGCCTCGCTGGATGACACGACCTTTGACCTCGTGGTCGTGCCTGCGGCCGGTGTCAGCCTGCAGGAGGCCGAAGACGCGATGGACAAGGCCCTTGCAGATTTCATGGAGACCGGCGTGGACGCCGAGCAGCTTGACCGGATCAAGCTGCAGATCCGCGCCAATCAGATCTATGCGCGCGACGACGCCGATTCCGTCGCCAACCGCTATGGTCAGGCGCTTGCCATCGGGCTGAGCGTGGAAGACGTGCAGAACTGGCCCGATGTGCTGGAGGCGGTCACCGCCGATGACATCATGGCCGCCGCGCGCAGTGTTTTCGACAAAAGACAATCGGTCACCGGCTGGCTGATGAAACCGGAGGTCACGCAATGAAACTGATTTATGGCCTGATCCTCGCGGTCCTGATGGCGCTGCCCGCCCGGGCAGAGGTGAACATCCAATCGGTCGAAAGCCCCGGCGGCCTGACCGCCTGGCTGGTCGAGGATCATTCGATCCCCTTCGTGGCGCTTGAACTGCGCTTTCGCGGCGGTGCCTCACTGGACCGGCCCGGCAAGCGCGGGTCCGTCAACCTGATGACCGCGCTGCTGGAAGAAGGGGCGGGCGACATGGATTCGCGCGCATTCTCCAAGGCTTCCGAAGCGCTGGCCACCTCCTTTGGGTTTGACGCCTCGCGCGATGATGTCTCGGTGTCGGCCCGTTTCCTGACCGAGAACCGCGCACCCTCCGTCGCGCTGCTGCGCGCCGCGCTCACCGAGCCGCTGTTCGACGAGGCCTCGATCGAACGGGTCCGGGGGCAGGTGCTGTCGATCATCCAGTCGGACGCAAAGGACCCCGATGACATCGCGTCAGAGACCTTTGACAGGATCGCCTATGGTGATCATCCCTATGCCAGTTCACTCAACGGGACGCTGGACAGCGTCGCGGCCCTGACCCGCGACGATCTGGTTGCGGCGCGCAAGGACGTCATGGCGCGGGACCGGGTGTACATCGGCGCGGTCGGCGACATCACGCCCGAAGAACTGGGCGCGCTGGTCGATGAGCTGCTGGGCGATCTGCCTGAGACCGGGGCGCCGATGCCGCCACGGGCGGATGTGACGATTCCCGGCGGCGTGACCGTGGTGGATTTTCCAACCCCGCAATCCGTTGCCGTCTTCGGTCAGAAGGGCATCGCGCAGGACGACCCGGATTTCTTTGCAGCACTCCTGCTCAACCACGTGCTGGGCGGCGGGTCTTTTGAAAGCCGCCTGATGAACGAGGTGCGCGAAAAGCGCGGCCTGACCTATGGGGTCTATTCCTATCTGGTGGCGCGCGACCTGGCGGAGGTCTACATGGGGTCGGTCAGTTCCTCGAACGACCGCATCGCCGAGGCCATCGAGGTGATCCGCGCCGAATGGGCCAAGGCGGCCGAGAACGGCATCACCCAGGAAGAGCTGGACGCCGCCAAGACCTATATCACCGGGGCCTATCCGCTGCGGTTTGACGGCAATGCGCCGATTGCGAACATCCTGGTGGGGATGCAGCTGCTGGGCCTGCCCATCGACTATATCGCCACCCGCAACGACAAGGTCGAAGCAGTGACACTGGCCGATGTGAAACGCGTGGCGGGCGAATTGCTGGACCCGGAAGGCCTGCAGTTCGTGGTGGTCGGCCAGCCCGAAGGGCTGCAATCCACCACCAGCAACTGAGCGGACGGCGCCGGCAAACTTTTTGAAAAGTTTGATCCGGAGTTTTTGAAAACTCCGTATAGCATCGCCCCGCGCGGCGCCCTGTCCGGAACGGAATGCCCCTGCCAGCCCTGCCTCACCACCTTCACTGCGCTGTCCGCCCTTGCGCACCCAAACTTTTTGAAAAGTTTGACCCGGAGTTTTTGAAAACTCCGGCACCGGGCCTCACTCGCCGTAGGGGATCCAGATGTTCTTGACCTCTGTCGCGGCCTGAAGGAAGGGTTTGCCTTCGCCGTCGCGCCCCATCCAGTCGCGGGCGAAGCCGTTGTTCACCCAGGTCCGCTTGATGTTCGAGGCGGCCCCTTTCTCCACCACCTTGCTGAATTCTGCCGCCCCGAAGGACCAGACCGCATCCACATCCATATGCCGCGCCATCGTGTCGGCGACATCCGCATGTGGCCCGGTCAGGATGTTCACCACGCCTGCAGGCACATCCGATGTCTCCAGCACCTGAACGAAATCCGTGGCCGCCAGCGGATAGGGTTCTGACGCGGCAAGGATCACCCGGTTGCCCATCGCCATGGCCGGGGCTATGACAGAGATCAGGCCCAGCAGCGGTGCCTCTGCCGGGCAAAGCGCCGCGATCACCCCCACAGGTTCCTTCATCGCCAGCGCCACGCCCCGGATCGGCACGCCATGCGCCTGGCCGTCGTATTTGTCGGCCCAGGCGGCATAGGTGAACAGCCGCCGGATGCAGGCCTCCACCTCTTTCGCGCCGGTCTTGCCCCCCTGCATCGCATCCAGGCGGGCCGCGAATTCATCTGCCCGTGCCGCCAGATTCTCGGCCATGTAATAGATGATCTGCGCCCGCAGATGGCCGCTGGTCTTTCCCCAGCCCCTGGCGGCCTGCGCCGCCTCCACCGCGTTGCGCAGATCCTTGCGGTTGGCGACGCCCGCATGCCCCAGCAGCGCGCCGTTCCGGCCCCAGACCGGGGTGGAGTAGCCACCGTCGGGCCGCGCCTGCTTGCCCCCGATATAGAGCTTTGCGGTCCGGTCGATCAGGTCCTGCGGCCCCCCTTCGCCGGTGTGGGGCTCGATCTCCTTCAGCGGTTTGGGCACTGTTTTGGGCCGCGTATAGGCTGCCAGCCCTTCCCAGCCGCCCTCGCGGCCAAAGCCGCTTTCGCGCACTCCGCCGAAACCGGCCGCGGCATCCATCAGGTTGGTGCCGTTGATCCAGACAATCCCGGCCGCCAGTTGCGGTGCCACATCCAGCGCCAGGTTGATGTTCTCCGACCACAGGGTCGCCGCCAGCCCGTAGCGGGTGTTGTTGGCCAGGCTCACCGCCTCCGCAGGCGTGCGGAAGGTGGTCGAGACCAGCACCGGGCCAAAGATTTCCTCCTGCATCAGCGTATCCGCCGGGTTCAGCCCGGTGATCAGCGTCGGCGGGTAATAGCAGCCATTCTCCGGCAGCGCGGTATCGGCGACAAAACGTTCCCCGGCGGTATTCGCCGCCACCATCTCGCTTACCGATTTCAGTTGCACGGGATCAACCAGCGTGCCCACGTCGATGCTCTTGTCCAGCGGGTCGCCCACGCGCAACCTGGCCATCCGCGCGCGCAGCTTGGCATAGAAGGCATCGGCCACCGGTTCATGCACCAGCAGGCGCGAGCCCGCGCAGCAGACCTGCCCCTGATTGAACCAGATTGCATCGACCAGCCCCTCGACGGCGCTGTCGAGGTCTGCGTCGTCAAAGACGATGTAGGGCGACTTGCCGCCCAGCTCCAGCGTCAGGGCCTTGCCGCTGCCCGCCGTCGCCTCGCGGATGCGTCGCCCCACAGCGGTGGACCCGGTAAAGGCAATCTTGTCGATATCGTCATGCGCCACGATCATCTCGCCCACGGCACCATCGCCCGTGACGATGTTCACCACACCCCTGGGCAGCCCCGCCTGACGGCAGATATCCGCGAACAGCAGCGCGGTCAGCGAGGTGTATTCCGCAGGCTTCAGCACCACGGTATTGCCCATCGCCAGAGCGGGCGCGACCTTCCAGGCCAGCATCAGCAGGGGGAAGTTCCAGGGAATGATCTGGCCGCAGACCCCCAGCGCCTGCGCCTCGGGCAGCTCGCTCTCCATCAGCTGCGCCATGCCCGCATGGTAATAGAAATGCCGCTGCGCCAGCGGCAAGTCGATGTCCCGCGCCTCGCGGATCGGCTTGCCGTTGTCGAGCACTTCGAGGACCGCAAAGAGACGGCTGTGTTTCTGCAGCAATCGCGCCAGCGCATAAAGATACCGCGCCCGGCCATGCCCGCCCAACTTCTCCCACTTCGGCTGCGCCCGGCGCGCCGCCTTCACGGCGGCGTCCACATCTGCCTGCGTGCCCTGTGTCAGGGTCGCCAGAACCTCGCCCGTCGCGGGGTTGGTGCTGTCGAACCCCTTGCCGGGGTCGGTAAAGGCCCCGTCGATGAAATGGCCAAAGCGGCTGCCCTGATCCACCAGCCAGGCCAGCGCGTCGGCTGCGGATTCCGGGGCGGGGCCGTAGTCCATGCTTTCGAAGATTTCGGGAATGGTCATGTCGTCACCTCAGAGAAGTTCGAAGTATTGCGCGGTCAGGAAAAGGCAGAAGATGGTTGCGAACTCGGTATAGAGCTTTCGTGCCACCACGCGCTGTGCCGGTGACATTCCGATGACGGAAAATCCCCACCGGCCCGGCTCAGCGACCTTCCCGACAAGCGCGCAGCAGCGGGCAAGGTATGCGATGAAAAACACCGTCAGGATCAATCCTTGCAGGCTCTCTTTCGTCATCCGCCGCCCTTTCCCGTTAATATTTCTTAGATGATTTCCGGAAGTTCCCCGAGGGGACCCCTAGCTGGTCGCGTGGCGGTAGCCCGCCGAATAATTGCCGGTGACGTGATGCTCCAGCTGCCGTTCAATGTCGTTCAGCAGCGATGACGCGCCAAAACGGAACAGATCGGGCTGAAGCCAGCGGTCGCCCAGTTCCTCCTTCATCAGCGCGAGGTAGGTGATCGCATCCTTGGCCTTGGAGATCCCGCCCGCCGGTTTGTAGCCGATGCGAACGCCGGTGCGCTCGTGGTAATCGCGGATTGCGCGGATCATCACCAGACTGACCGGCAGGGTGGCATTTACGCTTTCCTTCCCGGTGGAGGTCTTGATGAAATCGGCCCCCGCCATCATGCAGACAAGGCTGGCCCGCGCCACGTTGCGCAGGGTGCCCAGCTCGCCAGTGGCCAGGATCGCCTTCACATGCGCGTCGCCGCAGGCCTCCCGCATGGCGCGCATCTCGTCATAGAGCGCCTGCCAGTTGCCGGACAGCACATGGCGGCGCGAGATCACGATGTCGATCTCGCTGGCCCCGGCAGCGACGCTCATCTCGATCTCTTTCAGGCGCAGCTCGAAGGGCGACAGCCCGGCGGGAAAACCGGTGGAGACGGCGGCAACAGGAATGCCCGTGCCCGCCAGCGCCGCCACGGCGGGGGCGATCATCTCGTGATAGACGCAGACGGCCCCGGTGGTGATCGGGCCCATGCCCAGCGCCTTCAGCAGGGCGGGGGCGACGGGCTGGCGCGCCTTGGCGCACAGCCGCTCGACCCGGCGTGCGGTGTCGTCGCCCGACAGGGTGGTCAGGTCGATACAGGTGATGGCGCGCAGCAGCCAGGCCGCCTGATGCGCCTTCTTGACCGACCGGCGCGCGGGCAGGCTGGCAGCGCGGCGTTCGATCGCAGAGGTATTGGCGCGCGCGGCCAGCACCCAGTTCAGGTCCAGCGGCATCCCCGGATTGCGCGGCAGGGTCACCTGCGGCAGATGCGTCTGGCCGGTGCTCACGAGGGGTGTCTGGGACGGGGCGAGTGGCTGTGCCATCGGGGCTCTCCGGTTCGTGTCAGAGTGCGAAGGTGCCACGCCTGCGCCCCCTTTGGCAAGCGGTGCTGCCGCCACGTCTTCTGCGGGAAAACTGCACGAACCGACCCTTTGATCTGCACATCACGCAGGCATCAAGTCCCGGAACAAACAGAACGAGGGCAAGAGACATGAAGACTTTCCTGATCCGGGGGGTGCCGATGGCAATGCAGCAGGACGGATGGTGGCTGAACGCGCCACCGGCGGAACCGCCGCAGGGAAAGGCCCGCAGGGCACCGGGAACGCCCTGGCGCGCCGGTTTGCTGGTGATGCTGCTGGCGCTTGGTGATCTGCTGGTCTGGCAGGTCACGCCGGGGCTGTCGCTGGCGGTTTTCGCCGTGGCGATGGTCATCGCTGCTGTGGCCGCAGCGGGCCGGATGACGGCGCGGCGCGGCATGGTGGTGGGGGCGGGCAGCCTGCTGGCCTTCCTGCCGCTGGTCGAACTGGTGCAGCCGCTTTCCTTTGCCATTGCGGTCGCTGGCGGATCGGTGCTTTTCGCGGTGATCGCCGGGCTGCGACCGGGGCAGGTCGCCCGCGCCGCGCTGCGGCTCTGGCCCCTGGGGATGCGGCAGACGGTGCAGGACGGGGCCGATGCCCTTGGTCGTCCCGACGCCAGCCAGGTGCCCGGCTGGATACAGGGGGTTCTGAAACGCTGGTTCGTGCCGGCCTTCCTGGGCGGCGTCTTTGTCCTTCTGCTGCTGATGGCAAACCCGGTTGCCGACCGCTGGCTGGCCGATCTGACCCGGCATGAGCCTGCGCTTCCGGATGCCGACCGGGTCGGTTTCTGGCTGTGCCTGCTGCCGCTGGTCTGGACCGTCCTGCGCCTGCCCGCGATGCGCGAGCGGCTGGGCGCGGCACCGGAGCCCGCCCGCATGGGCCCGCGGCGTGAGGGGCTGATCAACCCCGGCTCGACAGTGCGCGCGCTGATCCTTTTCAACGCGGTCTTTGCGGTGCAGACGCTGCTGGATGTGGTCTATCTCTACGGCGGTGTCGGTCTGCCGGATGGGATAACCTATGCCCAATATGCCCACCGGGGGGCCTATCCGCTGGTGGTCACCGGGCTGCTGGCCGGGGGCTTTGCCCTGATGACCCGGCGCTGGGTTCTGGGTGACCGGGTCCTGCGCGTGCTTCTGCTGCTCTGGGTGGCGCAGAACGTGGCGCTTGTGGTGTCGTCGCTGGTGCGGCTGGACCTTTATGTCGGTGTCTACGGGCTGACCCACCTGCGGCTGGCGGCGGGCATCTGGATGGGGTTGACCGCGGCCGGGCTGGCGCTGATCTTCTGGCAGGTCTGCGCCGGGCGGAACAATGGCTGGCTGGTGCTGCGCGGCGGCGGCATGGCAGCGGCGGTCCTGTATCTTTGTGCCTTTGTCAGCTTTGACGCCATGGTCGCGCGCTATAACCTGAGCCATCCGGTGCGCCAGGACCGCGCCTATCTTTGCGCGCTGGGCGAGGCTGCGCGTCCGGTGATTGCCGGTTTCGAGCTGGCACAGCGGCGCAGCATCTGCCCCGGCACGCATCGCATCACCAGCCCGCGCGACTGGCGCGAATGGGGCTTTCGCAACGCGCGCGCGCGCAATAGCCTTGCCACCATCCAAGCAAAGGCCCTGCGATGACTGTACCCCATATCCTGATCGTCGACGACGACCCCCAGATCCGGACCGTGCTGCGCATGGCCCTGGACAAGGCCGGGATGACCAGCGACGCTGCGGGCGACGGGGACGAGGGGCTGACCAAGGCAAGGTCCGGGCGTTATGACCTGATCGTGCTCGACATCGGATTGCCGCAGATGGACGGGCTGGCCCTGTGCCGGACATTGCGCCGGACCGACCAGACCCCGGTGCTGTTCCTGACCGCGCGGGATGACGAGATCGACAGGGTGCTGGGGTTCGAGCTGGGCGGTGACGATTACGTCAGCAAGCCGTTTTCGCCGCGCGAACTGACCGCGCGGATCGCCGCCATTCTCAAACGCAGCGGCGGCAGGCCGGCGCAGACGCCGCCAGGCCATTCGCGCGGCGTGCTGACACTGGATCCCGGCCGTCACACCTGTGCCGTCGCAGGGCAGGTTGTCGCCCTGACCGCGCGGGAGATGGGCATTCTGGGCCACCTGATGGCCCGCCCCGATCAGGTGCTGCCGCGCCCGGCGCTGACCGATGCGGTCTATGGCGCGCATGTCCATGTGTCGGACCGCACGCTGGACAGCCACCTGCGCAACCTGCGCGCCAAACTGGCAGAGGCGGGTTGTGCGGATGCCATCGAAACAGTGCATGGCGTCGGGATCAGGATGGGGCCATGCCAAGGCAGGTGAGGCGCAAATGGCGGCCGCCCCTGGCGCTGATCGTGATCGGGGCAATGGCGGGGATCGTCGCGGTGCCGGTCCTTGGGCTGACCTATTTCCGGGTTGCGGGGAACGTGCTGGGCTGGGCGGAAACCGCCTGGCTGATCTTATGGGTGGCGCTGGCTTCGGCGGGGATACTGGGGTTTCTGCTGTGGCGGCTGGTGTTGCGCCCGGTGACAGCGCTGACAGCGCATGCCCGCGACATGAAGGCGGGCCGCGCTGGAAAGCCGCCCGCGCATTTCGGCACGCCGGAGTTTTCGGAACTGGGGCAGAGCGTGATCGACATGGGCGCCACATTGCACAGCCGCGCGGCCACGATGCGGGCCTATGCGGATCATGTCACCCATGAAATGAAATCGCCGCTGACCGCCATCGCCGGTGCCGCCGAACTGCTGGAGGACGCCACCGGGGAAGAGCGCAGGGCGCTGGTTGCCACGATTGCGGAGTCCGCCGCACGCATGGACCGCCTGCTGCGCGACCTGCGCCGCCATGCGGCGGCGGGCCTTGCGCGGGAGGGCGGTGAAGTGCTGCTGTCGGTGGCGGCAGGGCAGGTGCGGGGCGCTGTGGCAGAGCTGCGCCGGGACGGCATGGTGCCGATGCCGCAGGACGATCTGGCCGCGGTGCTGGAGCAGTTGATACAGAACGCGGTCAGCCATGGGGCGGATCAGGTCAGCCTTGACTGGGATGGCGGCAAACTGTCGGTCGCGGACAATGGCTCTGGCGTGGCACCGGGCGACCGGGACCGGATGTTCGATCCGTTTTTCACCACCACCCGCGCACAAGGCGGGACCGGCATGGGCCTTGCCATCGTGCGGGCGCTGATCGGGGCGCATGGCGGCACCATCACCCATGTGCCAACGCAGAAAGGCGCGGTCTTCGAGATATCCTTTTGAGGGGGGGGCTTGCGCCGAGGGTCAGCGCACCCTTGGGTTCGAGTCACTTTCGCGGGCATTCGGCATAGAAGCGAAAAGTTGAGATTGCGAATTACTTGCAACTGTATTGACTTAGTTGCGAATCAATCTCATATAGAAATCATGAAAAACATGATGACCAGATTCACCCCGACCCGCCGCGCCACCCTGTTGGGGGGGCTCGCCCTTTTCGCCACAGCACCTGCCCTGCGCGCAGCGGACGTGCTGGACGTTGTTGCCACGACCGGCATGATCGCCGATGGCGTTCGCCGCGTCGGCGGCGATGCCGTCACCGTCCGGGCCCTGATGGGGCCCGGCGTCGACCCGCATGGATACCGCCAGACCCGCAGTGACATTGTCGCGATGACACGCGCCGATCTGACCCTGTGGCACGGTCTGTACCTTGAGGCGCAGATGGAGCGGTTCTTTGAGGAACTGGGCGGCCAGCGCCGTGTCGTTGCAGTGGCCGAGGCCCTGGACAAGAGCAGGTTGCTGGAACATGCGGATTACGCAGGGCGCTATGACCCGCACGTCTGGATGGCACCCGATATCTGGACCGACGTGGTGTCCGAAATCGCCCGCGCCCTGACCGAAGCACGCCCCGACATGGCGGAAGAATTCGCCGCGAATGCCGTCGCCTACCGCGAAGAGCTTGCGGCGCTGTCGACCTATGCCGGTGAGGCCGTGGCCATGGTGCCGGAAGAGACCCGGGTGCTGGTCACGGCGCATGACGCCTTCAGCTATTTCGGACGGGCCTATGGGTTCGAGGTGATCGGCATTCAGGGCATTTCCACCAATTCGGAAGCCGGGCTGAACCGCATCTCCGAGCTTGTCGATGTGCTGGTTGACCGCAAGATCGGCGCTGTCTTTGTCGAGACCTCGGTTTCGGACCGCAACATGCGCGCGCTGATCGAAGGGGCGGCGGCACGGGGCCATGAGGTTGTCATCGGCGGATCGCTTTATTCCGACGCGATGGGGCAGGAGGGCACCTATGAGGGGACCTATATCGGCATGATCGATCATAACGTGACCACCATCGCCCGTGCCCTGGGGGCGGATGTGTCACCTGGCGGCATGACCGGCAGGCTGAGCAGCGGCAGCTGAGCCATGAGCATCAAACTCGCCACTGAACGTCACCCGCAGACCGGACAGACCAGCCGCGAGGACAGTCCGCTGGCGGTGCGGGGCATGACAGTGTCCTATGGCCAGAAACCTGCGGTCTTTTCCGTCGACATGACGGTGGAGCCGGGCAAGATGACCGCCATCATCGGCCCCAACGGTGCGGGGAAATCCACCCTGCTCAAGGCGGCGCTGGGCATTCACAAGCCGCTGGCGGGCACCACGACGGTGTTCGGCAAGCCCGTGGGCGCGCAACGGCACCGGATCGCCTATGTGCCGCAGCGGGCCAGCGTGGACTGGGATTTTCCCACCCGCGTGATCGACGTGGTGCTGATGGGGCTGTATCCGCAGCTGGGCCTGCTGGGCCGGGTCCGGCCTGCGCATCGCGCGCGGGCAGAGGATTGCCTGACCCGTGTCGGGATGGAGGATTTCGCCAGCCGCCAGATCGGGCAATTGTCCGGCGGACAGCAGCAGCGGGTCTTTCTGGCCCGTGCATTGGCGCAGGATGCGGACCTTTACCTGCTGGATGAACCCTTTGCCGGGGTCGATGCGGCCACCGAAAAGGCGATCATCAGCGTGCTGAAATCCCTGCGGGATGCGGGCAAGACGGTTGTGGCAGTGCATCATGACCTGTCGACCGTCACCGACTATTTCGACAATGTCTTTCTGATCAACACCCGCCGCATTGCGGAAGGGCCGGTGAAGACCACCTTTGTCACCGCGAACCTGCAGGACGCCTATGGCGGCCGGCTGGCGGGTGCGCAGATGGAAGCGCTGGCGCTGTCATGATCCGCGACGCGCTGCTGCTGCAACTTGGCTATAATGCGACCCTGGTGACTCTTGGCGCAACCCTGCTGGGGATGGCCGCAGGGGTTGGCGGGACGTTCCTGTTTCTGCGCAAGCGCGCACTGGTCAGCGATGCGATCAGCCATGCCACGCTGCCCGGGGTCGCGCTGGCCTTTATGGTGATGGTGACACTGGGCGGCACCGGCCGGAACCTTGTCGGGCTGCTGACCGGGGCGGCGCTCTCGGCGGCGGTGGGGCTGTTGCTGGTATCCTGGCTGGGCACGCGGACCCGGCTGGCCGAGGATGCGGCGATCGGCTCCGTCCTGTCGGTTTTCTTTGGCTTCGGGATTGTGCTGCTGACGGTGATCCAGACCATGTCGGCGGGTCAGCAGGCGGGCCTTGAAGGGTTCCTTCTGGGCTCGACCGCCGGGATGCTGCGCAGCGATGCGATGGTGATCGCGGTGTCGGCGGCGCTGACCCTGGCGCTGGTGATGCTGATGCGACGGCCGCTGACGCTGGCCTCTTTCGATCCCGAATATGCGGTATCCATCGGGCAGGACGTGCGCCGCACGGATCTTGCCATGATGGGGCTGGTGCTGGCGGTGACGGTTGTGGGGCTGAAGATCGTCGGGCTGATCCTGATCGTGGCCCTGCTGATCATTCCACCGGTGACCGCGCGGTTCTGGACCGAGCGGACCGATCATGTCGTGATGATCTCGGGCGCTGTCGGAGGGCTGTCGGCCTATGTCGGCGCGGCGCTGTCGGCGGCGATCCCGGCTGTGCCGACCGGGCCGATCATCGTGCTGGTGGGCTTTGCGCTGTTTGCCCTGTCGCTGCTGGTGGCCCCGGGGCGCGGCGTGGTCTCGGCGCTGGCCCGGCACCGGACCCATCAGCGGCGGGTGCATCTGCGGCAGGGGCTGCTGGCGATGGCGCAGGGGCAACCGATCTATGAGAACATGACGCTGCGGCTGTTGCACCGGCAGGGCTGGGCGCGGCCCGATGGCGTGCCCACCGAACTGGGCCGGGGCCGCGCCGCGCGGGCCTTGCGCGACGAGAGCCGCTGGCGGGTGATCCGCAGCGATCCCGCGTTCGAGGCGGCGACCGCGCAGGATGACGGGCTGACCGATATTGAAACCGTGCTGACCGCCGACCAGCTGGCCGAGGTGGATGCACGCATTCCCAGTGCGGAGGTGGTCGCATGAATGGCGCTGAATTTGTCCCGCTCAGCCTTGTGCCGCTGCTGACCGGCATCTGCGTGGCTGTCGCCTGTGCGCTGCCCGGCAACTTTCTGGTGCTGCGGCGTCAGGCGCTGATCGGGGATGCAATCAGCCATGTGGTGCTGCCGGGGATCGTCGTCGCCTTTCTGATCGGCGGCACGGTCAGCACCCTGCCGATGTTGCTGGGCGCTGCCGGGGCGGCGGTGATCGCCGTCGGCGCGATCGAGGCGGTGCGGCGGCTGGGCCGGATCGAAACCGGTGCCGCGATGGGCGTGGTCTTTACCACCATGTTCGCGGGCGGGGTGCTGTTGCTGGAGCAATCGGACACCTCGTCGGTGCACCTGGACGTGGAACATGCGCTTTATGGCAATCTGGAAAGCCTGATCTGGCTGGATGCGACCGGATGGTCCTCTCTGCTGGACCCGCAGGCGCTGGCCAGCCTGCCGGTGGAGCTGCCGCGCATGGCGGCGACGCTGCTGCTGGTGGCGGCCTTCATCGCGCTGTTCTGGCGGCCGCTCAAGATCAGTACCTTTGACGAGGGTTTTGCACGCACCATCGGGCTGCGGACCAGCCCGCTGGGTCTGGCGCTGGTGATCATGGCGGCGATTGCGGCGGTGGCGGCCTTTGACGCAGTGGGCAGTATCATCGTGATTGCCATGTTCATCTGCCCGCCCGCAGCGGCGCGGCTGATGACCAACCGGCTGGAGCATCAGGTGGCCTGGTCGGTGGGTTTCGCCACGCTTGCCGCGGTGCTGGGATATGTGCTGGCGGGCTATGGGCCGCTGTGGATCGGGATGCAGGACAGCGTCTCGGCTGCCGGGATGATCGCGACGGTTTCGGGGGTGATCCTGGCGGTGACCGCGCTGGTCGGTCCGCACCGGCTGCGCGGCTCAGCTGCCCCGGTAGGTTGAATAGCCGAAAGGCGAAAGCAGCAGCGGCACGTGGTAATGCGCCGCCGGGTCCGAGATGCCGAAACGGATCGGGATCTCATCAAGGAAACGCGGGCTTTCGGCGGCTGTGCCGATCCGGTCGAGATAGGCCCCTGCGGCAAAGACCAGTTCATAGGTGCCGGGAGCGAAGCCTTCGCTTGGCAGGATCGGCGTATCGGTGCGCCCGTCCGCATTGGTCTGCATCGCGGCCAGTTTGATCCGCGCCTCACCCTCCAGCCTATAGAGCGTGACCTCCATCGCGCGGGCGGGCGCACCCAGGGCCGTGTCCAGAACATGAGTGGTCAGATATCCGCCGGGCATCGGGGCCTCCTTGGCTGGAATGGGCTTTTTACGGCAGGATAGAGCGGTGGTACGCCGCGTCAATGCGGGGCCGAGCCGCCCGTTCCGGCCCGGATCTGCGGCGAATCCCGGGTGATTCGGGTTTTCTGGGCAAAGTGATTCGTTTTTCTTTGACCTGCGAATCATCCTTTGCCTATATAGGGCGTGAGAGGCAAAAACTGCACGCAAAGCGTGTATTCTTGAAGCTTTCGGAACGCCGTCTGGGGGACGCCACATTGTTTTTTGGGAATTCTGCGCTGTCGGATTCGACCCGCAAAAGCAAATGTACCCCGGCAGTCATTCAGGTTGGCCCGCGCCTAATAATCCCAGACTAACGCATAAACACAGGCTGCAGCAGTCAATCTGGCATCGGGCTGCATCCAAAGCGGATGCAGCCCGATTGCTTTTCCACGGCACAACAGAAATTGCGCGCCTGTCGGTATTTGTGCAGGGTGGGGAACACAGCATCAGGACGTTACCATGAACCGCTATCCGCGCGACTTTCAGGGCCATGGCCCCAGACCGGCCGATGCCAGGTGGCCCCGGGGCGCACGCATCGCCGTGCAATTCGTCGTGAATTACGAAGAGGGCGGCGAGAATTGCCTGTTGCATGGCGATGCCTCGTCAGAGGCTTTCCTGTCCGAGATCGTGGGCGCGCAGCCCTGGACCGGACAGCGCCACTGGAACATGGAAAGCATCTATGACTACGGCGCCAGGGCCGGGTTCTGGCGGTTGCATCGGCTGTTCACCGGCGCGGGCATACCGGTCACGGTCTATGGGGTGGCCAGCGCGCTGGCCCGGGCGCCGGGACAGGTCGAGGCGATGAAGGAGGCGGGCTGGGAAATCGCCAGCCACGGGCTGAAATGGATCGACTACAAGGATCATACCGTCACCGCGGAACAGGCCGATATGGACGAGGCGATCCGCCTGCATACCGAGGTTGTGGGCAGCGCGCCGCGCGGCTGGTACTGCGGACGCACGTCGATCAATACCGTGGCACTGGCGGCGCGCAGCGGTGCTTTCGACTACATCTCGGACACCTATGACGATGACCTGCCCTATTGGATGCAGGTCGGCGACCGCGATCAGCTGATCATTCCCTATACGCTGGATTGCAACGACATGCGCTTTGCCACGCCGCAGGGGTTCAATTCGGGTGACCAGTTCTATGCCTATCTGCGCGACACGTTTGACGCGCTTTATGCCGAAGGGGCGGAAGGTGCCGCCAAGATGATGAGCGTGGGTCTGCATTGCCGGCTGGTCGGGCGGCCCGGACGCATCCAGGCGCTGAAACGCTTTGTCGATTATATCAGGGGGTTCGAGGGCGTCTGGACCCCGCGCCGCATTGACATCGCGGCGCATTGGCACGCGGTGCATCCGCCAGAGCCGCGCGGGCCCCGGCCCAGCCAGATGGACCGTGACAGCTTTGTCGCGGCCTATGGCGGGGTTTTCGAACATTCGCCCTGGATCGCGGAACGCGCCTTTCAGCTGGAGCTGGGTCCGGCCCATGACACGGCGGCGGGCCTGCACAATGCGCTGGCGCGCATGTTCCGGTCGGCCAGCGCGAAGGAGCGTCTGGGGGTGCTGACGGCACACCCCGATCTCGCGGGGAAACTGGCCGCGGCCAGGCGGCTCACGGCGGAAAGCACGGCAGAGCAGGCCAGCGCCGGGCTGGATGCCCTGACCGATGCGGAACGCGCGCGGTTCGAAGCGCTGAATGCGGATTACGTGAGCAAACACGGCTTTCCCTTCATCATCGCGGTCAAGGATCATGACAAGGCTGGTATCCTGCGCGCTTTCGAGGCGCGGATCGCCAATGACACGCAGACCGAGTTTACAACCGCCTGCGCACAGGTCGAGCGCATCGCACGGCTGCGTCTGGAGGACATGTTTTGAGTTACGCATTCCCTCCCGGCGGGCTGCCGGACCAATCGGTCAACCCCGAAGGTGCCGCCGTTTTCACGCCTGCCTATGCGGTGCTGCCCGCGATCACCCAGCGCGATATCGTCACCAGCTATCTGCCGGGCTGGCGCGACATGCGGATGTGGGTGCTGGCGCGGCCCCTGTCGGGCTTTGCCGAGACGTTTTCGCAATATGCCGTGGAACTGCTGCCCGGCGGCGGTTCTGACACGCCGGAGGAGGAGGCGGAGGCGCAATCGGTGATCTTTGTCGCGCGCGGCGGGCTGACGCTGAACATCGACGGCCAGCGGCATGAGATGGGCGAAGGCGGCTATGCCTATATCCCGCCCGATACTGTCTGGACGATCTGGAACGATACCGATGCGGTGGCCCAGTTTCACTGGATCAGGAAGCGCTATCAGCAGGCCGAGGGCATCGAGATGCCGCAGGCCTTTGTCACCTCGGACAAGGAGGTGGCGCCGGTCGTCATGCCCGATTGCGAGGGGGTCTGGGCCACGACGCGTTTTGCCGATCCGGCGGACCTGCGCCACGACATGCACGTCAACATCGTCACCTTCCAGCCCGGGGGGCGCATCCCCTTTGCCGAAACCCATGTGATGGAACATGGCTTGTATGTGCTGGAAGGCACGGCGGAATACCTGCTGAACCGCGATTGGGTCAGTGTCGGACCGGGCGATTTCATGTGGCTGCGCGCCTTTTGCCCGCAGGCCTGTATCGCCACCGGCGAAGGGCCGTTCCGCTATCTGCTCTACAAGGATGTGAACCGGCACATGCCGCTATGAGCGCCCCGCGCGAGATTGTCGCGCAGGCGCTGACCGCTGCCGCCTTCGCGCCTTTCGGAGACCTGCTGGATTGCGCGGGCGCGCCGGACCGGTTGATCAACGCGGGGCTCTGCGGGCGCTACCACGACCGTGCCAGGCTGGATTTCGGGCCGGAGGGGCGCGCGGGGCTGAGCATTTTCAACGCGGTGCCGCGTGAGCTGCCCTATCTGCTGGACCTGCTGGAGCGGCATCCGGAGGGGTCGCAGGCCTTTCTGCCGATGACCTCGAACCCTTTCCTTGTGATCGTAGCACCGGATCTGGGCGACCGTCCTGGCGTGCCGCAAGCCTTTCTCACCGCGCCGCATCAGGGGATCAACCTGCACCGGGGAACATGGCACGGTGTGCTTACGCCTTTGGCGGGGCCGGGCATATTTGCCGTTGTGGACCGGATCGGGGGTACGCCGAACCTTGACGAGTACCCTTTGGACCGGCCCTATATTGTCAGGGCAAAGCCCGCGTAACGGATCGTCCCGTCAGAGGGCGACCTCTCCAACAAGGGACAACAGCATGACATCCACTTCCATCGGGACGCCGGAGCAACTGCGCGATCCTAATTATACCCCTGCTTTGACGCGGGCGATTCCGCTGGGCATCCAGCATGTGCTGGCGATGTTCGTCAGCAATGTAACGCCCGCCATCATCATCGCCGGTGCGGCGGGTTTCGGCTTTGGCTCCAACTCGCCCGATTTTCCGGAACTGCTGTATCTGATCCAGATGTCGATGCTGTTTGCCGGGGTGGCGACGCTGCTGCAGACCATCACCATCGGCCCGGTCGGTGCGGCGCTGCCGATCGTGCAGGGCACGTCCTTTGCCTTTATCCCGATCATGATCCCGCTGGTTGCGGGAAAGGGGGTCGACGGGCTGGCCGCCCTGTTCGGCGGCATTGTCGTGGGCGGGCTGTTTCATGCCTGTCTGGGGTTGTTCATCGGCAAGATACGCTTTGCCCTGCCGCCGCTGGTGACGGGGCTGGTGGTCACCATGATCGGCCTCGCGCTGGTGCAGGTCGGCATCCAGTATGCCGCCGGCGGGGTGCCTGCCATCGGCACGCCGGAATATGGCAGTCTGCTGAACTGGTCGGCGGCGCTGGTGGTGATCCTGGTCACCCTGGGGCTGAAGTTCTTTACCCGGGGGATGCTGTCGATCTCTGCCGTGCTGATCGGTCTGATCGTGGGGTATTTCTATGCCGTGGCGGTTGGCATGCTGTCGTTTGGCGGCGACCGGGGCGTGATCGCAAGCTGGAACAACGCCGCCTGGATCGCCCTGCCGGACCCGTTCCGCTATGGCTTTGAGCTGTCTGCGGCGGCGATCATCGGCTTCTGCATGATGGCCTTCATCTCTGCCATCGAAACCGTGGGCGACGTGTCCGGGATCACCAAGGGCGGCGCGGGCCGCGAGGCCACGGATACCGAGATCGCGGGTGCGACCTATGCCGATGGTCTGGGCACGGCCATTGCAGGCGTCTTTGGCGGGTTGCCCAATACCTCGTTCAGCCAGAACGTCGGCCTGATCGCCATGACCGGTGTGATGAGCCGCCATGTGGTCACCTGCGGTGCGGTCTTCCTGATCATCTGCGGGCTGGTGCCCAAGGTGGGCGGATTGATCCGCACCGTGCCGATCGAAGTGCTGGGCGGCGGTGTGATCGTGATGTTCGGCATGGTGGTCGCGGCGGGCATGTCGATGCTGTCCGATGTGGACTGGAACCGCCGCAACATGGTGATCTTTGCCATCTCGATCTCTGTCGGGCTGGGCCTGCAGCTGGAGCCGGGTGCGGTGCAGCACCTGCCCGACACCATGCGCATCCTGATGACCAGCGGGCTGCTGCCTGCGGCGCTGATCGCGATCATCCTCAACCTGGCCCTGCCGGAGGAACTGGCCGAGGAATCGACCGAAGAGGTGTCAGGCGGCCTTCAGGGTCATTCAAAGGGCAGCCTGCCGCATTAGCAAAGGGGGGAGGGGCAAGGCGCTGAGCCGCCCCTCCTCTTTTTGGCTCTAAATATCCAGGCGCAACCGCACCGCAATAACCCAGGTTTCCGAAAGAGCACCCATGTACGACCTTGCCACCATGTCCTCCTGGATCGAATTCGCGGTTCGCTGGACCCATGTGATTGTCGGGATTGCCTGGATCGGGTCCTCGTTCTACTTCATCGCGCTGGACCTCGGGCTGCACCGCGACCGCGACCTTGCCTCCGGTGCCGATGGCGAGGAATGGCAGGTGCATGGCGGCGGATTCTACCACATCCAGAAATACCTGGTCGCGCCGGACAGGATGCCGGGCGACCTGGTGTGGTTCAAATGGGAAAGCTATTCCACATGGCTCAGCGGTTTTGCCCTGCTGGTGCTGGTCTATTATCTGGGTGCCGAGTTCTATCTCGTTGATCCGGCGGTGATGGCGCTGTCCACCTTTCAGGCCATTGCCATATCGCTGGCCTCGCTGGCCTTTGGCTGGCTCGTCTATGACCGGATCTGCAAAAGCCGCTTTGGCGATGACAACACGCGGCTGATGATCCTGCTCTACGTGATCCTGGTCGGGATGGCCTATTTCTATACTTCCGTCTTTTCGGGCCGTGCGGCACTGCTGCATCTGGGGGCGTTCACCGCCACGATCATGTCGGCCAATGTGTTCTTCATCATCATGCCCAACCAGCGCATCGTGGTGGCCGATCTGCAGG
Organism: Sulfitobacter sp. PR48; assembly: GCF_028807335.1. Taxonomy (NCBI): domain Bacteria; kingdom Pseudomonadati; phylum Pseudomonadota; class Alphaproteobacteria; order Rhodobacterales; family Roseobacteraceae; genus Sulfitobacter; species Sulfitobacter sp. PR48. Next base: position 200,043 of record NZ_JARAMM010000001.1, on the reverse strand, counting down.
CGGGGCGCACGCCGGATGCCAAATACGGCAAGATTGCCAAGCAGCGCAGCACCCATAACAATTACCTGACGCTGCCGGTCATCTTCCTGATGCTGTCGAACCATTATCCGCTGGCTTTCGCGTCGGATATGAACTGGCTGATCGCGTCGCTTGTGTTTCTCATGGGGGTGACGATCCGCCATTACTTCAACAGCGTACATGCCCGCAAAGGCGACCCGACCTGGACTTGGCTGGCCACCGCGCTGCTTTTCATCCTGATCATGTGGCTGTCCACCGAACCGATGTTCCGCACCGAAGAACCGGCAAAGGCGACAGGCCCCGCTGCCCTGCGCTTTGCCCGGGCCGAAGGCTTCGACCGGGTGCAGGACATCGTCACGGGCCGCTGTTCCATGTGCCATGCGGCAGAGCCGTCGTGGGAGGGGCTGCACTGGCCGCCCAAGGGGGTGCGGCTGGAGACGGAACATCAGATCGCCATGGCGGCGAAACAGATCTATTTGCAGGCCGGGCTGACCCATGCGATGCCGCCTGCGAACCTGAGCTATATGCAGGTGGCGGAGCGGGCAGAGATCGTGGCCTGGTACAAGGCCGCAACGACCCGCTGACAGCCGGTTTCCCACTGGCAGAATCGCGTGATCGCATGCTAGGTCTAGCGTAATGTCCCTGGCTCACCCCAATATAGCCGATAATCCCCCGGTCATCCGTCAGCTTGACGATGCCGCGATCAACCGGATCGCCGCCGGTGAGGTCGTCGAGCGGCCCGCTTCGGCGGTCAAGGAACTGGTGGAAAACGCCATCGATGCGGGCGCGCGGCGGATCACGGTGGAATATGCCGATGGCGGCAAGACCCTGATCCGGGTGACGGACGACGGTTGCGGCATCGCGCCGGGTGATCTGGCATTGGCGCTGTCGCGTCACGCGACCTCCAAGATTGATGGTTCGGACCTGCTGAACATCCACACTTTCGGCTTCCGGGGCGAGGCGCTGCCGTCGCTGGGTGCAGTGGGCAGGCTGTGCATCACCAGCCGCGCGGCGGGTCATGACGGGGCCGAGATCACCGTGGCCGGTGGCAAGCAGGGCGATATACGGCCAGCGGCGCTGAACGGCGGGACGGTTGTCACCCTGCGCGACCTGTTCCATGCCACCCCGGCGCGGCTGAAGTTCCTGCGCACCGACCGGGCGGAGGCGCAGGCGATCGGCGACGTGATCAAGCGGCTGGCCATGGCCGAACCCTTTGTCCGTTTCACCCTGCGCGATGTTTCGGGTGACGGGCCGGGCCGCGAGGTGTTCCGCGCCGATGCCGAACAGGGCGAGATGTTCGAGGCCCTGCATGGCCGTCTGGCGCAGGTGCTGGGCCGGGAATTTGCCGACAACTCCCTGCCCATCGACGCGCAGCGCGAGGGGTTGCACCTGACCGGCTTTGCCGCGCTGCCGACCTATTCGCGCGGCTCGGCGGTGGCGCAATATCTTTTCGTCAATGGCCGCCCGGTGCGGGACAAGCTGCTGGTCGGGGCGCTGCGCGGGGCCTACTTCGACTTTCTCAGCCGTGACCGGCATCCGGCGGCGGCGCTGTTCATCGACTGCGAACCGACATTGGTGGACGTCAATGTGCATCCCGCGAAATCCGAGGTGCGGTTTCGCGATCCGGGGCTGGCGCGCGGTCTGATCGTCTCGGCCCTGCGCCATGCGCTGGCAGAGGCGGGGCACCGCGCCTCCACCACCGTTGCCGGGGCGACCCTTGGCGCGATGCGGCCCGAACCCACCGGCGCGCGGGTCTATCAGATGGACCGGCCCAGCCTTGGCGCAAGGGGGGCGGCCCATCAGGCGCAGGCCCCTGCCGGCTTTGCCGAAACCGCAGGCATGTGGGGACGGGTGGAGACACCAGCCGAGCCCGTGACCGAAACCGCCGCGCCGGTGCCCGACTACCCGCTCGGCACAGCGCGTGGGCAGGTGCATGAGAACTACATCATCGCACAAACCGCCACAGGCATGGTGATCGTGGACCAGCATGCCGCGCATGAGCGGCTGGTCTATGAAAAGCTCAAACGCCAGATGGCGGAAAACGGTGTGGCGGCGCAGGCGCTGCTGATCCCGGAGATTGTCGAGCTGTCGGCAGGCGATTGCGCACGCTTGCTGGAGGTGTCGGATGACCTCGCGCGGTTTGGTCTGGGGATCGAGGCATTCGGCGGCAATGCCGTCGCGGTGCGCGAGACGCCTGCGATCCTGGGCACCGTCAATGCCCGCGCGATGCTGCTGGATATTCTGGACGAATTGGCCGACCAGAGCGACAGCAACATCCTGCAGGCCCGGATCGAGGCGATCCTGAGCCGCATCGCCTGTCACGGGTCGATCCGTTCGGGCCGCTGGATGCGGGCGGAAGAGATGAACGCCCTGCTGCGCGAGATGGAGGCGACGCCCCATTCCGGCCAGTGCAACCATGGGCGGCCGACCTATGTGGAACTCAAGCTGGCCGATATCGAGCGGCTGTTCGGACGCACATGATCGAGATTGGCGGCACAATCTACCATTGGAATGACCCGCTTGTGCTGGCTGTTCTTGGGGCGGCGGCGCTGGTCCTGCTGATCCTGATCCTGCTGATCGCGGCGGTGCGCGCGGCGGGCCGGACGGCGCGACTGGCTGCACCCCTGTCGCAGCAGATGCAGGTGCTGGGCGGTCATGTGCAACAACTTGGCGCGGGGCAGGAGCAGCTGCGCGGCGGTTTGCAGATGGTCTCCGACACCCAGGCCAATGCGCAGAGCCAGCTGATACAATCGGTGGAGGCGCGGCTAAATACCGTGCAGTTGCAGATGCAGGAGCGGCTGGCAGAGAATGCCGCACGGTCGCAGCGGTCGCTGACCGAAATGCAGGAGCGGATGAACCAGACCCTGCATGGATCGGCCAAGCAGACCACCACCAGCCTGACGCAATTGCAGGAACGTCTGGCCGCCATTGACAAGGCGCAGGACAATATCACCAAGCTGTCGGGCGATGTGCTGTCCCTGCAGGACATCCTGAGCAACAAGCAGACACGCGGTGCTTTTGGGGAAATCCAGCTGCGCGACATCGTGTCCAAGCAGCTGCCCTCGGACAGCTACAGCCTTCAGCACACGCTGCCCAACGGCAAGCGGGCGGATTGTCTGATCCATCTGCCCAACCCGCCCGGCCCCATCGTGATCGACAGCAAGTTCCCGCTGGAGGCCTATGAGGCGCTGCGCAACGCGAAAACCGACTGGGATCTGAAGAACGCCGTGGCGGCGATGAAGGTCGCGGTGAAGAAACACATCCGCGATATTTCCGAGAAATACATCGTCGAAGGCGAAACGGCGGACGGCGCGCTGATGTTCCTGCCGTCAGAGGCGGTCTATGCCGAGTTGCATGCCAATTTCCCCGAACTGATCCGCGAAGGTTTTGCCGCGCGGGTCTGGATCGTGTCGCCGACCACCTGCATGGCCACGCTGAACACCATGCGCGCTATTCTCAAGGATGCGCGGATGCGCGAACAGGCCGGCGCCATCCGCAAGGAACTGGGTGCGCTGCATGGCGATGTCGAGCGGCTGGTGACACGGGTCGGCAACCTTGACCGTCATTTCGGACAGGCGCGCAAGGATGTGGACGAGATCATGATCAGCTCGGAAAAGGCGTCCAAACGTGCAGGCCGCCTGCATAATTTCGACTTTGAGGAACTGGCCAAGGACGACGCCCCCGGCGTTGTCGTCCCGCTCGACAAGAGCAGACCCGGCCCGATCACAAACCCGTCAGAAACTTGAAGCCGCGCCAACCGGCCTAGGCTCTGGACCCATTAATTCTATATGCTCAGTTTGACAGATTTTTTCGTAGACTAGGAAAATCTGCGCAAGAATAATGGTTCTATTTCAAGCAGATGTGACGCCTCCTCTCGGGACATTGCTGCGCAATGCCCTGCCGGGCAATGGGCTGCGGGAAAATCCGTCAAACCCGAAGGGCGGTGATTTCACTTCATTTCAACGTCTTGGGTCGCTTGCAAATAGAACCACTATTGGCTGCACGCCCCAAACCATTGAAATTTCGTGAAATCGCCGCTGAGCATGTAGAATTAGTGGGTCCAGAGCCTAGTTCTCTTATCGTGGCGTTCTCAAAATGATTTCAGATACGCGCCGTGCCTTGCATGCGGGCTTTGCGCGCGCGCCGAACTTTTTTGCAACTCTTGGGCATCCAGCCTCGTACTTACTGCACGAATCCTTCACTACCGTAACAACTGACAGGAAATCATCACCTTATGCCATTTGAAGCTGTAGCAATGGAGCCGACGCGCGGCGGATCGCCCCGGCGCAGGATTGCCGTCATCGGCGCTGGTATCTCGGGCATGGGGGCGGCACACAGGCTGGCTGACAGCCACCACGTGACCCTGTTCGAAAGCGCGGCGCGGCTGGGTGGGCATGCCCGCACGGTGATCGCCGGCAAGAACGGGGATCAGCCGGTCGATACCGGGTTTATCGTGTTCAACTATGCCAATTACCCCAATCTCGCGGCGCTGTTCGATGAACTGGACGTGCCGGTCGTGAAATCGAACATGAGCTTTGGCGCTTCCATCGACGGCGGGCGGATCGAATATGCGCTGACCAGCCTGAACGCGGTCTTTGCGCAGCGGCGCAATGCCCTGAACCCGCGTTTCATCGCCATGCTGCGGGACATTTTCAGGTTCAACAAACATGCCACCCGCGTGGCCAGCGACCAGACGCTGACCATCAGCGAATTCCTGTCGGTGCTGGGCACGGGGCGCTATTTCAAGGACTACTACCTGTCACCTCTGTCTGGCGCGATCTGGTCGACGCCGACGGAAAAGATCATGGATTTCCCGGCCTACGCGATGGTTGATTTCTTTCGCAACCATGCGCTGCTGGGCTATTCCGGCCAGCACCAGTGGTACACTGTCCAGGGCGGCTCTTTGAGCTATGTCAGCCGGCTGGAGGCCGCGATGCGCGCCAGGCGCGTGGACATCCGGCTGAACGCGGCGGTGCAGGCCGTGCGCCGGTTGGAGCCGGGGGTGCAGATCAAGACCTGGGGCGGCGACTGGGAAACCTTCGATGAAGTGATATTTGCCACCCATTCGGACGATACGCTGGCGATGCTGGCAGATCCCGATCAGGCGGAGCAGGCCAGCCTTGGCGCGATCCGGTATCAGCCCAACGACATCACCCTGCATGCCGATGCCCGGATGATGCCCAGCCGGCGGTCCACCTGGGCCTCCTGGGTCTATACCGAAGACAGCAATACCACATCGGAGCGGATTGACCTGACCTATTGGATGAATTCGCTGCAGCCGATCCCGATGGAGGATCCGCATTTTGTCACCCTGAACACCAGGCGCAGGATCCGTGAGGAACTGATCTATGATCAGGTGACCCTGCGCCATCCGGTCTATGACCTGGCAGCGCTTGCGGCGCAGAAAAGGATCGCCACCACCAACGGCAACCGCAACACATGGTTCTGCGGTGCCTGGATGCGCAATGGTTTCCACGAGGACGGGCTGGCAAGCGCATTGGAGGTGGCCGACCGGATCGAACGGGGCGCCGCCCTGCCCATCGCCGCTGAATGAGGGGATCGGTCGATCATATCGTCGGTCAGACCTTTCACGGGCGCAAGGGGGCGACAAGGAACGCCTTTCGCTACGCCATCGACTACGTCTTGTGCGACGCGGAAACCGCACCGGAGACGCCGGGGCTGTTTTGCCGCAACGGGGCGGGGCTGACCTCGCTTCTCGACCGTGACCATGGCGGCGCGCCGCATCGGGGCCGTGGCGCAAAATGGGTGCGCGACGTGCTGGCGGCGCATCGGATCGGCGGCGTGCGCACCATCGAGATTCTGGCCCAGCCCCGGGTCCTCGGCTTTGTCTTCAACCCGGTCAGTTTCTGGCTTTGCCGGGATGATGCGGGCGCGCTGATCACGGTGATTGCAGAGGTGACGAATACCTATGGCGACCGGCATTGCTATCTGTGCCGGAACGAGGACCTTCGCCCGATCGCGGCGGAGGACCATCTGACATCGACCAAGATTTTCCATGTCTCGCCGTTCCAGCCGGTGGAAGGCACCTATACCTTCCGCTTTGACATCCGGGCGGACCGGATCGGCATCTGGATCGATTACACAGCCGGAAACGGCGGGCTGATCGCGACGCTGACAGGCAGGCGCAAACCGCTGACCAATGCGGGTATCCTGCGCGCGATCCTGCGGCGTCCGTTTGGCGCGCGGCGGGTATTGGCGCTGATCCACTGGCAGGCGGTCAAGCTGTGGTGGAAAGGCGCGACATTCCGTGCACGCCCCCTGCCGCCCGAGAAAGAAGTCAGCCGCTGATGCCGGTCCGGGCGCGGCGGCTTCCGTCTTATGCGCTTTTTGCGGCGCTGCTGTCGGCGGCCGGGCTGCCCGTCTATATCCATGCGCCGAAATTCTACGTTGACGAATATGGTGTCTCGCTTGCGGCGCTGGGGGCCGTGCTGTTCGGGTTGCGCCTGCTGGACGTGGTGCAGGACCCGCTGCTGGGAGGTCTGTCGGAAAGGATGCGCAGGCATCGCGGCGCGGCAGTGGCCATCGGGGCCTTCGTGATGGCCGCCGCCATGCTGGGGCTGTTTGCCGTGCCGCCACCGATCCTGCCCATCGCCTGGTTCGGAATCATGCTGACGCTGGTGTTTTCCGGTTTCAGCTTTCTGACAATCTGCTTTTACGCCCAGGGTGTGTCCAAGGCGGACAGCCTGCCGGGGCGCGGTCATCTGGCCCTTGCGCGCTGGCGCGAGACCGGGGCGCTGCTGGGCGTCTGTGTCGCCTCTGTCGCACCGGTGGGGCTGGGCGTGGTCATGGGGGCGCCCTTTGCGGGTTACGCGACCGGTTTTGCGGTGCTGGCACTGGCCAGCGTGCTTGCCATGAGCGGCGAGTGGCGCGATGCGGGGCTGCCACCTTCGACCGGGTTTGCCACCATCCTGCGCGACCCGGTGGCGCGGCAGCTGCTGCTGATCGCGCTGTTCAACGCAGCGCCGGTGGCGGTAACCTCAACCCTGTTCCTGTTCTATGTGGAAATCGCGCTGGAGGCGGCGGGCTGGGAAGGGCCGCTGCTGCTGTTGTTCTTCCTGTCCGCTGCCGGCGCGGCCCCGTGCTGGGGGCTGCTCGCCGAAAGATTCGGTGGCAGGCGGGTTTTGCTGGCGGCAATGGCGCTGGGGATCGTGGCCTTCGGAGGCGCGCTGTTTCTCGGGCCCGGCGATGTGGCCGTTTTTGCGGTGATCTGTATCGCCTCGGGCGCGGTGCTGGGCGCGGACCTGACCCTGCTGCCCGCGATGTTCGCAACACGCATGGCCAGGGTCTCGCCTTCTGCTGCCGAGGGGTTCGGGCTGTGGTCCTTTGTTTCAAAGTTCACATTGGCATTTGCCGCGATTGCCCTACTTCCATTGCTTGAGGGGGCCGGGCTGCGCACGGGTGACGCGTCCAGCCCCCCGCAGGCCACGCGGCTGCTGATCATTTTTTACGCCGGCGTGCCCTGTGCGCTGAAACTGATTGCGATCGGCCTGTTGAGCCGAATGAATGCGATTGAGGACATTTCATGGAAGCAATGATTTTCCTGTTGATTGGTGTGGCCCTGACGAGCATCGCGGTGCTGCTGCGCAGGCGGTTTGCCGAGTTTCCCGGTCAGCATCCCGAAGACTACAGCGAAGGGTTCCCCGCCTTCGACATGCAGCACCACCTGAACGGCGAGATGATCTGCGAAGGTGTGATCTTTGGCCCGCTGGGACGCGTGACCAGTTCTTTCGTGGCGGATTTCGACATCCGGTGGGAGGGCGAGACTGCCGTGATGACAGAGCGATTCCGCTACAACGACGGCAGCGTTCAGGACCGGACATGGCATATCGTCCTGAAGGACAACGGTGCATTTACGGCCACGGCCGAGGATGTGCCGGGGCATGGCGCGGGCAGCGTGACCGGGTCTGCGGCGTTGATCCGCTATGACATCATCCTGCCCCCCGAAAGCGGTGGTCACCGGCTGCGCACGGTCGACTGGATGTATCTGACACCCGACGGAACCATCGTGAACCGCAGCCAGTTCCGCAAATACGGGATCAAGGTGGCAGAGCTGATCGCCACCATCCGGCCAAAGGAGAGACGATGACGGGGTTTCAGTCGAAACGATACTGGCTAGTGGGTGCGAGCGGCGGGCTGGGTGCCGCTTTGGCGCAAAAGCTGAGCCGCGCAGGGGCCGAGGTGATCGTTTCCGCCCGGTCCGAAGGCAAGCTCGCTGCGCTGGTTGCTGAATTGCCCGGCAAGGCCAGTTTCCAGACTGTCGATGTCACGGACGCAGAGAGCGTGAAGGCGGCGGCAGAGGCCGTGGGGCAGATTGACGGCATCGTCTATCTGGCCGGTGTCTATTGGCCCTTTGGTGCGCGGGACTGGAACGCGGAACAGGCAACCGCCATGGCAGATGTGAATTTCACCGGGCTGATGCGTGTCATGGGGCAGGTGGTGCCGGGGATGGTGGACCGCGATTCCGGACATATCGTCATCACCTCCAGTCTCACGGGGTTTCGCGGATTGCCCGGCTCCATCGGCTATACCGCGTCCAAGGCTGCCACCATGTCGCTGGCCGAATGCATGTATGCCGACCTGCGCAAGACCGGCGTCCGGGTGCAGGTGGTCAACCCCGGTTTCATCAGGACCCAGCTGACCGAAAAGAACAATTTCCGGATGCCCTTCATCATGACGCCTGAAGAGGCCGCGCAGCAGGTGATCGAACATATGGGCACGGACAGGTTCAAGAAGAGCTTTCCATGGCTTTTCTCGACCCTGTTCCGCATCAGCCAGTTCCTGCCCGACTGGCTGTATTTCCGCATTTTCTCCTAGTGCAGCGCGGCGCAGTTCAGGTGTGCCTTGCTGTCAGAGCATCCCCTTGGCGCGTATGGTCCTGACGCTTTCGCGGCTTTCCATCCGGGCCAGAAAGGCCTCGATCCGGGGGAAGTCGGCGACCGTGACGCCATCACCCGCCAGCCAGTTGCAAACGATGAAAAGATAGGGGTCGGCGATGGTCAGCGCATCCCCGCAGACATAATCGCCGCGCAGGCATTCTGCTTCGACATAGGCGGCGCAGGCGGCCATGGTCTGCGGCACCTTTGCCTTCATGTCGTCAAAGCTGGATTGGGCATCGGCCCAGCGACTGCCCCGCATCTTGTGGGCATGGGCGACATGCATGGTTGAGGCAAGGTAATACATGACACCGCGCATATGGGCCGCTGATTGCGCATCCGCGGGCAGGAGCCCCGCCTGTGGTGCAAGGGCGGCAATATAGTCCAGCAAGGCGCCGGTTTCGGTCATCACCGTGCCGTCATCGCCGATCAGCGCCGGCACCCGGCCCTTGGGGTTGATCGCCAGGTAAGGTTCCCTGGTCTGTTCCGCATTGGCGAAATCGACCTTGACGCCTTCATAGGCGAGCGCGGCTTCTTCCAGGCCGATGGCCACTGCGATGGAAATCGTGCCGGGAGCGTAAAAGAGTTTCAGCATGAGATGCGTCCTTTCAGATATGGGTTTGGGCACTGCGGCGGTCTGGCCTGTCCAGATGCGGCACCGCGTTGAACAGCACCGGAGACCAATGGCCGCCGATGGGAAAGAGCCGGTGCATGGAGGTATGCATGATCGCCAGCGCGATGCGCGCCATCGCCGGGATGCCAAGGCCCATGGCCTGGGCCATCACCATGGAAATCAGCCCGCCCGAGGTCACCACCAGCGCGGGCCCGTGACCGGAAGCAATCTCTTGCAGGGCGTCTTCGATCCGGGTGTGGAAACTGTCCCAGGTTTCCGGCGCCTCTTCGATCATGCCGTCCTGCCAGTGCTGGAACACGGTGGGCAGATGCGAGGTAAAGGCCCCCTGTTCGGTCGGAAAGGCGATGCCGTGCTGCGCCTCCAGCAGCGAGGCAAGCGTGAAATACTCCAGCTCGTTCAGGCGGGGGTCGCGGATGGGTTCCAGCCCGGTGCCCATGCCTTCGGCGGTCTCGATGTGCCGGGTGAGCGTGCCGGTGTAGAGCCGCGTGTGATGGGTTTCGGTCTGGCGCAGGTGATCGCCCAGCCAGGCGGCCTGTTCATGACCAAGCGGGCTGAGCTTGTCATAGCTCAGCTCGTCCTTGGCGCCGGAATTTGCCTGACCGTGACGGATAAGGGTGATGTGGGACATGGGACACCTGCCTGTTTCTGCCTTGATAGGCGAGCAGCGCGCCACTGGAAAGCGCGGTATGGGTATTTGGCCGCGTGATGGGGAAACCATGACGCCTGTCGGAAACACCGGGTGGCGCAAAACCGGGGGGGTGTGTCGGGATTGGGACTCCTGACCTGCACCGGATTTCGTTATAGGTTGGGGGCGCATGCGAGGAGACGGCAATGGCTGAGAAGATCACATTCACACTCGACGGCAAAACCGTGGAGGCCGAGGCGGGCTTGACGATCTGGGAAGTCGCCAACGGGCGCGGCCTGAAGATCCCGCATCTGTGCCACAAGCCCGCCCCCGGCTACCGCCCCGATGGCAACTGCCGCGCCTGCATGGTCGAGATCGAGGGCGAGCGCGTGCTGGCGGCAAGCTGCATCCGCGAACCTGCAGAGGGCATGGTCGTGACCACCAACAACGCGCGTGCGGAAAATGCGCGCAGGATGGTGGTGGAGCTGCTGATGGCAGATCAGCCGGAACATGACGTCAGCCACGACAAGTCCAGCCACCTGTGGGACATGGCCGCGATGAACGGGGTCGAAGCCAGCCGCTTTCCCAAGCTGGAAGAAGGCCGCATCCCGCTGCTGGACGACAGCCATGTGGCGATGAGCGTGAATCTGGATGCCTGCATTCAATGCGGGCTTTGCGTACGCGCCTGCCGCGAAGTGCAGGTGAACGACGTGATCGGCATGTCGGGCCGCGGCCATGATGCCTATCCGACCTTCGACATGGCCGATCCGATGGGCGCCTCCACCTGCGTGGCCTGCGGCGAATGTGTGCAGGCCTGCCCCACCGGCGCGCTGATGCCCGCCACGGTGGTGGATGCCGATCAGGTGGGTGATTCCGCAGATTTCGATTCCGAGGTGGACAGCATCTGCCCCTTCTGCGGTGTCGGCTGCCAGATCTCGCTCAAGGTCAAGGATGGCAAGGTCAAATACGTCGAGGGCATCAACGGCCCCGCGAACGAGGGGCGGCTCTGCGTCAAGGGCCGGTTCGGATTTGACTATATCCACCACGATCACCGCCTGACCAAGCCGCTGATCCGCCGCGAGGACGCGCCGCCCAAGGGGCTGAACGTCGATCCCGGCAACTGGTCACAATTCTTTCGCGAAGCCAGCTGGGACGAGGCGCTGGATTTTGCCGCCAAGGGTCTGAAGGACATCGGCGGCCGGGGTGTGGCTGGCTTTGGCTCGGCCAAATGCACCAATGAGGAGGCCTATCTGTTCCAGAAGCTGATCCGCCAGGGCTTTGGACACAACAACGTCGATCACTGCACCCGGCTTTGCCATGCCTCCAGCGTGGCGGCCCTGATGGAGAACGTCGGTTCCGGCGCGGTGACCGCAACCTTCAACGAGATCGAGAATGCGGATGTGGCGATTGCCATCGGCTGCAACCCGATCGAGAACCACCCCGTTGCCGCGACCTATTTCAAGCAGTTCACCAAGCGCGGTGGCAAGCTGATCGTGATGGACCCGCGCGGCCAGGCGCTGAAACGGTTCTCCAGCCATATGCTGCAGTTCCGGCCCGGCACCGATGTGTCGATGCTGAATGCGATCATGCATGTGATCGTGGAGGAAGGGCTTTACGACCAGCAGTATATCGAAGCCTACACCGAGAACTGGGAGGCGGAGAAAGAGCACCTGAAGGATTTCACCCCGGAGAAGATGGCACCGATCTGCGGCATCGACGCCGAGACCCTGCGCGATGTGGCACGGACCTTTGCCGGGGCGAAGGCGGCGATGATTTTCTGGGGCATGGGTGTCAGCCAGCACATCCACGGCACCGACAACTCGCGCTGCCTGATTTCACTGGCGCTGATGACCGGGCAGGTCGGGCGGCCCGGCGCGGGCCTGCACCCCTTGCGGGGGCAGAACAACGTGCAGGGCGCGTCGGATGCGGGGCTGATCCCGATGTTCCTGCCGGACTACCAGTCGGTCATGGATGACGGCGTGCGTTCCGCCTTTACCGATGTCTGGAAATCCGGGGATTTCTCGGCCGAGAAGGGGCTGACCGTGACCGAGATCATGGATGCGGTGCATGACGGCGATATCCGGGGCATGTATGTGCTGGGCGAAAACCCGGCAATGTCCGACCCGGATGTGGAGCATGCGCGCGATGCGCTGGCCAAGCTGGAACATCTGGTGGTGCAGGACATCTTCATCACCGAGACGGCGAATTATGCCGATGTGATCCTGCCCGCCAGCGCCTTTGCGGAGAAATCGGGGACCGTGACCAATACCAACCGGCAGGTGCAGATGGGCCGGGCGGCGGTGGCCCCTCCGGGCGAGGCGCGCGAGGATTGGTGGATTGAGGTGGAACTGGCAAGGCGGCTGGGGCTGGGCTGGTCCTACGACAGCCCGGCGGATGTTTTTGCCGAGATGAAGCTGAACATGCGGTCGCTGAACAACATCACCTGGGACCGGCTGAGCCGCGAGAATGCGGTGACCTATCCGTCGCTGAGCGAGACCGATCCGGGGCAGGCCATCGTCTTTGCCGATGGGTTCCCGCGCCCCGATGGCCGCGCGCGGTTCACGCCTGCCAGCATCATCGCGCCTGACGATGTGCCGGATGCGGATTATCCGATGATCCTGACCACGGGGCGTCAGCTGGAGCATTGGCACACCGGGTCGATGACCCGCCGCGCCACCGTGCTGGACGGGCTGGAGCCGGAGGCGAATTGTTCGCTGCACCCCAGCACGCTGCGCAAGCTGGGGGTTGCCCCGGGCGAGCACGTGCGCCTGAGCACCAAGCGTGGCAGCATCGAGATCATGGCCCGCGAGGACCGGGCGGTGTCTCCCGACATGGTGTTCCTGCCCTTCGCCTATGTCGAGGCGGCAGCAAACATCCTGACCAACCCGGCGGTGGACCCCTATGGCAAGATCCCCGAGTTCAAGTTCTCTGCCGTGAAGGTCGAGGCGGTGACGGGCGCTGTCGCGGCGCAGTGAACCTGCCGCAGTGTTGATCGGCTGGTGCGCGCCCTTGCGGGCGCGCATGCGATTTTATCCTTGCTGATGAGGGGCGCTGCCCCTCAAACTCCCCGGGAATATTTGCAGCCAAAAAGAGGAAAATACTATGAAGATCAATGCGGAGAGATTTCTGGCGGACCTTCATGCGCTGCGGGAATTTGGTGCCTCGGGTGTGGGCAAAGGGGTGGTCCGGCCCGCCTATACGCCGGCCGATCTGGCCGCGCGGCAGTGGCTGGCGGGGCGTTTCGAGGACGCCGGGTTGCAGGTGGCCATGGACGGGATGGGAAACCTCTTTGGCCTGGCTGAGGGGCCTTCGCTGCTGATGGGGTCGCATTCGGACAGCCAGCCGGAGGGCGGCTGGCTGGATGGTGCGCTGGGTGTCGTGGCGGCGCTGGAAGTGGCGCGGGCCAGCCGGGAAGCGGGGGGACCGGCCATATCGGTAGTCTCTTTCCAGGATGAGGAAGGGCGCTTTGGCGTCACCACCGGGTCGGCGGTCTGGTCGGGGCATCTGTCGCAGGCGGATGCGGATGTGCTGACGGATCATGCGGGTGTCACGCTGGCCGATGCGCGGTCGGCGATGGCCGGGATGGTCACCGGGCCGGTGGACCCGTCGCGCTTTACCGGGTTCATCGAGATGCACATCGAGCAGGGGCCGACGCTGGATTCTTCCGGCGAGCAGATTGGCGTGGTCTCTGACATCGTGGGCATTCGCGACATGAAGGTGACCTTCGAAGGCCAGCAGAACCATGCGGGCACGACCCCGATGCATCTGCGCAAGGATGCTTTCCAGGCGGTCTCGGCGTTCAATACCCTGCTGGAAGAGCGGTTTCGCAATGTGGTGACCCCGGCGACGGTCTGGACCATCGGGCATGTGTCCCTGCATCCCAATGCTTCCTCCATCGTGCCGGGAAAGGCTGTCTTTTCAATGCAGTGGCGCGACGGTGACAGGGACCGGCTGGCCCGGATGGAGGCGATCATCCGCGACACAGCGCAGGAAATCGCGGAGACCCGGGGCATGGCATTGTCCTATGGTCCGCTGTTGGGACTGGCGCCGGTGCGGATGGATGCGGGGCTGCGGGGGGCGCTGGAGGCCGGGGCGGAGGCGGTGGCGCCGGGGCAGTGGCGGGTGATGCCCTCGGGTGCGCTGCATGACGCCACGAATGTGTCGCGGCTGATGCCGGTAGCGATGCTTTTTGTCCCATCAATCAATGGGATAAGTCATGCCTTCGAGGAGGATACCGCCGAGGGTGACCTGGTGGCCGGGGTTGCGGTTCTGGCGCGGGCTGTGGCGGAACTGGGCTGACACAGGCGCTGCACAAGCTGTACACAGCCCGTGCACCGTCAGCCGCCCACGGATTTGCGGAATGTGATCGAGGTGGGCCGCGTGTAACCGGGATGCGCGGTTCGGGCGATTTCAGCATATCCGGCTGCGGCAAAGAGGGCGTGATTCTCGACCAGTTCGACACGGCTTTGCAATTCGACCGCCCCGAGGCCGAGGTCGCGGGCACGGTGCTCTGCATGGTCGAGCAGGCGGCGCGCGTACCCTTGTCGGCGCGCATCGGGATGGACCGCCAGTTTCCCCAGATAGAGCAGCTGCGGCCTGGGGGTCAGGATCACACAGGCCAGGGGCGGCGTGCCGAGGGACCAGATTTCGCTGGTGGCGGCATCATCGTTCAATCCGGCCAGGGTCATCCGCAGCATCGAGGAGGGCGGGTCGATGCGGCCCTCCATCGGGGCAAAGCAGTTCCGGATCAGATCGAGGATCGCGGCCAGTGCCGGGTCATCCGGCCCGTGCCGCTGCGGTGTCAGCCCCATGTGACATCACCCAGAAAGATGTAGCCCGCGCCATAGATCGTCTTGATCAGCTGCGGGTTCTTGGGGTCTTCGCTGAGCTTGGTGCGCAGGCGCGAGATGCGCACATCCATTGCCCGGTCAAAACTTTCGGAGGCGGCGCCGCCCAGGCTTTCCTGCATCTGCGCCCGGCTGATCAGACGTTTGGGGCTGTCGAGGAAGAGGCGCAGGACCTCGCCTTCGGCATGGGAAAACGGGGTTTCCGCGCCTTCGGCATTTTCCAGCACGTAGCGGTCGAAATGTGCGGTCCAGCCGTTGAAACGGGCGGTGTCACCGGCCTGGGGGTTGGGCCGGGTGCTGCGCAGGCGGGCGCGGATGCGCGCGACCACTTCCGCCGGATCGAAGGGTTTGATGATGTAATCGTCCGCACCCAGTTCCAGCCCGGTCACACGGTCCTGCACTTCGGCCCGGCCCGAGATGATGATGACGATGGCGCCCTGTTCCAGCGCCAGCCGGTGAACCAGCGTCAGGCCATCGGTGTCGGGCAGGCTGAGGTCCACCAGGCAGACATCCGGGCGGTGCCGGGACAGCGCCGCCTCGAAGGCGCGGGCGCGGCCGAAGCTGAGGGTGTCGAACCCCGATTCCTCCAGCGCCTCAGCCAGCATGGTACGGATTTCGGGCTCGTCATCGAGGATGGTAACCAGGGGGCGTTCCTTGGCAGTCATGGTCATGTGCCTTTTTGCAGGGTCGGCTGGATCAATGCGGCCAGGTCCTGTTCCGCGAAGGGTTTGCGCAGCACCGGTGCAAGGCGCTGGGCCGCCACGAACATCTCGTGATCGCCGGGCAGGGAGGTCATCAGGCAGAGCGGTGTGGTGCCGCCTATCCGCTGGGCAAGGTCGATGCCGGTGGCTTCTCCGACCAGCTGGATGTCGGAGAGGACAAAGGTGATATCGGGCAGGTCGGCCAGCAGGGCCGTGGCCTCGTCCGCGCTGGTGGCTTCGATCACCGATTGTCCCAGACCGGTCAGCATGTCCCGGACGGAGGCGCGGATGGCGTCGTGATCCTCCACCAGCAGGACCAGCCCGCCGGTGGCGGGGATCGCCACCCGGTAGGGCAGGCGCAATGTCACCTGCGCCCCGCCGTTTGCCACGTTGGACAGGCGCAGGTTGCCGCCTGCCGATTTGGTCATGTCATAGACCATGGGCAGGCCCAGCCCGGAGCCTTCGCTGCCCTTGGTGGTAAAGAACGGGTCCAGGCCGTGTTCCAGCGCCGAGGGCGAAAAGCCCGGCCCGCTGTCGGTGACGACCCATTCGACCCAGGTGTCATGGACCAGACGCTGGGTCACCTCGATCCTGCCGCTGGTGCCGATGGCGTCGCGGGCGTTCAGGATCAGGTTCAGCAGGCTGTCGGTCAGACGGCCCCTGTCCAGCAGGGCCATGGTGCCCGGCGCTTCGTTCACGGTGGTGAGGCTGACCTTGGCGGGCAGGGTCGGTGCCGCCAGCGTTTGCAGATCGGCGATCAGGCTGTCGAGGTCGATGGAGACCGGGCGCAGGGTTTCGGGCCCCGTCATATCCGCGATGGAGCTGAGCAGCGCGCCGCCACGGCGGGCGGCGGCCAGGGTGCCGTCGATCAACGCGGCGGCCTCTGCCGGCATGGCCGAGAGGCGGCCCAGCTTGGATTGCAGGCCAAGGATGATGGTCAGCAGGTTGGAAAAATCATGTGCCAGACCGGAAATCATCTGCGCGGCCAACTCGCGTTTGCGGGTCTGTTGCAGGGCTTCGCGGGTCTGGGTTTCCTCGGTGATGTCCATCGACATGATATATGCGCCCTTCTGCCCGTCGGGGGTGAAGGAGCCGCGAATCCGCCGCGCGCTTTCCTGATGGGTGAATTCGACGATGGCGGGTTCCCCGGCCAGCGCCCGGTCGAGCGCGGGTTTGATCCGGGCATAGGCGGACTCGCCCAGTGCCGTGGAGATATGAAGCCCGATGATGTTGCGGGGCCGTCCGGGCATCACGCTGCTGAGGCGGCGGTTGGAATAGGTATAGCGCCCGTCGGGTCCGACATGGGCGATATGGGCGGGCATCATTTCCGTCGTGAGGCGGGTGCGGGCCTCGCTTTCGGTCAATTGGCGCTTGGTCTCTTCCAGCGTGGTGATCATCGCGGCGCGTTCGCGGTTGGTCTGCGACAGCTGCTCTGCATGGGCCAGCACCTGATCGGAGAGCGCCCCGGCGCGGGCGCGCAGCAGGGCTTCCTGGGTCTTGGCGGCGGTGATGTCGGTATAGACCGTGACCCAACCGCCCTGGGGCAGCGGCGATCCTTCGACAGAGATGGTGCGCCCGTTGGCGCGGGTGCGTTCCATGTAATGCGGCTCGAAGGCGCGGGCCTGTTCCACGCGTTCCTGCACGAAGGCGTCGATGTCGGCGACCTCGCCGTATTCGCCACGGGCAGCAAGGTGGTGGATGGTCTCGCGAAAGCTTGCCCCCGGGGTGACCAGCGAATCTGGCAGGTTGAACATATGCTGGAAGGGGGCGTTGCAGACCGCCAGTTGCAGGTTGGAATCGTAGATTGTCAGCGCCTGTGCGATCAGGTTCAGGCCTGCTGTGGTCATCGCCTTGGTCTGGTCGTCGGTGATCTGCATGGCCCCTCCTTCATTCGACGTAGCACCGGGATCAGGTTGAGGCCAAGACGAATTCGCTGCTGTTACAATTCGAAAGGATTGAGAAAACATCGGGAAAAAGTTGACCTTCAGGGTCAAAGCCGCACCTTTATCGGGTGGTAGAATCGCGCAAAGCGATCACGCCGCCGATGGGTGGCACTGGGAGGATTATAATTTGGCCAAGCCGCTGACGCGCGCCGACGGACCCGCATCCGTTCCGGCTCTTTTGCATCGAAATGCGCAGGAGTTTGCGAACGCGCCTGCGTATCGCGAAAAGGAATACGGGATCTGGCAAAGCTGGACCTGGGCCGAGACGCGGGACGAGGTCGAGGCGCTGGCGCTGGGCCTGATGGAGTTGGGCATCAATGAGGGCGATTTCATCGCCATCATCGGGCGCAACCGGCCTTATCTGTACTGGGTGATGATGGCCGCGCAGATGGTGGGGGCGGTGCCCGTGCCGCTGTATCAGGATTCCAACGCCGAAGAGATGGCCTATGTCATGGACCATTGCGGTGCCCGCTTTGCGGTGGTGGGCGATCAGGAGCAGGTCGACAAGATCATCGAGGTGCAGGACCAGCTGACCGGTTTCGAGCAGATGATCTATCTCGACCCGCGCGGTTTGCGCAAATACGACCATAGCGCGCTGACCCAATACAGTCGCGTACAGGAGATGGGGCGCGAGAACCGCGAGAAACACATCAAGGAGATGGAGGCGCGGCAGGCCAGGCTGGATTACGACAGCACCGGCGTGATGCTTTATACTTCCGGCACGACGGGCAAGCCCAAGGGCGTGGTCCTGTCGAACCGCAACATCATCGAGACGGCCAAATCCTCATGCGCCTTTGACGATCTGCGGCAGTCGGACGATATCCTGGCCTATCTGCCGATGGCCTGGGTCGGCGATTTCATCTTTTCGGTGGGTCAGGCGCTTTGGGCCGGGTTCTGCACGAACTGTCCGGAATCGGCGGATACGATGCATGTGGACCTGCGCGAGATCGGGCCGACCTATTACTTTGCCCCGCCGCGCGTGTTCGAGTCCCAGCTGACCAGCGTGATGATCCGGATGGAGGATGCGAGCCGCTTCAAGAAATGGCTGTTCGATACCTTCATGGCCCATGCCCGCAAGGTGGGTCCCGCGATCCTGGACGGCAAGGAGGTCGGCATCTGGGATCGGCTGAAGTACCGGCTGGGCGAGATCATGGTCTATGGTCCGCTGAAGAACACGCTGGGGTTCAGCCGGGTGCGCGTGGGCTATACCGCCGGTGAGGCCATCGGGCCGGAGATCTTTGATTTCTACCGGTCGCTGGGGATCAACCTCAAGCAGCTATACGGCCAGACCGAAGCCACGGTGTTCATCACCGCGCAGCCCGATGGCGAGGTGCGCAGCGATACGGTTGGGGTGACCTGCCCCGGTGTGGAGTTGCGGATCGCGGAGAATGGCGAGGTCTTTTACCGCTCGCCTGGTGTTTTTGTCGAATATTACAAGAACCCCGAAAGCACGGCGGACACCAAGGATGCCGAAGGCTGGGTGGCCACCGGTGACGCGGGTTTCATCGAGGAAGGCACCGGCCACCTGCGCATCATCGACCGGGCCAAGGACGTGGGCAAGATGGCGGACGGGAGCCTGTTCGCGCCGAAGTATGTCGAGAACAAGCTGAAGTTCTATCCCAACATCCTTGAGGCCGTTGTCTTTGGCAACGGGCGCAATGAATGCACCGCCTTCATCAATATCGACCTGACGGCGGTGGGCAACTGGGCGGAACGCAACAACATCGGCTATGCCTCTTATCAGGAGCTGGCGCGGCATCCGAAGGTGATGGATACGATCCAGTCCCATGTGGAGGAGGTCAACGCCAGCATCGCCGAGGATGAGATGCTGTCGGGCTGCCAGCTGCACCGCTTTGTGGTGCTGCACAAGGAGTTGGACGCGGATGACGGGGAGCTGACGCGGACCCGCAAGGTGCGGCGCAAGATCATCGCCGAGAAGTATGACGACATCATCCGCGCGCTTTACGACGGCTCCGGGACGGTCAGCACCGAAACCGAAGTCACCTATGAGGATGGCCGCAAGGGCAGCATCAAGGCGACGCTGGAGGTCCGTGATGCGAAGGTATTCGCGGACAACCGCAAGAAGATGGCGGCGGAATGATGGCGATACGAGGCGCGCGCCCGCCATCCCATGCGTGGTGCAACTTGAAACAGAATGAAGGGGACAGGGTGTGAAGGACTCAGCGGACAGTTACCAGACCGCCGACGGCCGCACCATCGGCCCCGTGGTGATGGAGATGAAGAACATCACCCTGCGGTTCGGCGGGGTGGAGGCGATCAAGGACATTTCCTTTGACATCCGCGAGGGCGAGATCCGCGCGATCATCGGGCCGAACGGGGCCGGCAAATCGTCTATGCTGAACGTCATCTCCGGCTTCTATGTCCCGCAGGAGGGCGAAGTCTGGTACAAGGGCGCGCGCCGCCCGGTCATGAAGCCCTATCAGGTGGCCGAACAGGGCATTGCGCGGACCTTTCAGAACATCGCCCTTTTCGAGGGGATGAGCGTTCTGGACAACGTGATGACAGGGCGTTTGCCGCATATGAACACCGGCCTGTTTTACCAGTCTTTCTGGAAGGGCAAGGCCGAGCGTGAAGAGATCGAGAACCGCGAAGTTGCGGAAAAGATCATTGATTTCCTTGAGATTCAGGCGATCCGCAAGACGCCGGTCGCGCGTTTGCCCTATGGTTTGAAAAAGCGGGTCGAACTGGCCCGCGCGCTTGCCGCAGAGCCGTCGATCCTGCTGCTGGATGAGCCGATGGCGGGCATGAACGTGGAGGAGAAAGAGGACATGAGCCGCTTCATCCTGGATGTGAACGACGAATTCGGCACCACGATTGCGCTGATCGAACACGACATGGGCGTGGTCATGGACCTTTCCGACCGGGTGGTGGTGATGGATTACGGCAAAAAGATCGGGGACGGCACCCCATCCGAGGTGCGCAACAACCAGGACGTAATCGACGCCTATCTGGGGGTGGCACATGACTGATTTTGCGGAAGCGATCCGCGCCTTCGGGACGCAGATTTACGGAGGGCTGATCAATGCCTGAGCAACTTGCCTTTACAATCGAGGTTTTCCTCAACGGGTTGATGGCCGGGGTGCTTTATGCGCTTGTCGCCCTTGGTTTCGTGCTGATCTACAAGGCCTCGGGCATCTTCAACTATGCCCAGGGGGTCATGGCGCTGTTTGCGGCGATGACGCTGGTGGGCATCCAGAACGGGCAGGTGCCCTTTGCCCATCTGATCAATGCGATCTTTGGCACCGATGTGCACAAGTTCGGCTGGACGGTTCATAGTTTCCTGGCGATCCTGCTGACGGTCATCGTGATGATCGCACTGGCCTGGGCGGTGCAGAAGTTCGTGTTCAAACATCTTGTGGGGCAGGAGCCGATCATCCTGTTCATGGCGACCATCGGTCTGGCCTATTTCCTGGAAGGGGTCGCGGACCTGATGTGGGGGTCCGAGCTGAAGGCGCTGAACGTCTGCGCGGCGGACGGCGTCTGCCTGCCGCAGGGGCTGAACCTGTGGATCGACGAGACCACCTTCAATGCCTTCGGATACGGCTTTTTCATCGACAACCTGGATATCGTGGCCTCCATCGTAGCCGCCATTCTGGTGATCGGGCTGGTGATGTTCGCGCAATACACCAAGCAGGGCCGCGCCATGCGGGCCGTGGCGGACGACCACCAGGCGGCGCTGTCGGTCGGGGTGTCGCTGAACTTCATCTGGGTGCTGGTCTGGTCGCTGGCAGGGTTCGTGGCACTTGTCGCCGGGATCATGTGGGGCGCGAAGTCGGGCGTGCAATTCTCGCTGTCGCTGATCGCGCTGAAGGCCTTGCCGGTGCTGATGCTGGGCGGTTTCACCTCGATCCCCGGTGCCATCGTCGGCGGGCTGATCATCGGAGTGGGCGAGAAGCTGTTCGAATTCCTGATCGGCGCACCCTACCTTGGCGGGGCGACCGAGAACTGGTTCGCCTATATGTTGGCGCTGCTGTTTCTGGTGTTTCGCCCGCAGGGGCTGTTCGGGGAGCGTATCATTGAACGGGTTTGATCATACGGCGGTGCGCAATGAATGCGCACCCTACATCAGCAACGTAGGGTGCGCATTCATTGCGCACCACAGGAGGGTTGACCATGTTCTACCGTGAAGCAGGTGATTTCCGGACAACCTATGCCGAGGATCAACAGACCTTTCCGATCAAGTTCGACCGGTATCGCTATTACCTCGTGCTGTTCATCGCCATCTGCGTGATCCCCTTTGTCATCAATGACTATTGGGCCAACTCGCTGCTGCTGCCCTTCCTGATCTATGCCATTGCGGCGATCGGGCTGAACATTCTGGTGGGTTATTGCGGGCAGGTCAGCCTGGGCACCGGCGGGTTCATGGCGGTAGGGGCCTATGCCTGTTACAAGCTGATGACGGCGATGCCCGATGTCAGCATGTTCATCCACGTGCTGCTTGCGGGGGCGATCACCGCCGCTGTGGGCGTGCTGTTCGGCCTGCCGTCGCTGCGGATCAAGGGGTTCTACCTGGCGGTGGCGACACTGGCGGCGCAGTTCTTTCTGGTCTGGCTCTTCAACCGGTTTCCGTGGTTCTACAATTATTCCGCCTCCGGCCAGATCAACGCGCCGGAGCGGGATGTATTCGGCATTGTCATCACCGGCCCCAATGCGGAAGCCTGGGCGACCTATGCGTTCTGCCTGATCTTCACGATTGTCAGCGCCATCGTGGCGCGGAACCTGACGCGCGGCTCGGTGGGGCGCAAGTGGATGGCGATCCGTGACATGGACATCGCCGCCGAGATCATCGGGGTGAACCCGCTGCGGGCCAAGCTGACGGCCTTTGCGGTATCGTCGTTCTTCATCGGCGTCTCGGGGGCCTTGTTCTTTTCCATCTACCTGGGCGCGGTCGAGGTTGGTGAGGCCTTTGGCATCCAGAAATCCTTTCTCGTGCTTTTCATGATCATCATCGGGGGGCTGGGCAGCATCTTTGGCAGTTTTGCCGGGGCGGCCTTTCTGGTCCTGTTGCCGGTGCTGCTGAAGGTGGTGGGCGTGGACTGGCTGGGATGGCCGACGGACATCGTCGCACATCTGCAGCTGGTCATCGTGGGGGCGCTGATCGTGCTGTTCCTGGTCGCGGAGCCGCATGGCATTGCGCAGCTCTGGCGCGTGGCGAAAGAGAAACTGAGACTGTGGCCCTTCCCGCATTAGCGGGCGGTTGCTGAAACGAGGCGGGGCGAAACCCGGCCCTGAGAACGTAACAAGTCGGAATTTATCCAAGGGAGGAAAACACCGATGACATACAAACTAGGAACTCTGGCCGTTGCAGGCCTGATGGCGGCAAGCCCCGTGATGGCGGATCTTGTCTTTCCATCGCTGAGCTATCGCACCGGTCCTTATGCGGCGGGTGGTATCCCCTTTGCGGACGGATATGCCGATTACTTTACCATGCTGAACGAGCGTGACGGCGGCATTGGCGGGGTGAAGACCAGCGTCCCTGAATGCGAGACGGCATATAACACCGAAAAGGGTGTGGAATGCTACGAATCGCTGAAAGACAGTGGCGGGCTGGTTTATCAGCCCCTGTCGACAGGGATCACCTATCAGCTGATCCCCAAGACCACGGCGGATGACATCCCGATGCACACCATGGGCTATGGCCGGACCTCGGCCGCCAATGGCGCGGTCTTCACGCATACGTTCAACTACCCCGCCAACTACTGGAACGGTGCCTCGGGTGCGATCAACTATCTGCTGGCTGAAAACGGCGGTGACTTGAACGGCAAGAAGATCTCTCTGGTCTATCACAACTCGGCTTACGGCAAGGAGCCGATCCGCACGCTGCAGGAACTTTCGAAAAAGCATGGCTTCGAGTTCACCGAAGTGCCGGTCGATCACCCGGGCCAGGAGCAGAAGTCCCAGTGGCTGCAGATCCGCCGCGACAAGCCTGACTATGTGATCATGTATGGCTGGGGCGTGATGAATCAGGTGGCGGTACAGGAAGCGGCCAACATCCGGTTCCCGATGGAGAATTTCATCGGCATCTGGTGGTCCGGTTCCGAAAACGACGTGCTGGCGGCGGGTGCTGCGGCCGATGGCTACAAGGCGCTGACGTTCCACGGTGTGGGCAGCGACTTCCCCGTGTTCGACGACATCCAGACCTATGTGGTGGACAAGGGGCTCGCGGCGGGGGCCGGCGACCAGATCGGCACGGTGCTGTATAACCGCGGTCTCTATGCGGCGATGCTGGCAGCCGAGGCGGCCAAGACCGCGCAGGAAATCCATGGCACGGCGGACATCACCCCGGCGATGATGCGCGATGGCATGGAGGCGCTGAAGATCACCGAAGAGAAGATGACCGAACTGGGCCTGCCGAACTTTGGCCCGACCTTCGACGTCTCCTGTTCCAACCACGGCGGCACCGGCCTTGTCGGAGTGACGCAATGGGATGCCACAGCCAAGGAGTGGAAGCTGATCTCTGATTTTGCGCCCACGGACATGGATGTGATCGGACCGCTGATCGAAGAGGACTCTGCCGCTTACGCTGCCGAGAACAACATCGAGCCGAGCTGCGGCTAAGACGCAATTCCCGGCCCGCGCCGATGTGCGGGCCGGGAACCACTCCCGATCCTGTTGGAAAGACGAAACCCATGCTGGACGACACCAATACCGCCGATGTGGCCGTGGACAACGTGCTGGAAGTCAACAACATCGAAGTGATCTACAACCATGTGATCCTCGTGTTGAAGGGCGTGAGCCTGAACGTGCCCAAGGGGGGTATCACCGCCCTGCTGGGCGGCAACGGCGCGGGCAAGACCACCACGCTCAAGGCGATTTCGGGTTTGCTGGCCTCCGAACGGGGCGAGGTGACCAAGGGGTCGATCAGGTATCGCGGCGCGCCGATCCATCACGCGGACCCGGCCGAGACGGTCAAGAAGGGTGTCGTGCAGGTGATGGAGTGGCGGCATTGCTTCGAGCATCTGACGATCGAGGAAAACCTGCTGACAGGAGCCTATACCCGCAGCGATGGCGCCGCAGCGATCAATGCCGACCTTGAAATGGTCTATGATTATTTTCCACGTCTCAAGGAGCGCCGCCGCAGTCAGGCCGGCTATACTTCGGGCGGGGAACAGCAGATGTGTGCGGTGGGCCGTGCGCTGATGTCCAAGCCCGAAACCATCCTGCTGGATGAACCTTCGATGGGGCTTGCGCCGCAACTGGTCGAACAGATTTTCGAAATCGTGAAATCGATCAACGAAGAGCAGGGCGTGACCTTTCTTCTCGCCGAACAGAACACCAATGTGGCGCTTCGGTTTGCGCATTACGGCTATATCCTGGAATCCGGTCGCGTGGTGATGGACGGCCCCGCCGCCGATCTGCGCGAGAACCAGGATGTGAAGGAATTCTACCTTGGTCTGTCGGATGAGGGCCGCAAGAGCTATCGCGATGTGCGGTCCTACCGGCGTCGCAAGCGTTGGCTGTCCTGATGTGCCACGGGCGACTTGCCCGGTGAATTGTGGATCAACCGAAACGTAAGATGGGCGCGGCCCATCGCAACAGTCGAAGAACAAGGGTCAAAGTCATGTCAGCTTCCCATTTCGATGATCTCGAAATCCGCAGTGCGGATGAGCGGGCGGCGGCACAGGCCGCGCGGCTGAAAGAGATCCTGGCCGGGATCACCGATGCGCCGGAAGACTGGCGCGCCGATGCGGCTGCTGTCGGCGGGCCGGAGGATCTGCCGAAGCTGCCGGTATTGCGGAAATCCGACCTGAGCGGCTGGCAGAAGGCAAGGCCGCCCTTTGGCGGGATTGCGGTGCGCAACGCAACCCATGTGTTCCAGTCGCCCGGCCCGATCTATGAACCGGGCGGCAGCTCTGCCGACTGGTTCCGCATGGGGCGTTTCCTGCATGCGGCGGGGCTGGGTGCGGGCGACATCGTGCAGAACTGCTTTGGCTATCATCTGACGCCTGCGGGCCATATGTTTGAAAGCGGCGCAAGGGCGGTGGGCGCGATGGTTCTGCCTGCCGGTGTGGGCCAGACCGAATTGCAGGTCACGGCGGCACGGGACGTGGGCACAACCGCCTATGCCGGGACCCCCGATTACCTCAAGATTATTCTGGAAAAGGCGGATGAAATGGGCGTGGCCCTGGACATCACCAAGGCCGTTGTCGGCGGCGGCGCGCTGTTCCCCTCGCTGCGCCAGTACTACATCGACCGGGGGATTTCCTGTCTCCAGTGCTACGCCACCGCCGATCTGGGCAACATCGCCTACGAAAGTGCGGCGATGGAGGGCATGATCGTGGACGAGGGGGTGATCGTCGAGATCGTGACACCCGGCACCGGCGATCCAGTTCCGGCGGGGGAGGTCGGCGAAGTTGTGGTGACCTCGCTCAACCCGGATTATCCGCTGATCCGTTTCGCCACCGGCGATCTGTCGGCGGTGATGCCGGGCGCGTCGCCTTGCGGGCGCACCAATATGCGCATCAAGGGCTGGATGGGCCGGGCCGATCAGACCACCAAGATCAAGGGCATGTTCGTCCGCCCCGAGCAGGTGGCGGCGCTTGTCGCCCAGCATGACGAGATCCGCAAGGCGCGCGTGGTGGCCAGCCGCACAGGCGAGCAGGACGTGATGACAGTCCATATCGAAAGCGCGGGGGGGGACCCGGAGGCCTATGCGCAATCGGTGGCCAATCTGCTGAAGCTGAAAGGCAAGGTGGTGATCGTCGATCCTGACACGCTGCCCAAGGACGGGCTGGTGATCGAGGATCAGCGCAGCTACGACTGATCTGTTTTCCGGCGGGTGTCCTGAATGCCGACAGCAGATTGTTCCGGCAGAGGTGCGGCGCGGGGCTGGCAATCCTGACTGAAATCATCGAAATAGGGCCATGGCCCAGAGCACCAGCCAGATGACCGCGAAACGCCCTGCCCCGACAGACCGGGCGCGGGGTCTGGCCTTTGGCGCGGTGCTGGTTGCTGTTGTTTGCGCGCTGCCGATGCTGGCGGTGCTGATTGCGGCGCTGAGTGGGGGCACGGATACGGTGCGGCACCTCCTCTCGACCGTGCTGGGGGCCTATAGCTGGACCACGTTCAAGCTGGTTGTGATGGTGGCGGCGGGCACCTTTGCGGTGGGGGTCGGCGCGGCCTGGCTGGTGACCATGACACGCTTTCCCGCCGTGCGGTTCCTTGAGATCGCGCTGGTGCTGCCGCTGGCCTTTCCGGCCTATGTGCTGGCCTATGCCTATACCTTTGTGCTGGATCATCCGGGCATCGTGCAAAGCACGCTGCGTGACGTGACCGGCTGGGGGCCGCGCGACTATTGGTTCCCGGATGTGCGGTCTTTGGGCGGCGCGGCGGTGATGCTGATTCTGGTGCTTTACCCCTATGTCTACCTGTTGGCGCGGGCTGCGTTCCTGCAGCAGAGCGGGACGACATTTCTGGCGGCGCGGGCGCTGGGCTCTTCCGCCTTTGCGGCATTCTGCAAGGTCAGCCTGCCACTGGCGCGTCCGGCAATTGCCGGTGGCGTCCTGCTGGCGGTGATGGAGACCATCGCGGATTTCGGCACTGTGGCCTATTTCGGCGTTCAGACCTTTGCCACGGGCATCTATACATCGTGGTTCTCGCTTTATGACCGGGCCGGGGCTGCGCAGCTGGCGCTGTGCCTGCTGTCGGTGGCCCTGTTGCTGGCGATGCTGGAGCGGGTGCAGCGGGGCAAGGCGAAATATCATGACCCGGCACGGCGCGCGCCCGGCATGCCCCCGATCGAGCTGCGCGGCTGGTCGGGGATCGGCGCGCTGGTGCTTTGCGGGGTGCCGGTGGTTTTTGGTGCGCTGCTGCCCATCGTGATTCTTCTGGTGATGGGCCTTGGCTCGGAGCAGGACCTTCTGAGCCCGCGCTACTTGGGTTTCATGCGCAATTCGGTGACGCTGGCGGGGACGGCGGCGCTTGTCACTGTGGTGGGCGCGATCTGCGTGGGCTTTTTCCGCCGGTTGCGTCCGGGGCGGCTGTCCCAGGGGGCGGCCTATGTGGCGCGGCTGGGCTATGCGGTGCCGGGCGGGGTGATCGCGGTGGGGCTGATGGTGCCCTTTGCCGCCTTTGACAATACGCTGGACGCCTGGATGCGCGCGACCTTCGGCATTTCCACCGGCTTGCTGATCACCGGGTCGATCTGGCTGCTGGTGGCGGCCTATATGGTGCGCTTCATGGCGGCGGCGCTGGGCGCCTATGAGGGCGGGCAGGCGATGGTTCACGCCAATATGGACGCCGCCGCGCGGTCATTGGGCGAAACGCCGGTCGGCACGCTGCGCCGGGTGCATCTGCCGATCCTGGCGCCCAGCCTGCTGACCGCGCTGCTGATCGTCTTTGTCGATGTGATGAAAGAACTGCCCGCCACCCTGATCATGCGCCCGTTCAACTATGACACGCTGGCGGTGCAGGCCTACCGGCTGGCCAGTGACGAGCGGCTGGGCGGCGCTGCCGTCCCCTCGCTGGTGATCGTGGCGATGGGGCTGCTGCCGGTGATTCTGATCTGCCGCCAGGTGGGCCGGGGGCGGCGCAGGTAAGGCGCATCGGGCTGCACCTTACCGCTGTGCCTTCAGTCCTTGGCGGCCTCGATCTTGTCCTGGGTCCTGGTCTCGAAATCGCTGGCGTCGTGGCGTTCCCGCAGCTGCATGGACAGGTCATCGCCAAAGGCGCGGTTGACCATCCGGCCACGTTTGACCGCCGGGCGTGCGTCGATGGTTTCGGCCCAGCGCAGCACATTCCTGTAAGAGGTCACATCGAGGAATTCGGCCGCATCATAAAGCCGTCCCAGCACAAGCTGCCCGTACCAGGCCCAGATCGCCATATCGGCGATGGAATAGCTGCCTGCCATCCATTCGTTCTCGGCCAGATGCCGGTCGAGCACATCGAGCTGGCGTTTCGCCTCCATCGTGAAGCGGTCGATGGGGTATTGCCATTTCTCCGGCGCATAGGCGTAAAAATGGCCGAAGCCGCCGCCAAGATAAGGCGCGCTGCCCATCTGCCAGAACAGCCAGGACAGCATCTCTGTCCGGTCCGCCGGGTTTTCGGGGATGAAGGCACCGAACTTTTCCGCCAGGTGCATCATGATCGACGCAGATTCGAAGACCCGCTGCGGCTTGTCCCCGGAGTGATCCATCAGCGCGGGAATTTTCGAATTCGGGTTGGCCGAGACGAAACCGGAGGTGAACTGGTCACCTTCCATGATGTTGATGATCCAGGCGTCGTATTCCGCGCCTGTGTGACCGGCTGCCAGAAGCTCTTCGAACAGGACGGTGACCTTGACGCCGTTGGGCGTGGCCAGCGAGTACAGCTGGAAGGGATGTTTGCCGACCGGCAGGTCCTTTTCGCTGGTGGGGCCCGCGACGGGGCGGTTGATGCTGGCAAAACGCCCGCCGCTTTCGGCGTCCTGGGTCCAGACCTTGGGCGGTGTGTAGGTTTTCATCTCGGCCATATGGGTTCCTTCTCTTCGGCGGGCGCACGGCGCGTGCACCTTGTGGATTGGCCGTAAGGTGGGGCTTTGACCCAGTGAGGGCCAGAGGAAAAATGCATTCCGCCGCAAACATGGTTGTGATCCCGGCGCGTGGCAGGGGGCGGCCGGCCAAGAAAAAAGGCTGCCCCGAAGGACAGCCTTTCTGAATGGTAACTGCTGGCAGATCTCAGCCCTGGCGGGCTTTGAACCGGCGTTGGGTCTTGTTGATCACGTAAACGCGGCCTTTGCGACGCACAACGCGGCAATCACGGTGCCGGTTCTTGAGCGAGCGGAGCGAGTTGCGAACTTTCATGTCCTTCTCCATCTTTCTGTCTGGCGCGAACCAGCGCCGGGTTGCGGGCAGCCCGACACGCCAGAGGCGGTCAGACCAGTGAAATTCGGTGGTGGGCGATACTGGGATCGAACCAGTGACCCCTTCGATGTCAACGAAGTGCTCTACCGCTGAGCTAATCACCCACACTGAAACACGGATTATATACGGCCCCAAACAAAATGGGGCGCGAAAACCCGCGCCGTGAGGGGTGCTATAAAAGGAGTCGGGCACATGATCAAGGGCTTTTGGCATCGCAAGTTTCTGCGCTATGTTGATCGCGAAAGGGGGCCGTATGCCGAAGTCTGCCTACGAAGTTTTTCACCCGGAGCGCAACCGGTCCTGCGTGGTCTTTGCCTCGCCGCATTCCGGGCGCGATTACCCCTGGTCTTTCCTGCGTAAAACGGTGCTGGACGAACATGCGATCCGGTCGTCGGAAGATGCTTTTGTGGACATGCTGTTCGACTGCGCGCCGCGTTACGGTGCGACTTTCATCAAGGCGGGCGCGCCGCGCGCCTTTGTGGATCTGAACCGGTCCAACGACGAG
This sequence comes from Sulfitobacter sp. PR48, assembly GCF_028807335.1. Classification (NCBI taxonomy): domain Bacteria; kingdom Pseudomonadati; phylum Pseudomonadota; class Alphaproteobacteria; order Rhodobacterales; family Roseobacteraceae; genus Sulfitobacter; species Sulfitobacter sp. PR48. Next base: position 170,015 of record NZ_JARAMM010000001.1, on the reverse strand, counting down.
CTGGACCCGGCGCTGATCGAAGGGGTGCGCAGGCAGGGGCATAACCCGCGGGTGGCCTCCGGCCTTGGTGTCATCCCCCGTGTCGTGTCGAACGGGCGGGCAATCTACCGGGGCAAGATCACCGGTGCCGAGGCGGAGCGTCGCATCACGCAATATTGGCAGCCCTATCATGACATGGTGCAAAAACTGCTGGATGCCGCGCATCAGCGGCATGGCCAGGCGGTGCTGCTGGATTGCCATTCCATGCCGCATGAGGCGATGGATGGGGTGGCCCGGTCAGGTATGCGCCGCCCTGACGTGGTTCTGGGGGACCGGTTCGGGGCTTCTGCTGGGGGCGAGGTCGTGGACCGGATAGAGGCGGCTTTTGCTGACGCCGGATTCGTGGTGACCCGCAACACGCCCTTTGCGGGGGCCTATATCACCCAGGCCTATGGCCGCCCGTCACGCGGGCAGCATGCGGTTCAGGTCGAAATCGACCGCTCGCTTTACATGAACGAGGCGCTGATCCGGCCCAATGGCGACTTTGACACGGTGCGCGCTGCCCTGCAGCAGGTGGTGGGGGAAGTGGCGCAGATCGGCCAGGGCCGGTTGCCGCTGGCCGCCGAATAGCCGTTCAGGTCTTTTTCCCGACTGACAGCATCGCCATGCCAAGGCAGAGCGTCCCCAGACCGGTTGCGGCGGTCCGCAGCTGATTCCAGAACTGCCATTCCGGTGAATAACCCTGCCAGATCTGGCGCGCTGTTTCGATATCTTCGGGGACGGGGACAGCGCCAAGGGCTTCGTTCATCGGGACATTCACCGCCATTGTCAGCAGGACGCCCGGAAAGGTCACCAGCAGTGCCGCGCCAAGGCACCACCCGGCGGCGGCCCGCTGTGCAGCCACAAAGAGAATCACGGTTGTGACGGCCAGCACGACGGGCGTGCCAAAGAAAGCGGGGGCAAAGACCGCGTTGCGCACCGAGGCATTCATGGCCTGCATCGCGGCGATTGCGGTGCGGGGGTCGGCCTGATCCAGCCCCCACATGGTCGAGCAGACCCAGGCGTAGAAAAAGCCGAAGAGCGCGCTGCAGAGCAGCAAGGAGAGCAAAAGCAGGGGGCGGGAAACTGTGTTGGTCATCTGAATATCCGTATTGATGTGTACGCCTTTACATATCCGTATCTTAATGTACGTTTATTTGTCAAGCAGACGGGGGCATTCGATGCGTGACGACAAACGCCAGGCGCGCATGCGCGAGATTGAGGCAGTGGCCTATGAGCTTCTGGCCGAGCAGGGGTATGACGGAACCTCCATGCTGGCGGTGGCGAAACGGGCCAGGGCGTCGAACGAGACACTTTATCGGTGGTACGGCGACAAGAAGGGATTGTTCGCCAGCATGGTCCGGGCAAATGCCGACGCGGTGCGCGCGGCACTTGATCACGTGGAGCCAGCGGGGCTGTCGCCGCTGGACAGGCTGCACCGGCTGGCGCCGGTCCTGTTGGGCATGTTGCTGGGGGAGCGCGCGATTTCGCTGAACCGAGCCGCTGCGGCGGATGCCACAGGAGACCTGGGGCGCGCCATTGCCGAGGGGGGACGCGAGAGCATCCTGCCCCTGCTGGCCGGTGTGATGGAAGAGGCGGTCGCAGCAGGGGAGGTGGTGCCGCCGAAGGTGGGGGATATCGCGCCGCTGTTCATGCATCTGCTGGTGGGCGATCAGCAGATCAGGCGGGTGATCGGGACCTTGCCCGCCCCCGGTGAGGCGCAGATTGCGGCGCAGGCCAGGATTGCGATGGCCCAGTTCATCGCGCTCTGTGCCCCGTGCTGAGGTTAATCCGCTGAACGGCGGGGCCTGAGCCCAGCGCAGCGGCCTCGGGCGCGCGGATCAGCGCAGGGCGCGCCCCTTTACGATTGCCTTCTCGCCAAAGCGGGAGCGGATGCTGTCGGTGGCGCGTTCCGCGCGGTTGCGTTTATCGGCCTGCGGGTCCAGCAGGTCTCCGGCCAGATCGGCGCCCTCGGGCGTGCCAAGGTCGGAGATCCCGACACCGATCAGGCGGAAAGGGCCGGGGTCACCCAATTGGTCAAAAAGCGCGCGGGCATGGCGATAGATGCGGTCCGCAAGCTGGGTATGGTCGGGGAGCGAGACGCGGCGGGTGAGAATCTTGAAATTCGCGTGTTTCAGTTTCAGCGTGACGATGCGCCCGGCCATGCCCTTGGCCTTGGCCCGGTCGGCCACCTGCACCGACAGCCGCCAGATGTGGCCATCCAGAATATCGGCATCGCCTGTGTCTTCGCCAAAGGTGGTTTCCTTGGAGATGGATTTGACCGGTTCATGGGCCGAGACCCGGCGATGGTCCTGGCCGCGCGCCAGGTGCCACAGCCTTTCGCCCATGCCGCCGAAGCGAAGGATCAGATCCTGCTTTTCCCAACGCAGAAGGTCGGAAAAGTTGCGCACACCGGCCTTTTCCAGCGCCGCCTGGGTGACCGCACCGACCCCCCAGATCATGCTGACCGGTTTGTCGCGCAGGAAATCTGCGGTTTCCGCCTTGCCGATGACGGAAAAGCCGTGCGGCTTGTCGAGGTCGGAAGCGACCTTGGCCAGAAACTTGTTGTGGCTCAACCCGATGGAGCCCGTCAGCCCCAGTTCGGTTTTCATGCGACGGACCAGCCGCGCCAGCATGACCGCAGGGGCCGCGCCATGCAGGCGTTGGGTGCCGGTCATGTCGAGAAAGGCTTCGTCCAGGGAAAGCGGCTGAATGGCCGGGGTCAGTTCCTCCATCATGACGCGAATGGCACGGGAGGCTTCGACATAGGCCGCCATCCTGGGTTTGATGATGATCGCCTCCGGACAGAGTTTGAGCGCCTGGAACATCGGCATCGCGGAGCGCACACCGCGAATCCGCGCGATGTAGCAGGCGGTGGAGACCACCCCACGCCGGCCGCCGCCGATGATGACAGGTTTGCCCGCCAGCGCCGGATTGTCGCGCTTTTCCACCGAGGCATAGAAGGCATCGCAATCCATATGCGCGATGGTCAGTTCCATGAGTTCGGGATGGGACAGCACACGGGGGCTGCCGCAGCTGGTGCACCGCGTCACGGCAGGTTGTTCTTTCAGGCAATCACGACAAAGACTCGCCATCTTGGCACACGGATGAGAATGGTTATGTAGCCAATGTAGCGGGTGAGCGAAGGAAAGAACATGGGGCAGGACGAAGGCTTTGACGGTGCCAAGCTTGCGCTTTTCATCGGCGCGAAACTGGCTGTGATCCTGCGCGACGATATCCCCGGCCTGCCCTTTGCCGGATATTGGGACTTGCCCGGTGGCGGGCGCGAGGGGGATGAAACACCCCTGGAATGCGCCCTTCGCGAGTGTCGCGAGGAGCTGGGATTGACGGTGCCCGAGGGTGCGGTGACATGGCGGCAGCGTTTTACCGAGGACGGACAGGTCAAATGGTTCTTCGTGGCAGGCCTGCCGGACCGGGCGGCGCAGGATGTCATTTTCGGGGACGAAGGGCAGCGATGGACGCTGATGTCGTCTGACGCATTTCTGGCGCATCCCAAGGCCGTCCCGGCATTTCAGGCACGCCTGCGACTGTTCCTGAAGCGCGAGGGCGTTTCAGGTCTTTGAAATTATTTGGATTTTCAAGACAAAGCCCCCCGCCTTCTGCAGCGGGGGGGAGTTGACGAACTTCAGGAAGAACCAGTTCGTCGGGGAGTATCACCTGACCTTAGGTTAACATGGCAAGCAGGGGCCACATAGTCGGGAATTCCTGACCGGACAGTCAGCAAGCCTGATGTTGTCATTTATGTTACAGTCATCGGTTGAATTTCAGGCGCTGCCGCCAACCATTCAAGGGCAGTTCAGGAGGGGGCGTTGGGTCTGGCCGCCTGTGGGCTTTTCATCTCGGCGAGGATTTCAAGCGCCGCGTCGCGGGGGTCAGGCACCGCCCAGATCGGGCGGCCGACCACCACATGATCCGCGCCTGCGGCGATCGCCTGCGCCGGTGTCATGATGCGTTTCTGGTCGCCGGGCGCACTGCCGAAGGGGCGGACGCCGGGGGTCACCACCAGCTTGCCCTCCGCTTCGGGCAGGGCGCGCACAAGGGCCGCCTCGTGCGGGGAACAGATGATGCCGTCTGCACCTGCTTCGAAGGCATTTGCGGCGCGGGTCTGCACCAGATCGGGGATGGCGCCGTCGCGGATCAGGGCGCCGTCAAGATCGGCCCGGTCCAGCGAGGTCAGGATCGTCACCGCGAGGATCTTTGTGTCATGCCCGCCAGCCCCTTCGCGGGCGGCAGCGACAACATAGGGATCGCCATGCACGGTGAGGAAATCGAGTTCGAACTGCGCCAGGCCACGCACGGCGGCTTCGACGGTTGCGCCGATGTCGAAAAGCTTCATGTCCAGAAAGATGCGTTTGCCGTGCTCCTGCTTGAGCTCGTTTGCGAGCGCGAGACCGCCGCCGGTCAACATGCCCAGCCCGATCTTGTAGAAACTGACGGCGTCGCCCAGTTCTTCTGCGAGGGCAAGCCCCGCAACAGCATTGGGAACATCGAGGGCTACGATCAGGCGGTCATCTGTCATCTGGCTTCCTTGGGTGATGCGGGCAAACGTCTGGGTCGTAGTCGGTTTGACCGGAAGCTGTCCAGTGAAAAGAGCGGGCCGGCGCGCGCCGGTGCTGCGGAAGGCAAAAAAAAACCCGGATATGCTTGCGCGATATCCGGGTCAGTATGTCAGAGACAGTGCAGGCAGGCATAGGTCTCTGATGGTGGGGCGGCTGCATGGACAGAATATGCAGCGGTGCCCCGCTGTCCGCGCGGAAAGGCAGGTGTCGCGCGGATGGCTGTGAAATCAGGCGGCGCGGTTGCCGGGGTAGGCAACCAGGCTTTCCAGCCAGCGGCGCGGGTCGAACCGGGGCCGACCGGCACGTTGCCGGGCAGTGCGGTGAGCCCGTTCCGAATAGAGACCGGCACCTTGCCGGTCCCGGCGGATGGCCTGTTTTTTCAAACCTTCGGCCGCCTGTTCGAAAGACATGGTGATGGGCGCATTGATGGCGCAGGCATATTTGCGCGCGGTTCCGTCACGATGGAGAGTGACAAGCGCCTCGAACGTCTGTTCGGCGGCGTTGTAGATCACATCTGACAGTTGAATGCTTGGATTCTGCATGAAGATTACCTCACAAGGCCTTGATCGTTGTCGCAGGGGTTGGTGCTGCTTTAGACAACAACGATTATGTTGCGAAATGGTTGCATGAATTCCGGAAAATGCTGTGAATAAATTGGAATAATCTTTTTATTACAGTCGGCTATCCCGGTATGGAATTTTTCATTTCTGCGGAATTTGTCGCAAATTGGGCAGATTGCTGCTGTTCCCCTGGTGCGCCGCCTGTCCGCAGGCGCATTGGCCCTGCCTGCGCTTCATGTCTCCCGGCATCTGACAGGTTCTATCGAACGTTGTGCCAGGCAATTCTGGCCCAATCCGGCCCTTCGACGCGGGGTGAGCGAGGAACCGCTTTGCGGGACGAAGCGGACGTCCACCAAAGCCCGGAGTCAAGGTGCGCAGCACCGCCGGGCAGCGCCCGACCGCCCCATGGGCGGGCGCTTTCTCACCGTATTGCGGTTCATCATCCCCACGCCAAAGATTAGAAATAAAGTGGCACCCACGGACGTTCCGCTGCCCACCCGCGGTCAGGCGCTGCCCTGTGTGGTTAAGTCACTTTGGACTCAATCCTGCTCTTCGCTGCATTTTTCACAAATGACCGCTTGGCCCCTACCTCCCATCGGACATAACGCCGCGCTCCGGGCCAGCGATGTGACACAAAAGCCGGTATTGCCTGACACCTGACAGTTTCATTGTGGTGAGCGCCTCTTGAATCCGGTGTCCGGATCCCCAAATTCTAACCGAGGTCCCGAAGGACGCGTGCCGCTGAGCCGGGCGCATCCGCCATGGGGCGCTTAACAAGAGGAGAGAACCATGGACTTGAGCAAGTTCACGGAAAGATCGCGCGGCTTCATTCAGGCGGCGCAGACAATTGCCATCCGCGAGAGCCATCAACGGCTTACTCCCGAACATATTCTGAAAGCACTGCTGGACGATGATCAGGGCTTTGCGGCCAATCTGATTTCGGCGGCAGGCGGTAACGTCAAGCGCGTGACCGAGAACCTCGCGCTGGCGATGGGCAAGCTGCCCAAGGTTTCGGGCGATGCGGCCCAGGTCTATCTGGACAATACAACCACGAAAGTGCTGGCCGAGGCTGAGGCGCTGGCGAAGAAGGCGGGCGACAGTTTTGTCCCGGTGGAACGTCTGTTGATGGCGCTTTGCATGGTCAAATCCGCGGCGAAAACCGCGCTGGAAGCCGGTCATGTCTCGGCCCAGGCGCTGAACACTGCCATCAATGATGTCCGCAAGGGCCGCACCGCGGATACCGCGAGTGCGGAGGATGGATATGAGGCGCTGAAGAAATACAGCACCGACCTGACCGCGCGGGCCGAAGAAGGCCGGATCGACCCGATCATCGGCCGCGACGAGGAAATCCGCCGCACGATGCAGGTCCTGTCGCGCCGGACCAAGAACAACCCGGTTCTGATCGGTGAACCCGGTGTCGGTAAGACCGCCATTGCCGAAGGACTTGCCCTGCGGATTGTCGATGGCGATGTGCCCGAATCCCTGCGCAACAAGCGTTTGCTGGCGCTGGACATGGGGGCGCTGATTGCAGGTGCCAAATATCGCGGCGAGTTCGAGGAGCGTTTGAAGGCGGTTCTGACCGAAGTCACCGAAGCTGCCGGGGAAATCATCCTGTTCATCGACGAGATGCACACGCTGGTCGGTGCGGGCAAGGCGGATGGGGCGATGGATGCCTCGAACCTGCTGAAACCTGCGCTTGCGCGGGGTGAATTGCATTGCGTTGGTGCCACCACGCTGGATGAATACCGCAAATATGTGGAAAAGGACGCAGCGCTGGCGCGGCGTTTCCAGCCGGTCATGGTGCAGGAGCCGACGGTGGAAGATACCATTTCCATCCTGCGCGGCATCAAGGAGAAATACGAGCTTCACCATGGTGTGCGGATCAGTGACTCTGCCCTCGTGGCCGCCGCGACGTTGAGCAATCGCTACATCACCGACCGGTTCCTGCCGGACAAGGCGATCGACCTGATGGACGAGGCCGCCAGCCGTCTGCGCATGGAAGTCGACAGCAAGCCCGAAGAGCTGGATGCGCTGGACCGCCAGGTCCTGCAATTGCAGATCGAGGAAGAGGCGCTGAAGCTGGAAGACGATCAGGCTTCCAAGGACCGGCTGGAGACCTTGCAGAAGGACCTTTCCGATTTGCAGGAGAAGGCCAGTGGCATGACAGCCGCCTGGCAGGCCGAGCGTGACAAGCTGGCCGGCGCCCGCGACATCAAGGAAAAGCTGGACCGCGCCCGCGCGGATCTGGACATCGCCAAGCGGGAGGGCAACCTCGCCCGCGCGGGGGAGCTTTCCTATGGCGTGATCCCGCAGCTTGAGAAGGATCTTGAGGCTGCTGAATCCAGCGAAGATGGCATGATGGTCGAAGAGGCCGTGCGCCCCGAGCAGATCGCAAATGTGGTGGAGCGCTGGACAGGTGTGCCTGCGGGCAAGATGCTGGAAGGCGAACGTGACAAGCTGTTGCGCATGGAAGACCAGCTTCATGCGCGGGTCATTGGCCAGAATGCTGCGGTCAAGGCGGTGGCGAATGCCGTGCGCCGTGCGCGTGCCGGTCTGAACGACGAAAACCGCCCCCTGGGCAGTTTCCTGTTCCTCGGGCCGACGGGTGTGGGCAAGACCGAGCTGACCAAGGCGGTGGCGGAGTTCCTGTTCGACGATGACAACGCCATGGTGCGTATCGACATGTCCGAGTTCATGGAGAAGCATAGCGTTGCACGGCTGATCGGCGCGCCTCCGGGTTACGTCGGCTATGACGAGGGCGGTGTGCTGACCGAGGCGGTGCGGCGCAGGCCCTATCAGGTGGTGCTGTTCGACGAGGTCGAAAAGGCGCATCCGGATGTGTTCAACGTGCTGTTGCAGGTGCTGGACGACGGGGTGCTGACCGACGGGCAGGGCCACAGGGTCGATTTCAAGCAGACGCTGATCGTGCTGACATCGAACCTGGGCGCGCAGGCGCTGAGCCAACTGCCCGATGGCGGAGACATGGCACAGGCCAAGCGTGACGTGATGGATGCGGTCCGGGCGCACTTCCGGCCGGAGTTCCTGAACCGTCTGGACGAGACGATCATCTTCGACCGGCTGAGCCGCGAAAACATGACCGGTATCGTCGAGGTGCAATTGCAGCGGCTGCTCCGGCGGCTGGCCGGGCGCAAGATCGCGCTGGATCTGGATGAGAGCGCCAAGAAGTGGCTGGGCGATGAAGGCTATGATCCGGTCTTCGGGGCACGGCCGCTCAAGCGGGTCATCCAGCGGGTGCTGCAGGACCCGCTGGCAGAGATGATCCTGGCCGGTGACGTGCGCGACGGGGACAGGATCACCGTCACCGCAGGAGCCGATGGCCTGATCATCGGGGACCGGGTTGCGGCCAGCAATCGGCCCAAACCGGACGATGCGACGGTGCATTGATCCGCACTATAATATATGCAGGTAAAATATATGCAGGTAAAAAAGGCCGGGGTTTTCCCGGCCTTTTTTGTCGGTAGCCCGGTCGGCGACAGGGCAGGAATCTCGTTTGTGCCCATCTGCTGTTGCGGTTGTGCCGCAGGCAAAGCAGCAACGCATCAAGCTGTTTTTCATTTGCCGGTCGAATTGCTAGGTCCGCAGGGAGGAATTGCAGCGGATCCCCCATGCAGATGCAGCAGAAAGGCAGACCCATGAGACCATTAGGTATACTGGGGCTGCTGAGCCTGGCCGCATGTGGCGATCTTCCGGGCCCTTCGGTTCCTGCGCAACCGGGCCAGAACCTGCAATCGGCGCGTCAGGCGGTCTATGCCTGCTCCGCAAATGCGGCGCGGGGCGGTCAGAATGCTGTCGTCAGCAGCTATGTCGGGGGCGTGTTATTCGGCGGCGTGCTTGTGGGCCCGATCATCGTGGCGTCCAATGAAGGGAATATCCGTGCCCATGGCGAGGCGGGCGCGGTGGACCGTTGCCTGAATACGCGCGGTTTCGAGCGGCGCGATCTTACACCGGCAGAAGTTCAGGCGCTGAACAGATTGTCTGGCACCCGGCGCCATCAGCTGTTGGATCACCTGATCTCGGGCCAGTCGCTTGAGACATTCAATGCTTCCGCCGGATACGCCTGACGCAGGTCATGCCTGACGCAGGTCACGCCATGTTCAAAGGGTCGCTTTGGCGGCCCTTTTTCGTGCGCACCCGCCGGGATTGTCCGGTGGATGTCTCCTCGGATCAAGGCATCAGCACCTTGTCGATGACATGGATCACCCCGTTCGCGGCTTCGAAGTCGGGGGTGACAATCGTGGCATCATTGACCATGAGCCCATTGTCGAGGTTGATCGTGACGGGCGAGCCCTCCAGCGTTTCGATATTCATCCCGGTCTGAAGGTCAGCGGACATGATTTTGCCCGCGACGACGTGGTAGGTGAGAATGCTTGTCAGAACGTCCTGGTTTTCGGGCAGCAACAGGGTGTCCACAGCGCCGTCTTCCAGATCGGCAAAGGCGTCGTCACCGGGCGCAAAGACGGTATAGGGGCCGTCGCCTTTCAGGGTTTCGAGCAGGCCGGCCGTCTCGGCGGCAGCCAGCAGGGTGCCGAAAGTCCCGGCCTCGGTTGCGGTATCGACGATGTCTTTCTTGTTGTCGGCAGCAAAGACGGGTGTTCCGGCAAGCGCGGCAGCAGCGGTCAAGGCAAGTAGTGTTCTGCGGTGCATGATGGTCTCCTCCTGCTATCTGGTGTCACAGAATAATGTGAGGCGGTCCGTCGGAAAGAAAAGCCGGGGGTTTTCGCCGGTGGCGTGAGGGCGCGCATTGAAACATGGGGCGCGTGCGCTAAGCGGGACGGATGCGGTGCGACCACTCAACTCAATGTGAAACCGGGACGCGGTTTTGTGATCTCTGCCCGCAGCGCCGCAGGCGCTGGCCGTTTCTGCCGGGCGGAGCAAAGCTGACAATTCGGTGTTCTGGGTGAAATGAACCGCGAAAGTCTTTGGTGCATGGGCCTTGTAACCCTAACTCTGTTGTATGTGGAGTTGAGAGTAGGAGAGCCCGATGGCCCATCGTTGGATCAATACGCTGAAAGAAAGCGACGTCACCCCGGAGGCGGCGTTTCTGAACCGCAGGCAATTGATGGCGGGTGCGGTTGCGGGCGTCGGGCTTGCCGGGATATCCGGCGGGCGGGTGCGAGCCGAGGGAGAGCTGCAACCGAACAGCTACGAGGACATCACCAGCTACAACAACTATTATGAGTTCGGCACCGGCAAGGGCGATCCGGCCCGCAATGCCGGAACCCTCACGACCAAACCCTGGACGGTGAAGATCGACGGTCTTGTGGACAAGCCCGGCGACTACAACTTTGAAGACATCATGAAGGCGATGACCATCGAGGAACGGATCTATCGCTTCCGTTGTGTCGAGGCCTGGTCGATGGTGGTGCCATGGGACGGGTTTGAGCTGGCGGATCTGCTGGAGATGGCGGGGGTTCAGTCCGCTGCGAAATACGTGGCCTTCGAGACGGTCCTGCGCCCCGACGAAATGCCCGGCGTGCGGTTTCCGGTTCTGGACTGGCCCTATGTCGAGGGGCTGCGCCTGGACGAGGCGATGCATCCGCTGACGATCATGGCGACCGGCATCTATGGCAAGGACATCCCGAACCAGAACGGCGCGCCGCTGCGGCTGGTGGTGCCGTGGAAGTATGGCTTCAAGTCGATCAAGTCGATTGTGCGGATCACGCTGACAGACAGCGAACCGCCGACAAGCTGGAACAAGGCCAATGCCCGTGAATACGGATTCTACAGCAATGTGAACCCGGAAGTGAGCCACCCGCGCTGGTCACAGGCGACAGAGCGTCCGCTGGGCGGAGGGTTGTTTGCCGGTCGCCAGGACACGCTGATGTTCAATGGCTACGGCGACGAGGTGGCCAGCCTTTATGAAGGCATGGATCTGGCGAAAAACTTCTGATGGCAAACCCGGTCGGCAGGGGAGACGGGATTTTCGAAAATCCCGGTCCGAATTCTTTGAAAAATTCGCCACGCCGGGTGGCCCTGTGAAAGTCATCATCGACGGCATCAACAGCTTCGCGCGGCGCATCCCGACATGGGTTGTATATAGTGCGTATCTGATTCCCGCCGTCTGGCTGTTCTATCAGGGGGTCTACGGGGGGCTTGGCCCCGATCCGGTCAAGGCGCTGGAGCATGAGCTGGGCAAGACCGCGCTGCAGCTTTTGATCATCGGTTTGTGCATCACGCCGCTGCGCCGGTTTACCGGCCTGAACCTGATCAGATTCCGCCGGGCGATCGGTCTGCTCGCCTTTACCTATGTCGTGCTGCATCTGCTGGTCTGGGCATTTCTGGATGTGCAAAGCCTGTCGCGGGTTGCACAGGACATCATAAAGCGCCCCTACATCACCATCGGCATCGCGGCATTTGTCCTTTTGCTGCCCCTGGCCGCCACATCGAACAATTGGTCGGTCCGCAAACTGGGCCCGGCGTGGCGCAAGCTGCACAAGCTGACCTACCTGGCCGTGATTCTGGGCGGTATCCACTACATCTGGCTGGTGAAGGGCATTCAGATTGAGCCCCTGGTCTATATGGCCGTGATTCTGGGGCTTCTGTCGCTGAGATTGGTCAAAACCCCGAAGCGCGGACCCGCTGCCCGGCCAAATCGGTGAATCACCGGGGCTCTCGGGGCTGATTGCTGGCCGGTCGCCGGAGATTCTGCACTGATTCCACCATGGTTGCCCGCCGAACGGGCACTTTTTGAAAGAAATTTTGGCCTGTCACGCGAGTCGGCGCCCGATTTTCGGTGAATCCCCCCTCCGATTCACACCCGACCCAGCATTCGGCCGGGTGAATCGCATCCGACTCGCGGGTGAATCGGCAAATCAGGGGCAAATTTGTTGGCGCAAACAGGGTGAGTCTGCGTCCCGCTTGGGGGTAAGCCTGTGGATAACGCTATATATGGGAATCCGGAGGCCCTGCTTCGGTGATGCCGCAGGCGATAAAGCGACCGCAGGCAAAGTAATTCGAAAAAAATGAGATCATAACACTCTGTTTCTAAACTACATTCTGAGAGTGTAGCAAAAATTTCGCATTTCTCGAAAAAAGGGGTTGCGGGTATCCGCTACTAACCGTAGAACCCCCCTCACCGGCGGCGCAGAGATGCACCGGCGGGACGTCAGACGGGCCGGACGGAAGCGGAAACGCGGACGGATGGAAACGAGGCGGACAAGAAATATCAGAGGTATTTGGGCGGGGCGCGCCAGGAAGTTAGGGCGCATCTCAGTCTCTTTTGTCTCTACGCTCTTTGAAATTGATAGTATCTGAAGAGATATGTGGGCGGTTTGGTTCATTCGATGGATCAACCTCTTCATATCGCGCTACTAGACTTCGGTCGATGATGTAGTGTCAGCTTCACTGTTTGGACGGCTTCTGGTTACTTTGGTAACTGCAAGCACAACAAACAGAAAAGACGCCTGTGGTATTCAGTAAGTACTGCAGGTCGATGTGCAGAGGTTCGACGTCAAGGATAAGCAAGCAATTGCTTTTCAACTTGAGAGTTTGATCCTGGCTCAGAACGAACGCTGGCGGCAGGCCTAACACATGCAAGTCGAGCGCACCCTTCGGGGCGAGCGGCGGACGGGTTAGTAACGCGTGGGAACGTACCCTTTTCTACGGAATAGCCTCGGGAAACTGAGAGTAATACCGTATAAGCCCTTCGGGGGAAAGATTTATCGGTAAAGGATCGGCCCGCGTTAGATTAGATAGTTGGTGGGGTAATGGCCTACCAAGTCTACGATCTATAGCTGGTTTTAGAGGATGATCAGCAACACTGGGACTGAGACACGGCCCAGACTCCTACGGGAGGCAGCAGTGGGGAATCTTAGACAATGGGCGCAAGCCTGATCTAGCCATGCCGCGTGTGTGATGAAGGCCTTAGGGTCGTAAAGCACTTTCGCCAGGGATGATAATGACAGTACCTGGTAAAGAAACCCCGGCTAACTCCGTGCCAGCAGCCGCGGTAATACGGAGGGGGTTAGCGTTGTTCGGAATTACTGGGCGTAAAGCGTACGTAGGCGGATCAGAAAGTAGGGGGTGAAATCCCGAGGCTCAACCTCGGAACTGCCTCCTAAACTCCTGGTCTTGAGTTCGAGAGAGGTGAGTGGAATTCCAAGTGTAGAGGTGAAATTCGTAGATATTTGGAGGAACACCAGTGGCGAAGGCGGCTCACTGGCTCGATACTGACGCTGAGGTACGAAAGTGTGGGGAGCAAACAGGATTAGATACCCTGGTAGTCCACACCGTAAACGATGAATGCCAGTCGTCGGGCAGTATACTGTTCGGTGACACACCTAACGGATTAAGCATTCCGCCTGGGGAGTACGGTCGCAAGATTAAAACTCAAAGGAATTGACGGGGGCCCGCACAAGCGGTGGAGCATGTGGTTTAATTCGAAGCAACGCGCAGAACCTTACCAACCCTTGACATCCTGTGCTAACCCGAGAGATCGGGCGTTCACTTCGGTGACGCAGTGACAGGTGCTGCATGGCTGTCGTCAGCTCGTGTCGTGAGATGTTCGGTTAAGTCCGGCAACGAGCGCAACCCACATCTTTAGTTGCCAGCAGTTCGGCTGGGCACTCTAAAGAAACTGCCCGTGATAAGCGGGAGGAAGGTGTGGATGACGTCAAGTCCTCATGGCCCTTACGGGTTGGGCTACACACGTGCTACAATGGTAGTGACAATGGGTTAATCCCAAAAAGCTATCTCAGTTCGGATTGGGGTCTGCAACTCGACCCCATGAAGTCGGAATCGCTAGTAATCGCGTAACAGCATGACGCGGTGAATACGTTCCCGGGCCTTGTACACACCGCCCGTCACACCATGGGAGTTGGTTCTACCCGACGACGCTGCGCTAACCTTCGGGGGGCAGGCGGCCACGGTAGGATCAGCGACTGGGGTGAAGTCGTAACAAGGTAGCCGTAGGGGAACCTGCGGCTGGATCACCTCCTTTCTAAGGATGTTTCTAGCAGATTTTAAGTGATACCAACGCGCTCAAGTGGCGAAGCGGTAGCGCATAAAACTCATGAAACACTTAGCAGGACAGTAAACAAAACTGTCCATATTCGGGACATCGCAAGATGTCCTTCGGACCGGGCCGTCCTCATATCTCTTCAGCAAGCGCCTCACGCAGTGGGGCGCGTCGCCCTGACAGGGTATCGCGCAGCGATATCCCCGGAAGGGTTGCAATGCGGGTCCGACCCGCCTGGCGCAACTCGCGCATTGCTTCGCAATACGCTGTTTGCGCGACGTCGATTTTGCCTGGGCAAAATCAACTGGGTCGGTAGCTCAGGTGGTTAGAGCGCACGCCTGATAAGCGTGAGGTCGGAGGTTCAAGTCCTCCTCGACCCACCAGTATCCCGAAAGGGTTTTGATGGGGCCTTAGCTCAGCTGGGAGAGCGCCTGATTTGCATTCAGGAGGTCAGGAGTTCGATCCTCCTAGGCTCCACCATTTACTACTAGTACTGATTAGATCAGCAAGCGCGCTATGGCGCGTTTGCTCGTCCAATCGGACGCTGGTGAGTTCCTTCGGGAGCGCACCAAATTGACATCGTAAAGAGAGATACAATAACAACACTGTTTGGTTGTCCCGCGTAAGGGAATGACCTCGGTTTGGTGCGGCGGACCATGTCTTCGGATGTGGGCCAAAGCGAGCGTTTGCAAGGCTGTTTCCTCGGCCGACCAAGCGTATGCCTGCCGAAAAGAACGTGTTGTCCAAGTCAAGTACACTAACCAGAGACATGACGCTGCACCCTGCACGGGCTGCGGCTATCAGCATGTCTCGTTGTCCAGACGATAGTCTGGGCGGGAAAAAGTATGCTTTTGAACCAGGATAAGGAGGATCAGTTTCTTACCAGCTTCTGATCGTCGCGCGGGACGCAAGTCTTGCTTTTTCTGGATCAAATCAAGCGCGAAAAGGGCGTTTGGTGAATGCCTTGGCAGTAAGAGGCGATGAAAGACGTGATACTCTGCGATAAGCCATGGGGAGCCGAGAATAGGCTTTGATCCATGGATCTCTGAATGGGGCAACCCACCTGATACTGTGTTATTGTTACCCGCTTCGGCGGCGATCAATAATGCGGTAAAACAGGTATTTCTAGACTGAATACATAGGTTTAGAAAAGCAAACCCGGGGAACTGAAACATCTAAGTACCCGGAGGAAAGGAAATCAATTGATACTCCCCTAGTAGCGGCGAGCGAACGGGGACCAGCCGAGCCATGAGTGTGGTTAGAATGCGTTGGAATGCGCAACCAGAGTGGGTGATAGTCCCGTATAAGAAGCATGATTGGACGTATTAAGTAGGGCGGGACACGTGAAATCCTGTCTGAAGATCGGAGGACCACCTTCGAAGGCTAAGTACTCCTTACTGACCGATAGTGAACCAGTACCGTGAGGGAAAGGTGAAAAGCACCCCGACGAGGGGAGTGAAACAGTACCTGAAACCGAACGCCTACAATCAGTTGGAGGGGCTTTACGCCCTGACAGCGTACCTTTTGTATAATGGGTCATCGACTTGGTCTCACGAGCAAGCTTAAGCCGTTAGGTGTAGGCGCAGCGAAAGCGAGTCTTAATAGGGCGTCGAGTTCGTGGGATCAGACCCGAAACCGAGTGATCTAGGCATGGCCAGGTTGAAGGTAAGGTAACACTTACTGGAGGACCGAACCCACATCCGTTGAAAAGGATCGGGATGAGCTGTGCCTAGGGGTGAAAGGCCAATCAAACTCGGAGATAGCTGGTTCTCTGCGAAATCTATTTAGGTAGAGCGTCATCCGAATACCCTCGGGGGTAGAGCACTGGATGGGTAATGGGGCCCCACAGGCTTACTGATCCTAACCAAACTCCGAATACCGAGGAGTACTAGATGGCAGACACACGGCGAATGCTAACGTCCGTCGTGAAGAGGGAAACAACCCTGACCTCCAGCTAAGGCCCCTAATTCATGGCTAAGTGGGAAAGCAGGTGAGACGGCCAAAACAACCAGGAGGTTGGCTTAGAAGCAGCCATCCTTTAAAGATAGCGTAACAGCTCACTGGTCTAATTAAGCTGTCTTGCGGCGAAGATGTAACGGGGCTCAAGCCATGAGCCGAAGCTGAGGATGCATTTATTGCATGGTAGCAGAGCGTAGTGTGACATAACTCCTATCCCCTTCAGCGTTGGTGCGCAGTAAATGCGCACCCTACGTTGAGGAGGGTAAGGAGTTTTCTGTGAAGCTGGCGCGTGAGCGATCCGGTGGAGAGATCACTAGTGAGAATGATGACATGAGTAGCGACAAAGAGTGTGAGAGACACTCTCGCCGAAAGTCCAAGGGTTCCTGCTTAAAGCTAATCTGAGCAGGGTAAGCCGACCCCTAAGGCGAGGCCGAAAGGCGTAGTCGATGGGAACCAGGTTAATATTCCTGGGCCAGATGGAAGTGACGGATCTCGAGGGTAGTTCATCCTTATCGGATTGAATGGGCTGCTTAGAGGTTCCTGGAAATAGCTCCATCGCTAGATCGTACCCTAAACCGACACAGGTGGACTGGTAGAGAATACCAAGGCGCTTGAGAGAACTATGTTGAAGGAACTCGGCAAAATACCTCCGTAAGTTCGCGAGAAGGAGGCCCGGTTCCTAGGCAACTAGGGGCTGGGGGCACAAACCAGGGGGTGGCGACTGTTTATTAAAAACACAGGGCTCTGCGAAGTCGCAAGACGACGTATAGGGTCTGACGCCTGCCCGGTGCCTGAAGGTTAAAAGGAGGGGTGAGAGCTCTGAATTGAAGCCCAGGTAAACGGCGGCCGTAACTATAACGGTCCTAAGGTAGCGAAATTCCTTGTCGGGTAAGTTCCGACCTGCACGAATGGCGTAACGACTTCCCCGCTGTCTCCAACATAGACTCAGCGAAATTGAATTACCTGTCAAGATGCAGGTTTCCCGCGGTTAGACGGAAAGACCCCGTGCACCTTTACTACAGCTTCACACTGGCATTAGGCCGAACATGTGCAGGATAGGTGGTGGGCTTTGAAGCCGGAACGCTAGTTTCGGTGGAGCCTCCCTTGAGATACCACCCTTGTTCTGCTTGATGTCTAACCGCGGTCCGTTATCCGGATCCGGGACCCTGTGTGGCGGGTAGTTTGACTGGGGCGGTCGCCTCCTAAATCGTAACGGAGGCGCGCGAAGGTTGGCTCAGAGCGGTCGGAAATCGCTCGTTGAGTGCAATGGCAGAAGCCAGCCTGACTGCAAGACTGACAAGTCGAGCAGAGTCGAAAGACGGCCATAGTGATCCGGTGGTCCCAAGTGGGAGGGCCATCGCTCAACGGATAAAAGGTACGCCGGGGATAACAGGCTGATACTGCCCAAGAGTCCATATCGACGGCAGTGTTTGGCACCTCGATGTCGGCTCATCTCATCCTGGGGCTGGAGCAGGTCCCAAGGGTACGGCTGTTCGCCGTTTAAAGAGGTACGTGAGCTGGGTTTAGAACGTCGTGAGACAGTTCGGTCCCTATCTTCCGTGGGTGTAGGATACTTGAGAGGAGTTGCCCCTAGTACGAGAGGACCGGGGTGAACGATCCACTGGTGGACCAGTTGTTATGCCAATAGCAGTGCTGGGTAGCTATGATCGGACAGGATAACCGCTGAAGGCATCTAAGCGGGAAGCCCCCCTCAAAACAAGGTATCCCTGAGAGCCGAGGTAGACCACCTCGTCGATAGGCCAGAGATGTAAGCGTGGTAACACGTTCAGTTGACTGGTACTAATTGCTCGATAGGCTTGATTTGATCCAGTAGAAGCAAGACTTCTGCCAATCACATCAAAAGCATACACATACATTAGCTGTACTGACTTGGACATCAACACAGCCGTTCCTTCCGGAATGGCAAAAGAGCGGGAACGCGCATCCAAGAATGCGCCGCCTCCCGCCCGAAACCTTCCCATCGCGGAAGGCTCGTAGAGGATTTGTTTGGTTTGGTGATCATAGCGCGAGCAAAACACCTGGTCCCATCCCGAACCCAGCCGTTAAGTGCCGTAGCGCCGATGGTACTGCGTCTTAAGACGTGGGAGAGTAGGTCATCGCCAAACCTAACAAGTCCTCTAATTTGTATCTCTCTTCGATGATCAGATAACTCGACTTAGTGGCGCGGGATGGAGCAGCCCGGTAGCTCGTCAGGCTCATAACCTGAAGGTCGTAGGTTCAAATCCTACTCCCGCAACCAAGTCTTTTCCGAAATATCCGCCATTCAACGTCGCTTTATGCGGCGTTTTTGTTGTTTCAACGGCGGTCTTTCCTCAGATTTGCACAAATGGTCTGCGTTTCTGGGTCTCGTAACGCCCACGCGCATCTCCTATCTGTTGAGAAAGACAGGAAAGGAATCGCCATGACAGATCACGCAACCATCGGTCACATACACCTTCGGGTCAGTGATCTTGACCGCGCCATCGCGTTTTACCGGGATATTCTGGGGTTCGAGATCACCCAGAAGTTCGGCAATAGGGCTGCCTTTCTGTCGGCGGGCGGCTATCACCATCACATCGGCCTGAATACCTGGGAGAGCCTGGGCGCCACACCGCCGCCGCCGGGGCATACCGGGCTTTATCATTCGGCATTTCTCTATCCGGACCGGGCCAGCCTCGCGGCCGTGCTCAAGCGGGTGGTCGACGCGGGCATTCCACTGGACGGCGCTGCGGATCACGGGGTGAGCGAGGCCATCTATCTGCGCGATCCTGATGAAAACGGGGTCGAGATCTATCGTGATCGGGCGCAGGCAGACTGGCCCCGCGATGCCGCAGGAAAACTGTTGATGGTCAATGAGCGGCTTGACGTTGCCGCCCTGCTGGCCGAGGCACCCTGAGCCCCAATTGATCAGGCGTCCACGATGGACAATCCCGTTCCGCTGCGCCAGTTTCGGCGCAAGGTTTCTGGAGGGAAAGTATCATGGCTACTGGATTTTACTGGCACGAACGCTGTTTCTGGCACGCGGGCGGCAATTATGCCCTGACATTGCCGGTGGGCGGGCTGGTACAGCCGCAGGTCAGCGGTGGACTTCCCGAAAGCCCCGAGACAAAGCGCCGGTTGAAAAACCTGATGGATGTCACGGGGTTGAGCGCGGAACTGGTTCAATGCAGTGCGCCGGAAGCGGACCGCGAAACCCTCGAACGGGTTCATCCCGCGCAATACCTGGATAAATTCAAGGCGGTATCTGACGCCGAAGGGGGCGAAATCGGTCATCATGCGCCCTTCGGTCGGGGTGGTTACGAAATTGCGACCCTCTCTGCGGGTCTGGCCTGCGCCGCGGTTGAGGCGGTGGCAACGGGAAAGCTCGACAACGCCTATGCGCTGACGCGCCCGCCGGGCCACCATTGCGAGCCTGACAGCCCGATGGGTTTTTGCCTGCTCGCCAATATCGCCATCGCCGTCGAGGCCGCGATCGCGCGGGGCGATGTGAAACGTGTCGTCGTGCTGGATTGGGATGTGCATCACGGCAACGGGACGGAAAAGATCTTCTACGACCGCGACGACGTGCTGACGATTTCGCTCCATCAGGAAGGTAATTATCCCGCCACAACGGGCAAGATAACGGATCGGGGCAGGGGCGCCGGAGACGGTGCCAATATCAACCTTCCGCTGCACGCGGGGTCAGGTCATACAGCCTACCTGCACGCGATGGACCGGGTTGTGATCCCCGCAATCGAGGCTTTCAAGCCCGACCTGATCATCGTCGCCTGCGGTTTTGATGCCTCCATGGTTGACCCGCTTGCCCGGATGCAGGCAACCTCGGCAACCTTTGCTGAGATGACCCAGCGGATCAAGGACACGGCGGCCCGCCTTTGTGATGGCCGCCTTGTGCTGGTTCATGAAGGGGGGTATTCCGAAGCCTATGTGCCGTTCTGCGGCCATGCCACCATCGCGACACTTGCGGGCAGTGCCATCACGGCACCGGACCCGATGTTGTCAGCATTCAACATCCGCCAGCCTTCGCCAGCCTTTGATGCCTTCCTGCGCCAGTCGATAGACGACATGGCGAAAACACTAGGACTCTGAGGACCGAATATGCCCATCGCCAATCCCGACGCCCTGAATTTCCTGCAGACCCGGCGGTCGCGCCCGTCAAAGACATTGGGTCTGCCCGTGCCGGATCGCGCAGCGCTGATGCCGCTGTTGACAGCCGCCGCCCGGACGCCGGACCATGGCAAGCTGGAACCCTGGCGCTTTATCGTGCTGGAGCGGGGCGCGCTGCAAAACCTTGCCGAGGTGGCAGGGCAGCGGGGCCAGGAGCTGGGCCTGGCGCCAGAGCAGATTACCAAGGGCCGCAGCCAGTTCGACGACGGGCAATTGGCGGTTGTGGTGATCGAAGTGCAAAGACCGTCCGAGAAAGTGCCCGCAATCGAGCAGACCTATTCGGCGGGGGCGGTATGTCTGTCGCTGTTGAACGCGGCGCTGGCCAGTGGCTGGGGCGCGAATTGGTTGTCCGGTTGGCCCTCGCATGATCGGGGCTTCATGCGCGATGGTCTGGGGCTGGAAGATCACGAACGGATCGCCGGGATCATTCACATCGGGACGGAGACTTCCACCCCCCCGGAACGGCCGCGCCCCGAAATAGAGAGCATCACGACATGGCTATCGGACTGATCGTCAATTCATTCTTCCTTGCACTTGGACAGCTGAGCGACCCGCGGTTTCGCCGGGTCTTTCTGCTGGGTGTGGTGCTGTCGCTGATGCTGCTGATCGGTTTCACCGCCGGTTTTGCCTGGTTCACCGAAGCGATCACGCCCGATGAGATCTGGCTTCCGATCCTGGGCGAGGTTCAGTGGATTGATGATTTCCTGTCCTGGGGCGCCGCGTTCCTGCTGATGTTCCTGTCGGTGTTCCTGATGATCCCGGTCGCCTCGGCGATCACCTCGATGTTCCTGGACGAGGTTGCGGATGCGGTGGAGGCGAAACATTTCCCGGAATTGCCCCGCGCGCATTCGGTATCCTTTGGCGATGCCCTGCGCGATACGGTGAATTTCCTTGGCGTGCTGCTGGCCGCGAACATCTTTGCCATCGTGCTTTATCTGATGTTCCCGCCCTTTGCGCCGCTGATCTTCTGGGCAATGAACGGGTTCCTGCTGGGCCGTGAATATTTCACGATGGTGGCGATCCGCTGGGTCGGCAGGGTCAAGGCAAAGGCGCTGCGCCGACAGCACATCGGCACGATCTGGGTGGCAGGCACGCTGATGGCGATGCCCTTGTCAGTGCCGCTGGTGAACCTGCTGATCCCGATCCTGGGGGCTGCGACCTTTACCCATCTGTACCACGGCCTGACCATGCGCCGGCCCTGAACCAGGTTTCCACATCCGCGATACTGATCCATTCCGACAGGATCACAGTGGCTGCCACGGCCCAGATGACCACCGCGATGGCAGTGGTCCACAGCGCCTTTTTCCCAAGGTGGTGATGTTCCGGCGCACCGGCATGGGTGCCCGGCACGATGTCGTTCAGATCGCCCTGGGTCTGCACCCGGATCGGCAGGATGATCAGGAACATCATCGCCCAGATCACGACAAACAGGACAATGCCCGAGGTGATACCCATGGTTCAGACCTGCTCCAGCTCGACCAGGGCACCATTGAAATCCTTGGGATGCAGGAACAGAACCGGTTTCCCATGTGCGCCGATCTTCGGTTCCCCCGTGCCCAGCACACGCGCGCCGGTGGATTGCAGGTGATCGCGGGCAGCGATGATGTCATCAACCTCGTAGCAGATGTGATGAATGCCGCCTGACGGATTCTTGTCCAGAAACCCCTGGATCGGAGAGTTTTCCCCAAGTGGATAGAGCAATTCGATCTTTGTGTTGGGCAGTTCGATGAAGATGACGGTCACGCCATGGTCGGGCTCGTCCTGCGGTGCGCCGACATTGGCCCCAAGCGCATTGCGATACTGATCCGCCGCTGCCTCCAGGTCTGGAACAGCAATGGCCACATGGTTCAAACGTCCGATCATGTCAGGTATCCTTCCGGTTTGCCTCTGCCTTATGGCCCCAAGCCGGGGCGAGGGCAATGTGACACCTGCGCGCGGCGGCGGTCCTGCGGTGTTAACGGCGCATTAGCCATCGCTGGATATTCTCTGAGTCGTTATCGGATTGGAGACGACAATGGACAGCATCGATCCCTTCACCGCCCAACTTCCGCAACCCACGGCAGCACGCCCCTTGCTGGGCCTCACGGTTCTTGTGATCGAGGACAGCCGCTATGCCTGCGACGCGATGCGCCTGCTTTGCCTGCGGTCGGGTGCGCGGATCAGGCGGGCCGATTGCCTGCGGTCGGCCCGGCGGCATCTGCAGGTCTACCGCCCTTCGATTGTCGTCATCGACCTTGGCCTGCCCGATGGCAATGGCACCGACCTGATTGCGGAACTTGCGGTCAGCCAGCCCCGGGTGCAGGCACTGCTGGCGATGTCCGGCGACACCTTCCTGGAGGGGGAGGCGATGGCTGCGGGGGCGGACGGGTTCCTTGCCAAACCGCTTGTCTCGATCGCGGATTTTCAGGAAAAGATATTGTCCCTGCTGCCCGAAGAGCGTCACCCGCAGGGGCCGCGCGTTCTGGACAACGCCGTGGTCATTCCCGACCGCATCGCATTGCAGGACGATATGGCCCATATCGCCGAGGTGCTGGAGGACCCGCCCGATGACCATGCGCTGGATTACGCGGCGCAGTTCCTGACCGGTGTTGCACGGCTTGCAGAGGACAAGCCGCTGGAAGATGCGGCACATGCGCTGGCCGCGAAAAGAGCATTGGGAGAGGCCGTCGCCTCCGAGACGGCAATCCTCGCTGGCCTCATTCAGCATCGCCTGACCGACAAGCTCGCGATTTAGCCGGAGTGGGGCCGGGGCCTGCAAACCCCATGGCAAAGCCCGCGCTCAAAGCGCGGGATCGCTGGCGGCGCGGACAAGGCCGGTCAGGTCGCCCAGGCTTTCGCGCTGCTGACCGTTCTTGTCGAAATTGGCCGGGGCAAGCCAGGCTTCGAAGGCTTCTTTCAACGCGGGCCATTCGGAATCAATGGCGGCAAACCAGGCGGTATCGCGGTTGCGCCCCTTGACCACCGCAGCCTGACGGAAAACCCCCTCATAGCTCAGCCCAAGCCGTTGCGCAGCCCGGCGGGAGGGCATGTTCAACGCGTCACATTTCCATTCATACCGCCGATAGCCTGCTTCAAAGGCCCATTTCATCATCAGGTACATGGTTTCGGTGGCCGCCCGGGTGCGTTGCAGCGCCGGGCTGAAGTTGATGTGCCCCACCTCGATTGAGCCGGCGGCCGGGGTGATGCGCAGATAACTCGCCACCCCTTCCCAGGCCCCGCTCTCCAGATTGCGGATCGCGTAGAAAAACGGGTCCTGCTGGCCCTCATGTTCCCGCGCCCAGCGATGATACTGCGCGGCCGATGAAAATGGCCCGTAGGGCAAATAGTCCCATACCGCGTCATGCTCCGCATAGGCGCGGTAGAGCAGGGCGGCGTGAACATCTGCCGACAGCGGGGCGAGCCGCGCATAGCTGCCGGTCATGGTGTCGCCCGAAGGACGCGGCGGCGGCGTCCAGTTCGGTACAGGCGGCCCGACAGGCCGCGAAGGGGAAGAAACGTCAGTCATGGCAAAACGATATGCGCAGCAAAGACATTGGGAAAGAGGATAATGCGCTGGCCGGACCGTCCAGAGCAGCTTTGCCGGGGCTGGTCCCGCGCCGTGGGATCCGGCCAGGGATGTCTCCGTTTCTTGCCCCGCGCCGTGGGATCCGGCCAGGGATGTCTCCGTTTCTTGCCCCGCGCCGCAAAACCTGCACGGTGACAGCCTAATATCGCCTTATTGCCCTGCTGAAATGGCAGGAATGCAGCACAAACCATGGACGCCAGATGTTTCCGGCCAAACGTGACAAGACAGAAAAGAAAGAGGCGGCCCCCCGCAAGGTGGA
The DNA here is from genome assembly GCF_028807335.1 of Sulfitobacter sp. PR48. Lineage (NCBI taxonomy): Bacteria > Pseudomonadati > Pseudomonadota > Alphaproteobacteria > Rhodobacterales > Roseobacteraceae > Sulfitobacter > Sulfitobacter sp. PR48. The sequence continues at coordinate 145,933 of NZ_JARAMM010000001.1, read as the reverse complement.
CTGGATTGTCCTTACGGTTTCGCTTGTCGGGTTCCTGATCGTGGTTGCCGCGTCCATTCAGGCGGGCGAGGCGGGATTGGTCGCCAGCCTGGGCCACTATGTGACGGCTACGGCAGCCTTCTGACACCCCCGGTTGGCATTATGCCAAAAGCCCGGGGTCGCTGCCCATATCCAGCCCGGGAAAGACGCTGTTTTCCAGAATATTGCCGTTCACGCCGGTAATGCCCCGCAGCATCCAGGCCGCCGTGGCGCGGACATCGCCGGTTGGCATCAGGTCGCGCCGTTCGTAAAGATCGGCCTCTTCCAGCCCGGGCCAGCGGGTGCTGACCTGCCCCCCCCTGATCGCGCCCCCGGCGAGGATCGCCAGCCCCCCGGTGCCGTGATCGGTGCCACCGGCCCCGTTTTCGCGGGCGGTGCGCCCGAATTCGGTCATGGCGAGGATCGCCGTCTTGCCCCAGATATCTGCGCCAAGCCCGTCTTTCAGGGCCAGAATGGAGTCCTGAAGCGTGGCAAGGCTGCGCGGCAGGACCCGGCTCTGGGCGCGGTGGGTGTCCCAGCCGCCAAGGGAAAAGGCCGCGATGCGCGCGTCGCCCCGCAGCCTGCCTGCCGCGTAACGGGCGATCTGGTGATGGGCGCGGCCACCTTTGTCATCCATCCCGGTCTCTGCCAGCATTTCCGCTTCGGCCAGAGCTCTGTGCAAGGCCGGGTCTTCCTCCATCACCAGGGCGGCCAGCCGCATGGCTTGCGGGCTGATTTTCAGATTGGCCTCCGGTGCCCAGTTCGAAACCGGTGCAGCGCCCTCCAGCACCGGCAGGGGCGTTGTGCCGATGGCATAGGCCGTGTCCCGCCCCGCACCTGGTATCTGCTGCAACAGCCGGTTCAGCCAGCCATCGCGGGTGCCATCGCCCAGTTCGGCGGTGCCTGCCTCCAGCAGGTCCTGGCCATCGAAATGGCTGCGCTTGTCGCGGTAGGGGGTGGATACGGCATGGACGAAGCTCAGCTCCTGCTGCCGCCAGAGCGGCATCAGCCCGGCCAGCGCGGGGTGCAGGGCAAAGTAACCGTCAAGATCCAGCGCGCCGTCAGTCCGTAGGCCGGGCCGCAAAGCGGCATAGGCCGGGTCGCCCATCGGCCGCACCACATCCAGCCCATCCATGCCGCCGCGCAGGATGATGACAACGAGGCGGGTGTCCCAGGGCGCCTGGGCAAAGGTCATCCGGGTCAGCAAGGGGCTGGCGGCCAGCGAGCAGCCGATGGCGGTTGCGCGGGTCAAAAGCTGTCTGCGGGAAAGCCGGTGTGTCATCGTGATCCCCTTTCTAGCGCCGCTGCAGCGCAGGCGAGACAAGCACCAGCCCGATCCCGACGGCGCGGGTCTCGGCAGCGGCGGTTGCGAATTTCAACGGCTCCGGGGCATCCGGGCCCAGGGTGCTGCGCAGGAACGCCGCCGGTTCCGGCAGGTCGCCAAGCAGGCGGGATGGCACCGTCATCGCCCATTCCAGCCGGGCGGCGACGCCTTGCGGCGTGACCCATGCGCCATCGGCCTCCGGCCAGCCATCGGGCCCCGACGGGCTCTGCCAGTCCTGACCCATGACATTCAGCGGGCCGAGGAACCAGTTGCGGGTCTCTTTGGGTTTCAACGCCTGAATGCGGTCCGGCGGCACTGCCAGCGCCCGCAGGGCGGTACTGACGTATTCCAGCGGTGGCCGCATGTTTGTCGCGGGCATCTGCCAGGCCAGCGGGTCACTCAGCAGCGCCTCGTAAAGCGCCATCAGATCGCCGCCACTGTCCAGGTAGGCCGTTGTCAGCCGCGCAACCAAGTCTTCGGGCGGGGTATCGGCAACGAAATGCACCGCCAGTTTGGTGGCGAGGTGGCGCGCCGTATCGGGATGCAGGGCAAGATCGTTCAGCGCATCGCGGATCGGCGTCATGTCCTTGCGGTCGCCATAGGTCTTGCCCAGCACGGTTTCGGTGCCCGGCTCCGCCCAGCCCTTGCGATAGACAAAGGTATAGTCACGCGTGCGGGTCAGGCCGGTCAGCAGTTCGGCCATCTGCCGCACATCGGCCTGATCATAGGCGGAACCGACGCCCAAAGTATGCAGTTCCAGCAGTTCGCGCGCCAGGTTTTCGTTCAGTCCCCGGCGGTTGCCGTCGTGCTGCGCTCGCTTGCTGCCCGGTCCCATGGAGGTGGTCTGGTCCAGGTATTCCAGCATTATGGGATGGGTGATGCAGGCTGTGAGCAAATCGACAAAACGGCCTGAAACATGGGGCCGCACCGCTTCCTCCGCATAGGCGGGGACCGCCTGTTTGAGCATGGAGAACTTTCCCTGCACGGTGAAATGATCCGCCCAGAAGGCGACCAGCCGCTCGCGGAAGCTGTCAGTGCCATGGATGCGCCGCAGCTGCATCTGCCCGAAGGACCGCAGCCGTTCCCGGATGAAATCATGCACGATCGCATCCGATTTCTTGCGGGCCACCGCGGCCTGTTCGGGGCTGGTGGTTTCCTTGCGGGCGAAGGCATCAAACCGCATCTTGACGATATGGGCGTCCTGAAACGGGCGAAACCCGGGGATCGGGAATTGCCGGGCCATCACATCTTCACCGCGCAGCATGTCGAGCATGGCCGCAACAGAGGCAGGCGGCGCGACGAGGGGCGATGCGCCATAGCCAAAGCGCCTTTCGGCAAGATGTGGTGAAAAGCCCATGTCGTCTCCAAACCGGCCCTTTCACCAAGATAATACGTCACGGTTGCTTTTGCATCCCTGGCATTTGACCACAGGCCGAATTTGGCCGGGAACCGCGCCCAATCTAAGCGCGTTGGGCCGCGATGACCGAAAGGAACCACCATGCCCACAATCTATGATGCGATCAAAGCCGATCACGACCTGCACCGCAGCCTGCTGCAGGAAATCGGGGAAACAAGCGGCGCCAGCACAGAGCGTCAGAACGCCTGGAGCAGGTTTTACCATGACGTGAAATCCCATGCCGCCGCGGAGGAAGAGACCTTCTATTCCAAGCTGATCTCAAAGACCTGGGGCCAGGACGCCGCGCGTCATTCGGTGCATGAGCACCAGCAACTGGATGACCTGATGGAAGAGCTGAACGAGATGGACATGTCCTCGCCAGGCTGGCTGACCAGGTTCAAGACGCTCAGACACGACTACGAACATCACATGGATGAAGAGGAAGACGAGGTATTTTCCCGCGCCAGGGAGGTCATCGATGCCGAGGAGATCGAAGGTTTCGGCACCCGTTTCGAGGCCCGCAAGAAGCAAGAGCGCGGGCTGATCGAGGAAAAGAAGGAAGATTCGCTGGAGGATTGACGAAAAAGGGCTGCAACAATGTGCAGCCCTTTTCAGCCTACTCCTGCGGGATCACCCTCAGCCCCAGTTCCATCAGCTGGTCGCTGGTGGGCTCGCTGGGTGCGTTCATCATCAGGTCTTCGGCGCGCTGGTTCATCGGGAACAGGATCACCTCGCGGATGTTCTGTTCCTCGGCCAGCAGCATGACGATCCGGTCGATGCCCGCCGCACAGCCGCCGTGGGGCGGGGCGCCATATTGGAAGGCGTTGACCATGCCGCCAAAGCGCTTGCGCACTTCCTCTTCGCCATAGCCCGCAATCTCGAAGGCCTTGAACATGATTTCGGGCTTGTGGTTCCGGATCGCCCCCGAGACCAGTTCATAGCCGTTGCAGGCCAGGTCGTACTGAAAGCCCAATACCTCAAGCGGATCGCCCTGTAACGCCTCCATCCCGCCCTGCGGCATGGAAAAGGGGTTGTGTTCAAAGTCGATCTTGCCGGTTTCGGCGTCCTTTTCGTAGATCGGGAAATCCACGATCCAGGCAAAGGCGAAGCGGTCTGTATCGGTCAGGCCCAGTTCCTCGCCGATGATGTTGCGGGCGCGGCCCGCGATGGCCTCGAAAGTCTTGGGCTTGCCGCCCAGGAAGAATGCGGCGTCGCCGACACCAAGGCCCAGCTGCTGGCGGATCGCCTCGGTCCGTTCGGGGCCGATGTTCTTGGCCAGCGGGCCTGCCGCTTCCATGCCACCTTCGACTTCGCCGGATTTCAGCTTGGCCTGGGCTTCCTTCACGGTGATGCCCAACTCCTGTGCCACGGCATCCGCCGTTTTCTCGCGCCAGAAGATGTAGCCCATGCCGGGCAACCCTTCCTTCTGGGCAAAGGCGTTCATCCGGTCGCAGAACTTGCGGCTGCCGCCCTTCGGTGCGGGGATCGCGCGGACCTCGGTGCCTTCCTGCTCCAGCAGCTTGGCAAAGATGGCGAAGCCGGAACCGGCGAAATGATCGCTGACCACCTGCATCTTGATCGGGTTGCGCAGGTCGGGCTTGTCCGATCCGTACCAGAGTGCCGCATCCTTGTAGGAAATCTGCTCCCAGGTCTGGTCGACCTTCTTGCCACCGCCGAACTCTTCGAAGACGCCGGCGATCACGGGCTGGATGGTGTCGAATACGTCCTGCTGCTCGACAAAGGACATCTCAAGGTCGAGCTGGTAGAAGTCGGTGGGCGACCGGTCGGCGCGCGGGTCCTCGTCGCGGAAACAGGGTGCGATCTGGAAATATTTGTCAAAGCCCGAGACCATCAGCAACTGCTTGAACTGCTGCGGGGCCTGGGGAAGGGCATAGAACTTGCCCGGATGCAGGCGCGACGGCACGAGGAAGTCGCGCGCACCTTCAGGCGAGGACGCGGTGATGATCGGTGTCTGGAACTCCTTGAAGCCCTGATCCCACATCCGCTTGCGGATCGAGGACACCACGTCAGAGCGCAGCACCATGTTGTTCTGCATCTTCTCGCGGCGCAGGTCGAGGTAGCGGTAGCGCAGGCGGGTTTCCTCGGGGTATTCCTGATCGCCGAAAACCTGCAGGGGCAGGTCGCCGTTCACCTTTCCCAGCACTTCGATGTCACGGATATAGACTTCGATCTCGCCGGTGGGGATCTTGGCGTTTACCAGACCTTCCGCGCGGGCCTTTACCAGCCCATCGATCCGGATACACCATTCAGAGCGGACCTTTTCCACCTGGGCGAACACGGGGCTGTCGGGATCGCACAGCACCTGGGTGATGCCATAGTGATCGCGCAGGTCGATGAACAGCACGCCGCCGTGATCGCGCACCCGATGGACCCATCCGGCAAGGCGCACGGTATCACCTTTGTTCGCAAGGTTCAGATCGGCGCAGGTATGGCTGCGATAGGCGTGCATGTGCGGTCCCCCTCAGGGCTGAATGAATTGGCGCAGGTACACCTTTTGCCGCCCCGGAAGTCAAGGGCGCGACGGGTTCCGCCTCCCGTTTTTGCGGGGGATTGCGCTGCGTTGTGCCGCGGGCATGCGGCCAGCACCGGAATATGCCGGAAAATATAATAAGGCCGGGTCGATCCCAGGGGGCGACCCGGCCTTGCCCGACGGGGAGGTGTCGGGGGTATTGCGTTTATGAGCCAATTCTCATGGCGCGCGATACCAACTCTTTAACGGTGCGGAACAAAGCCCCGCGCCGGTCATGTCCGGCGTAACTGCCGCCGATGCACGGTGGCAGCGAAACCTTACCCTGATCGCCCTTTGCTCCCCGGAAGGGGAAGGTGGCGCACACAGGATGTAATGCACCCTGCGCACGCCAGGCGATCACGACCCAAGCGGCATAAAATATAAAGCGCAGCCACCGAACACTCACCCGGACATTTTGCGCTGTCCGGGATCACTGCGGCAACTTCACCCCCACACGGGTCACAAACACCAGCCTAGACAGCCAGGTTCAGTCTAGCCGGGCGGTCGTGAGTTGCACGTTAGTAAACCGTTAATATTTGCGAGGGTCACCTGAGCGCTTGACCCGTGGCAATCCGCGCGCCCAAACTCCAAAGAGGGGTGATCCGGGGGTCAGATGACACAAACGCTTCAAGATTATTTCTGGGACGGATACCTTCATTGGGCCGATCTGATGGACCGGGCGGTCGAGGGGCCGGCCCCTTCGCTTGAACAGGTCGCGTCGGATACGGGTATGGCGGTCTACGAACCGGCATTCGTGCAGGTGAGAGAATGTTTATGCCCCGCGTCGCGCAGTCAGGTGGAGGGGGTCCTGCAGGCTGCCGACCTGTCTGCCGGGGCCAGCCTGCTGGCGCTGCCCGAACTGCTATTTCTGTCCGGCCAGGATCTGGCCTTTGACATCAATGACCTGCTGATCGGCCTTGAACATGCACTGTTTGCAGATGCGCCGCTTGAGTTCTTTTTGTATCGTCCGATTGCCCGCAGCCTGGCAGAGCACCAGCAATACGACAGTATTTTCGAGGTGATCGACCTTGGCGCACCGGCCTTGTACCGCCCTGCACCGGCCCCCTTCATGGACATGGCGTCGCAAGGTGCTATTGGCCAGCCCTTGCCCCAGGCAGAGGTGATCGGTGCGGTCATCGACAATGACATCGGTTTTCTGAACACGACCTTTCGCCATCGCGACGGTCCCGAGGCAGGCAACACCCGGTTCGAGGCGGTCTGGCTGCAGTCGCGCGAATGTCTGGCCAGCACGCCACTGCCGCCGATCAACGCGGTGCAGCTTGGCCGTGTCCTGCGCAAGACCGAGATTGACGCCATGATCCACGGTGATCCGCGCGATGAGGTGCGCATCTACGGCGACATCAACGATGCGCTGCATGTCTGGGACCCGTTTCGCCGCCCCCCGCCTGTCGAAAGCCATGGCACCGCGGTCGCCGATCTGGCCTATGGCCAGGACATGTGCGCATCGGACAACCCCTGCGCCGTGCCCCTGATGGCGGTGCAATTGCCACCCGAAGCGGCGGTGGACACCACCGGCAGCTACAGCGAGAGCTATATTGTTCAGGGGGTTCGGTGGCTTTGCGCCGAGGCGCGCAGGCGGGCACCGCAGGCCAGGCTGGTGATCAACATCAGCTATGGCGTGCTGGCGGGGCAGAAGGATGGCGGCAAGTTCATCGAGGCGCAGATCCACCGCGAGATCACCCTTGCGGAGGCGCTGGGCCAGCAGGTGCATGTCGTCTACGCCTATGGCAACAGCCTGAACGCGCAGCAGGTGGCGCGGGTCCAGATCGCGCCGGGCGCGACCTCTGATCCGCTGGTCTGGGTGATCCAACCCGACGATCCGGTCCCGAATTTCCTTGAGATACGGACCCTGAGCAGCGCAGGCACGCCGCATCTGACCAGCCTGCCCGAGGGTTTGCGGATGACGGTCACCGCGCCGGACGGTGGTCAGGTGATACAGGCCGCGCCTGCGCCCGGTGCGGCGGTGCCGCCGTTGGGGGCTGCCCGGAGCGGCGCACCCGCGCGGCTGTACCACGCGCCGGAACGGGTGGTTAGCGGGCGTCCGGATTGCCTGGGGTTCTACAACCTCGCCATCGCGCCGACGCGCCGGATTGATCCTGATCTGCCGATCGCGCCTGCGGGCGACTGGCGCATCACCATCACCAACACCACGACGGTGCCGGTCGATCTGGTGCTGCAGGTGCAGCGTGGCGATACCGCGCCGGGGTTCAACATCGGCGGGCGGCAATCGTTCCTGGAGGGGTCAGCCGTGCCCGTTGTCCATGACGGCCATCCCGGCTGGGACGTCCTGGCCCCGCTGACCAACGAGGGAACCTGCAGTGCCTATGCCAGCGCCAGCCACCCGCGCATTCACACGGTCGGGGCGCAAAAGGATGTATTGGGGCAGGTGACGGCAGCGGATTATGCATCGCGCGGCGCGCTTTGGGCCGGGTCGGGTGCCGAGACCCAAAATCGCGTGGTGGATCAGGTGTTCACCTTTGGGCAGCGCACGACCGGCACCTATTCCGGCACCGGCTCGCGGCTGTCGGGGTCAAGCGGCGCTGCCGCGATCCTGAGCCGTGAATTGGTTCAGGTCGGCATGCCGCCGACCACCTAGGCGCGTTGTCAGAAATTCGCGATCCGCATTTCTGCCCGCGCCCGTGCCCAGATGTCCCGCAACAGCGGCGATACAATCGACCCGTCCACCGCAACCGAGGCCGGGGTGTGATCAAAGGCTTTCTGCGGACCCGAAAAGGCAAGCGTGTCAAAGTTGAAGTCGCGTGCCGCGATATTGGCGGTCTCAAGCCGATAGGCCCCGGTCTGCGCAGCACCGCTGAGCGCATTCACCAGATATTCACCAATTGCCATACCCATCGCGGCCCCGGCAAAACTGTCCGCAGGGAAATGGACACCGGCAATGGTGCGGTTCTCGGCGATCCTCGCGGCCAGCCGCATGAGCAGGCTTGCCTCGGTCGGCGGCTGGGTGGCGGCAAAGGCGGATTGCGCTGAATAGGGCGCATTGCCGGGCGTGTCCGTGGACAGCGCATGAAGAACGGTGGCCACGGCAAAGGCCTCCACCGAATGGCCGCTGGGAAAGCTGGCGTGGCTCGGCGGCTGGATGATCGGCTGGACAAAACCCGACATCTCGTTCGGGCGTGTCGCGGACAGATGCAGCTTGACCGGCATTTCGATATAGGTGCCAAAGCGCAGGATCGCGTCCAGCAACATCAGCGTCCAGGGGGTGCGGTTGTCGTCCAGCGCCATCAGCGCCCCGAAAAAGCTGAGCGTGTCGGTCTGCTGCACATGGATCTCGTCAAACCGCTCGTCCCGCAACGCGGCACTGCTTTTCACAAAGCGCATCTGGCCCCGGAGATAGGCATTCAGAACCTCGCGGAACGGCGTCTGGGGATCGGCCCCCTGTGGCAGGGGCAATGTATAGATTGGGGTGGCTGCACCGGCCTCCTGCAGGACCACCTCTGTCGGGGCGTTCAGGACAAGCGGGGCAAAGAGGTGATCGAGGTTGTAGTCGATGATGTGATTGCGGAAAAACCCCTCGTGGCGTTCAAACGCGGCAAGGTCGGGCGACAGCGCAGGCAGGTTGGTTGTGGGGGCAGAGGTGCGTGGCCGGTGCAATGTTGCGTCCCATTGGCGGGTGATCCCTTCGAATGTGGACATCAGCGCGGCACTGACCTGTCCGCTGGTCTCGCCCCCCGCAAAGAAGATGCCGTCACGGCCATTGCGCCCGTTCCGGCCATTCCTGCCGTTCCGCCCGTTTCTGCCATTTCGACCGTTCCGGCCATTAAGCGCGCTGAGACCTGTCATACCACCCCTCCGAGAACCGTTGTATTCAATACAGCCTGCGCTTAGTCTCGGGTCAACAGACAGCGTGGAAACGGGCCTTTATTAACGGTTTTTTCACTGCGTCTGACGGGGGTTACACGCAGGGCGGGAGCCTGGGGCAGAGTCATGACGGTTGTACGGATCAGATTGCGGGGTGATTTCTGCATTTCCTCTCCGACGGGGGATGCGCTGACCCCAAGGGGAAAGAAGGCCATGGGTCTGCTGGCGATGCTTGCCAGCAGCGACAATCACACTAGGTCGCGGCGTTGGCTGGAAGACAAACTGTGGAGCGATCGTGGCAGCGAACAGGCACGGGGCAGTCTGCGCACCACCCTTGTGGACATCCGCAAGAACCTTGGCGAATTTGCCGAAATCCTCGGATCTGATCGCACGTCGGTCTGGCTGGAACAGGACCGGATCGAAACCGACATCGACAATACCGAAAGCACGCGCGAGTTTCTCGAAGGTCTTGTCATCCCCGATCCCGAGTTCAACGACTGGCTGATGCAGCAACGCATGATGCTGCGGCGGAGCGGGGCCAACCGGTCGGACGCGCAATTGCCGGGGCGGGTGACGATCCAATGCGGCGAACCCTGGAACCAATCCTCGACCGGCAATGCCAAACAGCAGATCGTGAACGATCAGGTCGGCAAGATCATCAGCGAATTTATCGCCGCTTCGCGCCGCACGATCACCGAAACCAATGCCGATCTGGTGATCCGCACCAGCATCGAGGAAGAGGACGGCGGTGCCGCGATCCTTGTCCAGGTCATCGACCCGCTGATGGACGAAATCGTGCATTCCGATCATTGCTTTGCCGAGGATCTGAACAATTTTCTGCGCAGTCAGGAGGTTTTGGGCCGGTTCTGCTGGAACGTGGCGGACCTGACGCTGGAAAAACTGCCCGGCCTGCGGCGCGATCAAAGTCCGCTGGCGATGCGGTCGGGTCATGTGCAGAAGGCACTGCGCAAGGTTCTGACCTTTGATCCTGTGGAAATGCAATCCAGTCTTTCGGTGCTGGACATCGCGAATGACGAAATGGATGCAGGCCTTTACCTGGCGCTCAAGGCCTGGGCGATGACCTCCATGATCATGGAGGGCTTTCTGGTCGAGGACGCAGCGACGCTTGAGGAAATCTCCGCGCTGCTGACCCGGGCAGAAGAACTGGCGCCGGGTGATGCGATGATGGCGGCGGTCAGCGCAAACGTGCAGGCGATCCTGTTCGAGCGGCATGACAGTGCCGTCAATCTGGCCCGGCGCGCGCTGCGCGAAAACCCCAACAACCTGTTTGCCCTGCAGGCCATGTCCGTGGGCCGCATCGCCCAGGGGCAGCTGGATCAGGCCTATGAACTGTCGCGCCAGAGCAAGTTCATCTCTGCCCTTTCCAAGTTCGAGGCCATGTGCAACCTGCACCATTCGCTGCTGTGTATTTCCCTGCAGCGGACCGAAGAGGCGGTTGCAAGCTCCAAGCTGGCGGCGGAAAGGTCACCCGCGTACCGGGCGCCCCGGCGGCAGTTGATCGGCCTGCACGCGGCGCAGAACAGGGCTGCCGACAGCCTGAAACAGGTCAACGAGCTGAAAACGATCGAGACCAATTTCAGCATCGAACGCTATCTGTTCGATCAAAGCTATCCGTCAAATACCCTGCGCAAGTCTGGTTATCTGGACCGCGCGCGCCAGTCTTTGGTCGGGCGCAAGTAAAGCCGCCGTCAGTACAGGAAATCACCCCGATCCAGATCGGCCCGGTCCACACCCAGCAGGATGATGGAACTGTCCACGCCGGTGACAATCTCGACCGAGTTGCCGACCTGGGTGGCCCCCCGCATGACGTCGACAAAGGCGCGGATGCTGGCAATGCCGGAAAAGTCGATCACCTCAAGGCCGCTGTTGGCATCGAAGTCGATGATCGTGTCATGGCCGTGGCCCTCTTCGAACACGAAGGTATCGCCGTTGAAATCGCCGCGCAGCAGATCATTGCCCGCGCCCCCCGTCAGAGTGTCGAATCCCGCATTGCCGTAAAGCGAATCGTTGCCGATGCCGCCCTGGATGTCATCGTTGCCCGAGCCGCCCAGCAGGCGGTCGTCGCCTTCGCCCGCCAGCATGGTATCGTTGCCGTCCTGGCCCAGCAGCGCGTCACCGGAGGACCCGCCGTCCAGCAGATCGTTGCCCGCCTCGCCGAACAGCCGGTCAAAGCCATTGCCGCCCAGCAGCGTATCGTTGCCCGCGCCGCCAAACAGGTTATCGGCCTGGTTGCCGCCATCCAGGTAATCATTGCCATCGCCGCCATTGAGCAGGTCAAAACCGGCTTCACCAAAGATCGTGTCGTTGCCGGCCTCGCCAAACAGGCCATCGACAGTGCCACCGAAGTTCGCGCCGCCCCGGATCAGATCGTCACCGTCGCCACCGAACACACGGTCCGCAGAATCGCCTGCAAAAAGCGTGTCGTTGCCCGCATCGCCGTAGATGTTGTCGAACCCGTCTTCACCATAGATCAGGTCGTTGCCGGTCCCCCCGCGCAGCAGGTCCGCGCCGAAGCCACCGTTGATGAAGTCATCGCCCTCGTCGCCCAGAATCGTGTCGAATCCGCCGTCGCCCAGCAGGGTATCGGCCATTTCGCCACCCAGGATCTGGTCGTTGCCGACACCGCCGCGCAGGGTGTCGTTGCCGCTGTCCCCTTCGATCTGGTCATCGCCATATCCGCCCTCGATCAGGTTGTCGTGACGGGACCCTTCCAGCGTGTCATTGCCCGCACCGCCCAGGATATTGGTAAAGCCGTAAAGGACATCGCTGCCGATATCGTCGCCTTCGGCATAGCCCGACAGGAAGTTGCTGGTCTCAAACCGGTCAATGTCGACGAAGATATTGGCCAAAGCACCGGAGTAGTCGAGCAGATCGACGAATGTATAGTCCGAGGAGCCAAGACCACCCATAAGGGTGTCGTTGCCTGCGCCCCCCACGATTGTGTCGTTGCCATTGCCCCCCCGGATGTCGTCATTGCCGCTGCCGCCGTCGATCCGGTCATTGCCGTCCGCACCGTCGATCCGGTCGTTTCCACCCTCGCCGGACAGGGTGTCATTGCCCGCGAAACCGCCGATGGTATCGTCCCCGGCCCCTGCCGCGATCACATCGTCCAGGCTGGTCCCGGTAATGGCAGAAGCGGCATTGCCCCATCCCTGGGTCACGCGCATGTTGCCCTCGTTGAACGCGAAGCTGGTGATGCCGCCCGTGGTTGACGGGGTGAAACCGGGCCCGCCGTACAGATGCTGGGCCGCCTCCACGTCAAAGATGCCCAGTCGGTTCACGGCACCCCGGTTGTAGCTCATGATGGTGTAAGTGCCATTGTCATAAGCCGCGTCCAGGACCAGATCGCCGCTGAACGGGTGTTCCATCCCGATGGCATGACCGATCTCATGCGCGATCAGCCCCCAGCTCATGTTCCCTGCGCGGCCAGTGTTGATGAACACATCCCCGCCAATGTCGGATTCATAGGCGCCGTATTGCCCGATGGTCCGGCCCGGGTAGTAGGCATAGCCGGAAAAGCTCCCCTGGCCGGGGTCCAGGTTGAAATTGTAATTGGCAAACCGCATGTCGCCTTCGCCGGAGTCAACCTCGACAAAGATGATGCCGGCGGCCGCGGCCCAGGCATCCATTGCCGAACGGGCCAGCGCCTGCTGAGCGGCTGAAAATTGCTGGAAACTATCGACGTATTCCTGTGAAAACCCCCGATCAAGCAGATAGTCCTGTGCCATGGTTTCAAAGGAATAGGTCACCACCGTGGGCGTCGCCGCCTCGCCTGACCAGGTGGCACCTGAAAGGATCGCGGTATAATTATCAACAACTGTCGGCATAACGATTCTCTGAACAAAAAAACGAATATGCGTCAGGTTAGCAGCGGAGTGCCGCTCAAGGAACCTTAAGTTTCAGGTGCCGACGGTGCGGTGTCAGCCGACCATCCCAATGATTTCATATGTTTTTTTCAGGATGGGTGCGGTGATTTCGCGGGCTTGTTCCGCGCCCCTGGCAAGGATCCGGTCAATCTCTGCCGGGTCATCCATCAGGCGCGCCATCTCGGACGAGATCGGCGCCAGCTTGGCAACCGCCAGATCGGCCAGCAACGGCTTGAAGGTGCCGAACTGTTGGCCACCCACCTCTGCAAGCACCTGATCGACGGATTGCTCCGAGAGGCCGGCATAGATGTTCACCAGGTTGCGCGCCTCCGGCCGGTCGTCCAGACCCTTGGCTTCGGAGGGCAGGGCATCGGGGTCGGTCTTGGCCTTGCGGATCTTTTTGGCAATGGCATCAGCATCATCGGTCATGTTGATGCGGCTGGCGTCGGAGGGGTCGGATTTCGACATTTTCTTGGACCCGTCGCGCAGCGACATCACGCGGGTCGCGGCCCCTTCGATCACCGGTTCGGTGATCGGAAAGAAATCGACGCCGTAGTCGTGGTTGAACTTGGCCGCGATGTCGCGGGTCAGCTCAAGATGCTGTTTCTGGTCCTCGCCCACGGGAACATGGGTGGCGTGATAGACCAGGATGTCGGCGGCCATCAGTGCCGGATAGGCGAACAGCCCCAGCGAGGCAGCCTCCGCATTCTTGCCGGCCTTGTCTTTCCACTGGGTCATGCGGCCCATCCAGCCCATCCGGGCCACGCAGTTGAAAATCCATGCAAGCTGGGCGTGTTCCGGGACCTGGCTCTGGTTGATCAGGATGGATTTCTCGGGCGAGATGCCGCTGGCGATGAAACCTGCCGCCAGTTCGCGGGTATTGCGGCGCAGGACCTCGGGTTCGAGGAACTTTGCGGTGATCGCATGCAGATCGACCATGCAATAGATCGTCTCGAAATCCTCGTCCTGCATCGACACGAACCGTTTGATCGCACCCAGATAGTTGCCCAGCGTCAGGCCGCCGGAGGGCTGAATCCCGGAAAAGACGCGCGGGGTAAAGGATGTCTCGGGCATGGTTGACCTCTGGGGCTGGAAAAGGCGGTGGGCACGGCTTACTCATGGGGGCCAATGCCGTCAAGGAGCGCCCATGTCCGCACCCGATTTCCAGCCGCCCGTGAACCCCTTGCCTCCGGTGGTGATCCTGTTCTTCCTTGCCATCGCCGGGGTGGAGGCGGGGCTGTCACTGGGCGAGGCCGGGCTGATCGGCGGGCCGGGGGCCGTGGGCTGGCGGCTGGGCCTGATCCGCGACTACGGCTTTTCCGGCCAGATCTTTGACTGGATGATCGCAAACGGGCAATTCCCGCTGTCCGAGGTCAAACGGCTTGTGACCTATTCCTTTGTCCATCTGGGGTTCACCCATGGCATCTTTGCCATGGTGCTGCTGCTGGCGCTGGGCAAGATGGTGGCCGAGGTCATGGGGCAGGTGGCCTTTGCGGTCATTTTCGTGCTGTCGGGGGTTGGCGGCGCGGTTGTCTACGGGCTTTTGCTGAATGATCCGATGTGGCTGACCGGGGCTTATCCCAATGTCTACGGGCTGATCGGGGCCTATTCCTTTGTCCTGTGGCGGTCGCTGGCCGGGACCGGGGCCCAACAGGCGCGGGCGTTTACCCTGATTGGCATGCTGATGGCGCTGCAATTGCTCTGGGGTGTGTTTTTCGAGGTCGGCACCCTTTGGGTGGCCGAGCTTGCTGGGTTCTTCTGCGGCTTCGCCTTGTGTTTCCTGCTGGCACCGGGGGAATGGGCGCGGATGCGCGCGGGCCTCAGGCGGAGGTAATCGTTGCGCCGTCAGGTTTCGATGTTTCCGGCGTAAGGAATTAAAACCAGCGTCATCCCCGCTGGACCGCGCGCTTGAATTCGGACAGCCTGAACGCACCGATCAGATGGCCGATGCCAAAGTAGCTGACCGCGCCGACGGCAATCAGCACCACAAGCGTCAGGCCGCGCCACCAGGGGATGCCAAAGAACGGCTGGAACGCGACATTGGCCGCCCAGAGGCACAGTCCCATTGCGGCGGAAGCGGCCAGTACGCGCCAGATACGTTTGTGAAACCGGGCGTCGAATTGCGCGGCTTCGCCATAGCCGCGGGCGCCGATCGCGAGACAGGCGAACATGACCCAACCGGCAAGGGTGGCGGCGATGGCGGGGGAAATCCAGCCGACGACGGGGGCCAGCCCGATGGCCAGCGCGGCATTGACCACCATGGCCACGACGGCAAAGTAGAAGGGGCGGCGGGTGTCTTCGCGGGCAAAGTAGATCGGTTGCAGGATCTTTTGCAGGACAAAGGCAGGCAGGCCCAGGCCATAGATCGTCACGGCGGTGGCGATGGCGGCACTGTCGTCCACGTCCGACGCACCGCGCTGGAACAGGACCGTCACCAGCGCCAGGGGCACCACCACCAGCGCCACGGCGGAGGGGATGGTCAAAGCCAGGGAGATTTCGGCGGCCCGGCTCAGCGCACCGCGCGCGCCCGCATCATCGCCCGCCCGCAAGCGGCGCGACAGGTCCGGCAGCAGGACCACGCCGACGGCGATGCCGACGACCCCCAGCGGCAGCTGGTACAATCTGTCCGCGGCAAAGAGCCAGGACACGGCGCTGTCATATTGGCTGGCCACCAGCTGGCCGACCACCAGGTTGATCTGCATCACGCCGGAAGCCAGGGCAGCGGGCAGGGCAATGACGATCATGCTGCGCATTTCGGGCGTCCAGCGGGGGCGTCCGGGGCGCAGGGCAAAGCCGGCGGCAGCGGCGGCGCGCCAGGTCAGGAAAAGCTGCGCAAGACCCGCGACCGGGATCGACCAGATCAGCCAGTTCACCACGACCCCGCCGGTGAGCGCACCGATGGCCATCGCGGTGATGACAAAGATGTTCAGCAGCACCGGGGCCGCGGCCGCCACGGCAAAGCGGCCGGTGGCATTCAGGATGCCTGAAAACAAGGCCGAGAGCGACATGCACAGGATGTAGGGAAAGACGATCCGCCCGAAGCCCACGGTCATGTCGAACCGCGCATCCCCCACGAAACCTTCGGCAGTGGCCCAGACCAGCGCGGGCATGAAGACCATGCCCAGCCCGGTCAGAATCAGCACCACCATGCCCAGCCCGTTGAAGGCATCGCGGGCAAAGCGCCCTGCACCTTCTTCGCCTTCCAGTTTCTTGGCGAACATCGGCACAAAGGCCGCATTGAACGCGCCCTCGGCAAAGAAACGGCGGAACATGTTGGGCAGCCGGAAGGCCGCGAC
Source organism: Sulfitobacter sp. PR48 (assembly GCF_028807335.1). Lineage (NCBI taxonomy): Bacteria > Pseudomonadati > Pseudomonadota > Alphaproteobacteria > Rhodobacterales > Roseobacteraceae > Sulfitobacter > Sulfitobacter sp. PR48. The sequence continues at coordinate 129,642 of NZ_JARAMM010000001.1, read as the reverse complement.
AAAGGCATCCATCACCGGCCCCGGCCCGATGAGCGACAAAAGCAGCACTTCGCGCAGGAAGCCCAGCACCCGGCTGAGCAAGGTCCAGATACCCACGGTGAAAAAGCCGGACATCAGGCGGATGGGTTTCATGGCGGCCTCGGAGAATTGCGTTGCATTTTGCCTATCCCTTGCTTGCGTGCCGCGCAATGGGGCGGCTTGTGCAGGAAATCGGGAGTTTTCCCGCAGAGTTCGCAACGGCGGGGCCGGCCCCTATTTCTCGGCCCGTTCCGCGCCTTCCGCAATCGCCTCGCGCAGGCGCTTTTCCAGCATCTTCTGCTTGGCAACCGTGTGGTATTTCAGGCCGAACATGTCCTTGACGTAAAAAGTATCGACCACCTGCGCGCCATAGGTCGCGATCACGGCATTGGCGATATAGACGTTTGCCCCCGCCAGGGTGCGCGTCAGATCATAAAGCAGGCCGGGGCGGTCGCGGGTGTCGACCTCGATGATCGTGTAGATTTCCGACCCCTCGTTGTCGAAAGTGATCGACGTGGGCACGCGAAAGGCCTTTTCGCGCTTCTTGACCTTGTCGCGGGATTTCAGCGCCTCGCGTGCCACGACCTCGCCGCGCAGGGTCTTGGCGATCATCTGGCGCAGGCGGGGCAGCTTGGAGGCCTCATAGGCGTTGCCCTCCGCATCCTGAATCCAGAAGGCATCGGTGACGAAGCCGTCCTTGGTGGTGTAGCTGCGGGCGTCCACGACATTGGCCCCGACCAGGGCCAGCGCCCCGGCCAGTCGCGAAAAGATGCCCGGATGGTCGGCCATGACGAAACAGGCACGGGTGGCGTCGCGGTCTTCGTCCGGGTGCAGGTCGATGCGCACGTCGCCGTCGCCGATGTCACGCAGCATTTCGGCAAAGGCGACATGGGCGGTGACGTGCAGGCCCTGCCAATAGGGCGGATAATGCCGCGCTTTCTCGGCCTTGAGGTCCTTGGCGGGCCAATCCGCCAGCGCCTCGCTCAGGGCCTTGCGGGCCTCGGTGCCGCGGTTTTCGCGGTTGATGTCCTCAAGCCCGGTTTGCAGCCCGCGTTTCGTCTGGCGGTACAGCGCGCGGATCAGAACCGCCTTCCAGTTGTTCCAGGTGTCGGGCCCCACGCCGCGGATGTCGCAGACCGTCAGCACGCAGAGCAGGTCAAGCCGCCGCACCGTCTGTACCGCCTTGGCAAAGTCGCGCACGGTGCGCGGGTCGGCGATGTCGCGCTTTTGCGCCATGTCGGACATCAGCAGGTGATAGCGCACCAGCCATTCCACGGTATCCACATCCGCCCGCGACAGCCCCAACCGGGGCGCGATCTTGCGCGCCATCTTGGCACCCAGCACCGAATGGTCCTCGGGGCGGCCCTTGGCGATGTCATGCAGCAGCAGAGCGGTATAGATCACCTTGCGATTCACCCCCCGCTTGAGGATGGAGGAGGCGACCGGCAGTTCCTCTACCAGCTCCTGCTTTTCGATCCGGGCCAGGTTGGCGATGCACTGGATGATGTGTTCGTCTACGGTATAGCTGTGGTACATGTTGAACTGCATCATCGCGACGATGGGTTCGAATTCGGGGATAAAGGCGGCCAGCACGCCCAGCTCGTTCATCCGCCGCAATGCGCGTTCGGGATTGCCGTGTTTCAGCAGCAGATCAAAGAAGATGCGCTGCGCCTCGGGCGTTTCGCGCATGTCGTCATCGATCAGGTGCAGGTTTGCCTTGATCAGGCGCATGGCATTGGGATGGATCAGCATGCCGGTGCGCAGACCTTCCTCGAAGATGCGCAGCATGTTCAGCTTGTCCGACAGAAAGGCCTTGTCGTCCGAGATGGCGATGCGGTTGTGCACCACCTCATAGCCTTCCTTGATCTTGGGGCGGCGGCGGAAGAACCGTTCCAGCAGCGGTTCCGCCTTGACGTGGATCGCCTCCAGGCTGGACAGGAAGATGCGGGTCAGGTCCCCCACCGCCGTGGCGTGGCGGAAATAGGCCTGCATGAAAACCTCGACCCCGCGCCTGCCGCTGGTGTCCTGATAGCCCATCGCCTCGGCCACCTGGACCTGCACGTCAAAGGTGAGCTGTTCGGTGGCCCGCCCGGCGAGCAGGTGCAGATGCCCCCGCACCGCCCAGAGGAAATCTTCCGCCTCCCGGAAGGTGTTGTATTCATCGGGGCGAAACACCCCCTTGTCCACCAGGTCCGAGATCCGGTCGACGTGATAGATCAGCTTGGCGATCCAGAACAGTGAATGCAGGTCGCGCAGGCCGCCTTTGCCTTCCTTGACGTTGGGCTCCACCACATAGCGTTGTCCCTGCTTGAGGTGTCGCTTGTCCCGTTCCTCCAGCTTGGCTTCGATGAAATCGCGGCCTTTGCCGTCGAAAAGATCGCTGGCCAGCCTGGTATCGAGTGCCGTTGCCAGCTTGCGGTCACCGGCGATATAGCGGTGCTCCAGCAGGGCGGTCTGGATGGTGTAGTCCTCGGCACCCAGCCTGATGCAATCCTTGATGGTCCGGGTGGCATGACCCACCTTCATTTTCAAGTCCCACAGGATATAGAGCACGCTTTCCACGACGCTCTCGGTCCAGGCGGTGGCCTTGTAGGGGATCAGGAAGAGCAGATCGACGTCGGAAAACGGTGCCATTTCCCCGCGCCCGTAGCCGCCAACCCCGATCACCGAAAGGCGCTCGCTCTCGGTCGGGTTGGGTTTGGGATGCAGGTGGCGCGCCGCGACATCCAGCGTGGCGCTGACCAGTTGATCCGTGAGATAGGTATAGGCCCGGGTCATGCCGCGGGCGTCGAAGGGGGCTGCGGCAAAACTGCGCGCGATTTCAGCCCGTCCGTTTACCTGTACCTCCCGCAGCACCTGCACCGCTGCCGCGCGGCGGGCGCCGGGTTCTGCACCCGTGCAGGCTTCATCCAGGGCAGCATGTACCGCCCCGGCATCGAAAATAAGTTCGGGCGCGCAAATCAGGCGCGGATCGGTATCCGCGCCTGTCGCTTTTGTTGAAAGGGAAGTTGGCACTTTCGGATCAGGAACCCGCGCCGCCAAACGCCTTGGGCGCGGGATCGAGGATCACAACCGATTTGTCGCGGATCGTAGCGACGGCCAGCCCACGTTCATTGGTGCCGTCCGCGCGCAGGCGGAAGATGCCGCTTGCCCCCCGGAACCCCGCACCCTGGGTCAGGGACGCACCGGTGAGCGCCGTGGATTTGCCGGTCTTGACCAGGGCACCGATGGCCGCAATCCCATCAAATGCCAGTCCGGCCAGAGGATGCGGGTCAGACCCGTATGCAGCGCTGTATTTCTGGCGGAACACCCCTGTCGCGCCGGGGTCGGGCAGGGCGAACCATCCCCCCTGAACCCCTGGCAGGGCAAGGGTTGCAGGCGGAATGTCCCAGCGTGTCAGGCCGATGAACTGTGTTGTGGGGGCCTTTATGCCGGCCTCGGGCAGCAGTTGCGCATAGAGCGGCAGGGCACTGGCCGAAGAGGTCGTCAGGAACAGCGCATTGGCATTGCCGCTGTCCATGGCCGCCTTGACCCGCGGCACCGAAGCGATGACGGATTCCTGGCTGAGCGCATAGTCCACGGTCCCCGCGAGGGTCGCACCGTTTGCAGCAATCGCCCGCTGGATCGCATCACGCCCCAGTTGCCCGGCGACATCCTGCCCGTGCAGGATCACGATCCGGTCCTTGCCGTTGCGCTTGGCATGGCCGACCAGCCGGTTCGCGGTGGATTCAAAGGTTGGCCCGAGCACAAAGACGTTGCCGCCGGCGATGGTCGTGTTGTTGGAGAACGACAGCACGTTCACGCCCTGGGAGGCCACCGCAACCCCGGCGGCATTGGCGGATTCGCCATAGACCGGCCCGAGAATGATCTTGGCCCCTTCGGAGACGGCCTGGGATGCCATGCTGGCGGCAGTGCCTGCATTCCCGGCAGTGCCGTAGACGCGCAGGTCCACCTTGACGCCGTCCAGGTCCCGGATCGCCAGACGTGCCGCGTTTTCAAGGTTCTGCGCAAGCAGGTTGTCGCTGGCCGAACCGCCGCGCGGGACCAGCAGGGCAACCGGGATCGGTGCACTTGTATCAACCTTGGGTCCGCCGGTGTTTGCCAGCCCGCCGATGGCCATCGGCTCACAGGCGGCCAGGACCAGGGCAAAAAGGGCCAGGATCAGCAGCCGCAGCTTCTTGCGGCCTGCATCGAAAAAAGCAATCATGTCGAACTCACTCTCCGGGTGGTCAGGCGGCGTCGGGACGCCGGTGTTTTACCTAAGCAATCATAGAGAGTGCGAAAGGCGGGTCCAGCGTGAATTACCTCAAAGCCGCTTTGTCGGCGGGTTTATACTTTGTCGGCGTCCCGATCGGGACGGCGCGCGATATCACCCTGCGCGCGCTCGACGTGCTGGCCAGTGCGGATGTGCTGGCAGCGGAAGACACCCGCAGCCTGCGGCGGCTGATGGATATTCACGGCGTGCCACTGGCGGGGCGGCGCATTGTCGCGATGCATGATCACAGCGGTGCGGCTGTGACCGACAAGCTGCTGGCCGCGATCCGCGCCGGGAAGTCGGTGGCCTATGCCTCCGAGGCCGGCATGCCGCTGATTGCCGATCCGGGGTTCGAATTGTCCCGTGCCGTGGCCGAGGCCGGGTTGCCGCTGACCTGCGCACCGGGGCCATCCGCACTGCCCACGGCGCTGGCGCTGGGCGGATTGCCGACGGATGCGTTCTTTTTTGCGGGGTTCCTGCCCAATGCCGCAACCGCGCGCAAGGCTGCGCTGGAGACCCTGCAGGAGGTGCCGGGCACGTTGGTGTTTTACGAATCACCAAAGCGGCTGGGGGCCATGCTGCGCGATGCGGCGGAGGTGCTGGGCCCGGACCGGAAAGCGGCCGTCTGTCGGGAACTCACCAAGAAATTCGAAGAGGTGCAGCGCCATCCCCTGGAAAAACTGGCGGAAATCCACGCGGAGTCCAACCCAAAGGGCGAGATCGTGGTGCTGGTGGACCGTGCCCGTTCAGGAACTGTTAGGGAAATTGACCTAGAAACGGAATTGAAAGGCGCATTGTCGGAAATGTCGATGCGCGATGCGGTCGATATGGTGTCGCAGGCGCATGGATTGCCACGGCGCAAGGTGTATCAGGCTGCCCTGGCGATGGGAAAGGATGACACATGACCGGTTCTGCCAGAACCCACAGGGGCGCGATGGCTTTTGAGGCGGGGGTCGCGGCGGAAAACCGGATTGCGCAGGACTACGAAAGGCGCGGCTTTGCCCTGGCGCGCAGGCGGTGGCGCGGCAAGGGCGGGGAGATTGATCTGATCCTGCGTGACGGTGACGGGCTGATCTTTGTCGAAGTCAAACAGGCACGTGATTTCGACCGCGCCGCACAAAGCCTCTCTGCCCGCCAGATGCAGCGCATCTTTCTGGCCGCCGAAGAATTCCTTGGATCAGAACCTGCGGGCACCCTGACCGAAACGCGGTTTGACGTCGCGCTGGTCGATGCACAGGGACAGACCCGGATCATCGAAAACGCCTTTGGTCACGGCTGACCCATTGCACCCGCCGTCCCGCTGCGCCATCTAAGAGGCAAGCAGCAGGGATTGACCGATGAAAATTGCCTTTCAAATGGACCCGATCGGGGATGTGAACATCAACGCGGACAGCAGTTTCCGCCTTGCCGAAGAAGCACAGGCACGGGGGCATGAGCTGTTCTTTTACGGGCCCGATCAACTGGCCTACCAGGAAGGGCGGATCACCGCGCGGGGGCATGATTTCACCGTTCAGCGTGTGCAGGGCGACCATGCGCAGCTTGGCCCCCTGCGGGAGGTCGATCTGGCAGAATATGATGTGGTCTGGCTGCGGCAGGACCCGCCCTTTGACATGCATTACATCACCTCGACACATCTGCTCGACCGGCTCAAGGGCACCACGCTGGTGGTCAACGATCCCTTCTGGGTGCGCAATTATCCCGAAAAGCTGTTGGTGCTGGATTTCCCCCAGCTCACTCCGCCCACGACGATTGCCCGCGACCTTGAAACCATCAAGGCGTTCAAGGCCAAGCATGGTGATATCATTCTCAAGCCGCTTTACGGCAATGGCGGGGCCGGGGTCTTCCGGCTGGATGAGAAGGACCGCAACCTGTCCTCCTTGCACGAATTGTTCACCGGTTTCTCGCGCGAGCCGCTGATCGTGCAGAAGTTCCTGCCCGCAGTGTCCAGGGGCGACAAACGGGTCATCCTGGTCGACGGGGAGGCCGTGGGCGCGATCAACCGGGTTCCGGCAGAAGGTGAGACGCGGTCGAACATGCATGTGGGCGGCCGCCCCGAAAAGATCGGCCTGACCGAGAGAGACCGCGAGATTTGCGCCACCATCGGGCCGCTGCTGAAGGAAAAGGGGCAGATATTTGTCGGGATCGACGTGATCGGCGACTACCTGACAGAGATCAACGTGACCTCACCCACCGGGATACAGGAGCTTGAGCGGTTTGACGGCGTCAACATCGCCGGCAAGATCTGGGAGGCGATCGAGGCGCGGCGCGCATGAGCCTGCTGCGGCCAGTCCTGAACAGCTATCTGCGGTTGGTGGAAAAGCCGCGCCTGGCGCGGGCGGAGGGGCCAGAACAGATGCGCGTGAACCTGGAAAGGCAGGCGCGCTATTTCTTTCACGCCCCCCGTGGCACGCAAAAACAATGGCAGGTCCTGCAGGCGGCGGGCCGCCAGGTCGAGGCGCTGGAGGTCGTGCCGCGCATTCTGACCTCTGACTCTGTCATCCTCTATATCCACGGCGGCGGGTTCGTCTTTGGCAGCCCGCGCACCCATGCGGCGATGCTGGGCAAGATCGGGCAATTGACGGGGATGCGTGCGGTCTTGCCGCGCTACCGTCTGGCACCGGAGGCTCCCTTTCCCGCTGCAGCCACCGACGTGCGCACCGCCTGGGATGGGTTGATCGCCAGCGGGGTCAAGCCGGCCCAGGTGATTGTCGGCGGCGACAGTGCCGGGGGTGCGCTCGCGCTGGGTCTACTGGCCGAACTGGCGGGGGCGGGCGCGGCGCAACCCGCCGGGGTCTTTTGTTTCTCGACGCTTACCGACCTGACCTATTCGGGCGCGAGTTTCCGCCAGAACGCGCAGGCAGAGGCCGTTCTGGTTGCAGACCGCGCTGATGAAATGTGCCGGATGTATCTGGGAAACCACCCGGCAGAGGATCCGGCGGTCAGCCCGCTGTTTGCGGATTTTGCCGGGGCGGCACCGGTCTGGCTGACGGTGGGCGACACCGAAATCCTGCGCGACGATTCACGCCGGATGGCGGCACGGTTACGCGAACAAGGTGTCGATGTCTGCTTTACCGAGGTCCGCGACCTGCCCCATGTCTGGCCGATCCTGCACAACATCCTGCCGGAAGCCCGGGCGAGCCTGCGCGACCTGGCAGTGTGGATCAGCCAGCGCCTGGATTGACCAGGCGAAAGCTGACCGCCTCGGCGATATGCGGCTTGCGCACGCTTTGTGCGCCGTCGAGGTCGGCAATGGTGCGCGCCACCCGGATCACCCGGTGATAGCCCCGTGCCGACAGGTGAAACCGTTCCGCCACCTTGGTCAGCAGCGCGCGCGCCTCTGCGTCGGGGGTGGCGATCTGTTCCAGCATGTCGCCCTCGGCGTCGGCGTTTACCCGCATCTCGGCGTGATCCTTGAAACGGGCGGCCTGGGTGGCGCGGGCAGCAGCGACACGGGCGGCCACATCGGCGGAACTGTCGCCGCTGCCGGGCAGGTCCAGATCGGTGAAGGCGACGGGGGGCACATCGACCCGCAGATCGAAGCGGTCCATCAATGGCCCCGAGATGCGGCCCATGTAATCCTCCCCGCATTGCGGCACCCGCGCACAGGCGCGCGCTGGATCGCTGAGATAACCGCATTTGCATGGGTTGGCGGCGGCCACCAGCATGAACTTGCAGGGATATTTCACATGTGCATTGGCCCGCGCGATCATCACCTCCCCGGTCTCGATCGGCTGGCGCAGGGTTTCCAGCACCATGCGGGGAAATTCGGGAAATTCGTCCATGAACAGGACGCCGTTATGGGCCAGCGAGACTTCGCCCGGTCTGGCCTGCCGCCCGCCGCCGATGATCGCGGCCATCGAGGCGGTGTGGTGCGGTTCGCGAAACGGACGCGCGCGGGAAATGCCGCCCTCGTCCAGCAGACCGGCGAGGGAGTGGATCATCGACGTGTCCAGCGCCTCTGCCGGGGTCAGGGGCGGCAGGATGGAGGGCAGCCGTGCGGCCAGCATGCTCTTGCCCGAGCCGGGCGTGCCCACAAACATCAGGTGGTGCCGCCCGGCGGCGGCGATTTCCAGCGCCCGTTTGGCCCTCTCCTGTCCCTTGACGTCGCGCATGTCGCGGCCCTGTGGCGGTGCCGAAACCTCGCCCGGTTCGGCAGGGGGCAAGGGGGCCTGGCCGGTATAATGGCGCACCACGTCGCCCAGGGTGGGCGCCGCGATGACCTGGGTCTTGCCCACCCAAGCGGCTTCCGCCCCCGATCCGGCGGGGCAAAGCAGGCTGCGGTCCTGTTCTGCGGCGGCCATGGCGGCGGGCAGGGCCCCCACCACCGGCACCAGCGTGCCGTCCAGTGACAATTCGCCCAGGGCAACGACGGTCTGCACCACGTCGTCGGGCAGGATATCCAATGCGGCAAGCAGCGACAGCGCAATGGGCAGGTCGAAATGGCTGCCCTCCTTGGGCAGGTCGGCGGGGCTGAGGTTGACGGTGATCCGCTTTGACGGCAGCGCGATGGCCATCGAGGTCAGCGCCGTGCGCACGCGGTCGCGGGCTTCGGACACCGCCTTGTCCGGCAGGCCGACGATGGAAAAGGCCGGCAGGCCTGCCGTCACGGCGCATTGCACTTCCACCATGCGCGCCTCGACCCCCTGGAAGGCGACGGTATAGGCGCGTGAAACCATCTCTTATCCCTTTGGCAACCTTGGTTAAGGGATAGGGAGGGGTGGTTTAAGAAGAGTTAACGCGGCTCATCGCCCGGCCATGGCGCGGTTTCGGTACCCATGTCGTAGGGAAAGGGGTCGTAGGTGGTTTTCAGCCCTTCCGCACGCCAGGCCTTGAAGGCCGGGTCACTGATCGCAATCTCGCAATAGCGGCGCGCCGCCTCGGACACCGGCAGGTCATAGCCGATGATGCGCGCGGCCACCGGGGCGTAAAACACATCGGCCAGCGAGTACCGCCCGAAAAGCCATTGCCCCCGCAGGTCCGCATTGCGCATGGCGTGGGTCCAGAGGGTTTCGATCCGGTCAAGGTCCGCCTGCACGGCGTCGGTGACCACGAAGCCCTTGTTCACATGCTGCAACTGCATCGGGCAGGCCCCGCGCAAGGCGGTGAAACCGGATGTCATCGCGGCACAAAGCCAGCGCGCCGTGGCGCGGGCTGCCGCGCCGTCGGGCCACAGGCCCGCCTCCGGGTGCCGTTCGGCCAGTGTTTCGGCCATGGCGAGGGTTTCGCCGATCACGGTGCCCTCAGGCGTGCGCAGGACCGGCACCAGTTTCGCCGGGGCAAGGGCCGCCAGCTCATCCGCCATCGTGCCGCTGTAAAGGCCCACCATATGGGCCTTGTAGGGCAGGTTGAATTTTTCCAGCATCAGCCAGCCCCGAAGGGACCAGCTTGAGAAGGTGCGATCGCCGATGAAAAGGTCATATGTCATGCCGCCACCTAGCCCTGATGTGAAAAGCGGAGCAAACGCAATTTTGTGCGGCAGGTGATCACGGGCAGTGATTGATGCGGCGCAACTGCCAGGTTTCCGCCTCGTAATGCAGTTCGGTCACCGACAGGTTGTCGATCTTGTGGGCCATTGCCGCATTGGCGGTGACGCCCATGGCACGCTGAACCTGGGTCAGGATCACGCCGAAATGCGCCACGGCGATGATATGTGCGTCAGGGTGGCTGGCGTTCAGCGCGTCGACGGCTTTGCCCACGCGGTCCGCGGCGGCATTCCAGCTTTCGCCGCCGGGGGGGGCCACATCGCCGGGGGTTTCCCAATAGGCGCGGGAAAGGTCCGGGTCTGTGGCGGCGACTTCGGTGAAATGTTTTCCGTCCCAATCCCCGAAATTCAGCTCGCGCAGGTCGTGCCGATGCGGCAGACGCCTGTGGCCTGGCATCTCAAGCGCATCGGCGGTGGTGATCGAACGGATCAGATCGGACGACACGACAAGCGCCCGTTCCGGCAGGAAGGCGCTGAGCCGCGCGATGCGCGCCCTGTCGGACAGGTCCGCAGGGACATCGCGCCATCCTACAAAGGTCTTTTCATGGGTGGGACCGTGCCGGACCCAATGCCAGGTGGTCATGGCAAATGGCCTTTCAGGACCAACGGCAACCCGGCCGTCACCTGCACCACCAGTGCCGCTTCCTGCGCCAGCGCGATATTGAGCCGCCCCTGCGCTTCGCGGAACTGCCGGGCCAGTGCGTTGTCGGGCACGATGCCGTGACCAACCTCGTTGGAGACGATGACCCAGGGTGCAGCGCAGCAGCGCAGGGCGGTCAAAAGCGCCTCCCGCGCCGGGACAAGGTCCGAACCCTCCATCATGTGATTGCTCAGCCACATGGTCGCGCAGTCAATCAGGACGCATTCATCACCCGTCACCCCGGCCAGCGCCGGGGCCAGATCAAGCGGCGCTTCGATGGTGCGCCACCGCGCATCGCGCCGCTTTTTGTGAACCGCCACCTTTTGTGCCACCTCATCATCAAGGATCCGGCCGGTCGCCAGATAAACCATTGGCCGACCGTCATTTTCCAGAAACGCTTCGGCCCAGGCCGACTTGCCGGACGCGGCCCCGCCTAGGACGAGAGTGGATTGGGTCAAGATTTTTTCCTTTAATTCGGAACTATGGCGCCGGGTCATGCGTACCTTTGTCAAAGGCCGGTCTCAAGGCTTGCCATGTTTTCAGGGGGTATTTGAATATGACAACGCAAACGGCCAGAGAATTTTCCCTCACCCGGACCGCCATGAAAGCGGAACTGCTGGACGCAGAAACCGAGCTGAAGCTGGCATATGCCTGGCGCGACCAGCGGGATGAAGCGGCCCTGCATCGTCTGATCACAGCCTATATGCGTCTGGCCGTTTCCATGGCGGGCAAGTTCAAGCGCTACGGCGCACCGATGAACGACCTGATCCAGGAAGCGGGCCTGGGTTTGATGAAGGCGGCGGACAAGTTCGACCCGGATCGCGGGGTGCGGTTTTCGACCTATGCGGTCTGGTGGATCAAGGCCTCCATCCAGGATCACGTGATGCGCAACTGGTCGATGGTGCGCACCGGTTCCACCTCCTCACAGAAATCGCTGTTCTTCAACATGCGCCGGGTTCAGGCCCGGCTTGAGCGTGAGGCCTCGGCGGCGGGTGAAACACTGGACCGGCATCAGCTGCGCCAGATGATCTCGACCGAGATCGGCGTGCCGCTGCATGACGTGGAGATGATGGAAGGGCGGCTGTCCGGTTCTGATTATTCCCTGAACGCGACCCAATCGGCAGAGGATGAGGGCCGCGAGTGGATTGACGCGCTGGTGGATGAAAGCGCGCAGGCGGCAGAGCGGGTCGAAGACAGCCACGACACGGCGCAGCTGCGCACCTGGCTGGTGGTTGCGATGCAAGAGCTGAACGACCGCGAGCAGTTCATCGTGCGTGAAAGAAAGCTGCGCGATCAGCCGCGGACGCTGGAAAGCCTGGGCGACGAGTTGAGCCTGTCGAAAGAACGCGTGCGCCAGCTGGAAGCGGCCGCATTTGTCAAAATGCGCAAGTCGCTGGAAGGGCAGTCGCGCGAGGTCATGCATTTCCTGAACTGACCGTCCGGGGCTGGCACATTCCCGGGCTGCCGCTTATGGTCCCAGCCAGGCGCGATCTGGCAAGGGGATATCATGCTGGCAGGCAAACACATTCTGCTGATCATCGGTGGTGGCATCGCCGCGTTCAAGTCGCTTGACCTGATACGCCGCCTGCGCGAACGCGGGGCAGAGGTGACGCCGGTCCTGACCGCTGCCGGGTCCGAGTTCGTGACCCCCCTGTCGGTATCTGCACTGGCGGGAAAGCCGGTGTTTCAGGCGCTTTTCGATCTGAACGACGAGGCCGAGATGGGGCATATCCAGCTCAGCCGCGTGGCCGATCTGGTGGTTGTTGCACCCGCAACAGCCGACCTGATGGCAAAGATGGCGCAGGGCCTTGCCAATGACCTCGCCTCCACCCTGCTGCTGGCCACCGATACGCCGGTTCTGATCGCGCCGGCGATGAATGTCCGCATGTGGCAGCATCCGGCAACCCAGCGGAATATCGAAACCCTCATGGCGGATGGGATCGGCATGGTCGGTCCCAATGCTGGTGACATGGCCTGTGGCGAATTCGGGCCGGGCCGCATGGCCGAGCCGCTTGAGATCGTGGCCAACATCGAGGCGCGGCTGGCCGATGGGCCGCTCAGGGGGAAACGCATTCTGGTGACCTCGGGGCCGACCCATGAACCCATCGACCCGGTGCGCTATATCGCCAACCGGTCCTCCGGCGCGCAGGGGGCGGCGCTGGGCCGGGCGCTGGCGGCGCTGGGCGCACATGTCGTCTTTGTCACCGGACCTGCCGATGTGCCCCCGCCCGAGGGGGTCGAGGTGATCCGCGTCCAGACCGCTTTGCAGATGCTGGAGGCGGTGCAGGGGGCCCTGCCCGCCGATGCCGCAATCTTTGCCGCCGCCGTGGCCGACTGGCGGGTCAGTTCGGCCAGCGACCGAAAGCTGAAAAAGTCGAAGGATGGCCTGCCCGAACTGAGCTTTGCCGAGAATCCAGACATCCTCAAGACCGTCAGCCGGATGCCCGAAGGCCGGCCCGGTCTGGTGATAGGCTTTGCCGCCGAGACCAACGATGTCGTCGACAATGCGACGGCCAAGCGCGCGCGCAAGGGCTGCGACTGGATCCTGGCCAATGACGTATCCCCCGAAACCGGCATCATGGGGGGCGATGAAAACGCGGTCACGCTGATTTCCGACGCGGGCGCGGAGGTCTGGCAGCGCATGGGCAAGGATGCTGTTGCCCGCAAACTGGCAGCGCGTATCGCGCAGGCACTGGGTTAGGATACACCGATGGTCACGATTACACTGCGCTGGGCCAAAGGGGCCGATCAGACACTGGGCCTGCCCGCCTATGAATCCGCCGGGGCTGCCGGTGCGGATCTGCGCGCCAACCTGCCAGCGGGGCCGGTGACATTGTCCCCTGCGGGCCGCGCGTTGATCTCCACGGGGTTGCATATGGCCATCCCGGAAGGGTTCGAGGTGCAGATCAGGCCGCGATCAGGCCTGGCGCTGAAACATGGGCTGACCCTGCCCAACAGCCCCGGCACGATTGACGCCGATTATCGCGGCACGGTCGGGGTGATCCTGCTGAACACCGGGACAGAGGCCTTTGAGGTGACCCACGGCATGCGGATCGCGCAGATGGTGGTGGCCCCGGTGGTGCAGGCGGCTTTCAGGGTCGGGGAAACCCTGGATGATACCGCGCGGGGTGGTGGCGGTTTTGGATCCACGGGACTGAGCTGATGTTACTGGTTGCGGTCATGGCTGCCGCGATCTGGTTCGGTGGCGGCGTGATTGGCGCGCCGCGCAAGCTCCGGCTGATCCTGCTCGGCCTGCTGTACCTCGCGGTCCTGGGCATCCAGGTGACCTTTCCCGCCACCCATCCGCTGGCGGTGAATACCGGTGGCAGTGCCGCGCTCTGGCTGCTGCTGGGCGGTGCCGTGGTGATCTTTCTGGCCTACCGCGCGCTGATCCGCATGTTGCGCCAGCGCGCAGAGGGCAGAACAGCCATGCCGGACAGCGCGAAATCCACCGGTACCTTCACCGACACCGAGCTGAACCGATATGCCCGCCATATTGTCCTGCGCGAGGTTGGCGGTGCCGGTCAGAAGGCCCTCAAACATGCGCATGTGCTGGTCATCGGGGCCGGCGGTCTGGGCGCGCCGGTGCTGCAATACCTTGCCGCCGCAGGTGTCGGCACCATCGGCGTGATCGACGATGATCGGGTGGAAAACGCGAACCTGCAACGCCAGGTGATCCACCCGGACAATGCCATCGGCATGCCCAAGGTCTTTTCTGCGCAAAAGGCGATGCAGGCGCAGAACCCATTTGTCACCGTACGCCCCTATCACCGCCGCCTGACCGCGGAAATCGCCGATGAGCTGGTGGCTGAATATGATCTTGTGATCGACGGCTGCGACAATTTTGAAACCCGCTATCTGGTCAACGCCGCCTGCGTGCGGGCCGGGGTGCCGCTGATCTCGGGGGCGCTCAGCCAGTGGGAGGGGCAGCTTTCGGTGTTTGACCCGGCGCGGGGCGCGCCTTGTTACCAATGCATTTTCGACAAGGCACCGGCGCCGCATCTTGCCCCCTCCTGCGCCGAGGCCGGGGTGATCGGGCCGCTGCCCGGCGTGGTGGGCGCGATGATGGCGGTGGAGGCGATCAAGCTGATCACCGGGGCGGGCACGGCCGCGCGGGGGCAGATGGTGATCTATGACGCGCTCTTTGGCGAGAACCGCAGCATTGCGGTGCAACGCCGGGCGGGATGCCCCACTTGCGGCAGGGCTGCGGAAAGCTGACAGCGGGCAACATCAGCTGACATTGCTGCCGGTGCATTGTATCTGCCGCCCCCGCGTCCTAGTCACCCGGAATCAAAGTTCGGCTCATTAAATGCAGCCCTCAACGGCAGGTTCGCACCCGGCACCGAGGGCGGCCCTCCATTTTGCGAGGCATTTCCATTTTTCCATACTTCTCAGCATCTTGCGAGGTCGGAATTTCGCACCCGCCCTGGGGGGCGGGGTCGGGTGCGAACCGGATCGCAAGCGATCCGGGGCCAGTGGGAAATGATGCGCATTTCGTTTCCGCAATACTAGGGCCTGTGGACGTTCATCTTCGACTACCCGTTTCAGTCCAAAATTGCCCATTTCCGCGTTACAGCGTCCCGCTTTTACTTTAAGGCAAATCACATCGCCAATGTCCCGAGAGTGCGTAGCGCGGCAGGGTATTGGCGCTTCAATTTCAAGGCGGGGCGCGCAAAGAGAGCTTGAAATAGCTGGCTATTCCTGCGCTCTCTTGCCTGGAACTGAGCAATTTTGGACTGAAACGGGTGGGCGAAGACAAATGTCCACAGGCCCTAGCTTGAGCGCAAAGGAGATCCCCATGACAAACCCGCTGCTGCAAGACTGGCAAACCCCCTTTGGCCTGGCCCCTTTCGACCGGATTTCCGACGAAGATTTCGCCCCCGCGCTGGAAGCGGCGCTGACTGCCCATAATGCCGAGATTGAGGCAATCGCGCAGAACCCGGATGAGGCGGATTTTGCCAATACAATTGAGGCGCTGGAAGCCGCAGGCGGGGCGCTGGACAAGGTGCTGGGCGTGTTCTTTACCGTGGCGGGGGCCGACAGCACGCCCGTGCGGGAAGAGCTGCAACGCGACTTTTCACCGAAGCTGGCGGCGCATTTCTCCGAGATTTCCGCAAACAAGGCGCTGTTTGCCAGGGTGGCCGCCGTCTGGGACAGGCGCGACAGCCTGACGCTGAGCGATGAACAGGCACGGGTGCTGATGCTGACACATCGCGGCTTTGTCCGTTCCGGTGCCGCGCTGGAAGGGGCGGAGGAAGCGCGGATGAAGCAGATCAAGGGCAGGCTGGCGGTGCTGGGCACCCAGTTCACCCAGAACCTGCTGGCGGATGAGCGGTCGTGGTTCATGGAACTTGCCGAGGAGGATCTGGCCGGTCTGCCCGATTTCGTCGTCGACGCCGCCCGCGCGGCAGGGGAGGAAAAGCGCGCTTCCGGCCCGGTTGTGACCCTGTCGCGGTCTCTGATCGTGCCCTTCCTGCAATTCTCCCCCCGCCGCGATCTGCGCGAAAAGGCGTTTCGCGCCTGGGAGGCGCGGGGCGCCGGTGGGGGCGAGACCGACAACCGCGCCATCGCAGCCGAAATCCTGGCCCTGCGCGAGGAGCGCGCCAAGCTGCTGGGCTATGAAAATTTCGCGGCCTACAAGCTGGAAACCGAAATGGCCAAGACGCCCGAGGCCGTGCGCGGCCTGCTGATGGAAGTCTGGGAGCCTGCCAGGGCGCAGGCCAATGCGGATGCCGAGGTGCTGACCAGCATGATGCATGCCGATGGCGTGAACGGTGACCTGTCCCCCTGGGACTGGCGTTATTACGCAGAGAAACGCCGCGCAGCGGAGCATGATCTGGACGAGGCCGCGTTGAAACCCTACTTCCAGCTGGACCGGATGATCGACGCGGCCTTTGACTGCGCCACCCGGCTCTTCGGTCTGGAATTCGCACCTCTCGACGTGCCGCTCTATCACCCGGATTGCCGGGCCTGGGAAGTCACCCGAAAGGGCGAACATATCGCCGTGTTCATCGGGGATTATTTTGCCCGTGGGTCAAAGCGGTCGGGGGCCTGGTGTTCGGCCATGCGCGCGCAGGCGAAATTCCCCAAGGTGCAAAGCCCGGTGGTGATCAACGTCTGCAATTTCGCCAAATCCGATCCGGCGCTGCTGTCCTATGACGATGCGCGCACGCTGTTTCATGAATTCGGCCATGCGCTGCATCAGATGCTGTCGGATGTGACCTATGAATCGGTCAGCGGCACCTCCGTGGCGCGCGATTTTGTGGAACTGCCCAGCCAGCTTTACGAACACTGGCTGGAGGTGCCCGAAGTGCTGGGCAAATTCGCGACCCATGCAAGGACCGGGGCGCCCATGCCCGGGGAGATGCTGGACAAGGTGCTGGCCGCAGCGACCTTCGACATGGGGTTCCAGACGGTCGAATATCTGGCCTCGGCCCTTGTCGATCTTGCATTTCACGATGGCGCGGCACCCGACGATCCGATGGCGCGGCAGGCCGAGGTGCTGGCAGGCATCGGCATGCCGGAGGCAATCCGCATGCGCCATGCAACACCGCAGTTCGCCCATGTCTTCTCGGGCGATGGCTATTCCAGCGGCTACTACAGCTACATGTGGTCAGAAGTCATGGATGCGGATGCCTTCGAGGCTTTCGGGGAAGCGGGCGGCGCCTTTGAGCCGGGCATTGCGGCAGCGCTTGAGCAGCATATCCTTTCCACCGGTGGCAGCCGCGATGCGGCGGAGCTTTACGTCGCGTTCCGGGGCCGGTTGCCGGGGGTTGAGGCGCTGCTGCGGGGCCGTGGGCTGATCGCGGGTTGAGAGGGTGCCGCGCTGCGGGTCTCACCAAACCCAGGGTTTCGGATCCGTCCTTGCGCGACCCCGTGCTGACAGGCCGCCAACCTCTTGCCAAGGATAATCGGCGTATCCCCGCGTTGCGGGGCCCCTCGTCGATTTTCCTTGGCAACCGGCTGTCGCCCTGTCTGTCCGGTCGCACGCAAGGGCGGCTCCGAAACCAGGGACCTGTCGATCAGTAGCCCAGGTCCCGGTCGACGAGATTGAGAAATGCTTCGCCCGACTCGCCGCGCCGGATGTTTTCGGCGACGGATTGCGCGGCTGTCGTGGCCCGCGTTTCGGCAGCGATATGCGGCGTGACCGTGACGCCCGGATGCGCCCAATAGGGATGGTCCTGCGGCAGGGGTTCGGTGCGGAAGACGTCCAGTGTGGCATGGGCGATCTGCCCGCTGTCCAGCGCCTCAATCAGGGCGTCATCGTCGATCAGCGGGCCGCGGCCGGGATTGATGATGAAGGCGCCACGCGGCATCAGGGCCAGGGTTTCGCGGTTCAGCGTATTTTCGGTGGCGGGGGTGTCGGGCAGCAGCAGCACGGCGATTTCGGCGCGGCCAAGCGCCTGTTTCAGCCCCTCTTCGCCATGCAGGCAGGTGACACCGGCGACCTCTCTGGGGCTGCGCGACCATCCGGTCACCTGAAAGCCGATCTCGGCAAGCAGCTTCGCCGCAGCACTGCCCAGGGCACCGAGGCCCAGCATCACGACGGAACGTTCCTGGGCAAGGGGGGGGGTGCGTGGCTCCCAGCGGGCATCACTGCGGGTGATGTCCGTGTCCAGGCCGAGGTGATAGCGCATTACGTGGCCGGTCACCCATTCCACCATGCCCTTTGTCAGGCCGGGATCGACCATGCGCGCCAGCGGGATCTTCAACGTGTCATTGCCGACCACGTTTTCCACTCCGGCCCAGAGGTTCAGCACCGCCTTGGCGCGGGTATAGGGGGTGAAATCCTGCAGGTCGCTGTTCGGGGCATAGACGATGTAATCCACCTCGGCGGGCGGGATATCCATGCTGAGCCGCGCATCGAGGCCCGCGTCGGCAAGCGCCCTGCGCAGGGGCTGTTCATAGGTTTCCCACCGCTCCGATTTCGCGGCGAAAAGGACATTGATGGTCATGGGTTACCTCGGTCTGTGGACATGGGCGGATTGCACGAGACCAAAGGCCAGCAGCAGCACCAGCATGGCTGATCCGCCGTAGCTGACCAATGGCAGGGGCACGCCGACCACCGGCGCCAACCCCATCACCATCGACATATTGACCGCAAAGAACAAAAAGAAGTTCAGCGCGATGCCCAGGGTCAGCAGGGAAGAGAACCGGTCCTTGTTCAGGATCGCGGTGACCACGCAGAACAGGATGATCATCGCATAGAGCCCCAGCAGGCTGAACCCGCCGACAAAGCCGAATTCCTCTGCCAGGGTGGTGAAGATGAAGTCGGTATGCTTTTCCGGCAGGAAGTTCAGCCGCGACTGGGTGCCTTGCATGAAGCCGCGCCCGGTCCAGCCGCCGGACCCCAGCGCGATCTTGGACTGGGTGATGTGATAGCCCGCGCCCAGCGGATCGGCGGCGGGATCGAGAAAGGTGTCGATGCGGCGGTACTGGTAGTCGTTCAGCAATTGCCAGGTGGTGCCGCGCGACTGGAAGACCGCCGTCAGCAGCCCCGTGGCGGAGGCGATGACCGCGGCGAAATAGGCCCAATGCACCCCGGCCAGGAACATCAGCCCGCCCCCCGCCGTCAGCAGCAGGATCGAGGTCCCGAGGTCCGGCTGGCGCAGGACCAGCACGGTCGGCACACAGATGATCAGGACCGGCAGCAACACCCAGAATGGGCGCGATACCTTTTTGGCGGGCAGCCAGTCGTAATAGGCGGCCAGAAACATCACCAGGGTGATTTTCATCAGTTCGGAGGGTTGCAGGTCCATGAACCCCAGGTCGATCCAGCGCTGCGAGCCCTTGCGCTCATCGCCGATCAGCGCCACGGCGACCAGCAGCAGCAGCGAGCCCCCATAGGCCAGGCCCGACAGGTTCCGCCAGAGCCAGATCGGGATCATCGCCACTGCGAGCATCAGGGAGAGGCCAAGGCCGAAGCGTTTCATCTGCGGTTCGGCCCAGGGGGTGAATGACCCTCCGGCGACGGAATAAAGCATCAGGAAACCGATGCAGCAGACCGAGGCCAGCAGCAGCGTCAGCGGCCAGTTCAGGTGCAGGATCTTGCGAAACCCCGTCGGGACCGATTTGACCGTATATTCAAGGTAACTCATGCCTGATCGTTTCCGTTGATCGCGGCCTGGGGCTGCATCTCGCGCAGCTTGCGTTGCTGGGTCTTGATCCGGCCCCGGTCGGCAGAGGGATAGGCCTCCAGCGGGGGCTCGCCCCCTGCAAGCGCCTGCAGGATCACGTCCCGCGCGATGGGGGCAGCTGCCGTAGATCCGCCGCCGCCATGTTCAACCAGCACCGACACCGCATAGCGCGGGTTGTCGAAGGGGGCGAAACTGACAAACAACGCGTGGTCGCGGCGTTCCCAGGGCAGGTCTTCGTTCCGGCTGACCCCGCGCGCCCGTTCGGCGGCGGTGATGTTGCGGACCTGGCTGGTGCCGGTCTTGCCCGCCATGCGGTATTCTTCGGCGATGATGCGCGACCTGTAGCCGGTGCCGCGGCGGTTGTTGACCACCTCGAACATCGCGCGGCGCATCTTGCGCAGGTTGTTTTCGTTCATGCCCAATGACTCGCCCGCGCCACTGGGTTGCTCGACGCCGTCGATTGTCTTGACCAGCCGTGGTGTCACCGCCCGGCCGGTGGCGATGCGCGCGCTCATCACCGCCAGTTGCAGCGGCGAGGCGAGCATGAAGCCCTGCCCGATGGAGGCGTTGACCGTGTCGCCGATGACCCAGTCCGCCCCGCGTGTCTCGCGCTTCCAGCTTTTGGTCGGCGTCAGGCCCGAGGCGACAGAGGACAGCGCCAGTTCATGCTTGATGCCAAGGCCAAAGCGGTTCGCCATGGCCGAAATCTTTTCGATCCCGACCTTGAGGGCGAGATCGTAGTAATAGACGTCGCAGGATTGCTTCAGCGAGTTTTCCAGGTCGACCCAGCCGTGACCCGCGCGTTTCCAGCAGTGAAACCGCCGCCCCGCGACTTCGAGATGGCCGGGGCAATAGACGGTTTCGTCCGGGCCGATGATGCCTTCCTCGATGGCGGCCATGGCCGTCATCATCTTGAAGGTCGAACCGGGCGGGTACGTCCCCTGTACCGTCTTGTTCACCAGGGGGCGGTATTTCGATTCCAGCAGCGGGTTGTAGTCCTTGGAGGAAATCCCGCCGATGAAAAGGTTCGGGTCGTAGGATGGCGCCGAGGCGATGGCGGCCAGGTCGCCGTTCTCACAGTCGATGACCACGACGGCGGCGCTTTCCCCGTCCAGGCGGGCCTGGACGTATTGTTGCAGCTTGGCGTCCACGGTCAGCTGTATGTCCTTGCCCGATTCGCCCTCGCGCCGGGACAGTTCACGCATCACCCGGCCGGTGGCGTTGACCTCCACCTGCTTGGTGCCTGCCTTGCCGCGCAGGATATCCTCGCGCCGGGCTTCCACGTTGATCTTGCCGATCTGGAACCGCGGGATGCGCAGCACCTGGTCGGGGTCCTCCAGCGCGTCGAGGTCGGCCTGGCTGACCCGGCCGACGCGGCCCACCACATGGGCAAAGTCCGAGCCGCGCGGATAGACCCGCGTCAGCCCGACCTCGGGTGTGACGCCGGGCAGGGCGGGCGCATTGACGCTGACGCGGCTGACATCCTCCCAGCTGACATCGTCGACGATGGTGACAGGCAGGAAGGGTGCGGAGCGCTTGATCTCTGCCATGGCGCGTTCGCGGGTTTCCGCGTCAATCGTGATGATCTGTCCCAGACGATCCATCACCGCCTCTGCGTCGCCCGCATCTTCGCGCACCATGACAATGCGATAGCTCGGCACGTTCTGCGCCAGCCGCATGCCGTTGCGGTCAAAGATCTCGCCGCGGGCGGGGGGGATCAGCCGGATGTTGATGCGGTTTTCCTCGGCCAGCAGGCGGAACTGGTCGGCCTGATCGACCTGCAGATACCGCATCCGCGCGGCAAGGCCGCCCATGAACAGCAACTGCGCGCCGCCCAGAAGGGCGGCCCGGCGGGTCAGCCGCGTGTGGTTGGCATCGTTTTCGGCGCGGTTGCGTCTCATCTCAGACCCTCTGCCCCAAAGCATCCAGATCGCCGGGCGCGGTCTTGCGCACCCGCATCAGGCCGTGGGTTACGGCCACGACCAGGGGATAGAATAACAAGGACATGCCCAGTTCCGAAAGGCTGAGTGTGAGGCCCGGCACAGGAACCAGAACAAGGGCAAGTATCAGCCGGTTCGCGACCATGATCAACACCATGATCATGGCAACCGACACCCATTCAGCGGCAAAGCCGCCGTCGCGCAGGGACCGGCCCCGCGACTTGAGGTTTTCACAGCCGACCAGCGCCAGCAACGCCCAGAGGCCCGGCGGGCGCTGCAACAGAAGGTCAGACATCAGAAAGGCGATGGCCAGCGCGAGGGCAGGCACATATTCCGGGCGCCGCAGGCCCCAGGCACAGGCAAAGCACAGCAGCAGGTCGGGGCCGGCCCAGCGGCGGGGCGTGGTTTCCATCGGCAGCAGATGAAAGAACAAGATCACAAGCGCAAGGAACAGGAACGACGCCCGCATCGCCCAAAGCCGGGACAGCGACAGATCGTTCATTCACTCACCTCCGCTTCCGCCTCTGTCTGCACGGGCAAGGGGCCTGCAGGGGAGATCACCTGCGCATTGTCGGTCACCTTCTCGGTGCCGTAGTGCCGCATCACCCGCAGGAATTCCAACCGCTCGTAATCCGCCGCAAGCCGCACGCGCAGCCGCCCGCCGGGGTCGGCGGTGACCTGTCCGATCAGCAGACCCGCAGGAAAGACGCCCCCGTCACCGGATGAAATCACCCGGTCGCCGGGACGCACCAGATCGGGGCTTTCGATGAAATCCAGCGGCGGCGCGGCGGAATTGTCGCCCGCGACGATCGTGCGCTGGCCCGAAGGCTGGATCACCGCCGGGATGCGGCTGGAGGCATCTGTCAGCAGTATCACCCGCGCGGTGTTCTGCGCCACGCCGGAAATGCGGCCGACAAGCCCGATGCCGTCCATGGTGGCCCAGCCGTCCACCAACCCGTCGCGCGCGCCGACGTTCAGCAGGACGGATTGCCGGAAGGGCGAACCGGAATCGGCCAGCACCACCCCGGTGATGAAGGTCAGGCGCGGGTCCAGCCGCACCTTGTTCAGGTCCAGCAGCCTGGCATTTTCCTGTTCCAGTTGCAGGGCCGCTTCCTTCCAGGCCTGCATCTGGCGCAATTCGCTGCGCAGCTCCTGGTTCTGTTCGCTCAGCCGCTGGTAGGATTGAAAGTCGCGCAACAGGTTGATCGTGCCCGTCACCGGCGCCATCGCCCAATCCAGGTTGGGCACCAGCCGGTCGGTGATCTGGGCGCGAAACCGTTCGACGCGCGGACTGTCGATGCGCCACAAAAGAAAGATCGCACCCAGCAGCAGGATCAGCACAGCCAGCAGCAACCGGCGCAGCGGGCCGGTGAAATCACTGCTGGTTGAGCGGTCTTTGGCCATGTCACAAAGGCTCCTGCCCGAGGGGCGGGCGTGGCAATGGTATCAGGATTCAGCTGTCGTAGTCGATGGCGTGGCGCAGCTGTTTTTCGTATTCCAGCGCCTTGCCCGTGCCCAATGCGACGCAGTTGAGCGATTCATCCGCAATGGAAACGGCAAGCCCGGTCTGCTCGCGCAGCGCGAGGTCCAGATCGCCCAGCAATGCGCCACCGCCGGTCAGCATGACGCCCCGGTCCACAATATCCGCCGCAAGGTCGGGCGGGGTGGTTTCCAGCGCGGTCATCACCGCCTCGCAGATCTGCTGCACCGGTTCGGCCAGCGCCTCGGCGATCTGGGCCTGCGTGACCTCGATCTCTTTCGGCACGCCGTTCAGCAGGTCGCGGCCACGGATCTGCATCGAAGTGCCGCGCCCGTCGTCGGGCATCCGCGCCGTGCCGATGGAGGTCTTGATGCGTTCTGCGGTGGTTTCGCCCACCAGCAGGTTCTGCTGACGGCGCAGGTAGCTGATGATTGCCTCGTCCATCCGGTCGCCGCCGACGCGGACGGAGCGGGCATAAACGATGTCACCAAGGCTGAGAACCGCCACTTCGGTGGTCCCGCCACCGATGTCCACGACCATATTGCCGGTGGGATCGGTGATCGGCATCCCCGCACCGATGGCCGCCGCGATGGGTTCGGCGATCAGACCCGCGCGGCGTGCGCCAGCGGAAAGAACCGATTGGCGAATCGCGCGTTTCTCGACCGGGGTGGCGCCATGCGGCACGCAGACGATGATCTTGGGCTTTGAAAAGGTGGAGCGTTTATGCACCTTTCGGATGAAGTGCTTGATCATCTCCTCGGCGGTGTCGAAATCCGCGATGACACCTTCGCGCATCGGGCGGATCGCCTCGATACTGCCGGGGGTGCGTCCCAGCATCAGCTTGGCGTCCTCGCCCACGGCCAGCACCTTCTTGACCCCGTCCTTGATATGATAGGCAACGACCGACGGCTCAGACAGAACAATCCCGCGACCCTTGACGTAGACAAGCGTATTCGCCGTGCCCAGATCAATCGCCATGTCGGAAGAAAACATGCCGCGGAGATTTCCAAAGATGTTCATGCGGTGCAAACCTTGATTAAAAGCCCAATCAGCCCGCGACTCTGACAGAGGCGGGCGCGCAGCCCTTATAGGCTTCGCTCCACTGAGGCGAAAGGGGGGCTCTGAGAAGTCTCGGCATCTTGTCGCCGCCGGGTTAGGCTGGGCAAGAAAACAAAGGGTGGAGATATATAATGAAGAAAATTCAATCGCTCGGCGTCCATCACATCACGCTGACCGGTGCCGACCGTCAATCCTCGATCGACTTCTGGGAGGGGGTGCTGGGCATGCCTTTCATCTTCGACCAGCCCAATCTGGACGACCCGGACGAGGGGCATCTGTATTTTGATCCCGGTGACGGCCGGTTGATCACGATATTCACAAATGAAAACCGAAAGCCTGTTCATAACAGAACCCCGACCGATCCGGGCTGCGTGCATCATCTGGCGCTTGAGGTCGATCAGGCGACGCATGAACAGGTGCTTGACCGCCTGGCAGAGCGGGGCATCCCGAATTCCGGGATCAAGGACCGGGGTTTCATGAAGTCGATCTATTTCAAGGACCCGCTGGGCTTTCTGATCGAACTGGCCTGCTACACCTTCATCCCGCCGCGCGGCAGCAGCCATGCCGAGGTCATGCTGGAGGCACACAAGCTGCGCGTCGCACGGGGCGACAAGGCCATCGGCCGCAGCCATCTGGCCGACGCGGTGCTGTTGATCGTGGAGCGCAGCCAGTTGTCGCTGAGCGAGGATCGCGGCGCGCGCAACCCTTACGGGTGAGCCATCGCAAGGCGGCAGGTCGCGCGCAGGGCGGTCAGCCTTCGCCGACGTTTTTGGCAAAGGCTTCCTTGAACTCAGCCTGCTGGCCGGATGTCGCATCGGTCTGGTAGTTCTTCTTCCAGTCCTCCATCGACATGCCGTAAAACAGCTCGCGGGCCTCTTCCTTGGTCATTTCGATGCCCCGTGCATTGGCCGCTTCCTGATACCAGCGGCTCAGGCAGTTGCGGCAGAATCCGGCAAGGTTCATCAGGTCGATGTTCTGAACGTCGGTGCGGTCCTGCATCAGATGCTGTTGCAGACGGCGAAAGGCGGCGGCCTGCAGTTCGATCTCTTGCTGATCTGGCATGGTGATCTCCTTTTGGATGAAAGCTGGGGGGGCATCGCACAGGTGTCAAGCAGATGCGCCATTGAGCATCGAAATCATCCGGTGAAAGGCGGCCGGGGCTGGCAGAAGCTTAGCATTCATGAAACCTTGGGTGATTATGACGGTGGGGCTTCATATGGGCGGCAATGTATGTTACCGCTAACGGAAGAAAATTAACGGGCCACTGTCTGGCCCAGAAGAAAGAACAGGGAAAATCACATGAGACGCCTGCGCAACGTAAAGATCGTGGCAACCTTGGGCCCTGCATCCGATACCTACGAGATGATCGAAACGCTGCACAAGGCCGGGGCGGACGTGTTTCGCCTGAACATGAGCCATGGCAGCCACGAGGAAATCCGCGAAAAGCACCGCATCATCCGCGAGGTCGAAGAGAACCTTGGCAGCACCATCGGCATTCTGGCTGACCTGCAGGGCCCGAAACTGCGCGTGGGTGTCTTTGCCGGTGACAGCGAACAGCTTGATCCCGGTGCCAGTTTCCGGCTCGATCTGGACGAGGCGGAAGGTGATGCAAGCCGGGTCAACCTGCCCCACCCCGAGATTTTCCAGGCGCTTGAGCCGGGGGCGACCCTGCTGGTCAATGACGGAAAGATCAGGCTGAAGGTCAAGGACTGCGGTCCGGATTTTGCCAATTGCGAAGTGGTGATCGGCGGCATCATTTCCAACCGCAAAGGGGTGAACGTGCCCGATGTTGTGCTGCCGCTGGCGGCGCTGTCGGACAAGGACCGCGCGGATCTGGAATTTGTCTGCGGCCTGGGCGTGGACTGGCTGGCGCTGAGCTTTGTGCAGCGCCCCGAAGACGTGACCGAAGCACGCGATCTGGCAAAGGGACGGGCCTCCATCCTGTCCAAGATCGAAAAACCCTCGGCGGTGACGCGGTTCGACGACATTCTGGCGGTCAGCGACGGCATCATGGTCGCACGCGGCGATCTGGGTGTCGAACTGCCGGTGCAGAACGTCCCGCCGATCCAGAAACGCCTGGTGCGCAAATGCCGTATGGCGGGCAAGCCGGTGATCGTCGCCACCCAGATGTTGGAATCGATGATCGAAAGCCCGATGCCCACCCGGGCGGAAGTGTCGGACGTGGCCACCGCGATCTATGAGGGGGCCGATGCTGTCATGCTCTC
This sequence comes from Sulfitobacter sp. PR48, assembly GCF_028807335.1. Lineage (NCBI taxonomy): Bacteria > Pseudomonadati > Pseudomonadota > Alphaproteobacteria > Rhodobacterales > Roseobacteraceae > Sulfitobacter > Sulfitobacter sp. PR48. The sequence continues at coordinate 103,406 of NZ_JARAMM010000001.1, read as the reverse complement.
GGCCGAATCCGCGGCGGGCGCCTATCCGGTCGAGGCGGTGCAGACCATGAACAATGTCGCCTCCGAGGTGGAGCTGGACCCGACCTATACCCAGATCATCGAATCCTCGCGCATCGCCGACCGTGAAACCGTGGCCGACGCCATTGTTGCTGCGGCCCGCGAGATTGCGGAAACCACCGAGATCAAGGCGATCTGCTGCTTTACCCAAAGCGGGACCACCGCCGTGCTCACAGCCCGTGAGCGGCCCCGCGTGCCGATCATCGCGCTGACCCCCGATGTGCGCACCGCCCGGCGGCTTGCATTGAGCTGGGGCACGAACTGCGTGATCACACCGCCGCTGGACCGGTTCAAGCTGGCGGTTGTCGCGGCCGTCAAGGCGGCAACCGCCGAAGGTTTCGCACAGGCGAAAGACCTGATTGTCGTCACCGCCGGCGTGCCCTTCAACGTGCCGGGCACCACCAATATCCTGCGCGTTGCCCCCTGCGACGAAAGTTTGATTTTTGCATCCGATCCGGAGTAGCCTGTTCAGGTAGTTGATTTTTTCTCAATCAGGAGTGGTCGGTAATGGACCCTGATCTGGCACTTGTCCTCGGCATCGTGATCGGGGCGCTCTCGATCCCGTCCATCCTGTCGGCCCTGTCTGACAGGCGCGCGCCGCGCGCCTCGGCGCTGACGATCCTGATCGCCGGGGGGCTGGTCCTCTATGCTGCGCAGAACAAGCCGCAGGGCTATGCGCTGGAAGAGGTGCCGGATGTCTTTGTGGATGTCGTCGCCCGCTATATGCCCTGAGGCCGGACGAGGTTTCACCGGCCGGCGGATGCGCCGGTAAACCAGCAGCCGCGCAACCGCATCGCGGCACTTGCCAAACCGGCACAACCCTCCTATACGCCCTCACTCAACCCGCGCGTCCGGCCAACGTGGCATGCCGAGTCGCGCGTCAACCGAACTCAATAGACGGAGACGGAAATGCCCAAGATGAAGACGAAATCGAGCGCCAAGAAGCGCTTCAAGATCTCGGCGACCGGTAAGGTCATCGGGGGTCAGGCCGGCAAACGCCATGGCATGATCAAGCGGACCAAGAAATTCATCCGCGACGCACGCGGCACGACAGTTCTGTCAGAGCCCGATGCAAAGATCATCAAGGGCTATATGCCCTACGACCGCTGATAGAGGAGAACCGAGATGTCCCGAGTTAAAGGTGGTACAGTCACCCACGCCCGTCACAAGAAGATCGTCAAGGCCGCCAAAGGTTACTACGGCCGCCGCAAGAACGTCTTCAAGGTCGCCACACAGGCGGTCGACAAGGCGAACCAATACGCCACACGTGACCGCAAGAACCGCAAGCGGAACTTCCGCGCGCTGTGGATCCAGCGGATCAACGCCGCTGTGCGCTCCCATGACGAATCGCTGACATACAGCCGTTTCATCAACGGTCTGAACCTGGCCGGCATCGAAGTGGACCGTAAGGTTCTGGCCGACCTGGCCGTGCACGAACCCGAAGCCTTCGGTGCGATCGTCAAGCAGGCACAGGCGTCACTGGCCGCGTAATCCGCGCCAGTCGGAAATTTCAAAAGGCCCCCGCAGCGATGCGGGGGCCTTTTTGTTTGGGCAGGTTCAGCATGGGTGGCACTGGCTGTGCGGCTGCGGGTTTCCGGCCGGCAGGGGGCAGGGCGCGTTACAGGGGCCGCGCACCAGCGTTGCGGCTCAGACCCCCGCCTTGCCCAATTGCCCCACATTCGCCAGCCAGCCGTCAACCTGCCCGGCCCCGGGGCTGCTTGCGGCAGAGAAAAAGCTTACCCTGGTCGGTTTGATTCCGACAAAGCGCAGGATCTGCCCGCGCATCTGATGCAGGATCGCATTGCGATAGATCAGCGACAGGAACCATCTAGGCGTGTCCGAGGTCAGGATCAACCGCGCCGAACGGCCCGAGAGCAATGGTTTGGGCATCTTGCCCCTGGGCACCCGGCTGTCAAAGGTCCGGCCCGGCAGGAACGCCCGGTCAATCGCGCCCTTCAGCTTGGCCGGAATGCCGCCCCACCACATCGGCGCGGTCAGGACGACATGCTCTGCCCATTCGATGTCCGCCAGCAGCCTTTCCAGGGCGGGCTCCAGCGGCTTGGTTTTGCCAAAACCTGCAAATCCATGGTCGGGGTCGAAATCCATCGCTGCGATATGGGTCAGGCGCACCTCATGCCCCGCTGCACGCGCCGCGACGGCATAGGATTCGGCCAAGGCGCGGTTCAGGGAGGTTTCGGCCGGGTGGCCATTCAGGATGTAGATGCGTTTCGACATGGTGATTCCTTGTAATTGACCGTGGTCATTAATTGCTAGCGGTTAAAATGACCACGGTCAATAATCAAATTTGACCGCGGTCAGGGATCGTGCCACATCTGGGGAATGAAACAGGCTGTCCAGAAACGCACCCTCGAAACCCGCGCCCGGCTGGTGGCCGCGGCCAAGGGGCTGGTCGCGGCGCAGGGCTATGCCGCGCTGCGGGTCGAGGATGTCGTGGCAAAGGCGGGGGTGGCCAAGGGCACCTTCTTTGCCCATTTCCCCGACAAGGATGCACTGATGGATCTGCTGATCGGGGCCGAGATCGACCGCCACCTTGATGCCATCGCGGATCTGTCCGCCCCGCGCGACGTGGATGAATTTGTCACGGTTCTGATGCCGTTACTGCGTTTCATGACCTGCGAACGCTATGTCTTTGACGTGATCCTGCGCCACTCCGGCGCGGCGCTGGCAGAGGAGATCGGACCGATTGCCACCACCTTTGTGCGCCAGGCCGAGGTTGTTGCCGCATGGCTGGACCAGGGCCCGTTTCGCCGCGATGTCTCCCCGGATCTGCTGGCCGAAGGGGTGCAGGCATTTGTCACCCAGGCGATGGCGCTGCATTTCTGCGCACTGCACAACGCCGTGCCGCTGGACCAGCGCCTGCGCCCCTATCTGTCGGCCTGGCTGCACCCGGGCATCTGAACCCGCTTCACGCCCCGCATGGCTTGTATTCAGCGGCCAGTCTGCTAGCACGACCCCGACAGTTGAAGGACGATTGCGATGGACGATCTCAAGCAGAAATACCTTTCCCGGATTGCCGATGCGGCGGACGAGGCCTCCCTCGAAGACATCCGTGTCACCGCCGTGGGCAAGAAGGGTGAGATTGCGCTGAAAATGCGCGAGCTGGGCAAGATGACCCCGGAAGAACGGCAAGTGGCCGGTCCCGCGCTGAATGCCCTGAAGGACGAGATCAACTCCGCCCTCGCGGCCAAGAAGGCGGCGCTGGGCGACGCGGCACTGAACGAGCGCCTGCGCAGCGAATGGCTGGATGTGACCTTGCCCACCCGCGCCCGGCGGCAGGGCACGATCCACCCGATCAGCCAGGTGACCGAGGAGCTGACGGCAATTTTTGCCGAGATGGGCTTCTCCGTCGCGGAAGGGCCGCGCATCGACACCGACTGGTACAATTTCGACGCGCTCAACATCCCCGGCCACCACCCGGCACGGGCGGAAATGGACACCTTCTATATGGCGCGCGCGGAAGGCGACAACCGCCCGCCACATGTGCTGCGCACCCATACCTCCCCGGTGCAGATCCGCACGATGGAAGCGCAGGGCGCGCCGCTGCGCATCATTTGCCCAGGTGGCGTCTATCGCGCGGATTACGACCAGACCCATACGCCGATGTTCCACCAGGTCGAGGGGCTGGCGATTGACCGCGATATCTCCATGGCGAACCTCAAGTGGGTGCTTGAGGAATTCTTTGCCGCCTTCTTCGAGATCGACGGGATCAAGACACGCTTCCGCGCCTCGCATTTCCCCTTCACCGAACCCTCGGCAGAGGTCGACATCCAGTGTTCCTGGGTCGATGGCCAGTTGCGCATCGGCGAGGGCGACGGCTGGCTGGAGGTGCTGGGCAGCGGCATGGTGCACCCCCATGTGCTGCGCTCCGGCGGGGTGGATCCGGATCAGTGGCAGGGCTTTGCCTTTGGCATGGGGATCGACCGCATCGCGATGCTGAAATACGGCGTGCCGGACCTGCGGGCCTTCTTTGATTCAGACCTGCGCTGGCTGCGGCACTATGGGTTCGCCTCGCTGGACCAGCCGAATTTGCATGGGGGGTTGAGTCGGTGATTGTCGAGACAATACTTGCCGCTCTAGTTGCTTCAGCTTTTGGTTCAGCCGCCTATCTCTACCAAAAATCTGTTGATCGAAAAGAAGCACTTATCGAGAAAAGACGCACCGCCTATGAGGCGATGTTATCAGCGCTCTATCACTTCGACTTCCGTGAAAGGGCGCGAGGCACCGAGCAATATGACAAAGCTCGCCTGCAGCTTGCGCTTCTGGCATCTGACGACGTCCTTCGTGCCCTTTCAATGGTGCATGAAGGTACGCATGTTGATGGCGATGGCATTGGCCCTGAAGACCTAAATCAACGGTCAGTGGACCTTGTATGTGCAATGCGAGAAGATGTTTTTGAGTCAACAAAGATATCTGGATCTGACCTAGAATACATCCTGCCGATTGGCATTCGTAGCGTAGGAACGACGATATGAAATTCACCCTGTCCTGGCTGAAAGAGCATCTGGATACGACCGCTTCGGTCGATGAAATCACCTATGCCCTGACCGATCTGGGTCTGGAGGTCGAAGGGGTCGAGGACCGCGGCGCGAAACTGGCGGATTTTACCATCGGTTACGTGAAATCTGCGGAAAAGCATCCTGATGCGGACCGCCTGAACGTCTGTCAGGTCGAAACCGACGAAGGTGTGACCCAGATCATCTGTGGCGCGCCCAATGCGCGTGCAGGCATCACCGTGGTGGTCGCCAAGCCCGGCGTCTATGTGCCCGGCATCGACACGACCATCGGCGTGGGCAAGATCCGCGGCATCGAGAGCTATGGCATGATGGCCTCCGAGCGCGAGATGGAACTGAGCGAGGAACACGACGGCATCATCGAACTGCCCTCGGGCGAGGTGGGGCAGCGGTTTGTCGACTGGCTGGCCCAGAATGACCCGGCCAAGGTTGATCCGGTGATCGAGATTGCCATCACCCCCAACCGCCCCGATGCGCTGGGCGTGCGCGGCATCGCCCGCGATCTGGCGGCACGCGGTCTGGGCAAGCTGAAACCGCGCGACGTGGATGCGGTGGAGGGTGCCTTCCCCTGTCCGGTCACCGTCAGCATCGACGAGGACACACGCGACCAATGTCCGGTGTTTTACGGCCGCATGATCCGGGGCGTGACCAATGGCCCGTCACCTGCCTGGCTGCAGGACCGCCTGCGCGCCATCGGGTTGCGGCCGATCTCCTTCCTCGTGGATGTCACGAACTTCTTCACCTATGACCGCAACCGCCCGCTGCACGTCTTTGACGCGGACAAGATCGCGGGCAATGCGCTGCGGGTACATCGCGCCCTGGGCGGCGAGACGATAATGGCGCTCGACGACAAGGAATATACATTCGAAGCGGGCATGACCCTGATTTCCGACGCCGATGGCGTGGAAAGCATTGGCGGTGTCATGGGCGGCGCCGGGTCGGGCTGCACGGCGGAAACCACCAATGTCTTCATCGAGGCGGCCTATTTCGATCCGGTGCGCACCGCCTATACGGGCCGCGCGCTCAAGATCAATTCCGATGCGCGTTACCGGTTCGAGCGCGGGATCGACCCGGCCTGGACGCCTTTTGGCATCGAACATGCCACCCGGATGATCCTGGATCACGCGGGCGGCGAGGCTTCCGAGGTTGTGGTGGCGGGGCAGATCCCGGACACGGCCCGCGCCTACAAGCTGGACGCGGCAAGGGTGCAGTCGCTGGTCGGCATGACCATTCCCGAAAGCGATCAGCGCCAGACGCTGACATCGCTGGGCTTCCGGCTGGAAGGCAACATGGCCCATGTGCCGACATGGCGGCCCGATGTTCAGGGAGAGGCGGACTTGGTGGAAGAGGTGGCCCGTATCGCCTCGCTGACCAAGCTGGAGGGGCGGCCGCTGCCGCGCCTGACCGCAGGTGTGCCGCGCCCCGTGCTGTCTCCGACACAGCGCCGGATCGGGGCGGCGCGCCGTGCCACCGCCGCGCTGGGCTATAACGAATGCGTCTCCTACAGCTTCATTGACCAGGCCTCAGCCGCGCTTTTCGGGGGCGGCACGGATGCGACCCGGCTGGAAAACCCGATCTCAGCCGACATGAGCCACATGCGCCCGGCGCTTTTGCCGGGATTGTTGCAGGCGGCCGCGCGCAACCAGGCGCGGGGCCATGCGGATATGGCACTGTTCGAGGTCGGCCCGGCCTTTCAGGGGGGCGAGCCGGGTGAACAGGCGGAGATGATCACCGGGCTGCTGATCGGGCGCACCGGACCCAAGGATGTGCATGGCGCGTCCCGGCCCGTGGATGTCTTTGACGTCAAGGCGGATGCGGAAGCGGTGCTGTCGGCGATGGGCGCCCCGGCGCGGGTGCAGATTCTGCGCGGCGCGCCGGATTACTGGCATCCGGGCCGGCACGGCATGATCTGCCTGGGCCCGAAGAAGATCCTGGGCATCTTCGGCGAAGTGCATCCGAAAATCCTGACCGCGATGGACGTGAAGGGGCCCGCCATGGCCTTTACCATCTGGCCTGATGAAATCCCGCTGCCGCGCAAGGCCGGGGCCACCCGTGCCGCGCTTCGGATCAGCGATCTGCAGGCGGTTGAGCGTGACTTTGCCTTTGTCGTGGATGCCGGGGTCGAGGCGCTGACGCTGGTCAATGCGGCGCTGGGCGCGGACAAGTCGCTGATCGAGGATGTGCGCGTCTTCGACGAATTTATCGGCGGATCGCTGGGCGAGGGTAAAAAGTCGCTGGCGATCACGGTGCGGATGCAGCCCAGCGAAACCACATTGAAAGACGCGGATATCGAGGCGGTCGGGGCCAAGGTGATCGAAAAGGTCACCAAGGCCACGGGCGGCGTTCTGCGCGGTTAAGGGGGACATATGCTCAGAGTTTACCTGTCCGGCGAAATCCACACCGATTGGCGCGAACAGATCGTCGAGGGGGCCAGCGGGCTGGATGTCGCCTTTGACGGTCCGGTCACCGACCACGCCGCCAGCGACGATTGCGGCGTGGCGATCCTGGGCGCGGAGGCGGACAAGTTCTGGCACGACCGCAAGGGCGCGCAGATGAACGCCATCCGCACCCGCAAGGGGATTGCGGATGCGGATGTGGTGGTTGTGCGCTTTGGCGATCAATACAAGCAATGGAACGCCGCATTCGACGCGGGCTATGCCGCCGCCCTGGGCAAGTCGCTGATCATTCTGCACGGGCCTGACCATGCCCATGCGCTGAAGGAAGTGGATGCCGCTGCCCTGGCGGTTGCGTCGGAACCGGCGCAGGTGGTGCAGATCCTGCGCTATGTGCTGAACGGCACGCTGCCGGATTAGGCCCCAGGACCCGTTCATTGATCCTACGTGTTCGGCGGCGCGTTTTCGACGCTGCCGCGTCGCAATCAGGCGCGTCGCGCGATGCGGCCTTTCTTACATCTCCCACCAGCTTCAGGGAGGGCGCGAGGATGCAAACGATTGCGGCGGACCGGAAAGTCTGGGACCACCTTCTGGCCACGGCCCGCGCCACACACGAGGCGCATCCCGCCCTGCAGGCCTTCTGTCCGTTCCCCGACGATCTGCGCCCGCAGGATGTCGCGCCGTTCGAAGTGCCGGCAGCGGCCGTTATGGCGGCTGAAACCGGGCTGTATGATGGGTGTAACGACGCCCTGCGCGATGCCTTTCTTGCCGCCGGTGGCCAAGCGCTCTGGCATGAAACCTACAAAGGTACGGATATCGGCCAGGATTTCATGGAGCGGTTTGGCTGCTTTTGCCTGATCGGCGAGGGCGGCGCGTTTCACAGTGACCGGATGCGCGCGTGGATGGTCTATATGCCACCGCACCTGCACTACCGCTGGCACCACCACCCGGCCGAGGAAATGTACCTGACCGTGGCGGGGGATGCCCTGTTCATGCGCGCCGGGTGCGAACCCGAAGTCCTGTACGCGGGCGACACCAGCACACATGCCAGCAACCAGCCCCACGCGATGGAAACCGGGGAGCACCCGATCATGGCCTATGTGATCTGGCGCAACGGCTTTGACATGCCGCCAATGCTGACCGACAGTTTGTCCGCCCTGCCAGAAACGGTGCCGGTCATTCCCGCGGGGGTGTCACCAGACCCTTCTGCACTGCGGGGCGGGCAGTGAACCGTTCCAGATAATCCACCAGGTTGCTGTGATCTTCCCAGCCCACCACCTCTTTCGCGCCATAAAAATCGAGCCCCCGCAGCCAGGGCGCGATGGCGATGTCGGCGATGGAATAGTCACCGGCAATCCAATCCTTGCCCTCAAGTGCCAGGTTCAGCACGTTCAGCAGGCGCTTTGCCTCGTTGACGTAGCGTTGCTGGGGGCGTTTGTCTTCCCATTCGGATCCGGCGAATTTGTAGAAAAAGCCGAGCTGGCCCAGCATCGGACCAAGACCGCCCATCTGGAACATCAGCCACTGGATGACATGCGCCTTTTCGGTCGCGGTGCTGCCGATCAGCTTGCCTGACTTTTCTGCCAGATAGATCAGGATCGCGCCGGATTCGAAAAGGCCCACAGGTGTGCCGTCCGGCCCTTTCGGGTCAATGAACGCCGGGATCTTGTTGTTGGGGTTCAGCGACAGGAACTCCGGGCTTTTCACGTCGGCATCCGACAGGGTGACTTTGTGCGCCTCATAGGGAATGCCCATTTCCTCCAGCGCGATGGAGACCTTGACGCCGTTCGGCGTGGGAAAGGAATAAAGCTGCAATACGCCCGGGTCTTTCGGCGGCCATTTGCGGGCGATGGGGAAGGAATCGAAAACTGACATGGAGGGCTCCTTTGGTTTCATGATGCAAGGTAGTTGCTTTTCCCCGCAGTAACAGACTTCCACCTGTGCGAAGTTATGCTAACAAATGTGCATTGCTGAACGGACCGAAAGCCGTCCGGGCATCTACTGGAAAGAGGGACATGTTGTGATTAACGAATTCAAGGACTTCATCGCCAAGGGCAATGTTATGGACATGGCCGTCGGTATCATCATCGGCGCGGCCTTTACCGCCATCGTGACATCGCTGGTCGGCGATCTGATCAATCCGATCATCGGCCTGTTCTCGGGCGGGGTGGATTTTACCAATAACTATGCCGTGCTGGCCGGTGACGTGCCTGCCGGTGCCTCATTGGAAGCCGCGCGGGAGGCGGGCGCCTCTGTCTTTGCCTATGGCGCCTTCATCATGGCGGTCATCAATTTCCTGATCATCGCCTTTGTGGTCTTCATGCTGGTCAAGATGGTCAACCGCGTCAAATCAGCGGCCGAGAAACCCGAAGAGGTCGCTCCCGAAGTCGAGACCGGGCCGTCGGAGCTGGACGTTCTGCTGGAAATCCGCGACCAGCTTGCCAAGGGCAAGTGATCCGCTCCGCTTTCGATCAAAGGCCCGCTTTGGTGGGCCTTTTTCTGTTTCCGGCGCTTCAGTCGCCCGCAGCCGGGCTTGACCCCAGGCCGAGGTATCCGCGCGCCAGCCGCCCGGATCTGAGCAACAGTGCCTCCTGATCGGTTTCACCGGCCATGCCTGCGGCATCAATCATGCCACGCAGCGCCGCCACCAGATCGCGGGCCAGCAGTTCGGCATCCTCCAGCCCCGCATGGGTCAGAAATGCTGCGACCCTTTGTAGAATGGCGGCGTTCAGGGCCTTTGTTTCTTCCTCCAGCGGGAGGACAGCATCGGCATATTCCAGCATCCGGGCCAGTTTGGGCCGGCGCAGCTGATGGCCGACGGCCGCGTGCAGCAACCTCTCCAGGGTGGTCTCCACATCCTCCGCGGCCATGTCGCGGGTGGCTGTCTGCACATCTTCCAGCAGTTGAGCGCGCTCCCGGCGGATGATCTCGGCCAGGATCGCCTCCTTAGACGGGAAATATTGATACAGCGTCCCGATGCTCACCCCCGCGACCTCGGCCACGCGGTTGGTGTTCAGCCGGTCAAACCCTTCTGCCACCAGAATGCGAGCAGCCGCCTCCAGGATGGCGTCGTAACTGACGCGGGCGCGGGCCTGCGTTGGTGTTTTTCGGGGGTTTATCCGCATCTCCAGGGCCACCTCCAGAAGCGAGTAGAGGAATGTGAGCGATTGCTCATACTAATGAACTGCAAGCAGGGAAAAAGGAATGCCCGATGAAATGGACCATTTTTGTCAACATGCGCGCCACACCGGCCTGGTTGCGCCAGCCGCCCGGGGAACGCGACAGGATCGCTGCGGCATGCCTTGGCACGGCGATGGTGGACGACCGCGTGACCATGCGGTTCTACGATGCGGAAGCCTTCAGCGGTTATTGCTCCGACGTGGCCGTGTTCGAGACGACCGACATGCAGGCCTATTATTTCGTCATGGAGAGGCTGCGCAATACGGCACTGTTGTCCGTGCCGTACTTTGAAATTATCTCCATCATCCCGGCCATGGAAAACGGTTTCCGGGAGTTCCAGCGCGCCGAGCAGGGGGTGCGGCAAGGCGGGTGATCAGGCCATCCGACGCAAGCGCCGGCCCGGCCCGCACATTGCATTACCTTGGGCCCGACCGGAGCTTCGCCGCATTCTCACCTATGACCGCTTGGCCCCTGCCACCTCCTCCTGACGTGCTGCAGCATTCAGGGACGACGAGGTGACACAAAGCCGGGTTTGACTGGTGTCTGACGTTACGCCTTCAGCGCAAGCCGGGGTGACAACACGTCGATCCCCAGCGCCTTGCCCACCGCATGATAGGTCAGTTTGCCCGCATGTACGTTCAATCCGTTCAGCAGGTGCTCGTCCTCTTCGCAGGCCTGACGCCAGCCCTTGTTGGCCAGCGCCAGCATGAAGGGCATGGTCGCATTGCCAAGCGCGATGGTCGAAGTGCGCGCAACGGCACCCGGCATGTTGGCCACGCAATAATGCATGATCCCGTCGACCTCATAGACCGGATCCTGGTGCGTGGTTGCCTTTGACGTCTCGAAACACCCGCCCTGGTCAATCGCCACATCGACAAGCGCCGCACCGGGTTTCAGTTCGGACAATTGTGCGCGGGAAATCAGCTTGGGCGCCGCAGCACCGGGAATCAGCACCGCGCCGATGATCATGTCGGCCTGACGCGCCAGCTCCATGGTGTTCTGGGCAGAGGCATAGGCGGTCTTGAAGGTGCCGCCGAAGACATCGTCGAGATAGCGCATCCGGGGCAGGGACCGGTCCAGCACGGTCACATCCGCGCCCATGCCCGCCGCGATCCGCGCCGCATGGGTGCCGACAACACCGCCGCCGATCACCATGACGCGGGCCGGGTTCACACCGGGCACACCGCCCATCAGCACGCCGCGTCCGCCGTTGGCCTTTTGCAGGGTCCATGCGCCAACCTGCGGTGCCAGACGGCCCGCAACCTCGGACATTGGTGCCAGCAGGGGCAGGCCGCCCATGCGGTCGGTTACGGTTTCATAGGCGATGCAGGTCGCGCCTGAGGCCATCAGGTCGCGTGTCTGCTCGGGGTCGGGGGCAAGGTGAAGATAGGTGAACAGCACCTGGCCCTCGCGCAGCATCTTGCGCTCCACGGCCTGCGGCTCCTTGACCTTCACGATCATGTCGGCGGCGGCGAAAACCTCCTTCGCGGTCCCGATGATCTGCGCACCGGCGGCCTGGTAATCGCTGTCCTCGAAGCCCGCGCCGATGCCCGCGCCGGTCTCGATCAGGACCTCATGTCCTGCCGTTGTCGCCTCCAGCGCCGCCGAGGGGGTCAGCCCAACGCGGAATTCCTGCGGTTTGATCTCTTTCGGGCAGCCGATTTTCATGATGAGTCCCCTGTTGATTTATTGGCGGAAGCATGGGCAATTCTGCACGCAAAGGGACACGAATAAAGGTGGCGCGACCGGCATTTATCAGGATATCATTGCGCCATGATCAACATATACGCGAAAGTCTTGCGCCGATGAGTCTCGACGAGATTGATCGCCGTATCCTCAGGGCACTTCAACGCAACGGGCGGATGTCAAACGCCGAACTGTCCGACGATGTCCATCTGTCCCCCTCCGCCTGCCACCGCAGGGTCCAGCGGATGGAGCGGACCGGCTATATCAGCGATTATGTCGCCCTGCTGAATCCCCGGAAACTCGGGGTGCCGACAACGGTCTTTGTGGAGATTACCCTGCAGGGCCAGGCCGATGAAACACTGGACGCATTCGAAAAATCCGTCGCGCGGATTCCCGATGTGCTGGAGTGCCACCTGATGGCGGGCTCTGCCGATTACCTGTTGAAAGTGGTGGCCGAGAATACCGAAGACTTCGCGCGCATCCACCGCCAGCATCTCGCACGGCTGCCGGGGGTGCAGACCATGCAGTCCAGCTTTGCCTTGCGCACCGTCTGCAAAACCACCGCATTGCCTGTCTGAATGCAGATTGAACCCGAGATGGGCCTGCTGGTGGCCGCCGTGTTCCTGTTTGCCGGCACGATCAAGGGTGTGATCGGGCTGGGCCTGCCGACGGTCGCGATGGGGATCATGGGCCAGTTCCTGCCGCCCACCACTGCCCTGGCGATCATCGTGCTGCCGCTTCTGGTGTCGAATGTCTGGCAGGTGATCCGCGCCGGGGCGGGGCTGGGCACGCTGCGGCGCTACTGGCTGCTGATGGCACTGCTGGGCGGATCGCTCTGGCTGACGACGTTCTTCACTGCCTCGGTCTCGCCCGAATTCCTGCTCGGCGCCATCGGGGCCGCCATTGTCGTCTTTGCCGTCTCGAACCTGCTGGGGACCCCGCCACCGGTTCCCGACCGCTGGGACCGGACAGCACAGGCGGTCACGGGGATCAGCGCGGGCGTGCTGGGGGGCTTTACCGGCATCTGGTCGCCGCCCTTTGTGACCTACCTCATCGCCCGGCGCACCGATGCGGATGAATTCGTGCGCGCCTCGGGCCTCTTTATCCTGATCGGGGGCGTGCCCCTTGCCATCGGCTTCTGGCAGTCGGGCATCCTGAACGGGACCACCGGGCCGCTTTCGGCGGCGATGATCGTACCGACGCTGGCGGGCTTTACCCTGGGCGAGGTGCTGCGCCGCCGGATGAGCGCCAGGGCCTTCCGCCGGGTGTTCCTCTGGCTTTTCCTGCTGATGGGGCTGAACCTGCTGCGCCGCGCGCTGTTCTGACCGGCCCGGGGCCCGGACGGCAGGCCAAAGAAAACCCCCGCAGCGCGGGGCTGCGGGGGTTCTGATTTCCGGCATCGCGGGAATGATTTACATCATGCCTTCGCGTTGCGCTTTTTTGCGTGCCAGCTTGCGGGCACGGCGGATCGCTTCAGCTTTCTCGCGCGCTTTTTTCTCGGAGGGTTTCTCGAAATGTTGCTTGAGCTTCATTTCGCGGAACACGCCTTCGCGCTGGAGCTTTTTCTTCAGAGCCCGGAGGGCCTGATCGACATTGTTGTCGCGAACACTAACCTGCATGTGGTTGTCACCACCTTTCTAGGAAAAAGTTGCAAGGATTTGCAGGAAATGGCCCTATATCAACCTTGAAACTGTTTGTCGAGTCCGACAGGACCGCAATTGGAAGGTATGTCCGACAGGACCGCAAAAAAGGAGCGCAAGATGACCAAGGCAGCAACCGACCCCAGGCTGAAACTGCTGGATGCGGCCTTGCCGCATGTGCCCTTCGATGGCTGGTCGGAGGTGACCTTCAAGGCCGCCATCGACGAAAGTGGCGTGGACCCGACAGTGGCGCGCGCGGTCTGCCCGCGCGGCGCGGTCGATCTGGCGGTGGCCTATCACCGGCAGGGCGATGCCGCGATGCTGGCCGCGCTGAAATCCGAAAACCTTGAAGACCTGCGTTTCCGCGACCGCGTGGCACGGGCGGTCCGCCTGCGTCTGGAACAGGTGCAGGACAAGGAACTGGTCCGGCGGGGCACCACCCTGTTTGCGCTGCCGCAATATGCGCCCGATGGCGCGAAGCTGATCTGGGAAACCTGCGATGCCATCTGGAACGCGCTGGGCGACACATCCGAGGATGTGAACTGGTATACCAAACGGGCCACCCTGGGCGGTGTCTATTCCTCCACCGTCCTGTACTGGCTGGGCGACGACAGCGAAGGCCACATGCGCACCTGGGCCTTCCTGGACCGGCGCGTCGACAATGTGATGCAGATCGAAAAGCTCAAGGCGCAGGTGAACCAGAGCCCGACCCTCAGCAAGCTCATGGCGGGGCCGAACTGGCTGTTGAGCCACATCAAGGCGCCCAGCCGCTTTCCCAAGGGCGATCTGCCGGGGTCATGGACCGCCCCGCGGGATTGATTACAGTGCCCCGCCTTTAACCTGATACAAGTTTGAGGCGGGGCGCTTGCCCCGGGAACTCGGGCCAAAACGGGTGCAATCTGGCGCGGGTGCCTTTACACCCCGGCCAGACATGCTAGGCGGTAGCGCCTTGATCCCAGCCGGAACAGACCCGCCTCATGCCGCTGATAGATGCACAAAACATCACATATGCGCCGAATGGCGTGCCTGTGTTGTCCGATGTAACCCTGGTCAGCAACGCCCGCCGCATCGGCGTGGTGGGACGCAACGGATCGGGCAAGACCTCCTTCGCCCGTGTGCTCGCAGGGCTGGTCGCGGCGGACAGCGGGCAGGTCCGTATCGCCGGTGCCCGGGTGGCAAAGGACCGCAAGGCGGCGCTGGGGGCCGTGGGCATCCTGTTCCAGAACCCCGACCACCAGATCATCTTTCCCACCGTGGAAGAGGAAATCGCCTTTGGCCTCGCGCAGATGGGCCATGCCCCTGCGGAGGTGGCGCAACAGGTTCAGGCGATCCTCGGGCAGTTCAACAAGGGCCATTGGGCGCGCGCCGCGATCCACCAGCTTTCGCAGGGCCAGCGGCAGCTGGTCTGCCTGATGTCGATCCTGGCCATGCGCCCGCAGGTGATCCTGCTGGACGAACCATTTGCCGGGCTCGATATTCCCACCGCCATGCATCTGTCCCGGGTATTGGAAGGGCTGGAGGCGACCCTGGTCCAAATCACCCATGATCCCGGCATGGTGCGCGGCTATGATCATGTGCTCTGGCTGGAAGGTGGCGCGGTGATGCAGCAGGGCAGGCCACAGGACGTGTTGCAGGCCTTCGAGGCACGTATGGTGGAACTGGGGGCGGCTGATGATCTCTCTGACCTCGCCGGTTGAAACCCGTGCCCATGGCTGGCCCGCCGGGGCCAAGCTGGCGGCGCTCTGTGCCGCGACGGTGGTGTTGTTCGCCACCAAGGCGCTGCTGTGGCACGGGGTCTTCCTGGCGCTGACCCTGGGGCTTTACGCCCTGCCGGGGGCGCTGTTCCTGCGCACCGGGATCGTCCGGCTCAGGCCGCTGTGGATCTTTGCGGCGGTGATCCTGCTGTGGCATCTGGTCACTGCCGATCTTCGGGCCGGGCTGGTGATCGTGATGCGGATGATGACCGCCGTGGCACTGGCCAATCTGGTCACCATGACCACGCGCCTCGCCGACATGATGGGGGTCGTGCGCTGGCTGCTGACCCCGTTTCGCGCCTTTGGCCTGCGCACCGATCTGGTGGAGCTGGCAATGGCATTGGTGATCCGCTTCACCCCCGTCCTGGCCGACAAAGGCCGCATGCTGGCACTGGCCTGGCGCGCCCGTGCGGTCCGCCGCCTGGGTTGGCGCATCATCACGCCCTTCGCCGTGCTTGCGATAGACGATGCGGAACATGTGGCCGACGCCCTGCGCGCGCGGGGCGGGTTGTAACTTGACGGTTTCGCCCTCAGCCCCTACCGCTGCGGGGTCGGAATTCAAAGGACCTATGCCATGGAACGCTCCCTGACCCTCATCGCCCTTTTCGCGGCCCTGATCGCAGCACTTGGTCTGATCCCCAAGTTTACCCTGGGCTTCGGCGTGCCGATCACGGCGCAAACGCTGGGCGTGATGCTCTGCGGGACGGTTCTGGGCGCACGGCGCGGCGGTCTTGCCGTGCTGTTGTTCATTGCCCTTGTGGCACTTGGCCTACCGCTGCTGGCAGGTGGGCGCGGCGGCCTCGGCGTCTTTGCGACACCCAGCACGGGCTTCCTGATCGGCTGGCCGGTCGGTGCCTTTGTCTGTGGCCTGATCATGGAGCGGAGCCGCCGCCTGCCGGTGGCATGGGCCGCCGGGATTGCCTCGGTGCTGGGCGGAATCGTGGTGATCTATGTCTTTGGCATCGCGGGACTGATGCGCGCGCTGGACAAGAGCGCGCTTGAGTCCCTGGGGCTGGTGACCGCCTTCATCCCGGGGGATCTGATCAAGGCCGTCCTCGCAGGTCTGATCACCGCCGGTCTGGCACGGGCGCGCCCCGCAAGCCTGCTGTCACGCGGATAACAACAGGGCGGTCCCGAGGCCGCCCGCGGCGGCAATCGCGGCCAGCCCGGTCCCGCCCGTCCGGCGCAGCGTATGGAACAGCCGCACGGCGTTGATCGCGCCGGAGGCCCCCACGGGATGCCCGCGCGCCAGCGCCCCGCCGCCGGTGTTGACGATCTGTGGATCAATCCCCGCGCCGCGCACACAGGCGATGGCCTGCACCGCATAGGCCTCCATCACCTCGGCGGCCTGCAGGTCGCGCGGGGTCCTGCCGGCTGTGGCCAGCACATATTCAATCGCGGCAACCGGGGCCAGGCCGGGCATATCCGGGGTGCCGCCGCGCGTCGCCCCGCCCAGGATTTCCTGCACAGGCGTCCGCAGCTGCCGCGCGGCCCGTTCCGACACCACAACGACAAATCCCGCGCCATCTGCGGCCACGGCGGTATTGGCTGTGGTGATGTCGCCGGTCAGAACCCTGGCACGCCGGCATAAGGCGGGCCGCAGATCACGGGTAAAGGCATCCGCCGTCAGCCCCGCAACGGGAATGATCTCTCCGGCCGCTACTGCATGGGCGCGCGCCTTTGCATGGCTGGCCATCGCCCAGGCATCCTGCGCCTCCCGGCCGATTCCCAGCAAGGCACCAAGGGCCTGGGCGGCCTCGGCCATGTCGGGGTCGCGGTCGGGCCAGGGGGTAAACTCTGCCTGCTCATAAGCCTCCGGCGCGCGGCCATCCGCAAAGCGCCGCAGGCGCAGGGGGCGGCGCGAGTAGCTTTCGACGCCACCGGCCACAACCACATCCGCAGCCCCCGCCAGAACCATCTGCCGCGCCAGAACCACCGCATCCAGACCGCCCGCGCATTGGCGGTCGATGCTCAGCCCCGCCACCCGTTCGGGCAGACCGGCCGCCAGCGCCAGCACCCGCGCCGGGTTTCCACCCGCCCCCAGGGCATTGCTGACAATCAGCTCGTCGACATCCTCGGCGGTCAGCCCCGCCTGCGCCAGAACGGCCTTGATCACCGGCGCACCGAGTTCGTGCAGCGACAGCGCCGAGAGCGCGCCGTCACGCGGGGCCACCGCGCTGCGGCAGGCCGCTGCCAGCCAGGCGCTCACGATCCGCCCTCCAGCAGGCGGGCCAGTTCGGCGTGATCGGTTTTGCCCGACACCAGCCGGGGCAGGTCATCGAGAAAATGAACGCGCCGCGGCGCGACAAGCGGGCCAAAGCGCCGCCTGCAGGCATCGGTAACCGCGGCGCTCAGGCGCGGGTCCCTTGCCCCTTCGAGACAGGCCACAAGCCGATGGCCACGCAGCGCATCGGGCAGGGGCAGAACGGCACAGGCGGCCACGCCGGGCAGGTCGGTGATGAAATTCTCGACTTCCTCGGGATAGACGTTCTGATCCGCAATCGTGATCATCCGCGTCCTGCGCCCCTTGAGCCAAAGCAGGCCGTTCCCGTCCAGATGGCCGATTTCGCCGACAAAGACGAAACCGTCCCGCCGATGCGCCTCAGCCCCCGGCGCGCCGAGATACCCGTCAAACAGGTAAGGGCTGCGCACCCAGACCTCGCCCACGCCCCCGGTGCTCTGCCCGGCCTCGTCCAGTATGCTCAGCGTCACGCCGGGATAGGCGGCGCCGACCGCGCCATCCGGCGTATCCGCCCCGCCAAGGGTGACAAAACTGGTCTCGGCGGCGCCATAGAACACATGCAGGGCGGCATTGGGGGCAAGCGGCCTGACGGCGGCGCGGCCCGTCGCCTGCAGCGCCCCCCCGCCGCAGAGGATCAGCCGCAGCGCCGGCAGGCACTGGCCTTTTGCGGCGCGGGCGAGGCGCAGCAGCTGCGTCGGCGTCGCATAGAGGATCCGCACCCCATGGCGCAGGCAATGGGCGATCTGCGCACGGGGCGAAAGACTGTCGAGCACATGCACATCCGCGCCCAGATGCAGCCCCTCCAGGACACCATAGAGGGCCAGCGAATGGCTGAGCCTGCCCAGAACCGCAATGCTGTCCCCGGGCACGATGCCAAAGATCGCCGCATTCTGCGCGAAACTGGCGGTCCAGGATTTCTGACTGCGCAGGATCGCCTTGGGCAGGCCCGTCGAGCCGCCGGTCAGCGTGACGAAATGGGTTGCGGGCACCTCGGCCCCGGTCAGCGGCGCGCCATCGCGCAGGCAGAAGCTGCCCCGCGCTGCGATCTGTGCTGTCAGCCGGGTCAGGCAGGCCTCGGTCGGATGTGCCGGAATGCACAGGTCCGAAGGCACAGCCGCCGCAGCGGGCCGCGCGATTTCCGCAGACCCGGCAAAGAGCCGGGCATCGGCATGCCAGGTGAACCTGTCCCGATCCGTCATGCTTGTCTCTTGCTCCGGTGTTCCTGACCCTTGCGCAGAGTTATCGGGGTCGACGCGGCGCGCGCAAGACCTATGCTGAAACGCAAGCGATGTGAAAGGAATTCC
The DNA here is from genome assembly GCF_028807335.1 of Sulfitobacter sp. PR48. NCBI lineage: Bacteria > Pseudomonadati > Pseudomonadota > Alphaproteobacteria > Rhodobacterales > Roseobacteraceae > Sulfitobacter > Sulfitobacter sp. PR48. Next base: position 84,618 of record NZ_JARAMM010000001.1, on the reverse strand, counting down.
GATGAGTGACACAATGACCGCGATGGAGATCACCAAACCCGGTGGACCGGAGGTCCTGCAACCGGCCACCCGCCCGGTGCCCTTGCCTGCCCATGGGCAGGTGGTGATCAAGGTGGCCTATGCGGGTGTGAACCGCCCCGATGCCCTGCAACGGGCCGGGAAATATGCACCGCCCCCCACGGCCAGCGACCTGCCGGGGCTGGAGGCCTCGGGCGAGGTGGTGGCGCTGGGTGAGGGCGTCAGCGGCATCGACCTGGGCGATCAGGTCTGCGCCCTGCTGCCCGGCGGCGGCTATGCCGAATATGTGGCCACCCCGGCTGCACATTGCCTGCCGGTGCCCGATGGCATGGGGCTGAAGGAAGCCGCCTGCCTGCCGGAGACCTTTTTCACCGTCTGGTCCAATGTCTTCATGCGGGGCGGGTTGAAGGCGGGCGAACGCTTCCTGGTGCATGGCGGCTCCTCAGGGATCGGGACGACGGCGATCCAGCTTGCCCATGCCTTTGGCGCGCGGGTCTTTGCCACGGCGGGCACGGACAAGAAATGTGCCGCCTGCATGGACCTTGGCGCCGAGGCGGCAATCAACTATCGCGACATGGATTTCGTGGATGTGCTGGAGGCGGAAGGCGGCGCCGACCTCATTCTCGACATGGTGGGCGGGGATTACATCCCCCGCAACCTCAAGGCCCTGGCCCCGGACGGCCGCCTGGTGCAGATCGCCTTCCTGCAGGGGCCGAAGGTCGAGGTGAACTTTGCCATGCTGATGACCAGGCGGCTGACCATGACCGGATCCACCCTGCGCCCGCAGAGCGACCTGGACAAGGCGCGGATTGCGCAGGAACTGCGCGAGGCGGTCTGGCCGCTGTTGTCGGCGGGGCGCGTGGCACCGGTGATGGACAGCAGCTATCCCCTGGCCGAGGCCGCCGCCGCCCATGCACGGATGGAAGGCAGCGGGCACATCGGCAAGATCGTGCTGGAGGTTGCCCCCTGACCCAAAAGCCGCGCTGACGCGCGACGCGATGCCCGGTGTCCGTGGCGCGCCTGAGCCCACCACCGGTGAGGTCTTTTGCGGTGCCACCGTCGCGCAGGGATATTTGCCTGCCAAAAAGAGAGGGTAAGAAAATCTTAACCCTCATCGGGCAGGTTGGTTCTGCGGTACAGGCGGGGACGCCGATGACCGTGCCAGAAAGAGAGCGAGGCTTTCCGGAAGGGGGAGGGGGCATGACGTCCCCCTCCTCTTTTTGGCTTCAAATATCCATCCGACGCTGGCGACAGGTGCAAGGTCAGGGAATATTGCGCATGTGCGTGAACAGGGCATCTTTCATCCGGCAATCTTTCACCACATCCTGCCCGCAGGGCACCGGATCGAGGGTTTTGCTCAGGCAGATCCGCGCCTCCTGAATGTGACCGTCGCGGCAGGTGATGGTGATCCCGTCGGGCTCCAGCCCCGGATTGGCCTTGAGGAATGCCGCTTCCACCACCGAGGCGGGCAGGCGCACGTCCCGGGACAGCTTCCGAAACACCTCGGGCCGGCGGATTGTGCCATAGGCCTGCCGGGACAGCGCGTAATAATCGGCGGCGGACAATCCGCTGCAGCTTCCGTGTTTCTTCCACTGGTGCCAGGCCAGCCCGCCGGTGCCCATGATGTCGGCCATCGCCGCCGTCATCCCGCGCGAGGGCGGGCGCTGCGCGGTCTGGCAGAAGGCGGGATAGCCGCGGTGAAACTGCGGCCAGAGACCATGCAGAACCCATCCGTGGCCGGCATCCCGCGCGCATTGCGGCGAGCGCCGCGCATCGCCCTCCAGCGCGCACCAGTTCGGCGACCAGCTCAGCGCCAGCACGTAATAGTCGAATTCACCGGCACGTTCGTCCCCGGCACGCAGGGCGGTTGCGCTGCAGAGCAGGGCGAGGATCAGGGCAAGCGCGCGCATTGGGTCTTTCCTTTGATGTGCGGGGCCACTATAAGGCGCCCGAGTTCCCCGACAATGGAAACCGTCCCGGCCCGCCGGGAAAGCCCTTTCAGGCGACGGGAAAGTTGCGACGTTCAGGAGAGATAAAATGGCAAAACCGATTATGGCCAAGGCCACCGCCGTATGGCTGGTGGACAATACGACGATCAGCTTCAAGCAGATCGCCGATTTCGTCGGCCTGCATGAACTGGAAGTCCAGGGCATCGCGGACGGTGACGTGGCGCAGGGCGTCAAGGGGTTCGACCCGATTGCGAACAACCAGCTGACCCAGGAAGAGATCGACGCGGCGCAGGACAATCCGATGCACAAGATCCAGCTCAAGTTCAACGCCGCCGCCCAGGGCGAGGAAAAGCGTCGCGGCCCGCGTTACACCCCGCTCAGCAAGCGCCAGGACCGTCCCGCCTCCATCCTGTGGCTGGTGAAATTCCACCCCGAGCTCAGCGATGGCCAGATCAGCAAGCTGGTGGGCACGACCAAACCCACGATCCAGGCGATCCGCGAGCGGACCCATTGGAACATCTCCAATATCCAGCCGATCGACCCGGTGGCACTGGGCCTGTGCAAACAATCCGAATTGGACATGGCGGTTCAGAAGGCCGCCGCCAAGAAGGCCGCAGCCGGCGAAGTGATGAGCGATGACGAGCGTCGCAAGCTGGTCAGCACCGAGCAGAGCCTCGGTATGGAAGCGGAGCCGAAGATCCCGACCGCGATCGAAGGGCTGGAAACCTTCACGCTGGGCGGTGACGACGACGATGAGGACGAAGCGGACAGCAAGAGCGATTATTCCGACGCCGACAGCTTCTTCTCCCTGCCCGAAAGCGACGACGAGGACGCGGACGACACCTCGCGGTCCTGAACCTTCGCGCGGCGGCGGAACCCCGCAGGGGTTTTCGGAGTTGATCACACTCGGGGGTCGTCCCCGCGATTGACCGGGGGCGTTGATGGGTTGGGTGAATATAGCGATTGATGGCGTGATCTGGGTCATCGCCGCCCTGCTGTTGATCGCAACCCTGCTGCCGCTCAGCAAACTGCCACATGGCATTGTGCGCGGGGGCGAGTTTCCCCGCGAACAGATTTTCGTTCTGGCGGTGGTTCTGGCCACCGTCATGGCCACCACACAGAGATATCATCTGGGCAGCCTGGCAGCGGCCGTGCTGGTACTGATCGCGATTGTCCAGCTGGCCTTCATCCTGAAATTCACCCCGATCTGGCCGCGCCAGTCCGTAGCGGCGGACCAGGTGTTGCGGCAGGACACCGACTGCCAGATCAGCCTGCTGACCGCCAACGTCAAGAAGTCGAACCGCGATTACGGGCGGTTGATCGACATGACCCTGCAGCGTGCGCCCGACCTCATGATGGCAATCGAGGTCGACGCCGATTGGGTCGCCGCACTCAGACAGGGGCTGGGCGCGCAATATCCCCATTGGATCGAAGCCCCCCGCGACAACGGCTATGGCATGTGCCTGATGTCGAAACTGAAGCTGAGCCGATCTGAAGTGCGCGATCTGATCGTCGATGAGGTGCCGTCGATCCGCACCATCGTCACCCTGCGCAACGGCATGTGCTGCCGGGTCTATGTCGTGCATCCCGAACCGCCGGTCATCGACCATGACACCAAGGGGCGCGACAGCGAAATCGCGCTGGTCGGGCTGGAGGCGGAGCAGGACGAACTGCCCGCGATTGTCACCGGCGATCTGAACGATGTGGCCTGGTCCACCACCACCCGGCGGTTTCAGCGGCTCTCGGGCCTGCTGGACCCGCGCGTCGGGCGCGGCTTTTACAACACCTTCAGCGCGACCATGCCCTGGATGCGCTGGCCGCTGGATCACCTGTTTCACGACCCTCAATTCCGGCTGGTTGACATGGCGCGCCTGGGCAAGATCGGCTCGGACCATTTTCCCATGTGGTTTGTCCTGGCCCTGACAGGGCAGGACGCCTGCGACAGCGATCCGGGCGATTGCGAAGAGGATGAGGTCGAAGAGGCCGAGGACATGATCGAGGCAGAGAAGCGGCGCGACCGCGAGGCGATCGGCAGCGATTGGGAGGACGAATAGAGCCCGGCCAGACCCCCCGAATGCCCCCCTGAAAGTGATGCGGTTAGGTGACAGGAAGCCGCGCGGGGGCAGCTTTTTCAAAACGACTGATTTTTCACTTGTACGAATCTGAAAAGGGCCTAAATGGCGGAATACAGACGCCAACGCACGCGCCTCTGGCCGGTCAGATCAACACTGACTGACCCGCGTTTATGTAGCGACGGTAACGTCTCTTGAAACGACTTCTGGGGGAATGTCCCCCATCTGCTCTTTGGAGATGACCATGAACGCTACAGTACCCGGCGCCCTGCGCGCCGCAACCTCCGTATATGCCGATCCCGCTGCGGCCTACATTGCCGCAAACGATTTTGACCGCCCCACGCTGGTGATCAGCCGCGACCGTGTTGCGGCGCAATACGATGCGTTGCGCGCGGGTCTGGGTCATGCGCATATCCACTACGCGGTCAAGGCGAACCCGGCAGCGCAGATCATCCGCCTGCTGGTCAAGAAAGGCGCGGGCTTTGACGCCGCCTCCCGTCAGGAAATCGAACTCTGCCTGGCCCAGGGTGCGAAGCCGCAGAACATCTCTTTCGGCAATACCATCAAACGCGCCTCCGACATCGCATTTGCCCATTCCGCCGGTGTGACCCTCTTCGCAGCCGATTCCGACGCGGAGCTGGAAAAGATCGCGGCCCATGCGCCGGGCGCAAGGGTCTATATCCGCCTGATCGTGGAAAACTCCATGGCCGACTGGCCGCTGAGCCGCAAGTTCGGCTGTGCGCCCGCCTCCCTGCCGGGCCTGCTGGATTACGCCAAGTCCCTGGGGCTGATCCCCTATGGCCTGTCCTTCCACGTCGGCTCGCAGACCCGCAAGGCGGAATACTGGAACCCGGTCCTGGACCAGGTATCGGCATTGTGGCACGCGGCGCAGGCCGATGGCCACGATCTGCAACTGCTCAACCTCGGCGGCGGCTTTCCGGCCTTTTACGGCGAAAGCATCGAAGCGCCGCGCGCCTATGCCGCTGCGGTGATGCGCGCGGTCGAGGCACGTTTCGGCGCGGTGCCGCAGGTGATGGCAGAACCGGGCCGGGGCCTGGTGGCCGAAGCCGGGCATATCGCGGCGGAAGTCATGCTGGTGTCGCGCAAGTCCGCCGATGACCTGCACCGCTGGGTCTATCTGGATATCGGCCGGTTCTCCGGCCTGGCGGAAACCGAGGGTGAGGCGATCCGCTATCAGATTGCGACACCGCATGACGGTGGCGAAACCGGCCCCTGTGTGCTGGCTGGACCTTCCTGCGATTCTGCGGATATCCTGTACGAGAAACGCCCGATTCACTTGCCAATTGCCCTTAAATCAGGCGATAAGGTGATGATCCGATGCTGTGGGGCCTATACCAGCTCTTACAGTTCTGTCGGGTTCAACGGGTTTCCGCCGCTTGATGTGGTCGTTCTCTGAGAGGACGTGAGATCGCGACGGACGGGCCGTCTGCTTTGGGAGGAGCAGGCGGCCTGCGTTGTTTATCGGCAGGGCCGTCCGGGGCGGAGTTTTCAAAAACTCCGGTCCGTTTTCTTCAAAGAAAACGATTTGGGATCGGCAGGTTTTGTTGATGTGCAACCGGAGTTTTCAAAAACTCCGACCCGTTTTCTTCAAAGAAAACGGCTAAAGCGCCTTGCGCGCCCGCATCGCCGCCGTGATCGTTCCGTCATCGAGATAATCCAGCTCACCGCCAATCGGCACACCCTGCGCCAGCGATGTCAGGCGCACCTGGCCCTCCAGCCGGTCGGCGATGTAATGGGCCGTGGTCTGCCCGTCGATGGTGGCATTCAGCGCCAGAATCACCTCTGAAATCCCCTCGCTGGTGACCCTGTCGATCAGCCGGGGGATGCGCAATTCCTGCGGGCCGATGGCATCCAGCGCCGAAAGCGTGCCGCCCAGCACATGATAGCGCCCCTTGAAGACGCCCGAGCGTTCCATCGCCCAGAGGTCCGCCACGTCTTCGACCACGCAGATCTCGCCATTGGCGCGTTTTTCCGATGTGCAGATATCGCAGACATCGGCCGTGCCTACATTGCCGCAGTTCAGGCATTCACGCGCCGTCGCGGCAACGGTCTGCATCAGGTCGGCCAGCGGGGTCAGCTGCAGCGCGCGCTTGCGGATCAGATGCAGCACCGCGCGCCGGGCCGACCGGGGGCCAAGCCCGGGCAGTTTCGCCATCATCTCGATCAGGGCGTCAATGTCGCGGGTTGAACTCACACACGGGCTCCCGGCGGCGGCTGTTGCATTGAGGTATTCAGCGCATAACGAAGGGGCTGGGCTCAGAACGGCAGTTTCATGCCCGCAGGCAGGCCCAGCCCTTCGGTCAGCTTGGACATTTCCTCCTGCGCGCGTTCGCTGGCCTTGGCCTGTGCGTCCTTGATCGCAGCAAGGATCAGGTCCTCGACCACTTCCTTGTCGTCGCCGTTGAAGATCGAGGGGTCGATGTCCAGCGTCTTCAGCTCACCCTTGGCGGTGCAGCTTGCCTTGACCAGCCCCGCGCCGCTTTCGCCGGTGACCATGATATTGTGCATCTCGTCCTGAAGCTGGGCCATCTTGCCCTGCATTTCCTGGGCTTTCTTCATCATCCCGGCCATATCGCCAAGCCCGCCTAATCCTTTGAACATCTGTTCTCTCCTGTATCTGGTTGTCTGCTATATGAGCGCCGCAGCGGTCGGGATCAACTGTCCTCGAAGGGGTCCCATTCGTCCTCGACCTCCGGCAGCGCTTCGGTTTCGGCCAGGGCCGCGACCTGTTCGGGGGTGCGGATCGCGGTGATCCGGGCCTTGGGAAAGGTTGCCAGGACCGCCTGCATCAGCGGATGCGCCTGGGCATCGGCGCGCAGGGCGTTCTCCTTGGCGTCGCGCAGCTCCGCAATGGTTTTTGCCTCGGCCCCGTTCACCACGCTGACCGCCCAGCGGTTGCCGGTCCACAGCTGCAACCTGGCCCCGATGCGCTGGGCAAGGTCGCGCGGCGCGCTGTCGGTCGGGGTGAATTCGATGCGGCCCGGCTGGTAGGCTGCAAGGCGCAGGCTGGTTTCCACCTCCACCAGCAATTTGACATCACGGTTCGCGCGGATCAGCTCGACCACATGTTCAAAGCTGGGAAAGCGCGCCAGCGCCGCATCCGCCTGCGGGGCCAGCGCCGTCGCCGCGCCAGAGGATTGGGCCGTGGGCGCCACGCGCGCCTGCCGGGCCGGCCCGCCGGATGCGCCGCCACCCTGGGGCATGTTGCCCCCGCCGGGCGCCGGGGGCGGCGTGGCGTTCTGCAGCCTGCGCACCAGTTCCTCGGGGCTGGGCAGGTCGGCCACATGGGTCAGCCGGATGATCGCCATCTCGGCGGCCATCATCGCATTGGGCGCGCTTGCCACCTCGTCCAGCGCCTTGAGCAGCATCTGCCACAGGCGCGTCAGCACCCGCATCGGCAGGGTTTCCGCCATCTGCGTGCCGCGGCTGCGTTCTTCCGGTGACACCGTGGGGTCTTCGGCCGCTTCCGGCGTGATCTTGACCACCGAGACCCAATGGGTGATCTCCGCCAGGTCGCGCAGCACCGCCATCGGGTCGGCCCCATCGGCATATTGGCCGGAAAGTTCGGTCAGCGCGCCTGCCGCATCGCCGCGCAGGATCATGTCGAAGAGGTCCAGCACCCGGCCCCGGTCCGCGAGCCCCAGCATCGCACGCACCTGCACCGCGGTCGTCTCGCCCGCGCCGTGGCTGATCGCCTGATCCAGCAGCGAGGTCGCATCGCGCGCAGATCCTTCCGCCGCGCGGGTGATCAGCGCCAGCGCATCCTCGGCAATCTCTGCCCCTTCGGCCCCGGCAATCTTGCGCAGCAGGGCGATCATCACTTCCGGCTCGATCCGGCGCAGATCAAACCGCTGGCAGCGCGACAGCACCGTCACCGGCACCTTGCGGATCTCGGTGGTGGCAAAGATGAACTTCACATGCTCGGGCGGCTCTTCCAGCGTCTTCAGCAGCGCGTTGAACGCGCCGGTCGACAGCATGTGCACCTCGTCGATGATATAGACCTTGTAGCGCGCCGATGCCGCGCGGTAGTGCACCGAGTCGATGATCTCGCGGATGTTCGCCACCCCGGTGTTGGAGGCCGCGTCCATCTCCATCACATCCACATGACGGCCTTCCATGATCGCCACGCAATGTTCGCAGACGCCGCAGGGCTCCGTCGTCGGCCCGCCATTGCCGTCCGGCCCGATGCAGTTCATCCCCTTGGCGATGATCCGCGCGGTGGTGGTTTTCCCGGTCCCCCGGATGCCGGTCATGACAAAGGCCTGCGCGATGCGGTCGGCCTCGAAGGCGTTTTTCAACGTCCGGACCATCGCGTCCTGGCCAACCAGATCGGCAAAGGTCTCGGGGCGGTACTTGCGCGCAAGAACGCGGTAGGCGGTGCTGTCGGTCATGGGCGTCCTTCGGATTCGGTCCAGGGGCCAAGTTAGGCCGTCGGGCAGGGCGCGTCCACCACCGTCACAGCGCCCAAAGTACCCCGCCCACAGCCAGCGATGCAACGCTCAGCAGGATCGCCAGGGTCCGCATCCGGCTGTTCGGCTGCGCTTCAGCATGGTGGTCGGTCAGCCGTTTGAGGGTCTTGGTGGCCTGATCATGTGCGGCCCAGAAAATATAGATCGCGGCGATGATAAATACCGTCGCCACGGCCTTGGCCGCCCAGGTTGGCTCGAAATCCCCGAATACGGCACGCAGGCCGATCGCCACGGCTAGTGAAGCCATGCCGGTGCGCATCCACCCCGCAAAGGTGCGTTCGTTGGCCAGAATCGTGCGATCTTCGGCCCAGTCCGTGCGATCTTCGGCCAGTTCATTGTCGGTGCTCATTGAACCATTGTGCGGCGGCGGCGTTTGACTGACAATATCCGGTGACACAGCAAGGAAAACAATCATGCGGCTACGTGGCATCCGACGCAGCAGGAATGTCGAGGTCCGGCGCGGTGGCGGCGGTGCAAGGGCAGGCGGACTTGGCCTCGTCGGGGTCCTGTTTGTCCTGGGCATCGGTTATTTCACCGGCATTGACGTGACCCCGCTGCTGACCGGCAGCGGCGGCAGCGCCCCCAGCCAGCAAACGACGCCGGTCTCGGCAGAGGATGACGCCGCCACGCAATTCACCGCACAGGTGCTGGCCACAACCGAAGACGTCTGGAGCAAGGTGTTTCAGGAACAACTGGGCCGCACCTACGAACCGCCGCGTCTCGTGGTCTTTTCCGGCGTGACCCAAAGCCCCTGCGGCGGGGCCTCCGGCGCGACCGGGCCGTTCTACTGCCCGGTGGATGAAAAGGCCTATCTCGACACCGGTTTCTTTACCATGCTCAGCCAGCGCATGGGCGCCGGGGGCGATTTCGCCGCCGCCTATGTGATTGCCCATGAGGTTGCGCATCATGTGCAGAACCAGCTTGGCATCCTGCCCAAGGTCAACGCCGCCCGCCAGCAAGCCTCTCAGGTCGAGGCCAATGCGCTCACCGTGCGGCTGGAACTGATGGCCGATTGCCTGTCAGGTGTCTGGGCAATGAACGTGCGGGGGCTGATGGAACGGGGCGATCTGGACGAGGCGCTGAACGCCGCCCGCAAGATCGGCGATGATTACCTGCAAAAGCAGGCGGGCCGGGTCCCGCAGCCGCATACCTTCACCCATGGCACCTCCGAACAACGCGCGCGCTGGTTCGACCGGGGTTATGACAGCGGGCAGGTGGGGGATTGCGATACCTTCGCAGCGGCGCAGCTGTGACGGGTTAATCAGTTATTTCCATTAACTAACAGTTGGTTAAATTTCCTGCGGGGGGCTTAAGGATGCGTCCGGGACGCAAGGCGCGGACAAGGCACTTTGGGTTGTCAGGCAGACACGCTTTTGCGTAGCAAAAGCTGGGGAAGACAGGTTTCTGTTCAATGTTGGAGGCTTGCCCTCTCGGGAGCATCTTTCAGATGCCCCTGCCGGGCGACGCGCTTTTGCTTTGCAAAAGCGCTTGGTGAGAGATTGATAACGACCCAAGCGGGACTCGTTACGGCTGCTTCCTTCCGGATCTGACCGGGTTGGCGAGGCGCCTGCCCGCACCAACCTCTCATTTCCGGATATAATGGCGCGGTTTTCGGAACGCAAGGGGTGCGGCGGCGGGCCTGGCGGCGGATGTCATTGCCCTCCCCCCTGCCATGGTGCAAACCCCTGATGCGGGCCGCAAAGGGGCCGGCAGGGATAAGGACGGCAAGATGCGACATGCGGAAACGGTGACTTTCGGGGGATCGGCGCTGGACCGGGCCGGGGAAATACGCAGCAACCCCGAGGCCATCGGCGCGGCGCTCAAGGACCCCGATGCGCGGGCGATCCTGTTCTGGCGCGGCAAGCCGCTGATCGCCACGGCCCGTCCCGCCCATCTTGCCCGCCTGCCGCTGGACCATCCCGTGCTCGCCGACGCGGGCGACGACATCATCCTGCTGGGGCGCGAGGACGGGGCAGCGCGTTTTGCCTATGACCTCTCCTCCTGGCAGCCCGAGGATCTGGACGAGGCGGCGCTGGGCGGTTTCCTGGATCCCAGCGAACAACGCCACCCGGCCCTGGGCGAAGAGATGGCTTTTGCCGAGCTGCGCCGGGTGATGACCTGGCTCAGCCCGCGCGACGCGGAACTTGCGGCAACCGGACGGGCGATGTTCAGCTGGCACCGCAGCCATGGTTTCTGCGCGGCCTGCGGTCACAGGTCCGACATGGCACAGGCGGGCTGGCAGAGGGTCTGCCCGGCCTGCAAGGCCGCGCATTTTCCGCGCACCGACCCGGTTGTGATCATGCTGATCACGCAGGGCAATTCGGTGCTGATGGGCCGGTCCCCGGGCTGGCCCGCGGGCATGTATTCGCTGCTGGCCGGCTTTGTCGAACCGGGCGAGACCCTGGAGGCCGCAGTGCGCCGCGAAGTCTTTGAGGAGGCGGGTGTCAGGGTCGGGCAGGTGTCCTACCTGTCGAGCCAGCCCTGGCCGTTTCCGGCCTCCCTCATGTTCGGCTGCGCGGGCGAGGCGCTGAGCCGTGACATCAGCATCGACCCGGTCGAGATCGAGGATGCGCTCTGGGTGTCGCGGGAAGATATGATGGAGATTTTCGCGGGCAACCATGCTAGCATATTGCCAGCCCGCAAGGGGGCCATCGCACATTTCCTGCTTGAGAACTGGCTTGCGGACAGGCTCGATTGAGGCAAAAGTGAAGAACAAGAAGAATAAAGGTCGGCAGGACAATGCTGACCGTGGTATCTGAGGCAGCGGAGTTCGGGGCGGATTTATGAAGTTTTCGACCAAGGAAGATGTTGAAGCGCCGATCGACGCCGTTTTCACGATGCTCTGCGATTTCGAGAGTTTTGAACGCTCGGCAATGCGGCGCGGTGCCGAGGTCCAGCGGGTGGATCAGATGAATGTGCCCGGCCCGGGCATGACCTGGCGCGTGGCCTTCGATCTGCGCGGCAAGCGGCGCGAGCTGGAGCTGGAGATGGTGACCTTTGACAAGCCCAACGAGATGGTGCTGGAAAGCACCTCGCCGGGGTTGCTGGGGCAGATGCGTTTCGAGCTGCTGCCCCTGTCGCGCAGCCGCACGCGGATTCTGGTGGAGCTTGAAATCAAGCCGCTGAACCTGAGCGCACGCCTGCTGGTGCAGTCGCTCAAGCTGGCCAAGAACACGCTCACCCGCAAATACAAACTGCGGGTGGCCGAACAGGCCAAGGCGATGGAAGAACGCTATTCCCGATCGGCCTGAACGGGGCCGGAGGTGGTCTGGATTGCTAAAGTAACGCCAGGCCGCGCATCGCTTGGCCTGGGGACGGCCCGTTACGTCGCATACATGCCTCTGGCATGATGCGCGGCGGCCTGCGGCCTTGATTCCGTGTGGGAGGAACGTGGAGAGGGCTCTTTCCGGACATTCGCCGCAAGGCCTGCGAAAATCTGGTCACCGGGCAGAGCTGTCGTCAATCAATGCCACCAAGGCCCGGAACAAGCCGAAGGTGCCGGGCCATCGCCTGCCCGCCGCTCGCACCGAAGGTGCGCCTTTGAACGTCGGCATGCCTTTGGCATGACGGTAGGCGATATGGTTAGGCTGGGTAGTTCCCATGATAGGGCTCATCAAAGCTGAGAAACAAAGTGGCATGAGCCAAGGGCAGTATCGCCCACCCCTGGCAGGCGATGGCCCGGCTTGCGCTTCGCGTCTGAGGTTCAAGAGGATCGTCGCGCGAAGGGAAAGCGGGAAGGGTTCGCATCTTCCGTTCTGTAGTTGTGTTGCCGCCCCGCCCGGCCTGCGCCCCAAGTCACACCGGGGTCTCTCCTGACTGTTGCTGCGGCAGCACCATTGGCGATTGCATCCCTGCTAATTCGCTTCGAAAGTGGCCAGGTAAGTCCGGAGCAGCGCGTTCAGATTGCCGCGCTCCTCCCCGGACAGGCCCGCAACAAGTTTCTTCTGCGTTTCGACGTGATCCGTCACCGCCGCATCAATGATCTTTTGCCCCTTGCCGGTCAGCTGGACCAGCACGCTGCGCTTGTCGTCGGGGTTCCTCACCCGGGTGACCAGATCATCCTTTTCCAACTGGTCAATGCGGTTGGTCATGGTCCCTGAGGTGACCATCATGGTCTCAAGCAACTGGTTGGGCGACAGCGCATGCGGCGGACCGGACCGCAGCAGCGTGGCAAGCATGTCAAAGCTCGGGCCGTTCAACCCGTGGCGGGCAAAGGTCTTGCCCATTTCTTCGGACAGATGGGCAGAGAGCCGCGTTATCCGTCCGATGAGGGCCATCGGCTCCGTGTCGAGGTCGGGCCGCTGTCTGGCCCATTGCGCCTTGATCTTGTCGATATCGTACATGAAGGAACCACAGCGCATATTTATCTTGACGTCAAGTTATTCGTTAGTATCTTGAGATCAAGATAAAAAGGATTCCATCATGTCACGCAGCTTCGACATTGCATTGACGGCGGTTGCTCCGGTGATCTGGGGCAGCAGCTACATCGTTACGACGCAATTCCTCCCGAACCTTGACCCGCTGACGATCTCGCTGCTGCGGGCCCTGCCTGCCGGGCTGCTCCTGCTGTGTCTGGTCCGGCAACTGCCCAGCGGGGGCTGGATCCCCCGGATGTTTGTCCTGGGCGCGCTGAACTTCTCGATCTTCTGGTCGCTTCTGTTTTTTGCGGCCTACCGGTTGCCCGGCGGGGTGGCGGCGGTCATGGGGGCGCTGCAGCCTTTGGTGGTCATTTTCGCTGCCCGCGCCTTGCTGGGCTCTCCGATCCGAAAGCTGTCGCTGGTGGCCATCGCGGCGGGGGGTGTCGGTGTTGCGCTGCTGGTCCTGACGCCGGCGGCGGGGCTGGATGCCCTGGGTGTCATCGCCGGGATCGCCGGCTCTGCCAGCATGGCGCTGGGCACGGTGCTGAGCCGGAAATGGCAACCGCCGGTCTCTGCCCTGACCTTCACGGCATGGCAGCTGACAGCGGGCGGCGTGTTGCTCTTGCCATTTGCGCTTGTGGCGCCGACGCAATGGGCGACGATTTCCGGGACCAATATCCTGGGCCTGATGTATCTGGGGCTGATCGGCGCGGGTCTGACCTATGTCATCTGGCTGCGCGGGATCAAGCTGCTGCAACCCTCCGCGGTTTCCGTCCTTGGCTTCCTCAGCCCGATGAGTGCGGCCCTTCTGGGCTGGCTGGTCCTGAACGAAACCCTGACCGCGCCACAGGCATTTGGCATGGCGCTGGTGCTGGGCAGCGTGTTCCTTGGTCAATATGCGCTGAGACCGGAACGGGCCCGGGCGGCGGCGTGACGGCCGCCGCGCCAGGGATCTCAGCCCCGGTCGGGATGGGCGGGGTAGACCCCCAGAACATTCAGCATATTGGTGAAATAGGCCAGCTCATCCAGCGCCCGTTTGACCGCCGGATCCTCCGGGTGCCCTTCGATATCCGCATAGAACTGCGTCGCGGTGAAGGAGCCGCCAACCATGTAGCTTTCCAGCTTGGTCATGTTGACGCCATTGGTCGCAAAACCGCCCATGGCCTTGTAAAGCGCGGCGGGGATGTTGCGGACCTCGAAGACAAAGGTGGTGAGCATCTTGTCGCCGCGTCGGGAGGTATCGATCTGCGGCGACATCAGCAGGAAGCGGGTTGTGTTGTGGTCCATGTCCTCGATGTCGCGGGCCAGCACCTCCAGCCCGTGAATGTCGGCGGCGACCTCGCTGGCCAGCACGCCGTCGCGGCTGCCTGCGGTCTCGGCAAGATCGGCGGCGGCACCGGCACTGTCGGCGGCGGCCTCGGAGGTGATGCCACGTGCCTCAAGAAAGCTGCGGGCCTGCGGCAAAAGCACCATATGGGCGCGCACATGTTTCACCTCGTCCAGCGTCACACCGGGACGGGCCATCAGCGCGATGCGCACCCGCACAAATGCCTCGGCCACGATCTTGAGCCCGCTTTCCGGCAGGAGGCGGTGAATATCCGCGACCCGGCCATAGGTGGTATTCTCGACCGGCAGCATCGCCAGATCCGCGCGTCCCTCGCGGACTGCGCGGATGACCCCTTCGAAGGTGGTGCAGGGCACGGGAATCATGCCCGGGACAGCCTGGAGACAGGCCTCGTGGGAATAGGCACCCAAAGCGCCCTGAAAGGCGATGCGCGGCGGCGTTTCTGCCATCTTTCTGAACATCCTTCGACAAATTGCGCCAGCAGGGGCGTTTGGTCGCGGTAACTACACCTTGCCCCGCGAGAGGGAAAGCAATAGATACCCGCCCAAGATAGCCACAGAAGTAATGGACCATGCCCATGTTCGATACGATGACAATCACAAAAATTGCCGGCGGCCTGTTTGGTGCATGGCTGATCCTGCTGCTGGGCAAATGGGCCGGCGAAGAGATCTATCACGCCGAGGCGCATGGCGATCAATCCTATGTCATCGAAGTTGCGAGCGCCGATTCCGGTGAACCCGCCGAAGAAATCGATATGGCGGCCCTGATGGAAGCGGCTGATGCCGGCAAGGGCGAGGGGATTTTCCGCAAGTGTTCGGCCTGTCACAAGGTCGATGGCACCGATGCGGTTGGCCCGCACCTGAACGGTGTGGTCGGGCGTGACATCGCTTCGGTTGGCGGTTTCAGCTATTCCGGTGGCCTGTCCGGCAAGGAAGGCGCCTGGGATCCCGAGAAGCTGAGCGCGTTCCTGACCAGCCCCAAAGGCTGGGCGCCGGGCACCACAATGGGCTTTGCCGGGCTGAAAAAGCCCGAAGATCGCGCCAATGTGATCGCCTATCTGCAGAGCCTGGGTGGCTGAAAAACAACGCGATTGATGCAAGGGCCGTCCGATTTGGGCGGCCTTTTGCATGTCTGCGCAGGCGCGGCCCCAAGATTACATATTCGCAACTTGTATCTTGGCGGCGTTGGCCTTTAGCTTACATCTGGTTTGAACAGACGATTTGAG
The DNA here is from genome assembly GCF_028807335.1 of Sulfitobacter sp. PR48. Classification (NCBI taxonomy): domain Bacteria; kingdom Pseudomonadati; phylum Pseudomonadota; class Alphaproteobacteria; order Rhodobacterales; family Roseobacteraceae; genus Sulfitobacter; species Sulfitobacter sp. PR48. The sequence continues at coordinate 69,161 of NZ_JARAMM010000001.1, read as the reverse complement.
ACCCTCAAAGGAGAGCCTGATGATCCGATCCCAGTCCCGCGCCGCCGAACTGCCCCCTGCAAACCGGCTTTGGACAGCCTGGAACGCGCTGTTGGTGATCGGTCTGGCACTTGGGCTTGCCACTGCCGCAGCCGCCCAGGACGAAAAGATCATCAAGAGCCACGGATATTCCTTTTACGGCGATCTGAAATATCCTGCGGATTACACCCACTTCGACTATGTGAACCCCGATGCGCCCAAGGGGGGCGAGATTTCCCTGGGCGTCGTCGGCACCTTCGATTCCATGAACCCCTATACCCGCAAGGGCCGTGGCGGGGCCTTGTCGACGGTGATGTATGAAAGCCTGCTGGGCGAGGGCGTGAATTCTGCCGCGCCTGCGGATGTCTATGGCGAGGCCTATTGCCTTGTCTGCGAGAGCCTGGAATATCCCGAAGACAAGGATTGGGTGATCTTCCACATGCGCCCCGAGGCCCGGTTTTCCGATGGCACGCCGCTGACGGCATATGATGTGGAATTCAGCCAGAACCTGATCCTTGAGCAGGGTCTGAAGTCTTATGCCGATGCGGTGCGCAAGCTGATCCCCAAGATCGAGGTGATCGACGAACATACGATCAAGTATTACTTTGCCCCCGATGTGTCGCGCCGCAGCCTGATCGAGACGGTTGGCAACATGTCGATCTGGTCAAAGAAATGGTACGAGGAAAGCGGCTCGCGGCTGGATGAATCCCGGTTGGAAATATCCCCCGGTTCGGGCCCCTATATGGTCGACAGCATAGATGTGAACCGCCGCATCGTTTACAAGCGCAACCCCGACTACTGGGGCAAGGACCTGCCGTTCAACGTGGGCCGCAACAACTTCGACACCATAAGGATCGAGTATTTCGGCGACGATACCTCGGCTTTCGAGGCGTTCAAGGCCGGTGAATTCACCTTTGAAACCGAGGGTGATTCAAAGAAATGGGCGACAGGCTACGATTTTCCCAAGGTCAGGAACGGCGATATCATCCGCGAGGAACTGCCCGACGGTGCGCCGCCCGATGCGGCCGGGATCGTGTTCAACCTGGGTCGTGAAGTGTTGCAGGACAAGCGCGTGCGCGAAGCGGTGGCGCTGGCATTCAACTTTGAATGGACCAACGAGTCGCTGCAATACGGGCTGTTCAAGCAGCGCGCGTCCTATTCGCAGGACACCAAGCTGATGGCCACTGGCGTGCCCGAAGGCAAGGAGCTGGAGCTGTTGAAATCCCTCGGCGATCTGGTGCCGCCCGAAATGCTGACCGAAGAGGTCCGCATGCCGCATACCTCTGATCCCTCCCGCCTGCTGGACCGGCGCAATCTGCGCCGTGCCATGGGGCTGCTGGACGAGGCCGGCTGGCCGGTGGGCTCCGACGGCAAGCGCCGCAATGCGGAAGGGGAGCCGCTCAAGCTGACTTTCCTGTTCAATGCGTCAAGCTCGGCCACCCTGCGGGCGGTGATGGAGAACTTCATCTCCAACGTGAACAACCTCGGCATTGATGCGGAACTGCAGACCGTCGATCCGTCGCAATACACCCTGCGCGAGCGTGACCGCGATTATGATCTCGTCTATGACTCCTATTCATCCTACCTGAGCACCGGCGGTGGCCTGACCCAGCGTTTCGGGTCGGAAGATGCGGCATATTCGCTTTTCAACCCGGCCGGCCTCGCCAGCCCTCTGGTCGATGCGATCCTTGAAAAATCCCTGCGCGCCGAGACGCTGGAAGACACGGATGTCGCGCTGCGCGCGCTGGACCGGGCGCTCAGATATGAGTTCATCATGATCCCGACATGGTACAAGCCGACCTATTGGGTGGCCTATTACAACCAGTATGAACATCCCGAGGTCATACCGCCGTTCTCCCTGGGCAATCTTGATTTCTGGTGGTTCGATCAGGAGAAGGCGGACGCCCTCAAGGCTTCTGGCGCATTGAGGTAACGCGGCGTGGGTGCCTATATCCTTCGCAGATTGCTGCTGATCATCCCGACCCTGCTGGGGATCATGCTGATCAACTTTGCCCTGGTCCAGTTCGTGCCCGGCGGCCCGGTGGAGCAGGCCATCGCCCGGATTCAGGGCGGCGGCGATGTCTTTGCTGGTTTTGCAGGGGCCAATGAGGATGCGGGTGCAGGTGGGCTGACCGCCAATGACAGCGCTTATGTGGGCGCGCGGGGGCTGCCGCCGGAGTTCATCAAAGAACTTGAAAAGGAGTTCGGCTTTGACAAACCCCCGGTCGAGCGGTTCTTCAACATGCTCTGGAATTATGCCCGGTTCGATTTCGGCGACAGCTATTTCCGGTCGATTTCGGTGATCGAGCTGATCAAGGAAAAGCTGCCGGTGTCGATCACCCTGGGGCTATGGTCGACGCTGATTGCCTATGTCGTGTCGATCCCGCTGGGCATCCGCAAGGCGATCAAGGATGGCAGCCGCTTCGATACCTGGACATCGGGTGCGATCATTGCGGCCTATGCGATACCGGGGTTCCTGTTTGCGATCCTGCTGCTGGTGCTGTTTGCCGGCGGATCCTATTGGCAGATATTCCCGCTGCGGGGGCTGACCAGCGACAACTGGCACAGCCTGTCGCCGATGGGCAAGGTCGTGGATTACTTCTGGCATATCACCCTGCCTGTCCTGGCCTCGACCATCAGCGCCTTTGCCACGCTGACCCTGCTGACCAAGAACAGCTTTCTGGACGAGATCAAGAAACACTATGTCATGACCGCCCGGGCCAAGGGCCTGTCGGAGCGGCGCGTGCTGTACGGGCATGTCTTCCGCAACGCCATGCTGATCGTGATCGCGGGCTTTCCGGCAGTGTTCATTGGCGTCTTCTTTGGCGGCTCGCTGATCATCGAGACGATCTTTTCGCTGGACGGGCTTGGGCGGCTCGGCTTTGAGGCTGCGGTGGCGCGGGATTATCCCATCGTCTTCGGCACCCTGTTCATCTTTGGCCTGATTGGGCTTATTGTAGGCATCCTGTCGGACCTGATGTACGTGCTGGTGGATCCGCGCATTGATTTCGAGCGGCGGGAAGGCTGATGTCACAGGTTGATCTGATCCCCGAACGCGCCCCCGGTCAGGATGCGCCCCCGCCCGTGCCCCAGGCCCCGCGCGGCTGGCTATCGCCGCTGAACAAGCGGCGCTGGCGCAATTTCAGCCGCAACCGCCGGGCCTTTTGGAGCCTGTGGATCTTTGCCATCCTGTTCGGCATCTCGCTGTTTGCCGAATTCGTCGCCAACGACAAACCGATCCTCGTGAACTACCGCGGCGAATACTACATGCCGATCTTCAGCTTCTATCCCGAAACGGCCTTTGGCGGTGATTTCCAGACCGAGGCGGTCTATCGCGACCCGGAGGTGAAATGCCTGATCGCGACCGGCGGGCTGGAGGAATGTTTCGACGACCCCGGGGCGCTGATTGCGGACGCGCAAGACGGCATCGTCGAGGGCGAGGCGATCGAGAAGGGCTGGAGCATCTGGCCGCCGATACCCTATTCCTTCAACACCGCGGTGGACCGGCCCGGTGCCGCACCGCTGCCGCCCAATGGCCAGAACCTGCTGGGCACCGATGGCACCAAGCGCGATGTGCTGGCGCGGGTGATCTATGGCTTCCGCCTGTCCATTATCTTTACCCTGATCGTCACCGGGCTTGCCTCGCTCATCGGCATCTTTGCCGGGGCGGTACAGGGGTTCTTTGGCGGCTGGCTCGACCTGATCTTTCAGCGGATCATCGAGATCTGGTCATCGACCCCGTCGCTTTATGTCATCATCATCATGTTCGCGATCCTGGGGCGCAGTTTCTGGCTGCTGGTGATCCTGCTGACGCTGTTTTCCTGGACCGCGCTGGTGGGTGTCGTGCGCGCCGAATTCCTGCGCGCCCGGAACCTGGAGTATGTCCGCGCCGCCCGCGCGCTGGGCGTGGGCAATGCCACCATCATGTTCCGCCATATGCTGCCCAATGCCATGGTGGCGACGCTGACCATGCTGCCCTTCATCATCACCGGCACGATCAGCACGCTGGCGATCCTCGATTTCCTGGGCTTCGGCCTGCCGTCCTCTGCCCCCTCGCTGGGAGAGCTGACCCTGCAGGCGAAGCAGAACCTGCAGGCCCCCTGGCTGACCTTCACCGCCTTTTTCACCTTTGCGATCATGCTGTCGCTTCTGGTGTTCATCTTTGAAGGTATCCGCGACGCCTTTGACCCAAGAAAGACCTTCACATGACGCAGGATCGGAATTTTCGAAAATTCCGGACCGATTTCTTCGAAGAAATCGGGCAGGGGGTGCGCGGATGAGCACAGCACTTCTGGATGTCCGCAACCTGAACGTCTCGTTCCGGCAGGACGGCGCGCTGACCCATGCGGTGCGCGGCGTGTCCTTTTCCGTGGAACGGGGGGAGACTGTGGCACTGGTGGGCGAAAGCGGATCGGGCAAATCGGTTTCGGCCCTGTCGACCGTGTCGCTTCTGGGTGACAGCGCCGAGGTGTCGGGCTCCGTCACCTATGACGGCCAGCAGATGATCGGTGCGGATGCGGCACTGCTGCGCAAGGTGCGCGGCAATGACATCAGCTTTATCTTCCAGGAGCCGATGACATCGCTGAACCCGCTGCACACCATCGAAAAGCAGCTGGGCGAAAGCATCGCGCTGCATCAGGGCCTGACCGGCGCGCAGGCGCGTGCGCGGATTCTCGAACTGCTGGAAAAGGTCGGGATCACCGATGCGCAAAGCCGCCTGGGGGCCTATCCGCACCAATTGTCGGGCGGGCAGCGCCAGCGGGTGATGATCGCCATGGCGCTGGCCAACAAGCCCGATGTGCTGATCGCGGATGAGCCGACCACGGCGCTGGATGTCACGATCCAGGCGCAGATCCTCGACCTGCTGAAGGACCTCAAGGACAGCGAGGGCATGGGGCTGCTGTTCATCACCCATGACCTCGGCATTGTCCGCCGCATCGCCGACCGCGTCTGCGTGATGCAGCATGGCGAAATCGTGGAGCAGGGGCCGACGCGGGAAATTTTCGACAATCCGCAGCACCCCTATACGCTGAAGCTGCTCAGCGCCGAACCCACGGGCAGCCCCGCGCCCGCCCCTGCGGAAGCGCCCGAGATCGTATCGACAGAGAACCTCAAGGTCTGGTTCCCGATCCAGCGCGGCCTGCTGCGGCGCACCGTGGGCCATGTGAAGGCGGTCAACGACATGTCGCTGACGCTGCACGCGGGGGAAACCCTGGGTATCGTGGGGGAAAGCGGATCGGGCAAGACGACAATGGCGCTTGCCATCATGCGGCTGATCCAGTCGGACGGGCGGATCACCTTCATGGGGCAGGACGTGCGGCAATGGTCGACCCGGCAGTTGCGGCGGCTGCGGGCGGATATGCAGATCGTCTTCCAGGACCCGTTCGGCTCGCTCAGCCCGCGCATGACCTGTTTCCAGATCATCGCCGAGGGTCTTGGGATTCACGGGGTCGGCAAGGGCCAGGATCAGCGGATTCTGGTGCATGAGGTGATGATGGAAGTGGGGCTCGACCCGGCCACGATGGACCGCTATCCGCACGAGTTTTCCGGCGGTCAGCGGCAGCGCATCGCGATTGCCCGCGCCATGGTGCTGCGCCCCCGTCTGCTGGTGCTGGACGAGCCGACATCGGCGCTGGACATGACGGTGCAGGTCCAGATCGTCGAACTGCTGCGCGACCTGCAAAGGAAATACGGGCTGGCCTATCTTTTCATCAGCCACGACCTGCGGGTGGTGCGTGCCATGTCGCACAAGGTCATGGTGATGAAACGGGGCGATGTGATCGAATACGGGCCGGTGGATGATCTGTATGACAATCCGCAGACCGACTATACCCGCACCCTGCTGCAGGCCACGACCTGAGCGGCGGGGGCGGAATTTTCGAAAATTCCGGGCCGTTTTATTCGAATAAAACGGCGCAGGCCGCCGGGGCCACGGCGGCCTGAATTGGCGCTTGCGCTGCCTGCGGTTGAAAGCGGCCGGGCCGGTGTCTGAGCGCGCCCGCGCCTGCTTTCCCCATGTTCAGACCGGTTACAGGCGACTCAGGTCGATGCAGCTGGTCCTGGCGCGCTGCCACCAGCGCAGGCGCAATGACTTTGCGCCGGGCAGTATGCTGCGGACAGAGAGGCAGTCGGTCCGGGTCGCTGTTTGCATGGCGGATGCGTATATACTTAACATTTCGGGCTCTCCTTGTGCTGCGTTTCACCCTTTCAATACTGGGCATTTCCCGGCAAAATGCGACTCATGTATCGTTTCTACATGTAAGTCAGGGTTGCATATGGACTGGAAGCAACTGCCCCCGATGGCCGCGCTGCGGGCCTTTTCCGCCTTTGCCCAAAGCGGCAATGTGCAGGCGGCGGGTGATGCGCTCGGGGTCAGCCATGCGGCGATCAGCCAGCAATTGCGGGTGCTTGAGAAACATCTGGATGTGGCGCTGCTGGATCGGTCGGGCCGGTCGATGCGCCTGACCCCGGCGGGAGACGTGCTGGCCAAGGCGCTGCACGCGGGTTTTGCCGCGATGATCGAGGCGGCGCAGGAAATCACCGGCACCCGGGACGAGCGGCCCCTGCATATCTCCTGCACACCGACCTTTGCCGCCTCCTGGCTGATGCCACGCCTGCCGTCGTTTCGCGCCCAGCATCCGGAGGCGAATCTGCGGCTTGATCCCACGCCGGCGCTTGCGCCGCTCTCGCCGGACGGCATTGACATCGCGATCCGTTACGGCGTCGGCCCTTGGCCGGGGCTGGAAACGGAGCTGCTGCTGGAATCCCCCATGGTGGTGATTGCGGCGCCCTCGCTGGTGGGGGAGGGGCCCTTGCCGCCGATTGATGCCCTGTCAGGCTACCCCTGGCTGGAGGAGGCGAGCACCTCGGAAAGCACCGATTGGCTGCGCCGTTTCGGCAATGGCGCGCTGGCTCCGAAGGCGCTGATGCAGGTCCCGGGCAATCTGCTGCTTGACGGGGCCCGGAACGGGCAGGGGGTGGCGGTGACGGTGCTTTTGTTTGTGGCACGCGACATTGCCGCCGGACGGCTGCGGGAATTGCACCGGACGGAAAGACCCGGATCGGGCTATAACATCGTCACGCGGCCCGGCGTGATGCGGCCCGCGCTGAAGGATTTCGTGCGTTGGATTCGCCGTGAGGCGGCGCAGGATCAGGCGGTCAGCCGGGCCCGATCATGAAGCAGCTGACATTGCGCGCGGCCAGCCTGCGGCAGGCCAGGTCGGCGCTGTCGCGGGTCATGCCGAGAAAATTGGCATCAAACCCCTGTGGGCGCTGCACCACCTTGCGCAGGCTGCCGTCCAGGGTTGCCATTTCTGCCAGTGCGGTCTTGAGCAGCACCTTTTCGGCGGCATAGCGGCTGGGATAGCGGCCCACGTTGACGCCCCATTGGCGTCCGCCCGATGTGGACAGCCGGGTGACCACTTCCTGCTCCACGGGGGCTGCCGCTGCGGCTGCGGGGGCGTCTGAGGCTCTGGGCCGCAGGGTCGGGCGCACGGAAGCCTGCGCCGCAGAAGCGAGGGTGACCACGGCGTCGCTTTCGACGGGTTTCGCCGGTGTCGGGGCCGGAGTCTGCACGGCTTCCTTGAGGGCTGCGGTGATGTCTGCATTTGTCACGACAGGTTCCGCAGAGGCCACCATGACAGGCGCGTCGCTGCCGGGGCGCAATTGCGGCCGCTTGGAGCTTTTGACCGCGCCGACCAGGCGAATCGTCTTGCCGGCACCACCCGGTACGGCACCTGCGCTGTCGTCCTCGACATCGGCGTAAACCGTTTCACGCTGGGGCTTGCGCAGGGGGGCATTCGACGGCGCGCGGCGGAATCCGAGATCCATCAGCTCGGCCACCTTGGCGTTGCGCGATGCCGTGGACTGACCGCCGAAAACGGTCACGATGATACGCTCGTTGCCACGTTCGGCTGAGGCGGTCAGGTTGAAACCCGCCGCCCTTGTATAGCCGGTCTTGATCCCGTCGGCGCCTTTGTACGAGGTCAGGAAGCGCCGGTTGGTGTGGCTGACCTTCTTGACCCCGGCATCGGCCTCGATGCGCGAGAACAGGTTGTAGTATTGCGGGTAATCATACAGCAGGTGCCGCCCCATCAGCGTCATGTCATGGGCGGTGGAGAGATGGCCCGCCTCGGTCAGCCCGTGCATGTTCTTGAATGTCGTCCGCGTCATCCCCAGGGATTTGGCAGTCCGGTTCATCCGGCGGGCGAACTTGGCTTCGGACCCTTCGATTGCCTCGCCGATGGCGGTGGCGGCGTCGTTGGCGGATTTCACCGCGGCGGCGCGGATCAGGTAGCGCAGCGCGATCTTCTGACCCGGACGCAGACCCAGCTTGCTGGGCGGCTCGGACGCGGCATTCTGCGAGACCGTCACTTTGGTATCGAGCGAAATTTCACCACGTTCGATCGCCTCGAAGGCGATATAAAGCGTCATCATCTTGGTCAGGGAAGCAGGGTGCAGCCGGGTATCGGCGTTTTGCGCATGCAGGACCTTTCCAGTCCTGGCGTCGATCACATAAGCAGCATAGGGGGCGGCGATGGCGCTGAGCGGCAGAATGACCAGAAGCCATAGTGCTGCGAGGAAAAATAGCCCGAAACGGGCCGGCTGAATGCGCCGCGCCTTCATTGGAAACCTGCCTTTTACTGCCTCTGGACCGCCGATTTTTCGACTGGCCACAATTTGATTACAGTTAAGGTAACACAGGATCCGATTTCGGGAAAGGCATAACGTACTGGTAAATCAGCGAAAAAAGGGCCGGGTGTCGTCCACATCTAGGGGGAGGAAAATCTGATGCCACAATAGGGGCGATTAAGGCAAGATTGTGGCGGCAGTTTGGCGGTCATGCCATTATTGAATTTGGGGCGCGCCTGACCGGTCAGCCGACTGATTTGCACTGCGCGACCAGCGCCGGCAGATGCGCCAGATTGGGGATCTCCGCGAACCTGGGGTGATCCTGGGGTGCTTTGGCGTGTTCCAGCGCCCAGGTCAGCCCGTGGGGGATCAGAACCCCCCATCCGCCAGCCTCCAGCATCGGCAGAACGTCCGAGGACATGGAGTTGCCTGCCATCAGCCCCTGGTCGGCGCCGGTGCCATGCCGCCGGAAAATCTCGGTATATTCGGCCGGGGTCTTGTGGGACACGATCTCGATGGCGTCGAAATGCTCGCGCAGCCCGGATTGCTCCACCTTGCGCATCTGGTCGAGCAGGTCACCCTTGGTGATCAGAAGCAGCTTGTGATCGGGCCGGAGTGCTTCAAGCGTGTCCTGCACGCCCGGCAGCAGTTCGACCGGGTGGGACAGCATATCGCGCCCGGCATCGAGGATTTCGCCGATCACGGTGGCGGGCACCTTGCCTTGCGTGATCTCGATTGCAGTTTCGATCATCGACAGGGTAAAGCCCTTGATCCCGAATCCGTAGTGCGAAAGGTTGCGCCGTTCCGCCTGCATCAGCCGCGCCATCAGGTCGGGCTTGTCCGCGTGATCGGCCAGCAGATCGGCAAAACGGTCCTGGGTCATGGCAAAAAACTGTTCATTTTGCCAAAGCGTATCGTCCGCATCAAAGCCGATTGTGGTTAATGCAAGTGCCATTTCCAAGCTGCCTCTTTTCTCAATACAGGAACAGGTTATATAGACGCTCATACGACTCACCAACGCACAGCAACCTGTCGGAGCAGCAATGCGCCTTGAAGAACACATGATGGCGGACAAGTCGGACGATGACGGTCAGACCGATCTGCTGACCAAGACCAAGCCCAAGACAAAGCGGCCCCCGCTCTACAAGGTGTTGCTGCTGAATGACGACTTTACCCCGATGGAGTTTGTCGTGCATGTGCTGGAGCGGTTCTTTGGTCTGAACCATGCCCAGGCCTTCGAGATCATGCTGACGGTTCACAAGAAGGGCCTGGCGGTGGTGGGTGTGTTCAGCCACGAGATTGCAGAGACCAAGGTTGCGCAGGTGATGGATTTTGCCCGCAGGCATCAGCATCCGCTGCAATGCACCATGGAAAAAGAAGAATAGCGTGTGATTGACGCACGACTGGATCTGGCGCTGCAAGGCGGGCTCGACCTGCCTGAGCAAGGGCTGATCGCCGTATTTCACCCCAATGCAGAGGCGCGGCTGCCGGGTCTGGATCCTGACCGTTGCCATATCGTGCAGGACTTCAAGCCGCTTTACGACAGTTGGGAGGCGCGCGGTTACAAGGCGATTCACATGATCGGCGACCGCTATGCCGCCGCGATTGTCTGTCTGCCCCGCGCCAAGGCCGAGGCGCGCGCGCTGATCGCCCGGGCCTGCGAGGCCTGCGACGGGATCGTGGTGATCGACGGGCAGAAGACCGATGGCATTGATTCCATTTTTCGCGAGATGAAAAAGCGTGTCACCGTGAATGGTCCGATTTCCAAGGCGCATGGCAAGTTGTTCTGGATCGACCCTGCCGCCAAGGATTTCTTTGCCGACTGGCTGCAACGGCCCGCTCAGACGGCAGAGGGGTTCTGGACAGCGCCGGGCGTGTTCTCTGCCGATGGGGTCGATCTGGCATCGGCGCTTCTGGTTGATGCCTTGCCCGAGAAGCTGGGTGCCGAAGTGGCCGATCTGGGTGCAGGATGGGGGTTTCTGGCGGCCCATGTCCTGACACGGGAGAGCGTCCAGACCGTGCATCTGGTGGAGGCCGGGCACAGCGCGCTGGAATGCGCGCGGCACAACGTGACCGACGAGCGCGCCAAGTTCCATTGGGAAGACGCGACCAAATGGGCACCGCCGCACCGGATGGACACAATCGTGATGAACCCGCCGTTCCATCAGGGCCGCGCCGCCGAGCCGCAGATCGGCCAGGCCTTTGTCGCGGCGGCGTCAAGACTGTTGCAACCCAATGGCAATCTGTGGATGGTTGCCAACCGTCACCTGCCTTATGAGGCCGAGTTGAAGAAGAACTTTGCCCATGTTGATGAACTGGGCGGCGATGCAAGGTTCAAGCTGTTCCATGCAGCCAAACCGACGCGCCAGCGGCGCTGAGCATATCTGAGAAGGGATAGCGATGTCTTTTTCGATTTCCGGCAAGACCGCAATTGTCACCGGCGCGGCCAATGGCATCGGCCTGTCGATTGCGCGGCATCTGGCGAATGCGGGTGCCAATGTGATGTGCGCCGATGCGGATGAAAAGATGCTGATGGATGAACTGGGCGATGAGCAGGAAGAGGGCAACATCCGCACCTTTGCCGGCGACCTGCGCCAGCGCCTGACCATCGCAAACCTGATTTCCGCAACCATAGATGCCTTTGACCAGGTGGATATTCTGGTCAATGCCTCGCGCCAGGTGATGACCACCGACGCGCTGGATGTGGAGGACACCTCTGTCGAAACCCTGCTGGATCAGAACCTGATGACGGCCCTGCACCTGACGCAGGCGGTGTCGCGGCGGATGATCAAACAGGCGGATCCTGAATCCAAGGCGCAGGTCGGTTCGATCATCAACCTCAGCTCTACCGCCTGCAAGCAGACCCGGCCGGAACTGATGGGCTATGCCATCGCCGCCTCTGCGGTACAGCAGATGACCCGCTCGATGGCGCTGTCGCTGGCCCAGCACCGGATCAGGGTCAACGCGATTTCCTTTGGCAGCGTGATGAGCGCCTCGCTGCGCGCCGCCGTGGCCGAAAACCGCGAGTGGCGCGACAACATCCGCAACAACACGCCGCTGGGGCGCATCGCGTCACCGAACGAACTGTGTGAGGCGGTGCAGTTCCTGGCGGCGGAGAGTTCCGGTTTCATGACCGGAGAGATCATGGTGATCGACGGCGGGCGCACCCTGCTGGACGCGGTATCCGCCCCGGCGCATTGATCCGGTCGTCAGGTCACGACCGGGAAGACGGGCCTTGCTTCCTTGAGAGCACGAGCAACGCCAGGGCAATGCTCGCGGGCACGAATTGCGGAAGGCCGGATTTCACCGCAACAGTCACCGCGGCCCCGACCCCTGCAAGGGCAACGAAGGTCAGGAAACAGGCGGCAATTCTGAACTGCCATTTCTCCTCTTTGATGAGCAGAGACCAGACCAGCCCGGCCGCGAGAAAAGCGTTATAGAAGCCCTGGTTGGCGGCCATCTGGATGGTCGGTTCAAAAAGCTCGGGCGGCATCGAGGTAAACACTTTCGGGCCGCGCGACGTCCAGGCGAAGATCTCAAACCAGGCGATATAGAAGTGGAGCGCAGCGATGAGGCCCACGAGAACCAGTGCAATTTTCTTCATCTTCGTAACTCATCTGTTGCGGTGCTTGGGCCCGGGATGGGAAAGCAGGTTGGTTGATTGAGGCCGCTCTATCACAGCCCCAGGTGGAAAGGGAGCCGTTTCAGCGCAGCGCCTGCACGGGCTGACAGCCGACGTTAGCGTCTTGATCCGAGCGGTTCTACCAACCGGCCTCTGCCAGCGCGCGACCATAGTTGGGCGAGATGCGCATGCGGTCCCCGATACCGGCATCGCAAAGCGCGCGGTGCAGGTCGGGCAGGCGCCAGCAGGGGACATGCATGACCATGTGATGTTCCAGGTGGTAATTGACCCAATAGGGCGCGAGCAGCGCACGGGCGATGGGGCCCGCGCGGGTGGTGCGGACGTTGCGCAGCGGGTCCTCCGACTGTTCCGTCGCGCCATGTTCCGCAATGTTGCGGATGCGCAGGACCAGTTGAAACCAGGTAAGATAGGGCAGCAGCCAGAAGGCCAGACCGTACCACCATTGTCCGAGGATGCTCATCAACAGGGCAACGCCCAGAAAGACCAGCAGGGATTTCCACAGGTCCCGCGCCTTGAACGCCAGCGCGGCATCCTCGGTTGCCGCCGCGATTGCGTCGTCGTCCCCGGCCAGCCGGAAGGACATGACAATCTGCCCGACCACCTGCCGAACCCCGGTCTGCCCGGTCAGGTCGCGGATGAACTTGCGCCGCAGGCTGGCGTGGCTTGTCGGGAACTTGGCGGAGAGGACCAGATCGGGGTCCTTTTCGGTCTGGGTATAACGGTGGTGGGTCAGATGATAATGGCGGTAGCTGGAAAGCTCCGCCAGGATCGGACGACCGCAGAGCCATTCGCCCGCGAATTCGTTGATCCTGCGGTTATTGAACAAGGCGTTATGCGCGGCGTCATGCATCAGGATGGCAAGGCCCAGCTGACGCGAGCCGATAAGCACGACCGCCAGCAGGAAGGTCAGCGGATTGGGCCATAGGGCGAAGAGGGCGACAGCGCCAAGGATCACGCCCCAGCAATGGACCACCAGCCAAGCGCCCATGGCGTCGGATCGGCCTGCCAGCCTGTGGATGGCGTCAGCATCCAGATATGCTTTGCCAGGTGTCATGAACCCATGCTGTGCCAGAGGCGTCGGCAGGTCAAGCGTGCAAAATGCCCCGGCATTTCCCACGGCAAAACCCCCGGGGTTTGCACCCCGGGGGTCAGGTATTCAGCCGGTCAGTGCGGTGGCTTACTGCTTGGGCAGCATCACGCCGTCAATCACGTGGATCACGCCGTTCGACTGGTTCACATCCGCGATGGTCACGAAGGCACCGTTCTGGTTTTCATCGGTGATCAGCACACGGCCATCGTCAGCGATTGACGCGGTCAGCATGCAGCCGCCGACGGTGGGGACCATATGCTTGCCGCCATCTGCCGCGATCATGCCGGTCAGCGCTTCGGCTGTGACCTTGCCGGCAACAACGTGGCAGGTCAGTGTTTTTGTCAGCAGATCACGGTTGGCCGGTTCCAGCAAAGTGGTGACGGCACCGTCTTCAAGGCGTTCGAAGCCTTCGTTGGTGGGGGCAAAGACGGTAAAGGGGCCTTCGCCCGCCAGCGTCTCAACCAGGCCAGCCGCCTTGACCGCAGCAACAAGCGTTGTGTGATCCGCCGAATTCACGGCGTTTTCGACGATGTTCTTGTCGGCGAACATTTCCGCACCACCAACCATGGGATTTTCTGCAGCAAAAGCGGCGGTTGTCCCCAGGGCAATGGCAGAAGCGGCAAGTGTCATTTTCAGCGTATTCATTTTGTCTCCCAACATTAAAATCTGTGTCGTATGGGGGATCAACGAACGCCTAATGGCATTAGTTTCAAAAGTTTGGAAAGTTTTGAAATATTCCGTCAGAAAGTAGCGCCCGGGTCCGGCCGGGCTGATTTTTCTGGCACCATCAGGCGGGCAAAGCCATAGGCGAGGGCAAAGGTGAGCAGCCCGCCGAGGACATCGCTGAAGTGGTGGCCGCCATGTGACAGGATCGCGGGGAGCATCGCGATATTGATCAGCAGCATCGGCCAGAAGATCACTGTCCCGGCAACAAAGCAGACCGCAAGACAGGCCATAACCGTGTGGTAGGACGGAAAGGCGATGGTTCCCATGATGATCTGTGGCGTGATCACAGCATTGCCGTTCTGCGCCATGTCGCGCAGCCGGGCACCTGCCTCCTGTCCGTGGATCAGCCCAAGGGCGCGTTCTGTTTCTGCCGGAAGCGTGACATAGGCCGAAGGGCCAAGGCTGGGCCAGAGCCACCAGAAGGCGACGGCCAGCAGCAGCGAAACCGTGCCGGTGATCAACACCCGGTAGAGCGCGACGGACCGGCCGAGGTAGCCCAGCATGAAGATCACCGCGAAAAGCTGCATCAGCGAACTGCCATAGACCCAGCCGATTGCACGGCCGATCACGGGATAGGCGGCAATGGCAGTGGTGAACCCCTGCCAATCGTACCCGAAGATCTGCGCATCCAGCCGCATCAGATCCGCGTCCAGCAGGGGCACCGTGATCGGAAAGCGCAGATAGATCAGGATCGTGATCACCCCGGAAAAGCCGATGTAGATGCCGGTGGCGATGGCGCAGACCGCGGCGCGGGGCATGTTTTTTGCGCTGCGGACATAGGCCCCCAACAGGATCAGCCCGGCGCTGGGGGCAAAGCTGATCAGAAAGGCGTTCCAGGCAACGGCCTGGGCAAAGAGGACCGACAGAATCAGCGCAACGGCTCCGGTGGCGGCGATCAGCGCGATCAGGAACAGTTCCGGCCCTGCAAACCAGCGGCGCGGGTCGAGGGCGGCCAGCCCCGCCAGGGGGGCAAGGGGCCGGGCGGCGACGTAATCGGGGCTCATGTCGGTCGGCATCGGGCGCGGTTCACCTGCTTTTGGTCATCTCAGCAGGTGGGATAGGGGCAGTATCGGGCCAGATTGGGGCAGCGCCGGGGCAATTGAATGAGCTTTGTACCGGCCCGGCGCGCTGCGGCCCGGTTCGGGACAAAACAAGTTGGTTTTATGCTTGACGGGCGCGGTGGGCTGGCATAGTCCACGCGCTCATGGCGTTATAGCTCAGTTGGTTAGAGCGAACGACTCATAATCGTTAGGTCGGTGGTTCGAGTCCACCTAACGCCACCATATCCCCCTTTGTGCAGGCCGCCATAGTGCGGCAGTCACGGGGTTTGACCCGGCGCGGTGGATTTTCTGAAATCCCGTCAGCGGGTGCTGCCATGCGATACTGGCCCGAGGGGCAAACATTTCTGATCCGGATCGGACGTTGGCCGTGCCATGGTTGCCTTCGCGGAACTTGCCGTCCCGTTGCTGCTTGGTCTGGCCAACTTCCCGCCCGACCTCCCGCCCGGAGGGCGATTTTGCACCCTTTGCCAAGCCATGACCGGCCCGCGGATTGAGACGTTCTTCTCCGCGTCAAAGCTCTGATCGCCCTCCAGGTCGGGCGTTGCCTTCCGGCGCCTGTTTCCCCCGATCCAGGGCAGCCTGTCAGGAACTATAATGCCTAAATCGCCGCGCAATTGGCGATTTTGCTGAATTGGCCGACTTGGAGCCAAGCCTTTGTTGACGCCGATACGCTGGTATTGTCTGATCCAGTAGCATTCACAAAAGGCCATCGTCCGGTGATAAGGGCGAGGTCGGGAATCTTAATGGGAGAAGACCACATGATGTTTCGCAGAACGCTTCTGGGGGCAGCAGGTGCCGCACTGGCAACCGCGCTCACAGCAACCACCGCCATGGCGCAGGATGTCACCCTGCGCATGCACCAGTTCCTGCCGCCGCAGGCCAACGTGCCCAAGCTGGTTCTCGATGTCTGGGCCGACAAGGTCGAAGAGGACAGCGCAGGCCGCATCAAGGTCGAGCGTTATCCGTCGATGCAACTGGGCGGCACCCCGCCCGAGCTGATGGACCAGGCCATCGACGGGGTTGCAGACATTGTCTGGACCGTGGTCGGCTATACGCCCGGCCGCTATCCGTCGACCGAAGTCTTTGAACTGCCCTTCATGGTCGACGATGCGCGCGCGGCATCCTCTGCCTATTGGCAGATGTTCGAAAAGCACATGAAGGACGGCGAATTCAAGGATGTGCACATCCTGGGCACATGGGTCCACGGCCCCGGTCTGATCCATGCCAACAAGGAAGTGCGCACACCCGCCGACATGGAAGGCATGAAGATCCGCGGCGGCTCGCGTCTGGTGAACCGTCTGCTGGAAATCACCGGTGCGACACCGGTCGGCATGCCGGTTCCGGCGATCCCCGAAGGTCTGTCCAAGGGTGTCATCGACGGCACCACGATCCCCTGGGAAGTCACCGCAGCACTGAAGGTGCCGGAGCTGGTCAAGAACCACACCGAATTCGACGGTGCGCTTTACACGCTGACCTTCGTGCTGGCGATGAACAAGGACCGCTATGAAAGCCTGCCCGATGACCTGAAAAAGGTGATCGACGACAACTCCGGTCTGGAGTTCTCTATCTTCGCGGGCGGCACCCAGGCGGATGCCGATGGCCCCGCCCGTCAGCTTGCCGTTGATCTGGGCAATAACATCGTTACGCTGAACGATGCGGAGACCCAGGTCTGGCGCGATGCGGCCCAGCCGATCTACGAGGAATGGGTTGCGGACATGCAGGACAAGGGCATCGACGGTCAGGCTCTGATCGACGAGGCGAAGTCGCTGATGGACGCCTACCAGCAGTAAAACGCCCGGCGTTTGACCGACCCGCAGCCTGCATGCTGCGGGTCGGTTTTTTGGCACTATTTTACCGAAAGGTTGTCGAGGATGCGCAATATTGTCCACGCCCTTGCACGCGTTACGGCGCTTTTGGGGGGCTTCGTTCTCTTGGCGCTGATTCTGCTGACCACGCTGTCGATCATCGGACGCTCGGTGAACAAGTTCCTGCATGCGGATTTCTTCGACAGGATGCTGACCGGGGTTTCGCAGTTTCTGCTCGATCTCGGGATCGGAGAGATCAACGGCAGCTATGAACTGCTGGAAGCCGGGGTTGCCTTTGCGATTTTTTCCTTTTTGCCGATCTGCCAGCTGCACGGTTCACATGCCACCGTAGACATTTTCACCGCGGCCCTGCCGGATGCCTTCAACCGCTGGCTGGCCGCGATCTGGGAGATCGTGCTGACAGCGGTCGTGATCCTGCTGATCTGGCGGCTTTTCGGCGGGTTGGAACGCTACTTCGGCAATGGCGAGACAACGCTGTTCCTGCAATTCCCGGTCTGGTGGGCCTATGCCTGCAGTTTTGCCGCCGGGGTGGTCGCCTGTATCGTGGCGGTCTATTGCGCCGCCCTGCGCCTGGCGGGGGCGCTTACCGGACGCGACCTGCTGCCAAACCAAGCGGAAGGGCACTGACATGAGCGGTCTTGAGCTGGGCTTCTGGTCCTTTCCCGTTCTGCTGATCATGGTCTTTCTGCGCGCGCCCATCGGGCTTGCCATGATGCTCTGCGGTTTCGGCGGCTGGTATTTCTTCATGGGCGGCAATCCGACACCGCTTTTGGCCAAGCTGAAGTCCGAAACCTACACGACCTTTTCCAGCTATTCGCTGAGCATCATCCCGATGTTCCTGCTGATGGGTCAGTTTGCCACCCTGTCGGGCATGTCGAGCGCGCTGTTCAAGGCGGCGGAATCCTTCCTCGGTCACCGCCGGGGCGGGGTCGCCATGGCGGCGGTCGGGGCCTGTGCAGGCTTTGGCGCGATCTGCGGCTCTTCCCTGGCCACGGCGGCGACCATGTCCAAGGTCGCCCTGCCGGAGCTGCGGCGCTACGGCTATTCGGGTGGTTTCTCCACCGCGACGCTTGCGGCGGGCGGGACGCTGGGCATCCTGATCCCGCCCTCGGTGATCCTGGTGATCTATGCGATCCTGACCGAACAGAACATTGCCAAGCTGTTCCTGGCAGCCTTCGTTCCCGGCATCCTTGCCGCCATCGGCTATATCATCACCATCTCGATCTATGTGCGCCTGAACCCCAGGGCGGCAGGCACGCGCCCCGCTGTTCCCATGGCCGAAAGATTCCGGGCGCTGGCCGATACCTGGCCGGTGCTGGTGATCTTCTTCATCGTGGTCGGCGGCATCTACCTGGGCTGGTTCACCCCGACCGAAGGCTCTGCCATCGGCGCTGCAGGGACCGGGCTGGTCGCGCTGCTGTCGGGCAGCCTGAACTGGGCGGTACTGCGCGACAGCCTGCTAGGCACGGCAAAGACCACCGCGATGATCTTTTTCATCGTGCTGGGAGCAGGGTTCTACAACGGGTTCCTGGCCCTGTCCGGCGTGCCCGAGTTCATGGCCGACTGGGTGGTGAACCAGGGCTTCAGCCCGCTTCTGGTGCTCTGCATCATCCTGCTGTTCTACCTGATCTTCGGCTGCCTGATGGACAGCCTGTCGATGATCCTGCTGACCGTACCGATCTTTTTCCCGGTTGTCTCTGCCATGGATTTCGGGATGAGCCCGGAACATGTGGCGATCTGGTTCGGCATCCTGGTGCTGATCGTGGTGGAGGTGGGGCTGATCACGCCGCCGGTGGGGATGAACCTGTTCATCATCAACACGATGGACCGCGAAACCCCGATGACGGAAACCTACAAGGCGGTGATGTATTTTGTCGGCTCCGACATCCTGCGTGTCATCATCCTCGTTGCCTTCCCCGGCATCACCCTTTTCCTGTTGTCCTAGGGGAGGTCCCCTTGCCATGACATCGCATCTGAACCTGAAACCGCATGATGTCACCTTGCAGGAGCGGGCGGATGGCAGTTTCCTGATGCGGTCGAACCTGCCGCTGGGGCCGGTGGCGCGGCGGACCGGTGACTGGCTGGATCATTGGGCGGCAAAAACACCCGATGCGGTGTTCCTTGCGGAACGTCAGGGGCAGGGCTGGCGCGAGGTGACCTATGCGCAGGCGCTGACCTGCGTCCGCGCCATCGCCAGTCATCTGGTGAAGCGCGACCTGGGCCCGGGCAGGCCGGTCATGATCCTGTCCGGCAATGGTGTGGATCACGGGTTGCTGACACTGGCGGCGCAATACGTGGGCATCCCCACGATCCCGGTGGCTGAACAATACAGCCTGATCCCGGCGGCCCACCCGCGCCTGTCCCATGCGGCGACGCTGGCACGGCCCGGTCTGGTCTTTGCCGCCGACGCCACGCAATACGCGGCGGCGCTTGCGCTGGACGACTTTGCCGGGGTCGAGGCGCTTTCCGCTGCGCCAGGCGACAGCGGGGCCACGGACCTTGCCGATCTGCTGGTGCCTTCAGGGGCCGACATCACCGCCGCCGCCGCAGCGGTGCGGCAGGATACGCTGGCCAAGATCCTGCTGACCTCCGGGTCCACCTCGGCGCCGAAGGGCGTGTTGACCACACATGGGATGCTGACCACCAACCAGGCACAGATCGCGGCCTGCCTGCCGTTCCTGTCGACCCGCGCGCCGCGGATCGTGGACTGGCTGCCATGGAACCATACCTTTGGCGGCTCCTATAATTTCAACCTCATGCTTGCCAATGGCGGCAGTCTTTATGTGGATGATGGCAAGCCCGCGCCGGGGCTGTTCGACCGCACGGTCGAAAACCTCGGGCTGATCCCGGGCACGCTCAGCTTCAACGTGCCGGTAGGTTTTGCGCAGCTGGTGCGCGCCCTGGAGCAGGACGCGGCCCTGCGCGATACCTATTTTGCCGATCTCGACATGATCTTTTATGCCGGGGCCTCGCTGCCGCAGGACACCTGGGCGGCGCTGGAGCGTCTGGCGCTGGCGGCGGGTGGGAAGCTGCCGCTGATCACCACCTCCTGGGGCCTGACCGAAACCGCGCCCGGCTGCCTGATCAGCCATGAGCCGGCGAAAGGTGCCGGTATCGTTGGGGTCCCGATGCCCGGGATCGAGGTCAAGCTGGTGCCGGATGCCGATATGCGCTGCGACGTGCGTGTCCGCGGCGGCAGCATCACCCGCGGCTATCTGGACAACCCTGAAAAGACGGACGAAGCCTTTGACGACGAGGGGTTCTTTATCACCGGCGATGCAATGCGGCTGGTGGACCCTTCGGATGCGAACCGGGGCCTGCGGTTTGACGGTCGCCTGTCGGAAGATTTCAAACTGACATCCGGCACCTGGGTGCGCGCGGCGAACCTGCGGCTTGATCTGCTGTCGGCCCTTGCCCCCTTTGCGCAGGATGTCGTGATTGCCGGCGAGGGGCGTGACGACGTGCGCGCCATGATCCTGCCGAACCGTGCCGCAATCGCAGCAAAGGGCTGGGAGGTTACCGAAACGGCAGGCGTGCTCAAATGCGCCGCATTGGAGGCCGAACTCGCACAGCGCCTGACCGCGCTTGCCACCACTGCGGCGGGCAGTGCCGGGCGGGTCTGTGCCGCCATCGTCCTGGCAGAACCCGCGTCGATGGCGGAGGGGGAGGCAACGGCGAAAGGCAACCTGAACTTCCCCCGCTTTTTGTCCCGCAGGGCCGCGCTGGTGGCGCGTCTGTTTGGCCCGGAAACCCCGGATGTGATCCGTATTTTGCACTAAAGTGCAATTCTTCTCCGCATAGCTTGCGGCTGCGGCACTCAAGTGCACACTGCCTCTACCGTGGGAGGAAGAGATGCAGTCAATACAAGCGAATGCCGTCACCTATTTCGTGGACCGCCATATCGACGAGGGGCGGGGGGAGAAGATTGCCTATACCGAGGCTGAAACCGGGCGCAACCTGAGCTATGCGCAGATGGCGGCAGGGGTGGCCAAGGTCGCCGGGGCCCTGACCCATGCGGGCATCCGCCCCGAGGAACGCGCGGCGATGCTGGTGCTGGACCAGATCGAATTCCCGCAGATTTTCTGGGGCGCGATCAAGGCGGGAGTGGTGCCTGTCCCCCTCAACACCCTGCTGGCGACCCCTGTCTATGACGCGATCCTGCGCGATTCGCGCGCCGCAATCCTTTTCGTCTCGGCCCCCCTGTGGGAGGTGGTGGCCCCCGCCATCGCCGATAACCCCTGGTTGCGCCAGGTGGTGGTGATCGGCGATGCGCCCGAAGGCACCCAGGATTTTGCCGCTTTCACGGCAGATGCGCCACCGCAGGATACCCTGCCGGTCAGCAGCGACGAGGTTGCGTTCTGGCTTTATTCCTCAGGCTCCACCGGTCAGCCAAAGGGCGTGGCCCATGTCCATTCCGCCTTGCGTGCCACCGCCGACACCTATGGCGCCGAAGTGCTGGGCATCCGCGAGGATGACGTGGTGCTCTCGGCGGCCAAGTTCTTTTTCGCCTATGGGCTGGGCAACGCCATGACCTTTCCGCTGTCGGTGGGGGCCAGCACGATCCTTTACACCGGCAGGCCGACACCCCCCGGCATGCTGGAGACGATCGGGACCCACAAACCCACGATCTTTTGCGGGGTGCCGACCCTCTATGCGGCAATGGTTGCCCAGATGAACCGCGACGGCGCGCCAAAGGCCCCGCTGCGGGTCTGCATCTCGGCGGGCGAGGCGCTGCCGGAGGATGTTGGCATCCGCTGGGAAAAGCACACCGGGGTCGGCATTCTGGATGGGGTCGGCTCCACCGAGATGCTGCATATCTTCCTGTCCAACGCACCGGGCGACATCGTTTATGGCACCTCGGGCCGCGCGGTGCCGGGCTATGCCCTGCGGCTGGTCGACGAGAATGGCGAGGAGGTCGCGGCGGGCGGCATCGGCGAATTGCTGGTCAACGGCGCTTCGGCGGCCAATGGATACTGGAACCAGCGCGACAAGTCGCGCAGCACCTTCGAGGGGGTCTGGACCCGGACTGGCGACAAATACGAGAAACGCGCCGACGGGCGGCTGGTCTATTGCGGGCGCACCGATGACATGTTCAAGGTCTCGGGCATCTGGCTGTCCCCCTTCGAGGTTGAGGGCGCGCTGATCAGCCACCCGGCGGTGCTGGAGGCCGCGGTGGTGGCCAAACGCGACGCGGAAGGGCTGGAGAAACCGCAGGCCTTTGTTGTCTTGCAGGCGGGGGAAGACCCGGATGCGCTCCGCGAGGTGCTGAAGGACCATGTGAAAGAGAAAATCGGAAAGTGGAAATATCCGCGCTGGATCGAGGTGGTCGAAGAGCTACCTAAAACAGCGACGGGCAAGATCCAGCGTTTCAAGCTGAGAGAGGACTGTTGATGGCAATTGAATGGAGCGAGAAACCGGCTGACCGGATCACACTGGGGGGCTCTGCGCTGGAATACGGCTGCTGGGGCCCCGCGCCGGATCAGGCACCAACGCTGGTCATGCTGCATGAAGGTCTAGGTTCCATCGCGCAATGGCGCGACCTGCCCGCCCGTCTCGCGGCGGCAACGGGATTTGGTGTGCTGGCCTATGCGCGGGCGGGCTATGGCGGGTCCGACCCCGCGACGCTGCCGCGCCCGCTGAACTACATGTCGCTGGAAGCGGAGAATGTGCTGGGCCCGCTGCTGGATGCCGCCGGGATTGCCCAGGCGGTGCTGCTGGGCCATTCGGACGGTGCTACCATTGCCGCCATCTATGGCGGCTCCGTCTCCGACATGCGGGTGCGGGGGCTGGTGCTGATCGCGCCGCATTTCTTTGCCGAGGCCGAGGGGCTGACAGCCATCCGCGCGGCGGGCAAGGCATACCGCGAGGGCACCCTGCGCAATCGTCTGTCAAAGTATCACCGCGATGTGGATTCCGCCTTCAACGGCTGGCACGACGCCTGGACGGACCCGGCTTTCGAGAGCTGGAATGTGGCCGATTGCATCGACCACCTGCGCATTCCCGTGCTGGCGATCCAGGGCCGGGAGGACCCTTACGGCACCCTTGCCCAGATCAGCGAGATCGAAGCGCGCATCTATTCCCCGCTGGAGACGCTGATCCTGGAGGGGTGTGGCCACGCGCCGCATCTTGAGTATCCCGAGCAGACAGAGGCGGCAATCGTCGAATTCTGCGCAAGGCTGCACCGGCTGGAGCGGGAAGAGGTCCGTATTGCCTGACGCGCCGGATGGTCCCGAACTGCCACCGCACGTCTATGTCCCCGGCGTGACGCGCCGCCACCCGGAAGGGTGGTTCGACAGGATAAAGGCCAGCGTGACCGATGAGGTCGCGGTCACCGACCTGCACCACACGGCGGCCTGGCAGGCGGGTCGGGCCTATTTCGATGCGGGCTATTACTGGGAGTGTCACGAGGTGCTGGAGGCGGTCTGGATGCGCACGCCGGAAGGGTCGCAGGAGCGCGACATGACCCAGGCGCTGATCCAGCTGGCCAATGCGCGTCTCAAGATCACCATGCAACGGCCCCGCGCGGCCTGGCGGCTGTGCAACATGGTGGAGGGGCATCTGGCCCGCTGCGATGCAACAGCCAGGATTCTGGGGCTGGAGGTCGCAGAGGTCCGGCATTGGGTGGTGCAGACGCGAAAGACGCTGGAAACCACGTAGATATGCATAATACTGCAAAAACTGCGGCGAATTCTGGCAAGTTCACTGGTTTACCCGCAAGGGGATGGAATTATAATACACCAACAGGTCCAGGCAGGCTGTGAAAGGATTACCCATGACCAAGATCATCGACTTTCAGACGGACCCGTCGAAATACCGGCACTGGAAAGTGACCTATGACGGCCCGGTGGCCCATCTGTTCATGGATGTGGATGAAAAGGGCGGGCTTTTCGACGGCTATGAGCTGAAGCTGAACAGCTACGATCTGGGCGTGGACATCGAACTGGCCGATGTGGTGCAGCGGATGCGGTTCGAACACCCGGAGGTCAAGGTGGTGGTGATGCAATCGGCCAAGGACAAGGTGTTCTGTGCCGGGGCCAACATCCGCATGCTGGGCGGTGCCGCGCACAGCCACAAGGTCAACTTCTGCAAATTCACCAATGAGACGCGCAACACCTATGAGGCGGCGCTGGCCGACAGCGGGCAGAACTACATCTGCGCGGTGAAAGGGGCCTGCGCGGGCGGCGGCTATGAACTGGCGCTGGCCTGCAACCACATCATGCTGACCGATGACAGCACGTCATCGGTTGCCCTGCCCGAAGTCCCGCTGCTGGCGGTACTGCCCGGCACCGGCGGGTTGACCCGTGTGACCGACAAGCGCAAGGTGCGCCGGGATCTTGCGGATGTCTTCTGCTCCATCGAGGAAGGGGTGAAGGGCAAGCGCGCGGTCGAATGGCGTCTGGTGGACGAGGTCTTTCCGAACTCCAGGTTCGACGAGGCGGTGCGGGAACGCGCCCGCGAACTGGCGGCCGCTTCCGACAAGGCGGATGTGGCCGAGGGCATCACGCTGACCCCGATCAGCCGCAGCTTTGCCGAGGATGGCGTCACCTATTCCACCGTCGAGGTCGCCCTGAACCGCAAGGGCGCGCGCGCCACGATAACCATCAAGGGCCCGGATGCGGATGCGCCTGCCGATATGGCGGCTTTTGCCGCCGAGGGGGCGGAAACCTGGCTGCTGCGTTGCGCGCGTGAGCTGGACGATGCGATCCTGCATCTGCGCAACAATGAAAAGGAACTGGGCCTGATCGAATTCCAGACCCAGGGAGACCCCGAAAAGGTCATGGCCCATGAGGCGCTGCTGCTGGGCAACAAGGATCACTGGCTGGCCAACGAGGTGCTGCAATACTGGAAACGCGTGCTCAAGCGGATCGACATGACCTCGCGGTCGCTGGTGGCGATCGTGGAACATGGGTCCTGCTTTGCCGGGCCGCTGGCCGAACTGCTCTGGGCGGTGGACCGCAGCTATATGATGCTTGAGGAATTCGACGGCGACAATCGCCACATGGCAGCCATCACCCTGTCCGAAGGCAATTTCGGCACTTACCCGATGGGCAATGACCTGACGCGGCTGCAAACGCGGTTCCTGGGCACGCCGGAGCAGGTGGAAAGCCTGCGGCGTTCCATCGGCGCGGCGCTGGAAGCCGATGCCGCAGAGGAGCTGGGGCTGGTCACCTATGCCTATGACGACATCGACTGGGAGGACGAGGTGCGCCTGTTCATGGAAGAACGCGCCTCCTTCAGCCCCGATGCGATGACGGGGATGGAGGCGAACCTGCGCTTTGCCGGGCCGGAGACGATGGAAACCCGCATCTTTGGCCGGCTGACGGCCTGGCAGAACTGGATTTTCCAGCGCCCCAACGCGGTGGGCAAGGAAGGCGCGCTGCAACGCTATGGCACCGGCCAGCGCGGCGAATATGACATGGAACGTGTGTGAGATATTGGTGCGCATGAATGCGCACCCTACGCCGGATACGGCGACCAACGGATGTAACCAACCGTAGGGTGCGCATTCATGCGCACCGATCTGGAGGAATAAGATGCTCGACCTGATCAACGTAAGCTATGACACCCAAATCCCCAACAATGTGGGCCTGAGCGAGGACAAGAAGGTTCTCAAGGCGCTGGAAAAATGGCACCCCGGCTATATCAACTGGTGGAACGACCTGATCCCGCAGAACTTTCAGGAATCCATGGTCTACCTGCGCACCGCCGTCAGCGTGGACCCGAAAGGCTGGGCCAAGTTCGACTATGTCAAGATGCCCGAATACCGCTGGGGCGTGTTGCTGGCCCCCGCCGTCGAGGACCGCAAGATCCCCATGGGCGAACATTACGGCGAACCGGCCTGGCAGGAAGTGCCCGGCGAATACCGCAACATGCTCAAGCGCCTGATCGTGATCCAGGGCGATACCGAACCGGGTTCGGTCGAACAGCAGCGCTTCCTCGGCCTGACAGCGCCTTCGCTTTACGACATGCGCAACCTGTTCCAGGTCAACGTGGAAGAGGGCCGTCACCTCTGGGCGATGGTCTATCTGCTGCAGAAATACTTTGGCCGCGATGGCCGCGAAGAGGCGGATGACCTGCTGGTCCGCTCCTCCGGCTCCGATGACAGCCCGCGGATGCTGGGGGCCTTCAACGAGGAAACGCCGGATTGGCTGTCCTTCTTCATGTTCACCTATTTCACCGACCGTGACGGCAAGATGCAGCTGGAAAGCCTCGCGCAATCGGGGTTCGACCCGCTGTCGCGCACCTGCCGCTTCATGCTGACCGAGGAAGCGCACCACATGTTCGTGGGCGAAACCGGCGTGGGCCGCACCATTCAGGCGACGCTGGAGGCGATGGCGAAACATGGCATCACCGACCCCACCGACATCAACAAGATCCGCGATCTGGGCGTCATCGACCTGCCCACGATCCAGAAAAAGCTGAACCTGCATTACACCCTGTCGCTGGACCTGTTCGGGCAGGAGGTGTCGACCAATGCCGCCAATGCCTTCAACTCCGGCATCAAGGGGCGGTATATGGAGCAGCGGATCGACGACGATCACAAGCTGACCGGCGACACCTATCCCGTGACCTCCATCAAGGACGGCAAGATCGTGACCGAAGACGCCCCGGCGCTGACCGCCATCAACATGCGCCTGCGCGACGATTATGTGCGCGATGCGGCCGGCGGCGTGGGCCGCTGGAACAAGCAGATCCAGAAGGCCGGGGTGGATTTCGAACTGAAGCTGCCGCATGAGGGCTTTCACCGCCAGATCGGCGTGTTCAGCACCGTGGCCGTGGACCCCGATGGCCAGATCATCTCGGCCGAGGAATGGCACAAGCGCCGCGATGAATGGTTGCCGACCAAGGCAGACGGTGATTTCATCCAGTCGCTGATGGTGCCTTGCTACGAGCCGGGCAAATACGCCTCCTGGATCGCCGCACCCAAGGTCGGGATCGACAACAAGCCGGGCGACTTCGAATATGTGAAGTTGCACATGGCCTGATCGGCAGGGTGGGTTTCAAACCCAGCTTGCGGCAAGATCGAAAGGTGCGTGCCGGTCATGCACCTTTCGCACAGGAAGGACATGCCGCCCGACCAGCGGGCCGGAGGGGAGAGCGCATATGAACAAACCGGTCAAGCAACACCTGATCGATCCGGAAATCTGCATCCGCTGCTATACCTGCGAAATGACCTGCCCGATCAACGCGATCGAGCATGACGACAACAACGTCGTGGTCAACGCCGACATCTGCAACTTCTGCATGGATTGCATCCCGGTCTGTCCCACCGGCTCCATCGACGAATGGCGGGTGGTGCAGACCCCCTATACATTGGAACAACAGTTCGAATTCGACGAGCTGCCCGAGCAGGAAGACATCGAAGCCGCCCCCGCCAGCGATGACGAGGAACCGGTCGATCCGATTGCCGCCCTGCTGGCAGAGGCGCACAAGGGCGCGGGTGGCAAGGCCAAGGCCCCGCTGAGTGCGGGCAAGCCCACGGTCAACATGTACACGCTGGGCAAACCGGCACGGATGAAAGTGCAGGGCAATTACCCGCTGACCCGCGACCCCGACCATGACGTGCGCCACATCATCCTGGACCCCGGCGCGCTGCCCTTTCCGGTGCTGGAGGGGCAATCGGTCGGCATCATTCCCCCCGGCACGGATGCAGAGGGCAAGCCGCATCTGCCCCGGCTTTATTCCATCTCCTCGCCCCGCGACGGCGAGCGGGCGGGCTATCACAACATCTCGCTCACGGTGAAGCGCGAGGACAAGGGCCTTGCCTCCAACTACCTCTGCGATCTGGAGCAGGGTGCGGAAGTCGAGGTTACCGGCCCCTTTGGTGCCACCTTCCTGATGCCCTCCACGGCGGAATCGCATCTGCTGCTGATCTGCACCGGCACCGGCTCCGCCCCGATGCGTGCCTTTACCATGCAGCGCCAGCGCAGTGGTGCGACGGGGGGCATGACCATGTTCTTCGGCGCGCGCACGCCAGACAGCCTGCCCTATTTCGGCCCGCTCAAGAAGGTGCCGGAAACCCTGTTGAAGCAACACCTTGTGTTCTCGCGCCAGCCGGATCAGGACAAGGAATATGTGCAGGACCGCATCCTGGCCGAGCAGGACAGGGTGGCGGAACTGCTTGAGGATGACCGCACGCATATCTACATCTGCGGGTTGCGCGGCATGGAGGAAGGGGTCGAACTGGCCCTGACCTCCATCGCGGAAAGCCTGGGCCAGCAATGGACCGCCCTGCGCGATGCCATGCGTGAGGATGGGCGTTACCACGTGGAGACCTATTGATGGCCGATCCCTTTATCCACCCTGTCAACGTCACCTGGGGTGACTGTGACCCGGCGCGCATCGCCTATACCGCCCGTCTGCCCTATTTCGCGCTGGATGCGATCAACGCCTGGTGGGAGGCGCATCTGGGCGGTGACGGCTGGTTCCAGATGGAGATCGACCGCAATGTCGGCACGCCCTTCGTCAGCCTGGCGATGGAGTTCCGCAGCCCGGTCACCCCGCGCCATACGCTGATGTGCGACACTTTCCCGACCCGGCTGGGTGACAAATCCATCAGTTTTGCGGTGAACGGATCCCAGGACGGCAAGCTGTGTTTCGAGGGGCGGTTCACCTGTGTATTCACCATCGCGGACCAGTTCAGAAGCCAGCCGGTGCCACCGGACCTTCGGGCCATCGTTGAGCCGCATATTCGTGCGAAATAATGCAGAATGCCCTGGCTGATCCCTTGCCGGGGTGATCGACTTGCGGAATAATGCATTAATGTCTCTGATTGCGCCCCATGGCTGATACGCAGGATGCCCCGGACCCCGGTGCCGCGCTGATCGCGCGCATGGCCGAACGGGTCGCCGCCGCCCGCAAGAAGCGGGGCCTGCCGCGCCGGGTGCTGTCGGACCTGTCGGGTGTCTCGCCCCGCTACCTCGCACAGCTTGAATCGGGCGAGGGCAACATCTCCATTCTGCTGCTGTCGCGCGTCGCGGCGGCGCTTGATCTCAAGGTCGAGGCGCTTTTGGCGGATGAAATCCCGATGGACCACGACGCACAGCGCTTTGCGACCCTCTACCGCAATGCCCCGGCCGAGGTGCAGCACAAGGTCAGCGCCCTGCTGGCCCCGCGCGACCCCGGGCTGATGCGCGCCGGGCGGATCAGTCTGATCGGGTTGCGCGGCGCGGGCAAATCCACCCTTGGCCGCCTTGCAGGCGAGGCGTTGAAGATCCCCTTTGTCGAATTGAACGAGGATATCGAGAACGCGGTCGACATGCCATTGGCAGAGGTCATGGCGTTTTACGGTGAGGACGGATACCGCCGGTTGGAGGCGGAGGCGCTGGACCGCATTTCAACCGTGCACGACCGCGTCATTCTGGCTGTCGCGGGCGGCATCGTCGCGCAGAAAAACACCTATGACCGGCTGCGCGAACGGTTCCACACCGTCTGGATACGCACCAGCCCGCCCGAGCACATGCAGCGCGTGCGCGCCCAGGGCGATGTGCGCCCGATGCAGGGCAATCCCGCAGCGATGGCGCACCTCAAGGAATTGTTGACGGCGCGCAGCCCGCTTTACGATCTGGCCGAGGCGCAGGTGAATACATCGAACCGGACCATCAGTTCCTCGCTGAACGATCTGCTCACCACCATTGCCAGGCACAATTTCCTCGATCCGGTGACATGAGCCAGGCGGCGCTGACCGCAGGGCTTCAGGATGTGTTCTGGCGGCGCGGCGAGGCGCTGCTGTTTCAGCATACAAACCCCTGGGAACTGGACGAAGCGCTGACCGCCTGGGGTTATGATATGGGTCCCTGCGAAGCGCAGGATCTGCTGGGACTGGACAGGGTGCTGGCGCGCGGCCAGGACCGCGAGGTGCCGATCCTGCCGCGCATGGTGGCAGAGGGGCGCATGGGCAAGCAGGGCGGCGTGGGCTATTACCGCTATCCCGGTGGCGGCGGTGCCGTGGTCGACCCGCTGATTGAGGATCTGATCCTAGAAGAAGCCTGGTTTGCCAGGGTCACACGATCCGAATTGAGCGATGCGGCCCTTGTCGCGGAGATGCATGCGGCGCTGCTGGCGGCGTGCCGCATGCTGCTGGCGCAGGGGGTGACGCGCGCGGCCCTTGCCATGGCGCTGACAAAGGGGCTGCATCTGCCACAGGGCCGTGCCTCTGAACTGTCGGACCTTGCCTGACGGCGGTGCCGGTTCAGGTCAGGACAGCTGCGTTGCGCAACCGGGCAATGGCGGCATCATCATAGCCGAGTTCGCGCAGGGTCGCCTCAGTATCAGATCCCGGGGCCGGGGGGCTTTGCAGATCGTCTGGCGTGCTGCGCGAGAACCGGGGCGCCGGGGCGGCCTGGGTGACCCCGGCCACTTCGGTAAAGGTGCCGCGCGCCGCCATCTGCGGATGTTCGGGGGCTTCGGACCAGGTCAGGACGGGGGTTGCACAGGCGTCGGTGCCGTCGAAAATGGCAGCCCATTCATCGCGGGTCTTGCGCCTGAAGACCTCGGCATAGGCCGCGCGCCTTTCGGGCCAGGTGACGCTGTCCATCTGGCTGGCCATATGATCCTGCGGCAGGCCGGCAAGGCGCACCAGTTCCGCAAAGAACTGAGGTTCCAGCGGCCCGACCGCAAGGAATTTTCCATCTGCACATTCATAGGTCCGGTAAAAGGGCGCTCCGCCATCCAGCAGGTTGGCCTCGCGCATTTCGGACCATTGGCCGCGCGCGATAAAGGCATGTACCAGCGCCATCATCGCGGATGCGCCATCGACCATCGCGGCGTCAATCACCTGACCCTTGCCGGATGTCTGCCGCTCAAAAAGGGCGGCCATGATGCCAAACAACAGGAACATCGTGCCGCCGCCGTAATCGGCCCCGATGTTGAGCGGCGGCATCGGGGTGCCGTCCGCAGCACCGGTGGCCTGCAGAAATCCGGTAAGCCCCAGATAGTTGATGTCATGCCCGGCCGTCTGCGCCAGCGGCCCGTCCTGGCCCCAGCCTGTCATCCGGCCAAAGACTAGGCCTGGGTGCTGCGCCAGGCACTCCGCCGGTCCCAGCCCCATCCGCTCCATCACGCCGGGGCGGAACCCTTCGATCAGCACGTCGGCGCGCGCGATCATGGACATCGCCACGGCGCGCCCCTCGTCTGATTTGAGGTTCAGCGCGACAGAGCGTTTGCCGCGGTTGTTGATGTCGGTCGGATCGGCCGGGCCGGATTTTCGGGTGATCAACGTGACCTCCGCCCCGAGGTCAGCCAGCAGCTGGCCCGCCAGCGGGGCGGGGCCAAGCCCTTGCATCTCCACGACCTTCAACCCTTTGAGTGGTCCGCTCATCCTGTCCTCCGGCCGGGTGGATACCTTGTGATCCGCGCTCAGGACACGTCCTTGTAGCTGACCTCGCGCTTGTCGGTGCCGCCCTTTTCGCGGCGCACCAGCAGGCGGTTCAGCGCGTGGATATAGGCGCGGGTGGAGGCGACAACCGTGTCGGTATCCGCCGACTGGCCGGTCACGATCCGCCCGTCCTCTTCGATCCGGACAGAGACCGTGGCCTGCGCATCGGTGCCTTCGGTGACCGCATGCACCTGGTAAAGCTGCAGCCGCGCCTCATGCGGCACCAGCGCCTTGACGCAGTTGAAGGCCGCATCGACCGGACCATCGCCGGTCTGTTCGGTGGTCTGTTCGGCACCGTCCACGTTCAGCGTCATCCGCGCCTGGTTCGGCCCTTCGGTCCCGCAGACCACATGCATCGACACCAGCGTGACGCGGTCTTCCTCGGGGTCGGTGGCGGTGCGCATCAGCGCAATCAGGTCGTCCTCGTAGATTTCCTTTTTCCGGTCGGCCAGTTCCTTGAACCGCACAAAGACATCCTTGAGCTGGTTGTCGCCCAGCTCGTATCCGAGGTCTTCGAGCTTGGAGCGCAGGGCCGCCCGGCCCGAATGTTTGCCCATGACGATATTGGTCTCGGTCAGGCCAACGTCTTCGGGGCGCATGATCTCGAAGGTCTCGGCGTTCTTGAGCATGCCGTCCTGGTGGATGCCGGATTCATGGGCAAAGGCGTTCTTGCCGACGATCGCCTTGTTGAACTGCACGGCAAAGCCGCTGACAGATGCGACCCGGCGCGAGATGTTCATGATCTTGGTCGAGTCGATCCCGGTCTGGAAGGGCATGATGTCGTTGCGCACGCGCAGGGCCATCACGACTTCTTCCAATGCGGTATTGCCCGCCCGTTCACCCAATCCGTTGATCGTGCATTCGACCTGACGCGCGCCCGCCTCGACCGCGGCAAGGCTGTTGGCCGTCGCCATGCCAAGGTCGTTGTGGCAATGGGTGGCAAAGACGATCTCGTCCGCGCCGGGAACATTCTCAAGCAGTTTGCGGATCAGATCGGCGCTTTCGCGCGGCGCGGTGTAGCCCACCGTATCGGGGATGTTGATCGTTGTCGCCCCGGCCTTGATCGCGATCTCGACCACCCGGTAGAGGTAATCAAGCTCGGTCCGGGTGGCATCCATCGGGGACCATTGCACGTTGTCGCAGAGGTTGCGGGCATGGGTGACCGTGTCGTGGATGCGCTCTGCCATTTCGTCCATGGTCAGGTTCGGGATCGCCCGGTGCAGGGGCGAGGTGCCGATGAAAGTGTGGATGCGCGGCTGGCGCGCATGTTTCACCGCCTCCCAGCAGCGGTCGATGTCGGGCAGCTGCGCGCGGGCAAGGCCGCAGATCACCGCGTTCTGCGACTGGCGCGCGATTTCGGAAACGGCGGCAAAGTCGCCTTCCGAAGCGATGGGAAACCCGGCCTCGATGATATCGACACCCATTTCGTCCAGAAGGCTGGCGATTTCCAGCTTTTCGGCGTGGGTCATGGTGGCGCCGGGGCTTTGTTCGCCATCGCGCAAGGTTGTGTCAAAGATCAAGACGCGGTCTTGGGATTGGGTATTCATGTCGGGTTCTCTCTGTTCTGCTGTAAATCCATGGCGCGTCACCATCCCTCTGAGCGGACGCGCCGGATGGCACGCTCAGAGGCGGATTAGCAGCAGCAGGTTGGCACGCAGCAGCGCCGCGCAGGGGCGCGGCAGGGTCGGGATATGGGCGGCGTGTGTCATGCCGCTATTTATACGCCGCGTTTTTCAAATGGAAAGGGGGCAATGCGCTTTGCGGTGAAGTCAGTTCGCGCCGACCCCGGACCTTAGGCTCTGGACCCATTGATTCTATATGCTCAGCGGCGATTTCACGAAATTTCAATGGTTTGGGGCGTGCAGCCAATAGTGGTTCTATTTGCAAGCGACCCAAGACGTTGAAATGAAGTGAAATCGCCGCCCTCCGGGTTTGACGGATTTTCCCGCAGCCTGCGGCGCATCTGCTTGAAATAGAACCACTATTCTTGCGCAGATGCTTCTTGTCTGCGAAAAAATCTGTCAAACTGAGTATATAGAATTAATGGGTCCAGAGCCTAAAAATTTGATACAGCGTCAACGACCCAAATGCGCCCCGCCCGGCCTGCGCCTGATGTCACCCCGGAGGTCGCTTTTCCCTTCGGATCAATGGAGCGCAGGAAGGCCAAAGTCATCCGGCCTTCAACAGCCTGCCTCACCCCTCAGTCATGCGCTGCGCGGCTGTCTTGCGGGGCCTCGGCGCGGTCGAACATGCCATAGTCGCGGATCACATGGGCGATGCGCAGGTGATAATCGGTAAAGATTCCGTCCCGCCCCTTCGCCTGTGCGCCGCGATGTGCCGTCAGCTTGCGCCAGCGCGCAACGGCGGCCTCATCCTCGAAAAACGACAGCGACAGCAGCTTGTCCGGATTCGTCAGGCTCTGGAACCGCTCGACAGAGATGAACCCCTCGACCTCGTCCACCAGCGGGCGCATCGCGGCGGCAATGTCGAGGTAATCCTGGCGGCGATCCGGGTGCGGCATGACTTCGAAGATGACAGCGATCATGTGGCGGCTCCATGCGGGCTGGAGGCCAGTTTCAGAAAGGTCCGCTCCTCGCGCAAGAGGAATTTCTCCGACTGGGCGAAAGCATAGTTTTCCCGGCCCAGCGGGTCTTCGGCCAGCCGGGCGCGGTAGGCTTCATAGGCGGCCAGGCTGGGAATGTTGTAAATGCCATATGCAAGGGTCGATGACCCCTCATGCGGGGCGAAATAGCCGATCAGGTCGGCGCCGCAACGCGGAATCGCCTGTCCCCAGTTGCGGGCGTATTGGCGGAATTGATCGTGTTTGGTAGGGTCGATTTCATATTTGATGATACAGGTCAGCATGGGGTGTCCTTCATGTTTGCACCTCCGGTCTAGCCTATTGAACGCACCCAATGCTTCGACTAGGGTCGAAGTATGAAAGAAGGCCCTGACATATCCCGCATTGCAGCCCTGATCGGAGATCCGGCACGCGCCAATATCCTGGGCGCGCTGATGAGCGGCAAGGCCCTGACCGCCACTGAACTGGCGGCAGAGGCGGGGGTGACCGTGCAGACAGCCAGCACCCATCTGGCCAAGCTGGAGGACGGCAGGCTGATCGCCCACCGCAAGTCCGGGCGGCACAAGTATTTCACCCTTGCCGGTGCAGAGGTCGGCCATGCGCTGGAGGCGCTGATGGGTCTTGCGGCGGGGGCAGGCCACCTGCGCACCCGGACCGGGCCGCGCGATCTGGCCCTGCGCGAGGCGCGTGTCTGCTACAACCATCTGGCCGGGGAACGGGGCATCGCGCTCTATCAGGGGCTGCTGGCCCGTGGCGCGATTGCCGAAGACGGGCCTGCGCTGATCCTCACCGAAGAGGGCAATGCCTTGCTGGCGGATTTCGGCGTTGATGTCGCGGCGCTGCAAAAGGGTCGCGTGCCGATGTGCCGGCCCTGCCTGGACTGGAGCGCGCGGCGCAATCATCTGGCAGGCGCGGTCGGACGGGCAATGCTGGCACGGATGCAGGTGCTGGGCTGGTGCAAGAGGGTCGAGGGCACCCGCGTGATCGACTTCAGCGCCGCGGGGCGCGCGGCATTCGATCGCAGGTTCGGGGTGTCGGGCGCAGCGGCGTCCTGACCGGCCGGCAGCAAATCAAAGCTGCCCGGCCTCTTTCAACTGTTCGATCCCGTAAAGCAGATGTTCGGTGCGAAAGGAATGGCCGCCGGGAAACAGGCAGAAATCAAGGATTTCGCCTGATGCATTGGTTTTGTCTTCGCAGGTCAGATCGCCTGCGCTGGCAGGTTGTGCCGGGCCAAAGCCGCCGAAATCCGTGTAAAGGGCAAGCGCATCCGATACCTTGCCCTGTCTGGTCTCGTTGATGGCGCGGCCATCCAGTGGCACGGTGTTGTCCGCGTCGCCGTGAATGTGAACGATGGAGGATACCGGCTGCGCGCAGGTCTCGGGCGGTTCCAGCCAGAAGGTGCCGGACATCGGGATGAAACCCGCAAAACCCTGCGGGTGGCTGCAGGCCAGGTTCCAGACCATCATTCCGCCTGCCGAAAAACCGGAGACGATGATCCGTTCCGGGTCGATGGCGAAACGCGCCTGCGCATCGGCCAGAACCGCATCGAAATAGTCGAATTCCGCCGCGCCGGTGCTGTCGAAAGTGCCAGGCCCCTTGGGCAAATCCCACGACCCGTCCACGCCCTGCGCGGCAATCAGGGCCAATCCTGCGTCCGATACCATGCGGCGCAGGCTGCCGTTGCGCATCGCCCCGGCGGCAGAGCCGCGGTAGCCGTGCGACCAGACCAGCGCCCCCACCGGGGTCTTGCCATCAT
This sequence comes from Sulfitobacter sp. PR48, assembly GCF_028807335.1. Classification (NCBI taxonomy): domain Bacteria; kingdom Pseudomonadati; phylum Pseudomonadota; class Alphaproteobacteria; order Rhodobacterales; family Roseobacteraceae; genus Sulfitobacter; species Sulfitobacter sp. PR48. The sequence goes on along the minus strand of NZ_JARAMM010000001.1, from coordinate 33,452 downwards.
AGCCTTCGGGCATTGCGATACGGTAGGTCCTGTCGCCCAGCACGCAATCCGTGTCGGCACCACAGGCAAAGGCGGGTGAAGCAGAGATCAGGGCAAGCAACAGGGCTGAAATACGCATGGGCATCCTTTGGCATACCGGCGTTTCCGGTACAAATCACATGATCGTTTGCGCGGGGCCGCGCCGATCACGACGCGACCCGAATGCCATTGTGTCAGCCGTTGAGCCTGGCGGTGATCTCCACCAGGCGCTTGGCCTGAAACCCGACCGATTTCTTGCCGAGGTCGTCGAACTTGCCCGCCGTGCCGGAATAGCCATAGGGGTTCCCGTCTTCGAACTTGACCTCATCCGCATAGCCCGGCGCGACGATGATGGTGCCCCAGTGCATGGCCGATTTGTAAAGGTTCTGGATCGTGCCTTCGCGCCCGCCATGAGCGGTCTGCGCCGAGGTCGTCGCGGTGATGGTCTTGTTCACCAGCTTGCCCTGCTGCCAGAGCGGGCCAAGCGTGTCGATAAACGCGGCCATCTGGCTGGGCAGGTTGCCGTATCGCGTCGGGACAGAGAAGAAATAACCGTCCGCCCATGTCATGTCATCGTGGGAGACTTCGGGAATGTCCTTCATCTTTTCCAGCTGGGCCTTCCAGGGCTCCTGACCGTCGACGACGGATTGCGGCGCGGTTTCGGCGGCGCGGCGCAGGCGGACCTCGGCACCCGCCGCTTCCGCGGCTTCCTGCGCGGCCAGCGCAATCTGATGGTTTGTTCCGTAGGTGGTGTAGAAGATGATGGCGATCTTGGGGTTGGCCATGTGCGGCTCCTTGGGTTTTGTTCGCTGGACCAATGGCCGGGCGCGCGCTTTGGTTCCGCTCGGGCATGCACAGGCACTGTGCGAAATTGTCAGATTCCCGGCCGCTCTTTTACTTTGCCCCGCGCCTGACCATATCAACTGAATGACCCCGGATGCCCCAGACCTCGACAGTTTCGAAGATATCGCCCTGCGCACGGTCGAGGGTTTCCCGCCGCCCTTCCGCGACGCGGCGCGGCAGGTGCTGCTGCGGGTGACAGACTGGCCGACGAAAGAGATGCTGGCCGCCCTGCAGATCGCCGAACCTGTCCGGCTCACAGGGCTTTACGAAGGCATCCCGATGACCCGCAAATCAGTGCTCGACATGGCGATGCAGCCCGATACGGTCTGGCTGTTCCGCGAACCGATCCTGCACGAATGGCGTCTGCGCGGGAACGTGGAGATCGAGGATCTGATCGCCCATGTCACAATCCACGAATTCGCCCATCATTTCGGCTGGTCCGACGCGGAAATCGCCCGCGTCGCCCCCTGGGAGACCTGAGGCGCGGCGCGCCTTTCAGGACGGATCGCGCCAGCGGTTCACGATGGGATAACGCCGGTCCAGCCAGAAGGCCCCCTTGGTCAGGCGCGGGCCGGGTGCGGATTGAAAGCGCTTGTATTCGCTGATGTAGATCAGGTGCTCGACCTTTTTCGCCACATCGCGTTCAAACCCTGCGGCGACGCAATCGGCGACCGACCCGTCCTGATCCACCAGAATGTCCAGGATTGCATCCAGTTCCGGATAATCGGGCAGGCTGTCGCTGTCCTTTTGATCCTCGCGCAGCTCGGCGCTGGGCGGCTTGGTGATGATATTGTCGGGGATCACGGCACCGGCAGGCCCCATCATCCAGTCACGGTGGTTTTCATTGCGCCAGCGGCAGGTCTCGAACACGCGGGTCTTGTAGAGATCCTTGATCGGGTTGTAGCCGCCCGCCATGTCGCCATAGATCGTGGCATAGCCTACCGCGACCTCTGACTTGTTGCCGGTGGTCAGCAGCATTTCCCCGAATTTGTTGGACATCGCCATCAGCAGCAGGCCGCGCAGGCGGGACTGGATGTTTTCCTCGGTCAGGTCCGCATCGCGCCCTTCGAACAGCGGGGCGAGGGTGTTGGTGATCGCCTGACGCCCTTCCCTGATCGGCACATAGTCATAACGGCAGCCAAGCGCCTTTGCCACGGCCTCCGCATCGTCGAGCGAGGATTGCGAGGTATATTCCGAAGGCAGCATCACGCAGCGCACGTTCTCCGCGCCCAGGGCATCCACCGCGATGGTGGCGACGATAGCCGAATCGATGCCGCCCGACAGGCCCAGCAGCACCTGTCTGAACCCGGTCTTTGCCATGTAGTCGCGCAGCCCCTGCACCATGACGCGGTAATCCTGCTCCCAGGCGTCGGGCAACGAGGCAAACGGCTGTTGCACGACGCGCCAGCCCTCCGGTCCGCGTTCCAGATCGACGTGATGCACCATTTCATCGAAGGCAGGCATCTGCATTGCCAGCCTGCCGCCGGGATTCAGCGCAAAGGAGGCACCGTCGAACACCTGATCGTCCTGTCCGCCCACCATGTTGAGATAGATCAGCGGCAGCCCGGTTTCGACAACGCGGGCGACCATCATGTTCATGCGGGTGTCCAGCTTGCCCCGGTAATAGGGCGACCCGTTCGGCACCAGCAGGAACTCCGCCCCGGTCTCGGCCAGGGTCTCCGACACCTCCGGGTGCCAGGCGTCCTCGCAGATCGGGCTGCCGACACGGGTGTTGCCCACCGCATAGGGGCCGCCCAGCGGACCGGAATCAAAGATGCGAACCTCGTCAAAGACCGTCTCGTTGGGCAGGTTGTGCTTGAGCGTGCGGTTGGCGATCCTGCCGTTCTTGAGGATCAGATAGGCGTTGAACAGCTCTGTCCCCTCCGCCCAGGGCGCGCCGATGGCCAGCGCCGGACCGTCGGCGCAGTCCTTTGCCAATTGGTCGATATGGGTCATCACATCCAGTTGAAACGCCCGTTTCATCACCAGATCCTGGGCGTTGTAGCCGGTGATGAACATTTCCGGCAGCGCCACAAGGTCGGCATTCGCCGCCTTGCCCTCTGCCCAGGTCCTTGCCGCCAGCGCGGCATTGCCCGCAAGATCGCCCACGGTGGGGTTCAATTGGCCAAGGGTGATGCGGAAACGGTCTGCCATGGAAACGCCTTTGCGGTTTGGTCTGCCCCGGATGTAACAGATCAGTCAGGGGGGAAAAGCCCAAAGGATGCCGCAATGCCGCCCCTCGCAGGGGGCAGGTGGAAAGAAAAACCGCGCCGCCCCGCGCCCGGTGATCCCGATTGCGGCGGTTTGGCGCGAGGTGAGCGGATGTGGCGCAAAAGACGATTGCCCCTCTATGCCCCATTGCTTAGGCTTACCGGCGACCCCGCCTGATGCGCGGCGCAAACAATACGGGTATGCCGATGTCCTTTCGTTCGATGATCTTGTGCCTTTCCCTGCTTGCTGTGCCGGCCCTGGCGCAGGAGGGGCAGGTCCTGACCAAGCAATACGACGATGGCGGCGTCTATGAAGGGGCGTTCCGCGGCGGCCTGCAACACGGGCAGGGCACCTACAAGCTGCCCAATGGCTATGAATATTCCGGCAACTGGGAAGATGGCGAGATCAAGGGCGAGGGCGTCGCACGCTTTCCCAACGGGTCCATCTACGAGGGCAATTTCTCAAAAGGGAAGCCGGAGGGTTTCGGCAAGATCACCTTTGCCGATGGCGGCACCTATGAAGGCGACTGGGTGGCAGGCGCGATCATGGGCCAGGGTGTCGCGCTTTACGCCAACGGGGTGCGCTACGAGGGCGGTTTCCGCAATGCCAAGCACCACGGCAAGGGCGTGATGCAAAGCCCCGGCGGCTATGAATACAAGGGCGACTGGATCGAAGGTGTCAAACAGGGCACCGGCACCATCACCTATCCGGACGGCGCGGTCTATGAAGGCGCGATCGAGGCGGGCAAGCGCAATGGCGAGGGCACGCTGACCATGCCCGACGGTCTGGTCTATGTCGGGCTCTGGCAGGACGGCCAGATCGAGGGCACCGGCACGCTGACCCAGCCCAACGGCGATGTCTACGAGGGCAACCTCGTGGCCGGACGCCGCGAGGGGCAGGGCAAGGTGACCTATGCCAATGGCGACACCTATGTCGGCTCCTTCAAGGATGACCGGCGCGACGGGCAGGGGACTTTCACGGGCGCGGATGGCTATGTCTATACCGGGTCCTGGGTGGCCGGACAGATCGAGGGCGAAGGCCAGGTGACCTATCCTGACGGTTCGGTCTATGTCGGTGAATTCCGCGACGACCTGGCCGATGGACAGGGCAAGATCACCTATCCCGACGGCTCCACCTATGAAGGCGCCTGGTCGGCCGGCGTGATCGAGGGCGAGGGCCGCGCGACCTATCCCAACGGGGTTGTCTACGAGGGCGGCTTTTCCAATGCCCGCAACGAGGGGCAGGGCGTGATGACCTATGCTGACGGCTATCGTTACGAGGGCATGTGGAAAGACGGCCAGCGTCACGGCATGGGCACCGCGACCTATCCCGACGGGACGGTCTATGCGGGCAACTTCGAAGACGGCAAGCGCCACGGACGCGGCAAGATCACCATGGCGAACGGCTTTGTCTATGACGGTGAATGGACCCGGGGCGAGATCGAGGGCCAGGGCGTTGCCACCTATGCCAATGGCGACGTCTACGAAGGCACCTTCAAGGCGGGCAAGCGTCAGGGCACCGGCACCATGCGCTATGCCTCGGGCGAACAGGCCAGCGGCGACTGGGACAATGGCGCGCTGACGGATCCTGCGTCCGGCGATGGTGCCGCGGCAGCGGAGACCACCCCGCCCAGTGACGAAACCCCGCCCAGCGATCAGTAATTTCACCCGGCGGGTGCGCTGACCGCCGCTTTTGTCAAAAGGTGCTGCATGCTGGACAGTCTTGGCATTCAACTTCCGATCTTTCAGGCCCCGATGGCCGGGGTTTCGACCCCTCGTATGGCCGCGGCGGTGTCAAACGCGGGCGGGCTGGGCGCGATTGGCGTGGGGGCGACCGATGTTGCCGGTGCCGCGCAAATGATCGCGGAGACCCGCGCCGCGACAGATCACCCCTTCAACGTCAATGTCTTCACCCATGAGACGCCACAGGCGGACCCGCAGGCGGAGCGCGCCTGGCTCGACCTTCTGCGCCCGCTCTTTGCCGAATTTGGTGCCGAGCCGCCCGCAGAACTGCATACGATCTATCAAAGTTTCAACGACAACCCCGACATGCTTTCCCTGCTGGTCGAGACCCGTCCGGCGGTTGTCAGCTTTCACTTCGGCCTTCCCACACCACAGGCTGTCACGGCGCTGCGCGATGCGGGCATCACCCTTCTGGCGACGGCGACGAACCTGGAAGAGGCGCGCCGCATCAGGGCTGCGGGCATGCACGGCATCGTTGCCCAGGGGATCGAAGCGGGCGGCCACCGCGGCGTGTTTGACTGCGCGGCTCCCGACCCGCAGCTTGGCACCTTCGCGCTGACCCGGCTGCTGACCGCTGAAATCGACCTGCCGGTGATCGCGGCGGGCGGGATCATGGATGGCGGGGGCATCGCCGCCGCGCTGAATCTGGGGGCTGTCGCGGCGCAGCTTGGCACCGCCTTCATCGACTGTGCCGAATCTGCCGCTGATGACGCCTACCGCGCGGCGCTGCATGGGCCGGGGGGCTATCACACGCGCCTGACCCCGGTCATTTCCGGTCGTCCGGCCCGCGCGCTCGAAAACCGGTTCACGGCCAGCGACAGCGTCGCACAGGGCGGCACGCCGCCCGCCTATCCGATCGCCTATGACGCAGGCAAGGCGCTGCATGCCGCCGCAAAAGCCGCCGGTGAACATGGCTTTGGTGCGCAATGGGCCGGGCAGGGCGCCCCGCTGGCCCGGACCCTGCCCGCAGCGGAACTGGTGGCGGTCCTCGCTCGGGAGCTTCAGGCGCGGCGCTGACAACCCGGCACGGGGCGGCCCCTCGCCGGGCGCATCATCTCACAGCATCAGCTGATAGCTGTGCGGCAGATAGGCAAACCCGTCCTCCCGCGTCTCCACATAGCCGAAGGCGGGGAAGGGCATGTGATAGCCGACAAAGGGGATGCCATCGGTCGCCAGCATGTCCAGCAGGCGACGGCGGGTCGCGGCGGCGGCTGCCTTGTCCTGATCGAATTTTACCTCCCAGTCCGGATGGGCCAGCGACCAGACATAATGGTTCGCGAAATCCGCCCCGAGCACCAGTTGCCTGCCGTCGGATTCGATCATGTAGGCCATGTGGCCCGGCGTATGGCCAAAGGCCGCCATCGCCGTGATGCCAGAGGCAACCGACCCGCCGTCATCCAGGAACGTCATCTGCTCTGCCAGCGGCTTGACCTTGGTATTGAATCCTTCGTTGTCCATCTCGGACCAGGCATCGAACTCCACCTGGCCGGTGACATAGCGCGCATTGGGAAAGGTCGGCGCATCGCCCGTCATCAGCCCGCCGATGTGATCGCCGTGCATATGGGTCAGCACCACAATGTCCACCTGATCGGCGGCATATCCCGCCGCCTGCAGCGCCGCCAGCGTGCCTTCGGCGCTCAGCCCGGTATCGAAAAGGACCAGTTCCGACCCGGTGTTGACCACCGTGGGCGTGAAGAAGAACTGCGCAACCTCCGTCGGGATATGCGCGGCCCGGGACACGCTTTCGAAAGTCTCGTGATCCACGTTCAGGCCAAAGATGTCATGCGGCGCTTCGACCGGGCGGGTGCCCGCGAGGATCGTCGTGACATCATAACCGCCAAGCGAGACACGCCGGAACGGCGCGCTGCCCGCACCCATGATCGGCGCTTCGGCGCGGGCAGAGGTCGCCATCGCGGCCAATGGCAGTGCAGCGGCACCGGCAAGGGCGCTGCGGCGGGACATCTTGAGGCTGTTTCGCATGGCTTGGTCCTTTGGTTTATTACTGGTTGTCGGAATGGTAGCCTCTCTTTGCTGCCCGCCAATACAATTCCGGGCGGGCTGCCATCATATTTTCGTCAGGAGCAGGTGCGATGACAGACGTCCCCACTTTCCTCGCCGGGGTCACCCCCGAGAGGCGGCACCGCGAGGCGGTTGAACTCGACGCCTTCTTTCAACGGGTCACAGGCTGGAAGCCGGTGCTCTGGCGCGGCGGGATGCTGGGGTACGGGACGTATGATTACACCTATGCATCGGGCCGCAGCGGCAACTTTCTCGCGACGGGTTTCGCACCCCGCAAGGCCAGGCTGTCAATATACGTGATGCCAGGATATTCCGATTTCGGCCCGATCCTGACCCGGCTCGGCAAAAATGCAAAGGGCATGTCTTGCCTTTACCTCAACAAGCTGGCGGAGGCGGACATGGAGGTGCTGGAGGAACTGATCCGCGCCGGACTGGCCGACCTCGCGAAGCGCTGGCCGGTGCATCCGACCTAGACAAACATTCGGCTCTGTGACACTTGACCGGGGTCCAAGGAGAACAGCATGTCCGCCGATACCGTCACCCGTTTCGCCCCTTCCCCCACCGGTTACATCCACGTGGGCAACCTGCGCACGGCGCTGATGAACTACCTGATCGCGCGCAAGGCGGGCGGCACCTTCATCCTGCGCATCGACGACACCGACCCGGAGCGGTCGAAGGAAGAATATGTCGACGGCATCAAGCAGGACCTGACCTGGCTGGGGCTGGAATGGGACCGGGTGGAGCGCCAGTCGGAACGGCTGGACCGCTATCACGCCGCCGCCGACGAACTGCGCGCCAAGGGCCGGTTCTATGAGGCTTTCGAGACCCCGACCGAGCTGGACCTCAAGCGCAAGAAACAGCTGAACATGGGCAAGCCACCGGTCTATGACCGCGCGGCGCTGTCCCTGACCGATGCACAGAAGGACGCGCTGCGGGCCGAGCGCGGCAGCGGTGTCTGGCGGTTCAAGCTGGACCAGAGCCGGATCGAATGGGCCGACGGCATCCTTGGCGATATTTCAATCGACGCGGCCAGCGTCAGCGACCCGGTGCTGATCCGGGGCGACGGGCAGATCCTCTACACCCTGGCCTCTGTCGTCGATGACACCGAGATGGGCGTGACCCATGTGGTGCGCGGGTCTGACCATGTGACCAACACGGCGACCCAGATCCAGATCATGCAGGCGCTGGGCTTTGATCACCCCGCCTTTGCCCACCATTCGCTGCTGACCGGCCCCCAGGGCGAGGCGCTGTCCAAACGCCTCGGCACCCTGGCGCTGCGCGATCTGCGCGAACAGGGTGTCGAACCCTTTGCCCTGCTCAGCCTGATGGCGCGGCTGGGCTCCTCCGACCCGGTGGAACTGCGCACCGACATGGCCGCGCTGATCGAGGGTTTCGACATCGAACGCTTCGGCTCTGCCCCGACGAAATTCGACGTGCAGGACCTGTTCCCGCTGACCGGCCGCTACCTGCAGACCCGCACCGCCGAGGATGTCGCGGAGACGATTGCCGGTCTGGGCGTGCCGCAGGCGCAGGCGGCGCAGTTCTGGGCTGTCACACGGGAAAACATCGAAACGCTGCATGACCTCAAACCCTGGTGGGAAATGTTCCGCGACGGCGCCGACCCGGTGATCGAGGACGGTGACGAAGCCTTTGTCGCCGAAGCCATGGCGCTCTTGCCCGAGATGCCCTTTGACGAGACCACCTGGTCCAGTTGGACCGGCGCCGTCAAGGAGGCGACAGGCCGCAAGGGCCGCGGGCTGTTCCGACCCCTGCGGCTGGCGCTGACAGGGCAGGAACACGGGCCGGAAATGGCTGCTGTAATGCCCCTGCTGCGGGTCGTGAAAGCGCGCGGGTGACCTGCGTCCGACAGGACCGGCGCAGGAGCGCGCCGCACGCCGGGGCCTGTCATGCCTGAAGGGGCGCAGGCCAAGTTCCTGACCGGCAACCTGTTTGTGCATGTTGCGGTCATGGCCTTGACCTCCTCCATCGGTCTGATGGCCGTCTTCCTGGTCGACTTTGTCGATATGATCTTCATCTCGATGCTGGGGCGGTCGGAACTGGCGGCGGCGGTGGGCTATGCCGGCGCGATCCTGTTCTTTACCGCCTCTTTCGGCATCGGCATGGGCATCGCCGCGGGCGCGCTGGTGGCCCGGGCGCTGGGCGCGAATGATCCCGTGCTGGCGCGCGAACGCTCGACCCATGCGCTGCTCTATGGGCTGATGTTCGGCATTGTCTTTTCCATCGTGGTCTGGTCGGCGCTGCCCTGGCTGGTCAACATGCTGGGCGCGCGCGGAGAGACCGCCGGACAGGCGATACATTTCCTGCAGATCGTCGTGCCCTCGGTGCCCTTCCTGATGGTCGGCATGATGGGGTCCGCCATCCTGCGCGCCCATGGCGATGCGCGACGGGCGATGATGGCCACGATTGTCGGCGGTATCGTCAACGCGGTGCTGGATCCGATCCTGATCTTCGGGCTGGACCTTGAACTGACCGGGGCCGCCATCGCCTCCTTTGTTGCGCGGGTGGCGATTTCAGGCATGGCGATCTGGCCCCTGATCAAGGTCTATGACGCCCTGGTGCGGCCCCATTTCAAGGGCATGCTGCGCGACCTTGCCCCGGTGATCGCCATCGCCTTTCCGACCATCCTCGCGCAGGTCGCAACCCCGGTGGGGCAGGCCTATATCACCCGCGTCATGGCCGAATACGGCGAGGATGCGGTGGCAGGCATGGCTGTGGTGGCGCGGCTGATGCCGGTTGCCTTTGCCGTGGTCTTTGCCCTTTCGGGGGCGGTGGGGCCGATCATCGGCCAGAACTATGGCGCGGGCAACATGGCGCGGGTCCGGCGCGGCTTCACCGCGGCGGTCATTTTTGTCGCATTGGTGATCCTGAGCGTGTCTGCGGTGCTGTTTGCGCTGCGCGCGCCGATTGCCGATCTCTTCAACGCGACCGGCGTCGCCCGCGACCTGATCTATCTGTTCTGCGGCCCGCTCTCGCTCGCCTTCTTCTTTCCCGGCGTGCTGTTCGTGGCAAATGCCGTGTTCAACAACCTCGGCCAGCCGTTCCTCTCCACGGTAACCAACTGGGGCCGCAACGCGGTGGCCCTGATTCCGCTGGTCTGGATCTGCGCGGCCATCGGGGACGCCCCCGGTGTGCTGGTGGGCCAGTCGCTGGCCGGTGTCGTCTTTGGCGTGGTGGCCTGGGTCATGGCGCTGCGCTGCATCGCGCGTGGCGGCAAGCCAGAGGGGCGCGGCAAGGAGATTTTCGGGCGGGAGGGCCGCCTGATGACCCTATTCCACGCGCGCCGATAACCGCGCGAGGTGATCGTCCACCAGCGCTGTTTCCGCCGCCGACAACACCTTGTGCCGGGGATAACGCGGTGCGGCACGGTCGTTCAGTACCGGCGTGTCCCAGCCATCGGTGGTGTCAAAGAACGCGGCAACCCCCGCCTCGCCGAATTCATGCAGGAAACCCTGCACCACCACGTCGAGATAGCTCAGCAGGATGGCATGGTCGCCCGGCACCCCGGTGTCGGCGGGCGGCACCGCATAATGGGCGATGTCCGGCGCGGGGCTGATCGGATGGATCACCGCACCGCCCGATGACAGCCGCGCGTAACCTGCTTCGCGGGCATCCAGCGCGGCCCAGTCGGCCCCCGGCACGGCCGCAATCAACCCGTCGATGGTGGTGCCGGGGTCCTCGACCACGCTGAGAAACACAAGATCACGCACCGCTGTGCGCACCCAGGCCCGCCGCCAGCCGCGCAACCGGGCGGGATGGGCGTCGGGGTAATTGTGGGTCTGGCGGTTCACAAGGCTGCCATAGCCGAAAAAATAGGGGGTCATGCTGTCCGGGGTCCGTCAATTGTGCGGGCAACAGATCATTGATGTCAGGGGCGTACAACCCCGCTTGACGCCCCATGTGCCCCCGGCATACCAAAGGACATCCGCCACGGGAGAATCGGACCAACCGATGCCGAAGGAGCAACCGCCCCGGAAACTCTCAGGCTCAGGGACCGTGCCGGATATCGACACTCTGGAGAGTGGTGCGACACGCACCCGCCGAAGGGATAACGATCTCAGGCGAAAGGACAGAGGGGGCATCTTGGACCGCGATCTGCGGGGGAAAGATGCCGGATTGATCCCTGGGGACAGCGGCAGGAATATGGGACGCTGCGCCGATGGATGATCTGAAACATACTGCCCTTTTTGACCTGCATGTGGAACTGGGTGCCCGAATGGTGCCCTTTGCGGGCTATGCCATGCCGGTGCAATACCCTTTGGGCGTGATGAAGGAACACCAGCATACCCGCGACGCGGCAGGTCTTTTCGATGTCAGCCACATGGGGCAGGTGATCCTGTCGGGGCCGTCCTGGGACGTGGTCGCCCGCGCCTTTGAGACTCTGGTGCCGATGGATGTGCTGGGCCTGGAGGACGGGCGCCAGCGCTACGGGTTTTTCACCAATGACGCTGGCGGGATCGAGGATGACCTGATGTTCGCCCGGCGCGGCGGGGACCTGTTCGTGGTGGTCAACGCGGCCTGCAAGGAGGCCGACATCGCCCGGATGAAAGCGGCCCTTGAACCCGAAGTGACCGTGACCCCGCTGACCGACCGCGCGCTGATCGCGCTTCAGGGGCCGGCGGCGGCAGCGGTGATCGCCGCGCTGGACAGCCGCGCCGATGATATGGGGTTCATGGATCTGCGCGATCTGGAACTCGATGGCGTGCCGGTCTGGGCCTCGCGCTCCGGCTACACGGGAGAGGACGGGTTCGAGATTTCCGTGCCGGAAGCCCGGGCAGAGGGCCTGACCCGCACCCTGCTGGCGCAGGACGGGGTCGAGGCCATCGGCCTCGGCGCGCGGGATTCGCTGCGGCTGGAGGCGGGACTGTGCCTTTACGGACATGACATCGACACCGGCACCACCCCGGTTGAAGGCGCGCTGACCTGGGCGATCCAGAAGGTGCGCCGCGCCGGGGGCGACCGCGCGGGTGGCTTTCCGGGTGCGGCCATCGTGTTGGACCAGATCAGCGAAGGGGCCGCGCGCAAGCGCGTCGGCCTGCTGCCCGAAGGCCGCGCGCCGATGCGCGAAGGCACCGAGGTTTTCGACGCCGCCGAGGGTGGCACCCGCGTCGGGCAGGTGACATCGGGCGGCTTTGGGCCCACCGTTGGGACACCCGTGGCGATGGGCTATGTAGAGGCGGGGTCTGCCGGGATCGGCACATCCCTCTGGGGAGAGGTCAGAGGCAAGAGACTGCCCCTCACCGTGGCGAAGCTGCCCTTCGTGGCGGCGAATTTCAAACGATGAAGTCAACAGGGAAGAAGACATGAAATTTACCGAAGAACATGAATGGCTGCGCGAGGAAGACGGCGAAATGGTGGTCGGCATCACCATCCATGCGGCCGAGCAACTGGGCGATGTGGTCTTTGTCGAACTGCCGGAGGAAGGCACCATCGTCAGCAAGGACGACGAGGTTGTGGTGATCGAAAGCGTCAAGGCGGCCTCCGACATCCTGGCGCCTGTGGATGGCGAGATCACCGAAGTGAACAGTGCCCTGGCAGAGAATCCCAGCCTGGTGAACGAGGACCCGCAGGGCGATGCCTGGTTTTTCAAGATGAAGATCAGCGACCCGTCGCAGCTGGACGAATTCATGGACGAAGCCGGATACCAGAAATTCATCGGCTGATCCGGCCGCACCCGCCGGAGCCTCCGGCGGGGATATATGAAAGCCAAAAAGAATGAGGGTGTCGCGATGAGCTTCAAGCCGACCGATTATCTGCCGTATGATTTTGCCAACCGCCGCCACATCGGCCCGTCACCGGCTGAAATGTCGGACATGCTGAAGGTCGTGGGGGCGAAATCGCTTGGCGACCTGATGGATGACACCCTGCCAAAGGGCATCCGCATGAAAGGGTCGCTGGACTTTGGCAGGGCAAAGTCGGAACGCGAGGTGCTGGAGCACATGCGCGTGGTGGCGGGCAAGAACAGGGTCCTGACCAGCCTGATCGGCCAGGGCTATCACGGCACCGTCACGCCGCCCGCGATCCAGCGCAACATCCTGGAAAACCCGGCCTGGTACACCGCCTATACGCCCTATCAGCCGGAAATCAGCCAGGGACGGCTTGAGGCGCTGCTGAACTTCCAGACCATGATCAGCGATCTGACCGGTCTGGAGGTTGCCAATGCCTCCCTGCTGGACGAGGCGACCGCCTGCGCCGAGGCGATGACCATGGCGCAGCGGGTGTCCAAATCGAAGGCGGTGAAGTTCTTTGTCGACCGCGATTGCCATCCCCAGAACATTGCGGTGATGAAGACCCGCGCCGCCCCCCTGGGGATCGAGGTCGTGGTCGGCGACCCGGCCAAGATGGAGGCATCGGAGGTGTTCGGCGCGATCTTCCAGTATCCGGGCACCTATGGCCATGTGCGCGACTTCACCGACAGCATCGCGGCCCTGCATGAACACAAGGGCATCGGTATCATCTCGGCCGATCCTTTGTCGCTGACCCTGCTCAAGGAGCCGGGCGCGATGGGCGCGGACATCGCCGTGGGTTCGACCCAGCGTTTCGGGGTGCCCGAAGGCTACGGCGGCCCGCATGCGGCCTATATGTCCTGCAAGGACGCCTACAAACGCGCGATGCCGGGGCGGATCGTGGGTGTGTCCATCGACACCCACGGCAACCGCGCCTACCGCCTGTCCCTGCAGACCCGCGAACAGCATATCCGCCGTGAGAAGGCGACCAGCAACGTCTGTACCGCCCAGGCCCTGCTGGCGGTCATGGCGTCGATGTACGCGGTGTTCCACGGCCCCGAGGGGCTGAAGGCCATCGCGCAGCGCATCCACCGCAAGACGGTACGTCTGGCCCGTGGGCTGGAAGAGGCAGGCTTCAAGGTGGACCCGCAGGCCTTCTTCGACACGATCACTGTCGATGTGGGGCCGCTGCAGGCCGCCGTGATGAAATCGGCGGTGGACGAAGGGGTCAACCTGCGCAAGGTGGGCGAATTCCGCGTCGGCATTTCACTGGACGAGCGCACACAGCCAAAGATCATCGAAGCGGTCTGGCGTGCCTTTGGCATCGTCAAGGAGGACAACGATTTCGCCCCCGAGTACCGCGTGCCGGAAGAGATGCTGCGCAGCTCCGAATACCTGACCCATCCGATTTTCCACATGAACCGGGCCGAGACCGAGATGATGCGCTACATGCGGCGTCTGGCGGATCGTGATCTGGCACTGGACCGCGCGATGATCCCGCTGGGTTCCTGCACGATGAAGCTGAATTCGGCGGCGGAGATGATGCCGGTCAGCTGGCGGGAATTCTCGCTGATCCACCCCTATGCCCCCGCCGACCAGGCGCTGGGCTACAAGGAGATGATCGACGATCTGTCCGCCAAACTCTGCGACATCACCGGCTATGACGCGATCTCGATGCAGCCCAATTCGGGTGCGCAGGGGGAATATGCGGGGCTGCTGACCATTGCCGCCTATCACCGCGCCGAAGGTCAGGGGCACCGCAACATCTGCCTGATCCCGGTCAGCGCCCATGGCACCAACCCGGCCTCCGCACAGATGGTGGGCTGGAAGGTGGTCGTGGTGAAATCGGCGGCCAATGGTGACATTGACCTGGACGATTTCCGCGCCAAGGCGGAAGCGGCGGGCGATAACCTTGCCGCCTGCATGATCACCTATCCCTCGACCCATGGCGTGTTCGAGGAAACCGTGACCGAGGTGACAAAGATCACCCACGCATACGGCGGCCAGGTCTATATCGACGGGGCCAACATGAACGCCATGGTGGGGCTGTCGCGGCCCGGCGATCTGGGTGGCGACGTGAGCCACCTGAACCTGCACAAGACCTTTTGCATCCCGCATGGCGGCGGTGGCCCCGGCATGGGGCCGATTGGCGTCAAGTCACATCTGATCCCGCATCTGCCGGGCGATCCCAACGCGGGCGGCGCGGCGGTATCGGCCGCACCCTATGGCTCGCCCTCGCTGCTGCCGATTTCATGGTCCTATTGCCTGATGATGGGCGGCGAGGGGCTGACACAAGCCACCCGCGTCGCGATCCTGAACGCCAACTATATCGCCAAGCGGCTGGAAGGGGCGTTCGACGTGCTTTACAAGGGGCCGACCGGCCGGGTGGCGCATGAATGCATCATCGACGTCCGCCCCTATGACGAAAGCGCGGGCGTCACGGTGGACGACATCGCCAAGCGTCTGATCGACTGCGGATTCCACGCGCCGACCATGTCCTGGCCGGTGGCGGGAACGCTGATGATCGAACCGACCGAATCCGAGACCAAGGCCGAGCTCGACCGATTCTGCGATGCGATGCTGGCGATCCGCGACGAGATTGCCGCGATCGAGGCGGGCGAGATGCCGCGCGAGAACAATCCGCTGAAGAACGCGCCGCATACGGTGGAGGATCTGGTGGTCGAATGGGGTGACCGGCCCTACACCCGCGAACAGGGGTGTTTCCCGCCGGGGGCCTTCCGGGTGGACAAATACTGGCCGCCGGTGAACCGGGTGGACAACGTCCACGGTGACCGGAACCTGATCTGCACCTGCCCGCCGCTGGAAGACTACGCCGAGGCGGCGGAATAGAGCCAGATCGGTAAACGGCCACCGGAACACGTGGCCGTTTGTCTTTTGCTACAGCGTTTCGGGATAAACTTGAAACATCCCGCATCACTTTTCGCGTTCGACCGAAGGGAGAGGCAGCGAACAAGTGATTCAGGTATATCGCGAAACGCTTTAAAGCGCCCGACCTTTACCCTGAAGCATCCAGCGACATGATTGCCCCGAGAGCGCCGCAGGCGCGGCAGGGTATTCATGTCTCGGGTTTAAGGTCGGGCGCTCTGAGGTCAGCCCAGAAGCAGGACGGCGCCCAGGGGAATAACCACGTCACAGCTGCCGATGGCAGGTTGCGCTGTTTTTGCGCGGTCGGGATACCACAGACGGCAAGAGCCGGCCGGCGGGTAATAGCCCTTTGGCACGACGAGGTTGCTGCTGCTGAACGGGTCGTTGCGCACGACCATCCTGGTCTGCTTGGCGTTGGCTTCAGTCAGGGGCAAGCTGATGGCAGTCAGCGCGGCGAGAGCGATGCAGGATTTACTAAATGATTTTAACATCTCAAGTCTCCTTCGAAAGGGCCAGGGACGTAAATGACCGATGGCCAAGGACCTAACGCGCGGCGTAACGAAAAAGTTCCGGATCGTGACCGACCTTGCTATTGATCTGCGTCGTTCAGGAATTTGAAGACCCTGGCGAGGCGGTTCCAGGTTGCCTTGTCCGGCGCGGCCAGTATGTGCCCGCGGCGCAGGGTGGCGTCATAATCGCCGCCCGACAGCATCTGCACATAGCCGCCCGCCTGCTGGCAGATCAACGCGCCTGCGGCATGATCCCAGGGATTCAGGCTTTGGGTGAGCAGAAAGTCGAAGTGACCCTGCGCCAGCATCCGGTATTCATGCGCCGAACAGCGCAGGCAGTTGACCCAGTTGAAATTGCAAAGGGTCGCCGCCAGCTTCTCCCGCCACGCGTGATCGAACAGATAGAGCGGGATATAGCCTGAAAGCCCCGCCAGTTCGCCGCCCCTGCTGACCCGCAGATCATGCGTGACGCCGGAGGGACGCTGCATCTGTGCAGGGGATTGATCATCCGCGATGGCCCAATCGTCCATCACTGGGTCATAGATCAGCCCGAAGGCCGGTTTGCCGTATCGGGTGACCGCGAGGATGACGCCGAAGACCGACATGCCCCGCGCGAAATTCCAGGTGCCGTCCACCGGGTCGATGATGAAGCACAGTGGCGCATCGGCGATCTTGTCCAGCAGGGTGGGATCGGCGGAAACTGCTTCCTCGCCGATCACCAGCGCGCCTGGAAAGGCCATGTTGAGGGCACGGGTGATCATCGCCTCTGCCGCCGTGTCCGCGATGGTCACCAGGTCGTCCGGCCGCGATTTCGTGGCGATGTCGGCGGCATTCAACGCGCGGAAACGCGGCATGATCTCGGCTTTTGCGGCGCGGCGCAGGATGTTGATCACATTGTTGCGCTGGGCAGGGCTCAGGGCGGGGGCGCGTTTGGCGGGCAGATTGTCAGGCATTGTCGCTCCTTTGTATTCTGGCGCTGACTTGCCCGATCCGCCGGGGGATGTGCAAGCCGGGTGGTGGTGCTTGCGTCATTCTCGCGCACGCAGGACCTGCGCGGGCCGGGCGTTGAGTGCGCGCAGGGCAAAGCCCAGCCCGGCCAGGACAGAGGCCAGCGCCCCGCCTGTCACGATCAGCAGGGCAGAGGGCCAGATCACGCTGAAGCGGGTTTCCATCACGAAGTGGCTGACGGCCCAGCCGCCCAGGATCCCCGCCAGCAGTGCAACGCTGCCCGCGAAAAGCCCCAGCAGGGCCGCGCGCAGCACGAAGCTGGCGGCGATGGCGCGCCGCGAGGCCCCCAGCGTCTTGAGCAGTGCGGATTCGTAGCGCCGCGCCTCCGCCCCCGCGGCCGCCGCGCCGATCAACACAACGAACCCCGTCAGCAGCGTGGCCAGCGCACCATAAGAGGTCGCGGCGGCAAGGCTTGCCAGCACGGCGGAAACCCGGTCGATGGCGTCGCGCACCCGGATCGCGGTGATATTGGGGTATTGCGTGGCCAGATCGCGCAGAATGGCGGCTTCGGCCTCTTCCTCTGCATAGACGGTCGAGATGAAAGTATGCGGCGCACCGGCCAGCGCTGCGGGGTTCATCGTCAGGACAAAGCCGATCCCGGCGGTGGAAAAGTCCACCTCCTGAAAGGCGGCAATGGTGCCGGTGATGTCGCGGCCCAGCACGTTGATGGTCAGCGTGTCACCCAGCTTCAGCCCCATCTCCTCGGCCTCTTCGGCGGCAAAGCTGATCAGCGGCGGGCCGTCGTAATCCTCCGCCCACCATTCACCGGCGGTGATCCTGGCATCGGCACCGGGCTTTGCGGCATAGGTCACGCCTCGGTCACCGCGCACCACCCAGTGATCGCCCGCAACCTCCCGCGCCGGCTTGCCGTTGATCCGGGTGACGACACCGCGCAGCATCGGCGCGCTGTCGATGCGGCTGACGGCGGGGTCATCCTCCAGCCGCTTGGTATAGCCGGGCATCTGGTCCTTCTGGATATCGACAAAGAAATAGGAGGGCGCCACATCGGGCAGGTTGCCCGCGATGGCCTGCCGCAGGTTGCCGTCGATCTGCCCCACGGCGGCCAGCACCGACAGGCCCAGACCCAGCGAGAGCACCACCGCACCGGCTCCTTCGCCCGGTCCCGCAAGAGCCGCCAGGGCCCAGCGCAGCCGGGGGCGGCCCCGCGCCAGCCGCGCGCCGCCCCGCGCCACCACGCGCAGCAGCAGCGCCGCCAGCACAAGGATCAGCAGCGCCCCGGCAATGCCGCCCAGAGTCCAGAGCGTCAGCCGCCAGGATCCGTTGAACCAGCCCGCCAGCCCCACCAGCGCCGCCGCGAGCGCCGCGATGGCCACCAGGTACTTCGCGGCAGGCAGCCGCCGCGCCCCGGCCCAGGCATCGCGGAACAGGGTCGCGGCGCGCACATCCTCGCTGCGGGCCAGCGGCCAGAGGGTAAAGGCCAGCGCCGTCAGCAGACCATAAAGCGCCGCCTCGATCAGCGGCGCAGGATAGAGCGCGAAACTGGTCGGCAGGGGCAGCCTTGCGGCAATGACCGGCGACAGCAGCAGCGGCACCAGCCCGCCCAGCACCACGCCAATGGCAACGCCCAGCAGTGACAGCACACCGATCTGGATGAAATAGGTCTGGAAGATCGTCGCCCGCTCCGCCCCCAGGGCGCGCAGGGTGGCGATCACCCCGGTCTTGCCCTGAAGATAGGACCGCACGGCGGCAGAGACGCCAACGCCTCCGACAGCCAGCCCCGACAGGCCCACCAACACCAGAAAGGCGCTCAGCCTTTCAACGAAACGCGCCACACCGGGCGCCCCGTTGCGCGCATCGGTCCAGCGCATCCCGGCATTCTCGAACTGCACCTCGGCCTCACCCTCCAATGCGGCAAGGTCTGTGCCCTGCGGCAGGTCCAGCCGGTACTTGCTGTTGTAAAGCGTGCCCGGCGCGAGCAGGCCCGACCCCTCCAGCGCGTCGCGGTGCAACAGGGTGCGCGGCCCCAGGGCAAATCCACTGGCGGCGCTGTCAGGCTCACGCAGGATCAGCGCGGACAGCCGATAGTCACGGGTGCCCAGCCGGAACGTGTCGCCCGGCGTCAGGCCCAACCGGTCTGACAGCGCGCGTTCCATCACCGCGCCGGGCAGCCCCTCCACCTCGGACAAGGCCTGATCCAGCGGCATCGCGGGATCGAGAACCATCTCTCCGACAAGCGGGTAAAGGTCATCCACCCCCTTGATCTGGGTCAGGGCGCGGTCATCGCCGACCACGGCCATGGAGCGGAATTCGACGATTTCAGAGACCGCAGTGGCGCGCGCCGCCATCCACGCCCGTTCCTCCGGGCTGGCAAAACGATAGGTGAAATCAAGCTCCGCCGCGCCGCCCAGCAGGGCCGCCCCCTCCCGCGCCAGGCCCGCCTCGATCGCGGCGCGGACGGAACCGACAGCGGCGATGGCCGCCACCCCCAGCGCAAGGCAGGCCAGGAACAGGCGGAACCCGCGCAGCCCGCCGCGCATTTCGCGGCGTGCGAACCGGGCGGCGAGGGCAAGGCTCATGCGATCTGCCCGTCGGCCAGGGCGATGGGCCGGTCGCAGCGTTCGGCCAGCGCCGGATCATGGGTGACCAGCACCAGCGTGGCCCCATATTGGTCGCGCAGGGAAAACAGCAGGTCCATGATGGCCGCACCATTGGCGCTGTCCAGATTGCCGGTCGGCTCATCCGCCAGCAGGATCGCCGGACGTGGCGCACAGGCCCGTGCCAGCGCCACCCGTTGCTGTTCACCACCCGACATCTGAGCCGGGTAATGGCCGGTGCGATGCCCCAGCCCGACGGTCTCCAGTGCCTCGCGCGCGCGCTCAAAGGCCTCCGGGATCCCGGCCAGCTCCAGCGGTGTCGCGACATTTTCCAGGGCGGTCATGGTGGGGATCAGGTGAAAGGACTGGAACACGATGCCCATGCGCCCCTGCCGGAACCGGGCCAGCGCATCCTCGTTCATCGCGGTCAGATCCTGACCCAGCGCATGTACGGTGCCGCCCGTGGCCTGTTCCAGCCCGCCCATGACCATCAGCAGCGAGGATTTGCCCGACCCCGAAGGCCCGGTCAGCGCGACGCTTTCACCGCTCTCGACGTTCAGGGAAATTCCGCGCAGGATATCAACGGGTCCGGCATTGCCCTTGAGCGACAAAAGCACATCTTGAAGGTGGAAAACGGTGTCACTCACGCGGGGGCCTTTCAACGGGGTCCCTACGGATATGGAGTTGTTACGATGATGCGCAAGGCGATAAAGCGTTTCAGGATAAACTTGAAACATCCCACATCACTTTTCGCGTTCGACCGCAGGGAGAGGCAGCGAACAAGTGATTCAGGTATATTCCGAAGCGCTCTGGTGGGGATTGTTCTGATCTGGGGGCAGGCGGTTGCGGCGCAGCAGGTCGTGATCGCGGCGCTGGGTGACAGCCTGACACAGGGCTACGGCCTGCCGGCGGAACAGGGGTTCGTGCCGCAGCTGGAAGCCTGGCTTGCAGCGCGAGGCAGCGATGTGCGGCTGATCAACGCGGGCGTTTCCGGCGACACGACCGCGGGGGGGCTTGCCCGCGTGGGCTGGACCCTGACGCCAGAAGTGGGCGGGATGATCGTGGCGCTGGGCGGCAATGATCTGCTGCGCGGGCTGGCCCCGGCGCAGGCGCGCGCCAATATCGACGGGATCCTGCAGGCGGCGCAGGCGGCCGATGTCGAGGTGCTGCTGATCGGCATGGAAGCGCCCGGCAATTACGGCCCCGACTACAAAAGCGAATTCGACGCCATCTATCCCGAGCTGGCAGAAGAATACGGCACGCAGTTTGTCGACAGTTTCTTTGCCGGATTGACGGAAGGGGATGCGCCCGCCGACCCGTCACAATTGCGCGGCTTCCTTCAGGCCGATGGCATCCACCCCAATGCAGAGGGTGTGACCCGGATTGTCGAGGGCATCGGGCCGGAGGTTCTGGACCTGATCGCCCGGATCAGGGCGGACTGACCCTTGCCGGGGCGGCTGTTCCTCACCACGCCACTTGCTGCGCTGGCGGAAGAATTGGGGGTGCCGCCGGGCGCGCTTGCGGATGAACCGCCCCGCGCCAATATCTCACCCGGCCAGCAGATCGTCACCTTCAACGGCACCGGCCTTGCCCATATGCGTTGGGGGATCATCCCGGTGGGGCGGGTCAACGCCCGTGGCCGCCCGGTGATGGAGACGCTGATCAACGCGCGCTCCGAAACCGTGTTCGATAAAAGCGCCTTTGCCGGGACGGGCAGGGCGGTGGTGCCGGTGAACGGCTGGTATGAATGGACCGGGGAAAAGCGCCGCAAGACCGCCTGGCGGATTGCACCGAAAGACGGCGGATACCTCTATTTTGCGGCCATTACCGACCTCTGGCAGGCGCCGGGTGGCCTGCAGGTGCCGCAGGTGGCAACGCTGACCTGTCCGCCGAACGCCGATGTCGCGCCGGTGCATCACCGCATGGGCGCGCTGCTTGAGCGGGAGATGATCGGCACATGGCTGACCGGTGACGCGCAAGACGTGAAGCCGCTGCTGCAGCCCTGGCCGGAGGGACGTCTGCTGATTGAAAAGGCCAGCGGCGTCGACTGGACCGGGCCCTGACCGAAGCGACCTGAGAAAGTCCCCTGACAAAAGAAAACGGGCGCCTGACAGCGCCCGAATTCCCTCATGAAACTGATGCTTGCTCAGGCGAGTGCGATGTTCGCGGCGCTTTCGCGGCCGTCGCGGCCTGCTTCGACATCGAAGGTCACTTTCTGGTTGTCGGCCAGACCTGTCAGGCCTGCCCGCTCAACTGCGGAAATGTGAACAAAGATATCCTTGCCGCCCCCGTCAGGGGCAATAAAGCCGTAGCCTTTGGTCGTGTTGAACCATTTTACGGTACCAGATGCCATGGACCGGTTCTCCTGTCTTAGTTCTGCCCGCGGAATGCGGCAGCGTGGCTCGGACGAAGTCGTGATCGTTCCAGCGCCATAAGGCAGGGAGTTTCGAAAGTCGTTCGTGCAGCAATTTCGATAATGAAAGGAATCAAACGAAAATCAAGCCCATTTACCGGGCATGGCCCAATCGGCGGACGGCTGCGCATGAAATTTCACCGGAATGAAATAATTTGACCACTTGATAAAAAAATAACTCTGGGGCAGAGTTTTTCAAGACCCAGCCAATGCAAGGTGAGCCAGATGACTTCAGATGTCTTTGAACCGGGAATTCAATCGGGGCGGTTGAGCCCGGCGGACTATCAGGCGCAATTCTCGGACCTGCACCCGCCGCTGGACCGGCATGAGGCCCTGGTGGCGGCGGATCGGTGCTATTTCTGCCATGACGCGCCCTGCATCACGGCCTGTCCCACGGATATCGACATTCCGCTGTTCATTCGCCAGATCGCGACGGGCACACCCGATGCGGCGGCAAAGACGATCCTGAGCCAGAACATCATGGGCGGCATGTGCGCACGGGTCTGCCCGACGGAAACCCTCTGCGAACAGGCCTGTGTCCGTGAAAAGGCGGAAGGAAAGCCGGTGCTGATCGGCCAGTTGCAGCGTTTTGCGACGGATCATTTGCAGGCGCAGGGGGTGCATCCCTTTGTCCGCGCGGCTTCCACCGGAAAGACCGTGGCGGTGGTGGGCGCCGGCCCTGCGGGCCTGTCCTGCGCACATCGGCTGGCGATGCTGGGGCATGACGTGGTGATCCATGACGCGCGGCCCAAGCCGGGCGGCCTGAACGAATACGGCATTGCGGCCTACAAGACACCCGGCGGCTTTGCCCAGGCGGAGGTCGACTGGCTGATGCAGATCGGCGGGATCAGCTTCAGGCACGAAAGCGCCCTGGGCCGTGACCTGACCCTGGAGACCCTGAAAGCGGAATATGACGCCGTTTTCCTTGGCGTTGGCCTGGGCGGGGTGAACGCCCTTGGGGCCGAGGGCGAGGACAAGCAAGGGGTCAGCGACGCGGTGGATTTCATCGCCGAGCTGCGGCAGGCCAGTGATCTGGCAAGCCTGCCGATTGGCCGCGACGTGGTGGTGATCGGCGGCGGCATGACGGCAGTGGACGCGGCGGTGCAGGCCAAGCTGCTGGGCGCGCTCAATGTCACGCTGGTCTACCGGCGCGGGCGCGACCGGATGAACGCCTCTGTCTTCGAGCAGGACCTCGCGGCCTCCAAGGGTGTGCGGATCGTGACCCATGCGGTGCCGGTGGCGGTACATGGCAACGGCGCGGTGCGCGAGATCGAGTTCGAATATGTCGATGACGCGATGAAGGGCACCGGGCAGATGCTGAAACTGCCCGCCGACCAGGTGTTCAAGGCCATCGGTCAGACGCTGGAAGGCGAAGGCATGCCCGAGCTTGACGGCCGCAAGATCAGGGTGGACGGCACCGGCCGCACCAGCGTGGCGGGCATCTGGGCCGGAGGCGATTGCGCCAGCGGCGGCGACGACCTGACCGTGACGGCGGTGGCCGAGGGCCGCGATGCGGCGATGGACATTCACATGGCGCTGACCAAATGAGGTTTCGCGGAGAAACCTTGTTTATTAACAATGGGTTAATTCTTGACACGCGCGCCCCGCGGTAACCGCCGGGGACATGCGCATCGGGAATGGACGCATCTTTTGAGGATAGTGATATGGCTGATCTGACAACCGACTTCATCGGGATCAAATCCCCGAACCCGTTCTGGCTGGCCTCTGCGCCGCCGACGGACAAGGAATACAACGTGCGCCGCGCCTTTGAGGCCGGATGGGGCGGTGTGGTGTGGAAAACGCTGGGCTCCGAGGGGCCGCCCGTGGTCAATGTGAACGGCCCGCGCTATGGCGCGGTCTATGGGGCGGACCGGCGGTTGCTGGGGCTGAACAACATCGAGCTGATCACCGACCGCGACCTTTTCACCAACCTCGAAGAGATCAAGCGCGTGAAGGCGGATTACCCCGACCGGGCGATCATCGTGTCGATCATGGTGCCCTGCGAGGAGGAAGCCTGGAAGGCGATCCTGCCCCTGGTGGAGGATACCGGCGCGGATGGGATCGAGCTGAACTTCGGCTGCCCCCACGGGATGAGCGAACGCGGCATGGGGGCTGCGGTGGGCCAGGTGCCGGAATACATCGAAATGGTGACCCGCTGGTGCAAGCAGTATTATTCCAAGCCGGTAATCGTGAAGCTGACGCCGAACATCACCGACATCCGCAAGCCCGCCGCGGCGGCCAAGGCGGGGGGCGCGGATGCGGTGAGCCTGATCAACACGATCAATTCGATCACCTCGGTCAACCTCGACACGATGTCGCCGGAGCCGTCGATTGACGGTAAGGGATCACATGGCGGCTATTGCGGCCCGGCGGTCAAACCCATTGCCATGTCGATGGTGTCAGAGATCGCGCGCGACCCGGAAACACGGGGCATCCCCATCTCGGGGATCGGCGGGGTCACAACCTGGCGCGACGCGGCAGAGTTCATCACGCTGGGCTGTGGCAATGTGCAGGTCTGCACCGCTGCGATGACCTATGGTTTCAAGATCGTGCAGGAGATGATCAGCGGCCTGTCCGACTGGATGGACAGCAAGGGCCATACCAGCATTGACGATTTCAAGGGCGCGGCGGTGCCGAATGTCACCGACTGGAACCAGCTGAACCTGAATTACATCGCCAAGGCCAAGATCGACCAGGACCTGTGCATTTCCTGCGGCCGCTGCTTTGCCGCCTGCGAGGATACCAGCCATCAGGCCATCGCCATGTCAGAGAACCGGACCTTCAGTGTGATCGACGCGGAATGCGTCGCCTGCAACCTGTGCGTCAATGTCTGCCCGGTGGAGAATTGCATCACGATGGAGGCGATGGCACCGGGCACCACGGATCCGCGCACCGGAAAGGTGGTACAGCCGGATTATGCCAACTGGACAACGCATCCGAACAACCCGTCGGCAACTGCCGCTGAATAACGGTCGCGGCGGTCAGGGCTCAGGCCTGGCCGGCCCCTTTCAGGAAGGGCGAGGTCGGCAAAGGATCCGGCATGGTTCTGGAAATCTCTGCCAGGGTCGGCATCAGGTTTTCGATCTGCGCGGCCAGGATGGAATTGGGCGTGGCATCCGCCGGGCGACGTGTAAGCGCGGGGCGCTGCGCCGCCTCACCGCCCGCACCGGCACCCGTGCCGGAATGAGAGGTCGAGGACCCCTGCCGGTGCGTATCGGCGGGGCGGCTGGTGGGCGCGATCCTGGCCGCGCTTGATGTCGCGGTGACGCCGCCATCGGTGCCCTGTGCAGCACTTTGCCCGGCCGTGGCCGTGCCATGCACCGCGAATGGATTGGTCAAAAGTAGAACACTCATCTCTGCTCCGATCATGTGAAATTGGGCTTCTCGCCCAGGGAGCAGTTTGCAGCGCAATCGTGAAGGAAGGGTAAAGGCCCCTTTGCACCTGGCCGCGATGCCGCGCCTGCGGCCGGGGGCCACCGGGAAACGGCAGCAGGTTCCGGGCCTCTCAGACCCTGAGCATCGCTTCGAACATGCGGCGCAGATGGGCGGAGGCACGGGCATGCGGGTCTTCCTCGGGGCCCATCAGGATCCTGACCTGGCTTTCGAAATCGGCGTAATGCTGGGTGGTGGACCAGATCGAAAAGATCAGATGTTGCGGATCGAGGGGCGGCAGCCTGCCCTGGGCGATCCATTCGGCGATCAGCGCGCATTTTTCGTCGAACAGCGGTTTGAGATGCCCGGTCAGCTCCGGCGCGATGCGCGGTGCGCCCTGCAGGATCTCATTGGCGAAAAGCCGGCTTTCGCGGGGCAGGTCGCGGGCCATGTTGAGCTTGCGCTGCACGTAGGACAGGATTTCGGCGACAGGCTCACCCTGGGGGCTCATCGCCACCAGCGGGTCAAGCCAGGTGTCCATCAAGCGGCTGAGCAGGGTGACATGGATGTCTTCCTTGCCATCGAAATAATAGAGGATATTGGGCTTGCTCAGCCCGGCCTCTGCCGCAATCTGGTCCAGCGTGGCCCCGCGATAGCCATGGCGCGAAAACACGTCGAGCGCGGCCTCCAGGATCAGCCTGCGGTTGCGCTTCTGGATGCGGCTTGTTTTCTTGGGCGCGCCGTCTGGCAAGGGCGTCTCCGGCAGGGTGCTGAGAAATGAGGCAGTCGCCCCGATGGGTCCCTGCGATGCTAAAAGCAGTTCTTGACAGATGCCAGTGTAATCGCAATCGTGCCTTTACCAAATGGTAAAATTTAATCCGCCAGCCTTTGAGGAGCCAGCAGATGCCTGCACCCGGTGAGAACCTGAAGATCAACCCGGACCGCCTGTGGGACAGCCTGATGGAGATGGCAAAGATCGGGCCGGGGGTTGCGGGCGGCAACAACCGCCAGACCCTGACGGACGAGGATGCCGAGGGCCGCGCGCTGTTCCAGAAATGGTGCGAGGATGCGGGTTGTGCCATGGGGCTGGACCAGATGGGCAACATGTTCGCACGCCGCGAGGGGACGGACCCCGAGGCGCTGCCGGTCTATGTGGGCTCGCATCTGGATACCCAGCCGACGGGCGGCAAATATGACGGCGTGCTGGGGGTGCTGGGCGGGCTGGAGATCATCCGCACGCTGAACGATCTGGGGATCAAGACGAAGCATCCCATCGTTGTGACCAATTTCACCAACGAGGAGGGCACGCGCTATGCCCCTGCGATGCTGTCGTCCGGGGTCTTCGCGGGCATTCACACGCAGGACTGGGCCTATGCGCGGGTCGATGCGGCGGGCAAGACCTTTGGCGATGAGCTCAAGCGGATCGGCTGGCGCGGCGAAGAGGAAGTCGGCGCGCGGAAGATGCATGCGTTCTTCGAGCTGCACATCGAGCAGGGCCCGATCCTGGAGATCGAGGGCAGGGATATCGGCGTGGTGACCCACGGCCAGGGGTTGAGCTGGACCCAGGTGACGGTCACCGGCAAGGACAGCCACACAGGGTCCACCCCCATGCCGATGCGCCGCAATGCGGGGCTGGGCATGGCGCGGATCCTGGAGAAGGTGGACGAGATCGCCTGGTCGCACAAGCCGCATGCGGTGGGGGCGGCGGGCCATATTGATGTCTATCCCAATTCGCGCAATGTGATCCCGGGCAAGGTGGTCTTTACCGTCGATTTCCGGTCACCCGAGCTGAGCGTGATCGAGGACATGGAGGCGCGGCTGCGGGTCGAGGGCCAGAAGATCGCCGATGACATGGGGCTGGAGGTCGCCTTCGAGAAGGTGGGCGGCTTCGATCCGGTGGCCTTTGACGCGGGCTGCGTGGCGGCGGTACGCGCTGCGGCGGAGCGTCTGGGGTACAGCCATATGGACCTGATTTCAGGGGCGGGGCATGATGCCTGCTGGATCAACCGGGTGGCCCCCACGGCAATGGTGATGTGCCCCTGCGTGGACGGGCTGAGCCACAACGAGGCGGAAGAGATTTCGAAGGACTGGGCGATGGCGGGTGCCGATGTGCTGTTGCATGCAGTGGTGGAGACAGCGGAGGTCGTTGGTTGAGGCGGGTGCCGATTTTTTGGAAAAAATCGGGCCGGAATTTTCCAAAATTCCGGGGTTGCACATGATTGCTAAGAGGCTTTCACTCGCTCGGAGGATTGACATGATGCTCGACAGCGAAGTGGCAGAGGCGCTGGCCAGTACAGACCAGGTGACACGGCGCACAGCACGGGATTTTGAAAGCCGCAGACGCGCCCCGCGTGAAGTGACGGTCAATTTTTCGGGCGGGATCACCCAGTGCTGCTGGTCCGTCAGCCGCGGCGATGGCACTTACCGGGTCGTCTATCTGCCCAGGGCCGGATATTTCTCGCTCTGCGTGGAGAGTGATTTCGGGCCGCTGGACATCGGCGTGCACGGGCCTGCGCTGGGGTGTTTCGGATCGGTCTGAGCCAGGGGGCGCTGCCCCCGCAGCCTTCGGCTGCCCCCCGGGCATATTTAAGGCCAAAAAGAATGGAAGACGGGAGAGAAGTGATGAGCAAGGTGATCAAGGGCGGCATGGTCTGTACGGCGGACCGGACGTGGAAAGCGGATGTGCTGATCGAGGGCGAGAAGATCGTCCGCATTGGTGAGGACCTGAAAGGCGACGAATATATCGACGCCGAAGGCGCCTATGTCATCCCCGGCGGGATCGACCCGCATACCCATCTGGAAATGCCCTTCATGGGCACCACCGCCGCCGAGACCTTCGAGAGCGGCACCTGGGCTGCGGCCTGTGGCGGGACCACGATGATCGTCGATTTCTGCCTGCCGGGCGCGGATGGCAGCATCAGGAACGCGATCAACGAATGGCACCGCAAGTCGGCACCGCAGATCTGTTCGGATGTCGGCTATCACATGGCGATTACCGGCTGGGACGAGAATGTCTTCAACGAGATGAAGGACGCCGTGGAGATGGGTGTGAACTCCTTCAAGCACTTCATGGCCTACAAGGGCGCGCTGATGATCGAGGACGACGAGATGTTCGCCTCCTTCAAGCGCTGTGCGGAGCTGGGCGCGCTGCCGATGGTCCATGCGGAAAACGGCGACCTGGTGGCCGAGCTGCAACAGAAGTATTTCGATCAAGGCATCACCGGGCCGGAGGGCCATGCCTATTCCCGCCCGCCGGAGCTGGAGGGGGAGGCCGCGAACCGCGCGATCACCATCGCCGATACCGCCGGCGTGCCTTTGTACATCGTGCATGTCTCCTGCGAACAGACCCACGAGGCGATCCGCCGGGCGCGGCAAAAGGGGATGCGGGTTTACGGCGAGCCGCTGATCCAGTTCCTGACGCTGGACGAGTCTGAGTATTTCAACAAGGACTGGGACCATGCCGCGCGCCGGGTGATGTCGCCGCCGTTCCGCAGCAAGGACCATCAGGACAGTCTCTGGGCCGGGTTGCAGGCGGGGTCGCTGCAGGTGGTGGCGACGGACCATGCAGCCTTTTCCACCGCGCAGAAGCGTGCGGGCAAGGATGATTTCAGGATCATTCCCAACGGGTCGAACGGGCTGGAGGAACGTCTGAGCGTGCTCTGGACCGAAGGGGTGGAGACCGGGCGGCTGACGCCGAACGAATTTGTCGCGGCGACCTCGACCAATGTGGCCAAGATCCTCAACATCTACCCGCGCAAGGGGGCGATTGTGGAAGGGGCGGATGCGGATATCGTGGTCTGGGACCCGAAGATCACCAAGACGATTTCACCTGCGAACCATCATTCGGTGCTGGATTACAATGTCTTCGAGGGCTTCGAGGTGACGGCAAACAGCCGCTATACGCTGAGCCGGGGCGAGGTGATCTGGGCCTGGGGGCAGAACAGCCAGCCGCAGCCGGGCCGGGGCAAGTTCATTCCGCGCCCTGCCTTCCCCAGTGCCAATGTGGCGCTGTCGAAATGGAAGGCGCTGACCAGCCCCAAGATGATCAAGCGCGATCCGTTGAACATTCCGGCGGGGATTTGACGACGTGGGGTCTGCGATGCCTGCTGAACACCATGGTTCTGTCGCCGCGGAGCCTGTCATCTCCGCCCGGGACCTCGACCTGACGTTCCAGACCAATGACGGGCCGGTGCATGCCCTGAAGGGGGTCAGCCTGGACATCGGGAAGGGCGACTTTGTGTCCTTCATCGGCCCCTCTGGCTGTGGCAAGACCACGTTCCTGCGCTGCATGGCCGACCTTGAGCAGCCCACGGGCGGCACGGTCACCGTGAACGGCATGACGCCGGAGGAGGCGCGCAGGTCGCGGGCCTATGGCTATGTGTTCCAGGCGGCGGGGCTTTATCCCTGGCGGACGATTGGCGGCAACATCCGGCTGCCGCTGGAGATCATGGGCATTGCCAAGGCCGAGCAGGACGCGCGCTTGGCGCGGGTGCTGGACCTGGTGGAGCTGAGCGGGTTTGAAAAGAAATTCCCCTGGCAATTGTCGGGCGGGATGCAGCAACGCGCCAGCATTGCGCGGGCGCTGGGGTTCGATGCGGATATCCTGCTGATGGACGAACCCTTTGGCGCGCTGGACGAGATCGTGCGCGACCATCTGAACGAACAGCTGCTGAAGCTTTGGGACCGGACCGGCAAGACGATTGCCTTTGTCACCCATTCGATCCCCGAGGCCGTCTATCTGAGCACCAGGATCGTGGTGATGTCGCCGCGTCCGGGGCGGATCACCGATGTGATCGACAGCCCGCTGCCGCGGGAACGGCCGCTGGACATTCGCGAAACGCCGGAGTTTCTGGAAGTGGCGCACCGGGTGCGTGAAGGTCTGCGGGCGGGGCATGGCGATGTGTGACTACGCGATGTGTGGTGACGGTCAAGCGGCCCGGTGCGCCGCAACTTGCCACGACGCTCCGGGTCCGCTCCGCCGTTTGTGTGGGGAGGAGAGGTCCCCCTTCATCGTTCACGGCCATCGGCTCACCAGCCTGTACCGCCGCTGCAGAAAACAACCAAATCCTTTCATTGTTCTTAAAATACACAAAAGACACCATCTGCGGCTGGCCGGGGCGCAGGTGTATTTGAGGAACAATGAAGCGGGGGGTATCGCATGAGGCGGTCGGTCGTGCCCGTGTTGACTGTTGTCGGGTTCCTGCTGGTGTTCTGGTATGCGGCGGCGGTCTGGCTGAATGCGCCCTGGGCCTACAACAAGGCGCAGCGGGCGGGCGAGAGCTTGTCCTTTTCGCAGGTGGTGGCTGATACCTGGTCGCAGAAGAAGCCGAAACTGCCGGCGCCGCATCAGGTGGCGCGGGAAGTCTGGGAGACCACGGCGCAGAAGGCCGTGACCTCGAAACGGTCGCTGATCTATCATGCCGGTGTCACGCTGAGCGCCACCCTGCTTGGCTTTGTGCTGGGCACCGGGCTGGGCATCTTGCTCGCGGTCGGGATTGTCTACAACAGGACGATGGACATGTCCGTCATGCCCTGGGTGATCGCAAGCCAGACCATCCCCATTCTGGCGATTGCGCCGATGATCATCGTGGTGCTGAATGCGGTGGGGATTTCCGGGCTGCTGCCCAAGGCGATGATCAGCATGTATCTGTCGTTCTTTCCGGTTGTAGTGGGCATGGTGAAGGGGTTGCGCAGCCCTGAGGCGATGCAGCTGGACCAGATGAGGACCTGGCATGCCAGCCGGGGGCAGACTTTCTGGAAGCTGCGGTTGCCCTCTTCGATGCCCTATCTCTTCACCTCGCTGAAGATCGCCATGGCGGCTTCCCTCGTGGGGGCGATTGTGGGTGAACTGCCGACCGGTGCGGTTGCGGGTCTGGGGGCGCGGCTGCTGGCGGGCAGCTATTACGGGCAGACGGTGCAGATCTGGTCGGCGCTGGTGATGGCGGCGGTGTTGGCGGCCTGCCTTGTGGGCATCATCGGATTGTTGCAGCGCGTCATGCTGCGCCGGATGGGGATGAGCTGATGGGCTGGATTGTCTTTGCCCTTGCCGCCTGGGCGCTGGGATGGCTGCTGAATGTCTGGCTGGCGCGCCAGCCGGTGACCTGGTTGTCGTCTTTCGCGGCGCCGGTCATCTTTGGCCTGACGCTGCTGGCGGTCTGGGAAGGTGTGGTGCGCGGGTTCGAGATCAACCAGGTCTTGCTGCCTGCCCCCACGGCGATTGCGGCGCGCATCGGGAGCTCGGCGGATCTGCTTTGGGCGGATTTTGCCCAGACCGTGCTGAAGGGGGCCTTGTCGGGTTATGTGATCGGCTGCGGCGCGGCTTTCCTGATAGCTGTGGCGGTCGACAGGTTCCCGTTCCTGCAGCGGGGCCTCTTGCCTGTGGGGAACTTCGTGGCGGCCTTGCCGGTGATCGGCATGGCACCGATCCTGGTGATGTGGTTCGGCTTTGACTGGCAGTCCAAGGCGGCGGTGGTGGTGGTCATGGTGTTCTTTCCGATGCTGGTGAACACGGTGCAGGGGTTGCAGGCGGCGGATGCCATGCAGAAGGACCTGATGCGCACCTATGCGGCGGGCTATTGGCGCACCTTGCTGAAACTGCGGCTGCCTGCGGCGATGCCGTTCATTTTCAACGGTCTCAAGATCGGGACGACGCTGGCGCTGATCGGCGCGATCGTTGCCGAATTTTTCGGCTCGCCCATCGTCGGGATGGGGTTTCGCATCTCCACATCCGTGGGGCAGTTGACGCTGGACCTAGTATGGGCAGAAATCTTTGTCGCGGCGCTGGCCGGATCGGCCTTTTACGGGGTGATGGCGCTGGTCGAACAGCGCGTGACGTTCTGGCATCCGAGCCAGCGGAATTAACCAAGAAAAGCAACCAACGGGAGTAAAAAGATGAAAAACATGACCAAGATTGCAGCCGGTGCGGCGCTGGGCCTCTGGGGCACGATGGCGCAGGCGGCAGATGATCTGACCCTGCAGCTGAAATGGGTCACCCAGGCGCAGTTTGCGGGCTATTACGTGGCCAAGGACAAGGGGTTCTACGAGGAAGAGGGGCTGAACGTCACGATCAAGCCGGGCGGCCCGGATATCGCGCCCGAGCAGGTGATTGTCGGCGGTGGTGCCGATGTGATCGTGACCTGGATGGCGGCGGGTCTGGCCGCGCGGGAACGTGGCGTGCCGCTGGTCAACATCGCGCAGCCCTTCAAGACCGGCGGTCTGCAGGTCAACTGCCTGAAATCCACCGGTGTGGAAAGCACCGATGATTTCGCCGGGCGCACCATGGGTGTCTGGTTCTATGGCAACGAATATCCCTTCTATGCCTGGATGGCTTCGCTGGGTCTGGAAACCGACGGGGCGGACGACAACGGGGTAACCGTTCTCAAGCAGGCCTTCTCGGCCGATCCCCTGATCCAGGGGCAGGCGGATTGCATTTCCACCATGACTTACAACGAGTACCGCCAGATCCTGCAGGCCGGGATCACCCCGGAGGAGCTGGTGACGTTCAACTACCTCGACATGGGGTTCGGCATGCTGGAAGACGGGCTTTACGTGCTTGAGGATGACCTGGAGGACCCGGCCTTCAAGGACAAGATGGTCCGCTTTGTCCGCGCGTCCATGAAAGGCTGGAAATACGCCGAGGAGCACCAGGAGGAAGCCGCCGAGATCGTGATCGAAAACGATGCCTCGGGCGCACAGGAGCTGGATCATCAGCTTTACATGGTCGGTGAAGTGGCCAAGCTGACGGCTGGCAGCAATGGCACCCTGGACGAGGCGGATTATGCGCAGACGGTCAACACGCTGCTCTCCGCGGTAAGCGAGGAGAATCCGGCGATCACGAAGGAGCCGGAAGGCGCCTGGACCCATGCGATCACGGATGAAGCGCTGAACTGATCGCTTCCGACATCAGGGAAGGGGCCGGTGCGGAAACGTGCCGGCCCTTTTGTTGAATGTGGCAGCTGCAGCTTGCACCGCGCGCGGCGCATGGTTTGAAAGCCGCGCTCCTTGAGCAGAGGCATGAAAAAAAAGGGGCCGATACATCGTACCGGCCCGAGGCTGCTGAAAAAGCACGTTCCTGCACCCGCTCCCCCCGAAACAACGAAATCGTTCTTCCACGACGCCAGCCACAAGCCTTG